>NZ_LSNA01000008.1:0-492733 GCF_001741975.1 Oceanobacillus sp. E9
TTCGTACTGGTTGTTTTGTTCAGTTTTCAAAGAGCAATTTCTGTGTCGCTCTCAAAAAAGCGACTTTATCAATATATCATTTCTTTTATTCTCTGTCAACACTTTTTCGAAACTTTTTTGAAGTGTTTTTTTAGAAATGGTGGGCCTGAGTGGACTCGAACCATCGACCTCACGCTTATCAGGCGTGCGCTCTAACCAGCTGAGCTACAGGCCCATTTCTGGAGCGGGTGAAGGGAATCGAACCCTCGTCATCAGCTTGGAAGGCTGAGGTTTTACCATTAAACTACACCCGCAATTATTCAATTAATAAATAATTATGTAACTCCTGGTCGGGAAGACAGGATTCGAACCTGCGACCCCTTGGTCCCAAACCAAGTGCTCTACCAAGCTGAGCTACTTCCCGATGGCGCGCCTGAGAGGAGTCGAACCCCTAACCTCTTGATCCGTAGTCAAACGCTCTATCCAATTGAGCTACAGGCGCTTAAAAGCGAACTTTTATATTGTACCATCTTTTCAGTTGGTATGCAACAAAAATATTAAAATATGATAATACTTTTTGTTGTTGTTTGTTGTTAATTAATGAATCAACGTTTAATAATATAGCATGTCTCTCCATTCTACGCAAGGGGATTTCTAATAAAAAAATATTTGGAATTCATTTACATCTACATATCAATTTTCCTTCATTATTATATATATTTCTAATTATGCTTAAAACAACTATATTAATATCTTTTAAATACTACCTTGCATAAAATAGTAGTATTCTTTATATTATAGTTATAACCACCAATAGTACACATTAAGAGGTGATGAATCCATGAACGCTCAATTTAAAAAAGGTGTATTGGAGTTATGCGTTTTAGTACTTTTAGAGAAACAAGATTTATATGGATATGAAGTAATTAAACGAATAACTGAGAAAATCGATATTTCCGAAGGGTCCATTTATCCAATCTTAAGAAGGCTTTTAAAACAAGACCTCTGCACAAGCTATTTACAAGAATCTTCGGAGGGGCCAAGTCGGAAATATTACCGTTTAACAAATAACGGAAAAAAACACCTTAAAGATTTAAAGGAAGAATACAACACATTCAAACACGGGGTGGAATCCCTAATGAAGGAGGAAATATAAAATGAATAAACACGAGTTTTTGCAAAAGCTACAAGCTAAACTAACTAACATCCCAGATCATGAACAAAAAGAAATAACTCGCGATATAGAGGAACATTTCATCGCTGGTTTAGAGGAAGGAAAGACGGAAGAACAAATTGCTGATTCCTTAGGTTCGCCTCAACAATTAGCAAAAGATGTTACAGCTAATTATCATGTTGAAAAAGTAAACCAAAACACTTCCTCCGAAAACATATTTAGAGCAACCTGGGCAGTTTTAGGATTAGGATTCCTAAATGTAGTCATCGTATTAGGTCCTTTATTAGTAGTGGCTAGTATAGTTATCTCTTTATGGACAGTTTCCGCTTCATTTGTATTTCAGTTTATCGCTCTAATCGTAAAAGTCATAATAACTCCGAGTGCTTTCCAGCTTTTTGAATTATTCTTTTCTATTACACTAGTTGGTTTAGGATTACTTTTAGGAATTGCAATGTATTATGTATCAAAGTATCTTATCCATCTTTTTATACGCTATTTAAACTTTAATATTAGAATTGTCAAAGGCGGTGCAAGTAAATGAATATTACAAAGAAATTTATCCTTCTAGCATCCTTCCTTCTTATTGTTGGTATAATTGGTACCATTGTTACTTTCCCTTATGGTGATGATGAACAAACAACAAGGGTCATTAATATTGCAGAGATGGATTATAATCAATTAAAAATCAATGCAGATAATGCATCTGTTACTATCCTATCATCTGAAAACGAAAGCCCACGAGTGGAATATTCAAGTAATAAGGAAAATGATTATTTCAATGTAGAAACAACAGAGAACACATTAAGTATAGATACTGAAGAAAAAAAATTGCCTTTTTTCAATATTGACTTCTTATTATTTGAAACTCCAAGTATACATGTATACTTGCCAGATAAATCATTGGAAAGTATACAAACGAAAACAGACAATGGGAAAATAACTGTTTCAAGTATAGAAGCAACTACAATCTCTTTGAATACAGATAATGGAAAAATTAACGCCGAGCAAATTGCATCTAATCTCCACGCAGAAACAAGCAACGGAAAAATTACATTAAACCAAGTAGCCGGCGAAGTGAATGTAATTACAAATAACGGGAAGATAGAAATTCAACAAGCAGCAAATAATATCGTAGCAAAAACAGATAATGGATCTATTACTATAAGAAATGAAAACTTAGGTAATTCTATGGATTTACAAACTGCTAATGGTAAAATAAATGTGCATACTGGTACTGAAATAACCAACGCTACACTAGATTTACGTACAGATAATGGAAGCATTACTGTTTTTGATGCAAAAGATTGGGATACCGTCTACGGCAACGGAGAAAATCTTATAAAAATGCGAACGAATAATGGCAGTATTACTATAGAGTAAAGAAAACCACCAAGGACATTCCCTTGGTGGTTTTTAGGATCTTATAATAATTTAAGTTCGCTTGTTTTCTATTCCGATCAATATGTCGTTCTGTTCTATTATTTTCGATAATTTAGGTTCAATGGTTAATATATTGATTAGTAATATAATAAAAACAATTAGAAGAAGCATTTTTCCTCCTTTATATAAATAAAGATAGAATAATTATAATAATTGCATGTTCAATACTACCACAGAAATTCTACGAGAACAGAAGCTAATTTTTCTGGAGTATCCTTATTTAGTTCATGTCCAGCACCTTCAATTTCACGAAATTTCGCTTTGGGTATACGCCTTGCCAATCTCTCTGATGCTCTTTTATTCGCTTTGTCCTGATTCCCACACAGAACCAAAGTATGGCATAGAATTCTTTTTACATCTTCACTGAAATCTAACTCTACCATTGACTTAGTTAACAATATAAAAACATCTTTATTAGAACCAAGTTTTCGAAACGACGAATCAGGTATAAATTTAAAAATATTATATTGAACTGTTAGTAAAAATTTGGGCATCTTATATTGTGGTGCTATTAATACCAAAGAACGAACTCTGTGAGGATGATCAATAGTAAAGTTCAACGCAAGAACCGCTCCTAAGGACAAGCCGATAATAACCACTGGTTCAGATATCTTGTCTACATATTCAGTGAAAGCCAGATATAGATTATTATACGTAGGTTCTTTATCTTGAAGAAGTTCAAATAAATTAGGGCGTAGAATTTTATTAGTTTCACCTAAATAGGAAATAGTTTTCTCCCAACTCGATGAATTTTGCCCTAAACCATGAATAAAGATATACCGCATGCGTACTCCTCCATAATTCCTAGTGTTTTTTACACTTTTATCAGTGAACTTTTTTCAAGATAATATTCTAAGAATAGTCTTGAAACATCAACGTCATTTACAGTTAGGTTTATATGTTTTAGTAACATTCAGTCATCTCAAAATAATATTGTGTATCTTTAGTCACAATTTTGATATCCATCCTACTTTTTAATAGAAATCCAAATCTCACTTTTATGATCTTTACTAGCTAGTATTTCAGGGCCTTCTGCCAGCTCATAAGAAAATGAAGGAAGCCACTCGGAATATATCCGTTGCCAATGGTCTTCAACTTGCGTCCAGTCCCCATCCACTTCAAAAATCGCCCATAATAATGGAGGGATATCCAGTGTCGAATACCCATTAGTATCTTCTATCGTAGTAACCGCTCCTATATATTGATCAAAAGTTGCCTTACCTTCCATATCTTCCGTGTAATTGACTGAGACATGAACAAGCCCATGTGGTTCCTTATTGGAGAGCGATTCCAGTTCTTTCATTTTGTAATCACTAATCCCCGCTATCATGTCTTCGTAAGTAGGTGAAAGAATTTCATTGACCATTTCAACCACATACTTCACTCCAACGACTTTAAAAGGTCCTTTTTCAACTATACGATATTTCATCTGGGTTCCTCCTTGAATAGTTAGTTGAAAGGATAGTTTTGGATATGCTTTCAAATTCTGCTCTGGGTTTCTAGCTAAAGTTGGATTAACACCATGAAAATTTTGGAATGCTCTGGAAAAGGCATCTGGAGATCGATATCCATATTTGATGGCAATATCAATTACTTTTACTTGCCTATTCCTTAATTCCAAAGCTGCTATTGCTAATCGACGTCTGCGAATATACTCTGATAACGTGATACCAGATAGAAAAGAAAATAGTCGTTTGAAATGATACTCAGAGCAGTAAGCTCTTTTTGCCACTTCTTTCAAGTCGATATGACTATCCAAATTAACTTCAATATAATCTAGCGCCTTGTTCATCCCTTTCATCATATCCATAATTCAACTCCCTTCATTTATAACATAACAAGAGAAACCACTTTGCACCCGACTTTTTATGCTTTTATCAGTCGGTTTTAATTACATTTTAAATACAAAAAGATAGCATATTATTTCCTCTTTTATCGTGATGTATGCTTTATAAGGCCGAGTAAACTTTCTATTCCTCATTTTTAGAACATCAGCAATAAAAACCTAGACTCTTTCCGTCTATTTAAACGGCTAACGGTTCATTTCACGTTGCAGTATTTCAAAAAATAACGCCACATGATAGTCATCTACTGTTGCATGATGCACCTTAATATTCACTGACATCAGCAACTGTGAACCAACCTTCTCGTACTTTCCAGTGGTAATCATTGGTGTTAGATTATTTTTGTTAGCTCCTGATTGAGATGAAAAATGTTCAAAGTGCAACCAAGGAATTGATGAAATATTCACCACGTTGGGTGGAACAAGTCCCATTGGTGCGATATCTGTTGTGTTTGCATACTTTTTTATAAGCTTTTTGAATTCAAGGTCAACTGATTTATAATCTGTTGATTCTTCCAACCATAAACTATAAAATAACTCTGTTTCTTGATTAAAGTTCGTAAATGTTAGTACTAACTCTTGCCATTCAATTGCTCATCTATCTGGGCATACCTCTAATCCGGAATCTCGTTAACCGATCTAGTTAAATTAAAAATAGAGTAAGCATAGAAGCTTATAGATTCGTCTTTACATTTTTTAACTGCTTGAGTAACATCAATTTTTGCTGTCATTTCAAAAGTTATGTCTGTAGCCATAAAATAATCATAATAGTTTCTTCTTGAAAAATTTTCTAAATCAATAACATGATAAGTTGTCATCTTTCAACCTTTCATTTCAATTTTTGTAATATCACTACATTGTTAGTAAGACAGATGCTATAAAAAACTGCCTTGTATAGGAAAAGCCTTAAGCCACTTAAAATCAAAGTATAAATTAAAGGGTACTAAACAGTCTCAATTCTATTTAATTTTTAAACCTAATAACGAAGCAAATTGTATCGCTTGAGACGATGATACTATACATCCTTTTAAATTCTCCATTGAAACTGTTAAAAAATTAAAATCGGATGTGCTTATGTCAATTCCTTTTAACGATGTTTCTTCAAAATTTGCACCATTGAGATTGCATGAAAGAAATTCTACTTTTTTAAGCTTACAATCAAAAAGGTCAGCACTTTCTAACTCCGTATTATCAAAAATCACCTTTTCAAGTTTTGAGTTACCGAACATACCCATATTTAGAATCGATTCCCGAAATATTGCATTACCGATATAAGAATCTGTTAAGTTACTACCAAGTAACTTACAATTAAGAAACTCAACTCGATTCATAGAGGCATTACTCAAATTAGCATTGGATAAATCACAATTCTCAAAGCACACATCGGTAAGATCGATTCGACTGAAGTCCGTATTTGTAAAATTACAGTTCCTAATCATTGTTTTATATAATCGCACTCGATCAAGTACTTCATCGACAAATTCAGAATCGGTAACCATACACATTTCAAATTCTGGATCTTCTTCAAAAAAAATATCTGTAAATCTTCTCACTGTTAGTTCTTCAGGGATTTTGGGTGTGTCAATTTTCACTGTATACCAACCTACTTTCAGACGAATTTATTTCATTTATAAGCTTTCTAGATACAAATAAAAGGGAACGAACGTTCTTTTTCAAGGCTTGATTTTATTCCATTTTCTGATACACAGTATTCATAATTACTATTGAGTGAAGTAGTTATGGAAGTACAAAATGGTAATGGCCCTCATCTATCTTGATGAATCTAATCTAGATGAAGAAACTTTTCGATCAGATTAAAAAAGCTTTAATAAGTGGAATAAAATTTATCGGACTAATTTTATAATTTCTATACTTCCATATCTGTGAACTCCTGCCGAACAATAAATGGACGAATGTTGAAGCTCTTTCATTGATTGTCCAATCATATGTTTGAATATAGCCATTATTGATTAATAGCTCACTCCTTATTCAACTATCCTGCCCCGTTAGCACAAGACCTTTGTCACTTCATAATATTCTATACATTTATCCCCAAAAATAAAAATCATCAATTTGATGATTTTATTATTTCACTCTTACACCCGTTAGGTTAATTTTTTAGCAGTACAAAACATTTCTGCAAAGTCATTGACTATTGTTTTATCAAGGGTTAGTTTTCACATCATATTTCATTCTTTCTAATCCTTCTTCATAATCTTTATCGTTAATTAAAGTCAGCACAGAAATATCCCTAAACCTCTTTAAGAGTCAATTGTTTTTTTCCCTCGCCTGAAACCGCAGCAATTGCAATCACTATTGGAAACTTTCTTTTCATTAAACTCCTCCACTTCAACAAAACTGCCCCCGCCACAGCATTCCCTTTTTCAACTCTTTCGCTGATTACTTAATAGCAACCCATTTGTTTTATAATAAAATCTACCACTTCATCAAACGCCTTTTGGGCTGATATTTCATTATATTTTGGAGAGTAAGGGTCACTGAATCCATGTCTTCCATTAAACTTATGCGCCTCGATATTTTTGTTATCTAGAGTTGAAATTAATTCATCGACATTAAATGATGACTCTTCTTGGGGAAAGAATAAAGTTGTGGGACATTTTGGTGTTAACTCTACATAATTCCTAATACGTGAACCATAATATCCAACTATTCCATTCACACTTTCTTCCTCACTACACAACCAAGCAACAGTTGCCCCTACACTAAATCCAATGATAAATATTTTTCGATAGTTATCTGTAACATCTGAAACTATATCTTTTATTTTTTGTGAAGCGTCAGTGAATCCTACGTTTTCCATAAAGTTCCGATAAGCAACTTCCTCTTCAGAATAATCATAAGGTGTGTCTTGTTGTAATAGATTTGGGCAAATTACATCAAAACTGAATTTTGATAATAACTTACAAAAACTCTCAATATGTTGATTAATCCCATAAATTTCATGTATTACAATGATAACAGTATCAGAATTTTTATGTAGTTGAATCATTTCCCCCTCCTTTGCCTTAATACTTTTGTTATACATATTTCAGTTCTTCTTCAACAAAACTGCCCAATAGAAAAAGAAGGGTATACTCTTATTGTACACTCCTACCCGTTAGTAAAAAATCTTCACTTCGGCTAACTAAACACCAAACTGCTTCAAGTGATGGTCAAGGTGCTTATAAATCCCTTTTCCCCATTGCTCCGAAGTAAGTTTACCGAAAAAAGGATGTGGGTGATTTGTACACTTTTGAGGGCCATTATTTTGGAATGTTAGAATCTTTTGTTTTAGTTTTTCTTTTTCTGTTTCAAATTCTTTTTCGTCTAGAATCAAAATAGTAGGGATTGTGGACATGTTTCGAGCTAATGGCTTGTCGTTATAAAAAATTGGTTTCGCAAACTTTCCAATTAATATCCCCAACCAACCTCTCGAAGGAAAAGCGTTTCCCATTGCAATGTCTTGAAAAGATGAGCAATGTGCAAGCATTTTGGCAACATCCATTTTACCCCATTGCGGTTTTGAAGATGAGTTTAAATTATCAATACGATTTATAATTTCCTCTGCATGCAATTGATTAAAAATATTTTTCAATATTGTCCCCCCTTGGCATATTGATTAACATATATACAATTGATTATTGAACTATCCTGCCCCTTTAGTTTAAGTACACTATTTCACATTTTTTACTTCATATTATCATTATATCAAAGCAAAAATATATTTGAATATTTAAAAATATGGGATAATCACAATAACAAAAATCAGTAGATTCAATCCATTGATTTTACTCGCTTTATATATAAATACTGTCGAAAGTATTTTGGATCTCCACTGGATTAATTCCCAGTAAGCCCTCAACCTACATAAAGGTACTACGCATTAAAAGAATAAAACACAAAGGAAATATAAGTGTATGCCTAATATGTAAAGATTGATTAGTTGATTAATGTTATGAATAATGCTAAAAAGGGTAGTAAGACTCAGATATCAAAAAATCTATGATATAAAAGAGAGAAAGGAGTTCGTTTATGAACGGAAAAGAAATATATCAAAATTGGATGGATGCTTGGAACAAAGATATATCTTTTCTTAATCAAATTACAGATGAAAATTGTGTAGTTCATCAAGCTAGAACTGATGGTAAAGATTCAGGTAGTACAAAAGGGTTAAATGCTTTGAAAGATGTTATTGAATCAGCTAAAGACTATTTTGAAAATGTGAAAATGTCACTTGTAGTTGAACCTATAGAAGATGGAAATTATGTCTCTGCACGGTGGAAATTTAAAGGTGTTTATAATGGTAAAATGGAAGAAGCAAAAGCAGAAAGAGGAAAGTTAGTTTCCTTTGATGGAACCGATATTTTCTATATTGAAAATAATAAAATTAAAGAATATTGGGTTTCCTCTGACGTTATAGATTTTATGAACCAACTAGAAGTTTTTTAGAGAAGTTTTTCTTTTAAATATATTTAAAAATTCATTATATACTTTATGATGAATATTGTTGTAATACTATTTTTTAACAGTAATATAGATACAAAAAAACACCAATAGATCTTCATCCATTGGTATCACGGATTTCATATTTAGATACTTCTTTATTTCATTCTATAATTTAATTTATTTTGGTTAATTGGTGGTCAATTAAAATGTGATTTATTAACGAACGTTTTACCTAATTCATCTTAATAACGTTGCTTCTTCATACCATAATATTTTTCTATAAAAAAGGGCATTTTTTAACGCTACTCATAAAAGGGCGAGCTGTTTTAGTTAAACTCTTGGTAAATCATTAATAATACTCTTTAGCAATCCTCGAATATTTTTTTACAAACTCTGTTTTGGCATCTGTGTATGCGTCTCTTTTCTTTAAAGGAATATTTTGAATTATCATCCTTAAAGAATTTTCTGCCCAATTATACTAAATTGGAGAGAATTACATATAACCTGCTAATATAATTCATTAGATAAACCTCCCTATCTAACACTTCTGTTACTCCATAAAACAACTCGTTACCAGTTAAACTATGGTATTTAGTAAAAACGTACTAAGCTTATCATTCCAATAAAATTTACGCTTGCGTAAGATTCAGTTATTTCTAACTATTTAATAATATCAGATATTAATGTATGGTGGACATGACATAATTAATTGAAAGGAGTTTTATGAATGAAAAAAATTATTACCGTAATCGTTCTCGCAGTCTTATGTATTTCTGGTGTAAACAATGTAAGTGCTGAGTCGTTGGAAAGTGAATCGAAAAAAAATGTGATTACAAAAGAGCAATTTGAAAATGAAATTTTTACTGAAATGGAAGGCGCAGACAAAAATGAAAAAATAGAGTTAGAAGAGGATTTAAAAACCTTTAGGGATATGGGGACTGTAGAAAGAAAAGAGTTTCTACACACTTTATCGGACCCTAAATTGATGGCAAAAGTATTACATGCAGCCTTTCAAGGAGAGAACACAAGTTTATATGACGGAAACATTGAGGTAACTACTGAAACGAAATCTAATACTGAAGAATTAACTACTACTTTAGACGAAGATGAACATACTGATATTGAACGTGTCAAAGAAGAACGTTTCACTGCAGTAGAAGTTGGGGGTTTTAACATATTAAGATTCAGGCATGCTATAGACTATAATACTGGAACTAGGACTGTAGATGATTTTTCATTTAGAGAAGTTATTGAATTAAATAATGGTGGACATTCTGTTGACAGAAATATAAATCCGGCTTTGACCGTTCGGTGGGAAGAAGAATATGATTATATTCCTGAAAACAAACAGTTTGTTACATCAGAAGCTATTGGAATAGCCGAAATAGGTATCGGTGATTGGAAAGCAGCTATTTTGTCTGCACATGCAGAGATTAGAGGTCAAGCAAATGGTTGGGTAGATTATAGCTTTGATAGGTATTAAATGTGCACCGTCACACTTAGTTTCTAATTATTTCACACCTAAAAATAATACAGAGGGCATTCTTATTCAGGAATGCTCCTTTTTTTGTAACTTTTCTAATGCTGAATGAATGCTATCTACTGTGTTATTTGTGAACATGATTTTCCAAATTTCACCCTTAATAAAAAATTGTTCGACATGAGCGAAGTTAATTTCCATACGTCAATATCTCTAGAGTACATGGACCGCTGGTTTTACAAAGTGTCAAAAGCACTATGACAAGCCTTCCAATTTGGTGCCCCCATAGACCTTTTTTAACGAAGCTGTAAAAGGTTTATAGTCTTTACTTGACACATGGTTACAAAAAAAACACCAATGTAGTTAATCCATAGGTAAGATTTTTGTTTTTATAAATTAAAACACCCTTTAATTTAAGAAATCCATTTTATTTATTTTACTTAATTTAAAGATACTTTTTTACTCCAATTGTAATTTGAATACACAATTGACAATACAGTCGCTCCAATAAGACTTGGTAGCAAAATAAATGCGAAAAGTTGAAGTGTGAAAATTCCACTCACATCAAAATATCCATGAATAGGTCCTAAAATTTGCGTTGCAGTCATAATTGCAACATGAAATCCAATTGATGTCCACAAACTGCCCGATATCGCCCTAAACACACCTAAAATAATAGCAAAACCAGGGATAAATTGGAGCTGTTCAATAGAATACATCGCCCCTATAAAATAAGCAAATAACGAGAACAACAATGCTTGTAAAATGACTGTGCCCCAATGAGGGAATAGTGCATTTAAGTAACGATACATATACCCCCTAAAAATTAGTTCCTCAGGTAATGCTTCTATAAAAAAAACAGTTATGAATAAAATCAAAATACTCAACAATAGGTAATTCAAATCTGTATGAACTTGTATTTCAACCCACCCAAGCATTAAACAAATAAATAAACCTATAGATGCAGGTATTGTCCAGAGAAAAAAACCAAGAAGAAATGAAAAGATATTTTTTTTAAAAGTTGATTGCCCAAGTTGGTTCCATGAAGTTTTATCAGTTTTTAATACTACTTGTAAGAGAGTAACGGTTAAAACAGTTGTGATTAGAGCAATTATGAGATGGCTAAAAGGACTATATTCTTGCCCCATAAATGTGTCACTAAGGTAGGCTATAAAATTCCAAATGATGACACCTAATATCAGCATTGTAACAATCCTTATTAATATGTCTCTCATTTTATAATTTTTCACCCTATACACACTCCGTTTCACCCTTAGTTATTAATTTTCTAATAATATATAAAGTAAACATCATTTTAAATTTGATGAACTCTGAATATGCATGTTAATCTCAGGTGTAATCTCGATTTCCCTATACACTTTTTCCCATTCATTTTTTTTAAGGAAATCGGGGTACTTTGAATTGAGTTGTTTTTGTATCGCTAATATATCGCTTTGTGCTTCCTTTATAATTTCTGTTACTTCCTTTGCATGTTCGGTTAAATATATCGATGCTTTTTTATTTAATTCTTGATTCGTCACTTTCTTTGGTGATCCTGCTAGACTTTCTATTCTACCGTATAAATCAACTTTAATCGTTAACTGGACATTCCCAGATGATTTATCAACAGTTAAATCCGACTTCTGCTTAACTTTTTCAACCGTAACACTAAATAATTCATCTTTTTTATCATTATCGTTAAGGATTTGCATTACGCGAACATCCTCCAATTTACCTTGCATAAATAATACAAGAGAGGTTTGATCTACTGATAACATCTGGCCAGTATAATAGTCATCTTTAAACAGTGCTGTACCTAATAACTCCACATGATCCAAGTCAGATTTTTGAACATAAGGGATCATTGCATCTTTTTCCTTATCTACTATCTCATTCCAGAGTGTAAAAGTATTAGCTTTAGGTATATGGGTTCGTTTTTCCGCATTTTCAAATAAGTTTAGAATAGAAAAAGCAACAGGACTTTTACTTTCTTGGAGTGCCAGAATTTCGTTGGCCTTCCCTTTGGTAATTGCAACTTTAGACGTTAAATATCCTTGCCTGGACCTAACAATGGGTTCAAATAAAGAAGTTACACCTTCTGCTTCAGCAAGCTCTTCTCCAACTAATACCAAAAAAGCCTTACTAATATCCATATCTCCAGAAACTTTATTTATTAATTCGGTATTAATTCTAGAAGTAGTTACACCATCAGCCTCAATTAATTCATCAGACAAATCAAATTGCCCACCACCACTGCCTTGAATGTTTAATTCCCGAACAGCACCTTGAATGTTTTCAGGATTTTGCTCATCGATATCAAAGCTGATTCCATTAATAATTCTTTTTTTGTTTAAATCAGTCTGATCCCAGCACCCGGTCATCGATAGTAGAATGAAAATGAAAGAGACAACTATAGCAATTTTTTTCATGATGGCTGCTCCTTTTTTTTCAATATGTAGGATATTAGTAATAAAATTAGTGGTATTATAAACATAACAACATAACTGAGATTGTGAATATACTTACCGTATAGTTCAAAAGCTTGGTCTGATTTACTAGCTAATAGAAAAAGAACATAGACGAGTGCACCATTGATATACACAAAGTAGCTATTCTTCTTGGGGGTGGTCGTTTTCCAATGACTTGCAAAATAGATATACACTGCAATCGACATTACAACAGGAATACCCCAGATAGATAAAAAGATAAGGTCGATTCGATCGATCATATTAAAGTGTAAGGGTCTAAACATATATACTAGCGGAATTTTTATCTGGTTAATGAGTGTTGGATTTAATATGACGAAAGAAAGAAATGTTAGATATACAGTTATCGCCACTACAAAAATATTAGAGAATGTAACAACTTTTAAAAATGTTTTCCCTTTGTATCTTGCACTTGAATAAAGAAATAAAATGATCTCAAAACCGTATAAAGTAAGAAGAGAGTCTTTAATCCCTTTAATTATATTAGACAAGCCGGAACTCCCGATAGGCGTTATATTCCTTATCTCCATTGGTAAGGAAAAAGATAAAAACGATAGCACGATAATAAACAGAATGACTACAGATAATACAGTAAATACTCTCACAATAATTTGCAGATTGCTGCTACACAAATAAATACACACCGCTAACAGTAGAAAGCTAATTGCCCAGTGAGGAGTCATTGTTAGTAACACATTTTTAATTAGTTTACTCGATGCAATTAAAATATAAGTTGAAGTCAGTATTAGGTATACATATGTGATTATATTAACAACATATCCTAAGTGTGTACCAAGAATTTTTTTAGTTAATTCGAAATATGGTACAGAAGGGAAACGTCTTAATAACAACCAATATAACACAATTACTAATTGTACAGCGCATCCAGCTAGAATAATGGATATCCATCCATCTGATTTTGCGGTTTGCTGTAAGGTATTTGGTAGATAAAGGATACCGAAACCAATTTGAATTTGAATAAGAAATAAGAATAATTGTGATTTTGTTACAGGTTCAACTCTACTCATTTGAATTCCCTTTCTATAAAAGTGACATTATTTTTTGGATCTCACAAATGAATCTTTGATGCCACTGATATCAAGTGGAGATAATGGATAAAAATAAGGTCTTTCAAACGATTTTAATTTACATAAATGTATGATTAGAAGCGTGAACGATGCAGTTAGTCCTAAAAACCCAAATATATTGGATAAAACCATAAATGGAAAAGTGAGTAATCTAACTCCAGTTCCCATTTGATTAACGGGAGCAACGAAAGAAGCTATGGCAGTTAACGCAATAACTACAATCATTACATTGGAAACCAGACCTGCTTCTACAACTGCTGTTCCGATAACTAACCCTCCTACAACTCCAATTGTTTGTGCGATAGGTGATGGGAGTCGAATCGCTGCTTCTTTTAATAACTCCAAAATAATCTGCATAGTAATAGCTTCAAAAAAAGGGGTTAAAGGAACAAACTCTGTTTGTACTCTTAATGCATATAGTAAACCGAGTGGCAATACTTCGGTGTGAAAGGATACAACAGAAATATAAAGCGAAGGTAGAATGATGGCAATGATGAAACTTACTAAGCGAATAATACGAAAAAAAGTACCTACGAACCAACGGTTATTATAGTCATCTGGTGATTGATAAAAGCTAAAAAAGGTGATAGGTAATACCAGTACCTGTGGATTCCCATCTAGAATTAATACTATTTTCCCCTCTGATAGGTAAGCCTGAGCTCTGTCGGGTCTTTCAGTAGATAAAACTTGCGGAAAAACTGTATAGCTGTTATCCTCGATGTGTTCTTCTAACTCACCGGAAGATTGTACTTTGTTCGCTTTAATATTACGTAGCCTTCTTGAGATTACTTTCAATACCTCATGGTCGACTAAGTCTTCAATATACAATAACTTTAATTCGGTTTGTGACTTCTCCCCCACTGTAAAATTTTTAGTTACTAAGTTCTCGTGTTTATTTCTTTTTTGAAGAAGAAAAACATTGGTATTGAGATCTTCGGTAAAACCATCACGTGATCCTTTTATTATTTTTTCATTCTCCGGCTCCGCTATCGCACGATTTTGTGTATTTGGTACTGATATGATGATTGCTTTCTTTTCTCCTGGTATCAGCAGAACGAGATTGCCATGTCGCAAGGATTGCACAATACCTTGTGTTTTCTGTTCGGTTTCAATTTCGGCAGATTGAATAATCGAGGAAATCCTATGAAAAATATCACTTTCATGTATTTCTTCAAGATGCTCTGAGTTGAATAAATGAAGAATAGGATGAAGTACATTTTTTTCAAAAGAGCTTTTATCTACCATAGAATCTAGATACATACTAATGCATTGCATTTCCTGAATGTATAAAGTTCTTGTCTTAATATCATCTGACTGGAACATCGCTTTTTTAATCTGTTCTACTTTAATATTTATGTCATAAGGAAGAGCTTCTGATTTTTTTGAGGACATAATTGCCTCCTTTTAAATTAAATACATTTTTTATCAGTTTGTACCAAAAGTAGATTTAATATACCGAAGGATGGTTGATTTGGTATCAACGTCACCCCCTTATACCACAAGGGATAACGCCTTATTCACGCTTCTACTTCAATTCCCCTTATTAAATTTGGATTTGTAACGATTATTTTTCACTGGCTTTGAAAAAATAAGTTCCATAATAGACAAAGGAGAGTCGATTCCGATGAGACTCTGATCTATTGGTGTAGTACATGCAGAAAAGAATTTGGATCACGCTACAGGATTATCGTGGAGAGGTACACATTAAGTAGCCTATCAGATAAATAAAAAATCGACATCGAATATACGTTGAAGATATTGTTTTAGAATATAACTTTGGAAAACTACTCGAATATCAAGAATGGCTTAGCTCTAGTAAATATAGCTTTAGTAATTAAAAGAGGCAAATTCACTATCTATTTATTCGCTACGTTGTACAGTAAAATGTTTATCAGTGTCTCTGTCGAAGTATACTTAATTTGATATATCTTCCCTCCTCTCAAATAGTAATCTCTGAATTTTCTTTGAGACTATCAAAATCATCTCCATGCCATTTCACTTCTCATCTTATATGAAGTATTTTCTCAAAGTCTTCAAAAGCCAATTCAACTATTTCATTATAATCTTCTTCAGTATTAAGTTGGACATTTCATGGACATTTAGAAAGTATAAAACGAACAAGAAATCTTATTGTTTTCCAATACAAAAAAAACACCAACAGATCTTCATCCATTGGTATCACTGATTTCATATTTAGATGCGGTCAGTGGGATTTGAACCCACACGGGCTATACGCCCCTAGGCCCTCAATATGGAGAGAACTTATAATAGGGTACAAATCCTCTATTTGATCGCATTTTATGTTACTACTTCTTTATTTCATTCTATAATTTAATTTATTTTGGTAAAATGGTGGTCATTTTTGATAAAACTTATATACTAACGATATTCGATAAATACCTTCTAACATTCGTCTTTTCACAATAAGATTTTTGTTATTATAAGTTTCTTCAATTAAAACACCCGTTAGTTCAATATCTAATTTGTACTTTGTGCAAAAATATCTATATTTAATGTTTTTAAAACTTCAATAGCTTCGTTAACTGGTAATTTTGGTAACATAAATTCTTCTGAGAGAACTGCTATTATTTCCTCTGATGAGAATAAAGTTTTAACAGATGTTTCACCATTCGAATAACGTATACCAAACTTATTATTTACTAAAGATACACTTCTTTGTTTATGAGTCTGATATAGTTGGCATCTTAAAATAGTCATAAATGGGGCGTTAGGTTTATTTGACTTTTCTATTACATCATTAAAATCAATAACTTTAGCTTCCTTTCGAGAATTAAATTGCCATGTTTTTCCGCTTTGTTTACCATTATTGAAGCGAACATATTTATACCTACTTCCTTGTTGCTCTTCAGGCAATATATATACTTCATCTTTACCAAAAGATGAGATATTCTCAAAATCATTCTCAAAACGTACTGGCTTAAAAAAGGGAGCAGCTGCGCCACAATCAACATAGATACGTTCATTATCAATCTTTACTATAATGCCCATGTGTTCTTCTCCAAGCATAACGTGATAACAATCAAACCCTATTTCCCTTAATAAAATCATAAGGTTAGAGTTTAAGGTGTAGCAAGTTCCTCCAAAATTGTATTCGCTATAATTCTTAATAAATAACTCAAATGAAGGTATTCCAAAATTACTATAATTATGATTTCTAAAGTAAAGTAGTTTGCTGATATTCTCAAAAGGAAAAGTATTTAATTGTGCATTACAAATTTGTTCTAAATAATTATATGATGGCTTCTCTAAATGTAAATTAAGACAATCCAAATATTTAGTTATAGTATCAGTTATATTTACCAACCCATTCTACCTCCCAATAACCCTTTAAATTCTAAATCTAATTAAACTAAACTGCCCCGTTAATATAAATAAGTTCTACAAAAATAGAGTTAATCCTTCCTGAGTTAACGCTCCCGTTAGCTAAAAAATTAACCAATCACCATAAAAAGCCATTACTCCCAAAATTGCTCCTACTGCACAACCAGCTACTACTTGTATTACGGTTGATTTTTTAAGTTTCAAATTATTTCCTTCCACAACTAACCTCCCCTTTCTTTCACTAAACTGCCCCGTTAGCACAATATATCTATTTCAATACTAACATAATATTCCAACAATATTATTGTATTTTTCCTCAAAAAAAGGCGATCAAATTCTGATCACCTTGTTTAACCTTTGCACCATTTAGTGGAAGAAGAAAAGTGACATTTACTCAAAAAATAGCGCCTGATAATTGAATAAGCACTTCATCTTACTCTTTATCAAAATATTTATCAAACTCGAAGTAAATTAAATATGTTATAGCAAATCATCATAATTCTTATTTTATAACGACAATTAAACTGAAAATAAAATAAATCCAAATATTCAGTTAATTAAACTAGAACAAAGAAAGTAACTAACGCTTGTTTTAATAATTGGTGAATTTATGGTGAATATTCTTTTAAAAATGAAGAGATAATTAACAAATGATATAAATATAAAAAAACACCAACGGAAATTCATCCATTGGTATCACTGATTTCATATTTAGATGCGGTCAGTGGGATTTGAACCCACACGGGCTATACGCCCACTAGGCCCTCAACCTAGCGCGTCTGCCATTCCGCCACGACCGCAAAATGGTGAGCCATGAAGGATTCGAACCTTCGACCCTCTGATTAAAAGTCAGATGCTCTACCGACTGAGCTAATGGCTCCAATTCAAAATACATGTAAAACAGAAATTGTTTAATATACAATGTAGCGGTTTGTCATGTTGTATGACATTTCAATGATGCTGCATTCCTTATAAGCATGAACATAGTAGTTCAAAGTATTAACCTCTACATCTACTAGCTTACTCTAGCATGTCTATGCTTCGAGGTTACTCGACGTTAATTCGGTCGATGTTTCGCTCGTTGTTTACCACTGAGCTACTAGTGGTTCTTATATAAAAAACAATAAAAAAATACTATTAATGCTAATAGTATTGTACCTTCAAAAATAAAAATGGCTGGGCCACCAGGATTCGAACCTGGGGTACACGGGATCAAAACCCGATGCCTTACCGCTTGGCTATGGCCCAACTTATGGCGGTCCGGACGGGACTCGAACCCGCGACCTCCTGCGTGACAGGCAGGCATTCTAACCAACTGAACTACCGGACCAATATTTATTTTATATAGAAGGATGACCCGTACGGGATTCGAACCCGTGTTACCGCCGTGAAAGGGCGGTGTCTTAACCGCTTGACCAACGGGCCATTATTTAAGTAAAAGTAATGGCGGAGAAGGAGGGATTTGAACCCTCGCGCCGCGTAAACGGCCTACACCCTTAGCAGGGGCGCCTCTTCAGCCACTTGAGTACTTCTCCCTTAATGGCTCCACAGGTAGGATTCGAACCTACGACCGATCGGTTAACAGCCGATTGCTCTACCACTGAGCTACTGTGGAATAATAACTATGTATAGCGTAACTGAATAATTACGGCAACGAAAAATATCATACTACATATTTTGTTGATTGTCAACAAGTTAATACATATTTTTTCAAATCGATTGAAGCATTGCTTGTCTAATCAACTGTCAGCTTAATTAATTTAACATGGATAGATATTCATAGTCAATACTTCTTTTGAAAAAAATTAAATTTCCTTTAAACTACCTCTACATTTCCCACATCTATACTTTTTCATATTTACTTTTCTAATTCTTTTGTAAACAAAACCACATTGATTACATTGATATTCATAACGATGTTTTCTCTTTTGTGAAGGTAATGGAGAACAATGTCTTGGAGATCCAGTAGCTTTTAAAAGTTCTTTAAATTCGCGATCTCCATGGTTATATCCTTTCCCTTCTATATGAAGATGATAATGACATAATTCATGCTTTATTATTCCATAAAACTCTTCTTTATTACTCTCTATTACATATTTGGGATTCAGTTCAATTACTCTTTTACTTGGTAGGTATCTGCCACCAGTAGTTCTTAAACGTGTATTGAAATACACCTTATCAACAAAATGTTTGTTAAAATACTTTAAGGATAGCTTATCGACTAATTCGAACAATTCAATATCACTAGGAATTCTCATTTAATTTCTCACCTTACCTTACCATTAACTATTTTTTTAGTTTAATATGTTAAGTCAATTTCATCATAGCTAAGTTTAATTTAAAAAACGAACATTTTAGTGATAGTTATATAACAATATTCCGATTAAAGCAATGACTTGGCTTTGATTGTAATGGAAGACGGCTACTCCTCCTCAGAATAGCGAGCTGAAAATCCACTTGAAAAGTGTTCTTCTTTATCAAGTTAGCTAAAAACCCATCGGCTGCTAAAAAGCGCCCATCTGTAATGAAAATCTAAACAGTCAACATTAAAATTTTACATTAAAATATCTTATTATGAAATTGATTCATATTAAGAAACTATTTACAGTAGTTATTATCATTTCCTATTATATGTAGTAAAAAGCATACAACTACTCCGCAAATTTTGATTCTCTTTAGTTATAAGAAAAAATGCATGAAATCAAGGGTTCTAAGTAAATATAATCAATCTACCCTATGCCTGTTCTCTTACCAATTTAATCCTGTATTCATTTGTTATTTAAAATAATTGTAATTAAATATTGATTTTTATCTGGAGTATATTATAATATTAAGTGTAGAAGATTTAATACTTAATGAATAGAGAGGAGATTTTACATTGAGTAATAAAAGAAACACATTAACAACTGCTTCTGGAGCTCCAGTAGGCGATAACCAAAACTCAATTACAGCTGGTCATAACGGACCTACACTACTACAAGATTTTCATTTACTAGAGAAACTTGCTCATTTTAATAGAGAACGTATTCCTGAACGAGTTGTACACGCAAAAGGTGCGGGTGCATATGGGTACTTCGAAGTTACAAATGACGAAATTTCAAAATATACAAAAGCTGATTTCCTCAGTGAAAAAGGTAAACGCACGGATATGTTCATCCGCTTCTCTACAGTTGCTGGTGAGCTAGGATCTGCGGATACTGTACGTGACCCTCGTGGTTTCGCAGTTAAATTTTATACTGAAGAAGGTAACTACGATTTAGTTGGTAATAATACACCTATCTTTTTCATTCGTGATGCGATTAAATTCCCTGATTTTATTCACACTCAAAAACGTAACCCACAAACTCATTTAAAAGATAAAGATATGGTATGGGATTTCTGGTCGTTATCACCAGAATCATTACACCAAGTTACCTATCTTCATAGTGATCGTGGTATTCCTGCTACACTACGTCACATGAATGGATATGGAAGTCATACGTTCAAATGGGTGAATGCAGAAGGAGAAGCATTCTGGGTTAAATATCACTTTATTAGTGAACAAGGTATTAAAAACTTAGACCCTGCTCTAGCAGATAAAATCGCTGGTGAAAACCCTGATTACCATACAGAAGATCTATTTAATGCAATTGAAGAAGGGGATCACCCTGCTTGGAAACTATATGTGCAAATTATGCCTTACGAAGATGCAAAAACGTACAAATGGGATCCATTTGATGTAACAAAAATCTGGTCTAAAAAAGACTACCCTCGTATTGAAGTTGGACGCATGGTATTAAACCGTAATCCGGAGAATTACTTTGCAGAAGTAGAACAAGCTGCTTTCTCTCCTGGTCAGTTCGTACCTGGAATTGAAGCATCTCCAGATAAAATGCTTCAAGGTCGTTTATTCGGTTACTCTGATGCACATCGCTACCGTCTAGGAGCAAACCATCATAGTATTCCAGTAAACCGTCCTAAAAACGAAGTAAATAATTATCAGCGTGATGGTTTTATGAGTGTAGATGGTAATGGTGGAAACAAGCCAAATTATGAACCAAATAGCGTAAATGGTCCTACAGAAGATAGTGAATCCAAAATCAAACCATTTGAAATATATGGTCAAGCAGATAGTGTAACTTACGACAGTGATGATCACTATACTCAAGCTGGTGATCTTTATCGACTTATGTCAGCAGATGAAAAAGACCGTCTAGTTGAAGCATTTGTAGGTCATATGACTCCAGTTACTAAAGATGAAATTAAACTTCGTCAAATTGAGCATATTTATAAAGCAGACGCTGAATGGGGAGAGCGCGTAGCTCAAGGTCTTGGATTACAAGTACCAGAAAGCGTAAAATAATTATTAATTAATATTAAAGCATGGCTCTTTTTAGAGCCATGCTATTTATTTATCATCATTTCCAACCATCGTTAATGCAATCCTACCTTTTTGTACATCGACTTGATCAACCCAGACTGTTACTACATCACCAACCGACGCAATATCCATTGGATGTTTAACGAATTGCTTCGACATCTTCGAAATATGCACAAGTCCATCTTGCTTAACGCCAATATCAACAAACACGCCAAAATCAACTACATTTCTCACTGTTCCTTGCAGTTCCATACCTGATTTTAGATCTTCCATGTTCATTACATTCTTCTTTAACAAGGGTTGAGGGAAATCATCACGAGGATCTCTACCAGGCTTCCCTAATGCTTCCATTATATCTTCTAACGTCGGTAACCCTATTTCTAATTTCTCAGCAGTAGCTTTTTTATCTATATTATTTAGATCCTCTTGTAGTTTTTCACTACCAATATCATTCTCTGTATACCCTAACATCTGTAATAGATTTTTTGTCTGATCATAGCTTTCTGGGTGAATTGGAGTACGATCAAGAACCGTATCTCCATCAGGAATTCTCAAGAAGCCTATTGCTTGTTCATACGTTTTCGCTCCAAGTCTTGGAATTTTCTTTAATTGCTTACGGTTCGTAAATTTTCCTTCTTCATTTCGCTGCTTCACCATATTATTCGCCACTGTTTTACTTAATCCAGAGACATATTGCAGTAATGAAGAGGAAGCAGTGTTTACATTTACACCGACTTGGTTAACGGCTGTTTCTACTACAAATGACAATGACCCGGATAACTCTTTTTGACTCACGTCATGCTGGTACTGACCTACACCAATAGATTTTGGATCAATCTTTACAAGTTCTGCTAAAGGATCTTGTACACGTCTAGCAATAGATACCGCACTTCTTTCTTCTACTTGTAGGTCTGGGAACTCTTCTCTAGCTAAAGGAGATGCAGAATAAACACTGGCACCTGCTTCATTGACAATAATATACGGAAGATCTAGCTCTTTATTTCGAATAACATCAGAAATAAATTGCTCTGTTTCACGAGAAGCAGTTCCATTCCCGATAGCAATTAGTTCAACATTAAACTGTTCAATGAGTTGTAAAACGACTTTTTCTGCTCCTTTGACATCATTTTTCGGAGCTGTTGGATAAATTACTCCAATATGATGAACCTTCCCAGTTTCATCGACTACTGCTAGTTTACAACCTGTTCGAAATGCAGGATCCACTCCTAAGACAACTTTCCCCTTCAATGGTGGTTGTAATAAAAGATTTTTTAAATTCACAGAGAATACTTCAATTGCCTGCGATTCTGCTTTCTCAGTGAGTTCATTACGAATCTCTCGCTCGATAGATGGCTGGATAAGTCGTTTATAACTATCCTCCACCGCCATTTTCAAAGAGTTGGTAATTTGTTCATTAATATTATTTTTAATGGTTTGCTTCTCTAAATAAGATGTTATTTGATCTACAGGGGGTTCAATTTGCACTTTTAATATCTTTTCTTTTTCCCCTCTGTTCAATGCCAAAATTCGATGAGAAACTAATGAGCGTATCGCTTCACTATAAGAATAGTACATTTCGTATATTCCTTTTTCATCGTCTTCTTGTTTCTTCACTTCAGATTGAATGAGGCCACGCTTAAACGTAATATCACGGATATAATCACGGTATTTTGCATCGTCGGATATCCATTCTGCAATAATATCATTCATACCTTGCAATACATCCTCTATTGTATGTAATTCATGTTCTTCAGAAAGATATCGCTTTGCCTCTTCGTGTAGATCAATATCTTTCTCTTGTGACCAAACGATTAGAGCGAAAGGTTCCAAGCCTTTTTCTTTCGCAATAGTTGCTCTCGTCCTACGTTTTTGTTTATATGGACGATATAAGTCTTCCACTCGTTGTAATTGCGTAGCAGATTTAATATCATTTTCTAGTTCTTTGGTAAGTTTTCCTTGTTCCTCAATGATTCGCAAAACCTCTTGCTTACGTTCAGAAAGGTTAACTGCATAATTCCACTTGTCTTGGATTGACTTAATTTTAACTTCATCTAATCCATCTGTTACTTCTTTACGATACCTTGCGATGAAAGGAACGGTATTTCCTTCATCTAGTAATGCAATTACTTTTTCAACCGTAGTTGTTCCCACTTTGGTTTCATCAGTTACGATTTTTAACAAACTTTTATCTATTTCAGACATTACTACTCCTCCTTGAATATATTAACTATTTTATCAAAAACTTCACTTGAATCCTAATTTTGATAGGGTTCGTTCATTCTTAACACAAAAAATAGCTGATTTCATAAGAGACTAACTTAGCGTTAGTTATGAAATCAGCTTATTTCTTAAATCGCATTGCAATTAAAGTAGTATCATCGTGTCTTATCTTATCCGTAGTCTGGCGGTAAGTATCAATTATAGTTTCTACATTAGAATCAACAAAAAAACGTTGAGATAACTCTTTATCTTGAACACCATCAGAAAACATGATTAAATTTGTGTTTTTTCTAAGTTGATACGTCATTACTTTACATTTACGATTGAAACTACCTAGATAACCCGCATTCGGGATATTTCGCTTTTTCTTTTTTCCTTCTTCCAAGACCATAATTCCAATGTTACCGATCGAAGAGAATGATGCAATATTATTATGGAAATTAATTTTTAATATTCCAAGAACGACGCCTCTTTTTCCAGCTAACTCACCATTACATACTCGCACAATTTCTTCTACTGGTGCTTGAACTTGGCTTTTAATTATATCAATTACTACCTGAGATGACTCTTTGGCAATCTCACCACTCCCAAGTCCATCTGCTATTACACATAGAAATTCATTTTCTAACTCTATATAAAAATAGCTATCTCCACATTCATAATTCCCTTTTTTCGGTTCTTGAAATACAGAGACATCTACATGTTCTCCAGAAATCAATCTAAAACCTCCGTACTCTCCGACTGAATCGCTTCTCTAAGCTTTCTTAAAGAACGACGTTGTAGTCTAGAAACGTGCATTTGAGATATACCCAGGAGTTCTCCTGTTTCTTTTTGACTCATATTCTTAAAATACGTACATTCTAATATTTGTTGTTCTCTTTCAGATAAAATCGGAAGTATTTTTTCTAGCATCATGCGTTGTTCTACATTATCATAACCATCTTCACTATTTCCTACAAGATCTAGAATAGCCACTGTACTTCCATCAGAATCAGCTTCGATTTTCCGATCAACTGATAATGCTTTATAGCTCTGACCCATTTCCATCGTTTCTAAAATTTCTTCTTCTGATGTACCAATATAATCTGCTATTTCGGTTACAGTAGGAGATTTCTGATTATCCGTAGTTAATTCGTCTACTGCTTTTCTTATTTTTGGTCCTAATTCTTTAATACGTCGTGGTACATGTACACTCCATGTTTTATCACGTATAAATCGTTTAATTTCACCTATAATTGTTGGTATAGCAAAGGATTCAAATGACTTACCATATGTTGGATCATATCTCCTTACCGCTGCTAGTAATCCAATCATTCCTACTTGTACTAAATCTTCATGAATCGCACTATTTTTGGAATACTTTCTCGCGATGGATCCCACTAAGTCTTGATACTTCAGGACAATTTTTTCTTGTATTTCTTCGTTAGTTGGATCTTTCTGTAGATATTCAATCCATTGGTAAACCTCATCTCCCCCTTTATTGTGTGGTTGAGATTTGGTCGTCATCCACGTCCACCTCTTCTTCTGTTATATATTTAGTCATCATAATCATTACGCCATATTGATTGTTGATTTTCACATCGTCCATTAGTGCTTCAATCAGGAATAAACCAAACCCACCTTCTCTCAATTTTTCTACTGGTTCTTCAGGGTGGTATGGACCTGTTTCCTTTTTAATTTTTTCTAGGTCAAAGCTTTCTCCACGATCGGCAATCATTATTTCGATATGATCCTCATATATTCCGAAACCAATTGTAATTTCTCCTGATTCATTATCATTATAAGCATGGTTTACCGCATTTGTAATTGCTTCAGATACCGCAACTTTTAGATCCTCAATAGATTCGTATGAAAAACCCATACGATTGGCAACTCCCGATAATGTAAGACGGACAACACCTACATACTCAGGCTTTGCTGGAACTTTCATTTCAATATAATCATAGTTACTCATTATTCATTGACACCTCGAATCGCTGCTTTTAACTGAATGATTTCATCTAAACCAGTAATTTCAAATATGCGGTAAACTCTATCCTGTACGTTAATCAACTCAAAATTGCTTTCTTTTTCTTTTGAAGCTTTAAGTGCACTTACAAACACTCCTAAACCCGTACTATCCATATAATTTACCTCTTCTAAATCAACTTGCACATGATTAGAGGACTCTTTGATCAATGGTAACAATGTTTCCTTTAATTTTGGAGCAGTATAAGCATCAATTTCACCTGCAACCTTTAATACAATTCGACCATCTTTTTCCTCCGTATTTACCGATAAATTCATTACGTACCTCCTCGTTCATTAACATAATGGTATAAGACATAGTATTTCTTATTAGAACTTTTACTTATGTACCCTATCAAATAAGAAATCAAACATTTTTTCTAATGGCAAATAATGTAAAATCATCTCGAAGTTGAAATCCTTGCAACCGCTCAAAATGTTTGTAAACACTCTCAACCATCTTTTGTGCAGATAAATGCGCGTATTCACGAATCACTTGTAGTACTTCTTCTGTTTCAATAAAACGGTCTCCATCACGACACTCGGTCACACCATCTGTTAGTAAAATTACCATGTCATTTTCTTTCATCGTTAAGTCGATTTCTTGATAAGTTGCGTCAGGCATAACACCTAACACTAACCCTTTCATCTTTATTTCTTCAAAGGTATCTGTTTCTGCATGATAAAAATAACCGGGTTCGTGACCAGCTGAAGAAAAACGTAGTAAATTTTCCGATGGATGATAATGTGCATAACACATCGTAATAAACATACTTGGGTCAATATTTCTTTCTACAACTCGGTTAAGGTTTTTTAAAATCGTTTTCGGACGCATGGATTCCTCAGGATAACTATCAACAGCATACTTAATCATCGACATACAAAGCGCTGCTGGAATACCTTTACCAATAACATCGGCAATAGCAATTCCAAAGGTATCTCCACTACCTTTAGCAAAATGATAGTAGTCACCATTCATCTGATGTGCAGGAACACTAATAATTCCAAGCTCAACACCAGCGATTTCTGGCTTTTTTGTTCCTAGCAGTGTCTTTTGCATATTAGCTGCAATGGATATTTCCGATGCTAATACATCTTTCTCTTGCCTGAGATTAGTTACTTCTTGTAAAGCCAATCCGTAAAAAATCATAGCTTCCAATAAAAAGTTCATGGAGTGCTTGTAATCATCCGGTAAATGTGGATTTAAGCTTTCCATTGCTTGTATATGAAGATTAATGATTTCTTCAGGTAATATATTCTTTTTTATAAAATCTTTACTTACTTTCTCAATTCCATACAATGCTTCTTCATCTTGAGAATGAATATATTTTTCCAATAAATCTTGGTATCTTTTTGTATTATTTTTTATCGTCTTTTCCATTTGATTATCCCCCGTAATTTATAAGTAGAGGAAAATTATACTAGTTTCGAACCGTCATATGGGATATCTTTATCTTACCCATTTCACAGCTTTTATTCTTGTACCTTTTCCTGTATCGGATTCAATATCAAAGTCATCCATTAGTCTTTTAACTCCTGGAAGTCCTGCTCCTAATCCTCCGGAAGTAGTATAGCCGTCTTGCATAGCACGACTAATATCGCTTATTCCAGGTCCATTATCTAAAGCAATCATGCATAAACCTTGTTTCTTTTCGCCTTTAATTACTTCAAAACAAATCTTACCGTGTTCAGCGTATAAGTATATGTTACGAGCTAATTCAGATATTGCTGTTGCAACTCTCGCCTGGTCAACCGTTCCGAAACCCACTTGCTTTGCCATTTCACGACCAAGTTGTCTTGCTCCAACAATATCCCACTCTTTTTTAATATTCACGCAGGATTGTGGATCCATCATTATACCTCCAGTTCCTGTTGAAGCTTAACTAACCCTTGTTCTAGATCTAATGCTGTCGGGACATTTTGCATATGGATACCTAAATCAATTAAAGTCATTGCAACAGCAGGTTGAATCCCAGTAAGTACAACTTTCGCCCCCATTAAATCTGACATTGATACAACGTCTCCAAGTACTTTTGCTATAAACGAATCAATTATATCAACAGAAGTTAGGTCAATTACTACTCCTGAAGCTCCTGTTTTATGAATTTTATCTAATAAGTCTTCTTGAAATTGAATTGCTGTTTGGTCATCTATTTCTGTTTGAATAGAGATAAGTAAATAGTTATGAAGTTTTAAAATTGGAATTCGCATACTTATTCTCCTTTCAAGGAATTTATGATTCCTTCAACGTCAGCCTCACGAGTTTTTAAATCTATTACTTCACGTCCTGTAAGTTCTAATGCCTTAGTAAAACCTTTTTTCAATGAACTCTGCGTAGGGAAATTACTTAGATCAATACCTAAATTGACAATAGTTTGGGCAATTTCAGGACGTATACCTACTAAAATACATGTAGAACCAATTAATCGAACAGCTTCCGCAGCTTGAATAATATGATGTGCAACCATCGTATCAACTACTGGAACACCTGTTATATCTATTAATACTACTTCTGAATTATGTTTTATGGTACCTTCCAAAAGGTTCTCCATAATTAACTTTGCTCTTTCTGTATCAATTGTACCGATTAAAGGCATTACCGTAATACCTTCCATAACAGGAATCAGTGGAGCTGATAATTCTTGTAAAGCAACACGTTGCAACGATAGGATATTCTCCCAGCTACCAGAATATTCATTCACTAATTGGCGAATTAGAGGCTCCACCCACTCATCAACATTAGACAAAATCATTGAGAATTGGTTCGAATCAATTTGTTCGGATTGACTAAGCAAATATTCAGTTGATACTCTTCGAAAAATTTGTAGTCCATCCGTCAAATAACTCAACGGCCATCCTAGGTTAATGATTTTTTCAGAAAAGTCCTCCACTTCATTAGATGAACCTTGGTTACGAATACTAGTGAATATTACATTGACAAATTCACGATTTGTACTTTCATACAACTCGTCCGAAATAGTCGCTGTATAATTCCCTGTTTTTAATGAACTAATTTCCTCCAACCAATTTTCAACAATTGAATCGCTATTTTCTATAAGGAGCTCTCTAAATCCTCGTTTCATGCTTCCTCTACCTCCACCAAAATAATTTAAATTAAAATTTAGACATATTGTTACACGTAATATCAAATTGTGCAATTAATATATACATATATGTATGTATTTGAACTGTTTTCCCTTCTAATTATACCACAGATACAGTTTCTAAAAACATCTGTAACTTCGTTTATTGATTGTCTACCTTTATTAAGTGAAACTTGATTCAGTGGCTTTTCGCTCTTTTTCTACCGCATGTTAGTACCGCATGGCATGGTCTAAAGCTTTGCAGGATCAAACATTTAACGGACAGTTGGTCCCCCACTAGGCTTCTTCGGTTAAGATAAACACAAAAAACTCCTTACTCAAAGAAAGAGTAGGAGTTTAACCACCATATACATCTTTTAAGCCGAGGCTTATTTCCAGTGCCTGATTAATTTTAATCATCATTTCCTTATCTAATTTCGTAATTTTATCCGTTAAACGCTGTTTATCCAACGTCCTGATTTGTTCCAAAAGAATTACGGAATTCCGATCAAATCCATATCGCTTTGCATCAATCTCCACATGGGTTGGTAATTTTGCCTTTTGAATTTGCGCTGTTATCGCAGCGACAATAACAGTAGGGCTGAAACGGTTACCGATGTCGTTTTGGAGAATTAGGACAGGCCTCACCCCACCTTGCTCCGATCCAACAACGGGGGATAAGTCAGCGAAATATACCTCGCCTCTTTGAACGATCAAATTGTTACACCCCGATCACAGAGCGCTCTAGGGTGTTTTCAGCCTCCTCTTCAGCTTGAAAGGCCTCGGAAGCAATCGTCAAATTAATACGTCCCATTTCTTCATAACCACGCTGCATCGTTTCGTGGAAGCGCTGAATATGCTCTTCTTTTTTATGGTTTAAATAAATTTGCGTTGCTTCACAAATAAAATCGCTAAGATCGCTATTTTCATATTTCATTAACCCATCCACCTCACTTAGTAGGTTCTTTGGCATCTTCACCATGATTTCTTGTAGACTTTCTGACAAAACCATGCACCTCCAACAACTGTTAACGAACGATATTAAATTCTTTTTTATCATAGCATCTCATCGGTCGATTTGCAAAGGGGTTCTGGCGATTTTATTAAAAAAATATATGAATTTGTCGTTTATTCCTGTAGAAATGGTGGTATATAATGTTAGTTATACTTCTTTAAGTTTCTCTTATCATTTGGAACTCCTGTAAAATATATGCACAAATAATTAAATCATGCTAAAAAGAATTGCATCCCACGTAGAAGAACTTATACAAACTGGTCAGCTTTTGTGTCCATTTTAATGGTTACTTATTGCCTCATAAAGACAAAGAACAGGCCCAATTGTTGTGAGCCTGCTATCATCTGGTTTATTTTACGACCTGTCCTTGTACGGATTGCGCTACTTGTATCATTTCTTCCTTCGTAAGTTCGTCACTAGCGAGTGTATAATCTACACCTCCGAATGTCCATTGAAGTGTATTGTCTTCTAATGCACCAATCGTATTTCCAAGGTTAATAATTTCTCCATTTACTTCCAATGGTTGAGACATTACATTTTCAGTTAATTTCTTTTCTTCCACCAGAGTAAAGTTTTTCTCGCCTTCAAAGGTTAAAATTACACGAGCACCATCCTCCATTTCAACTTCTCTTTTACTCGTATTCTCTGCTCCTGCAGTAAATTGTGGGTATACAACCATTAAATCATCTGTAACACTTCCGCTCGCTTCCACATCTTCTGTGGCAGATGATTCTTCTCCATTGTTACCTGCACCTTCCATATTTTTCTCCATTGAAAAATCGTCTTCTGCAAAAGTCGGGTCTAACTCAAAATTAGAGAATGTTACATTCACTAATGCATTACCATCTTTATCTAAAACCTTAACCATTGCTGGAGTAAATGCATCTTTATCGAAATAAACCTCCTGAAATGGAAGATTATTATTGCTTTGATAATTTGTTTTTGTTTTAAAAACATAATGATTATCCGTTGATTCAAAAGTTGCCTCTGGATCATTAACAACATCCGTAACCAATGATTGGAAGAGATATGGTTGGCTACTATTATCCGGCCACTCGGTCTGGAATTTAAAACTTTTATCTAAAGCTGGAGTTAACACAAATACGCCATCATCATTTTTCAATATAATTTGACTTTCCTGCTGATCCATACCATTCTCTAACTTTACTCGATATTTATTATCTTTTTGGAACCATACATCAATGGCAAATGTTTGTTCCTCAGAACCAGTATTCATAGCCATTTCCGCAGTTGCCTTATAACCATCCAAATCTTCCGTTGTTTCTTGTAGTTTTGCCACAACATCTTCTTGTGATTTTTCACCACATGCTGCCAGCAAACCTACAACAGCTACTAAAATAAATGCTACTTTAAAAGCATTGTGTTTTTTCATCAGCATATCTCCCTTGTCTCAATTAACAAAGGGAACTATTCTCACTCACTAGAAGTTAATGTACGCAGGACATTAGGGATTCCTTCAATAATATCAGTTGCAGTTAAATCATAGACGGAATGCTTTTCTTTCACTAAATTATCTGCTGAAGCAGAATGTAAATAACAAGCATTACAGATTGCTTCAAATATCGGTTGATCTTGCATTACCATAGCAAGGATAATCCCTGATAATACATCTCCACTACCACCCTTAGCAAGGCCAGGATTCCCTCCAGATTCAACAACTTGCCTACCTGTAGGTGATGTAATAATAGTAAATTTTCCTTTTAATACTAAATATACCCCATACTCCATCGCGAATTCCTTACTAAAACTAAATGGTTTTTGCAATATTTCTGATATGGTTACATCTAGTAAAGTTGCCATTTCTCCAGGATGTGGAGTGAGTATTGTAGGTTTTTGTCGTGACTTCAATTCATTTAATTGATCTTTTAAATGATAAAGCCCATCTGCATCTACAAGTAATATACCTTTCGCTGCAGTAATTGTTTCCTGAATCAGTTTTTGTGTTACCTTCTTTCTCCCAATTCCCATTCCAATTGCTACTGCATCATATACAGAATAATCAATTTCTGATGCACCGGAAAGATAACCCTCTTGTTCTTGAATTGGTATATACATGGATTCATTACAACTAGAAGCCATCATAGATATTACAGATTTGGAAGTGCCCGTTGTCGTCAATCCCGCTCCAGATCGTACTGCTGCCCTCGTAGTCATCATGACAGATCCGGGCATTAAATGATTACCCCCTATTACTAACCCTCTGCCATGCGTTCCTTTATGGGAATTTTCCTTTCGCTTAGGAAAAGAAGATTGAAAATCTGTTATGTTCCACCACTGCTTATCCGTATATTGATGAATGACTTCAAATGGAAAACCAATGGAGACCATCATCCATTCTCCATAATAGGAAGCTGTATCCTGTAAAAATAACGACTGTTTTAAGGCTCCAATTACGACTGTTGTATCAGCTTGTACAGCATAAAATTCAGAATGATATTCATCTGCTGGAAGCCCAGATGGAATATCAATAGCAATTACTTGTTTATTTGATTCATTTACGAATTGTGCAATAGATAATATGGAATCTTTTAATTTTCCCCTTACTCCTATTCCTACCATTGCATCAACAATTACTGTTGAATCTTTTAAAATGTGCTTTACTTCATCCGATATAAAATCTCGATAAAATATCAATCCGTTGCATCGGAGAAACAAATTTTTATGATAATCTGCATCTCCTTTAATTTTTTCATCACCGACAACTTGGACTACTTTTACACTGTAGCCTTCTACATGTAACGTCCGAGCTACTACAAACCCATCTCCTCCGTTATTCCCTCCACCGACAAGTACCGTAATGACATCCTTTTTTGTTATTCTTTTTTTGATTTCCCTACTTACTTCTCTACCTGCATTTTCCATTAGTATCTTTCCGTCTACACCGATACTTCCCATTGTTTCCCTATCAATACCGTACATTTCTTCTGCGGTGACAATAAACATGTCGTTCCCTCCTACCGCACTAAAATATATGAGACAAACTATACAATTATGCATTTTCCATTACTCACGTGTTTCTAAAATAACATTTGCAACTGCATATGTTTTACTATGCGAAATAGATAAATAAATCGCATTATCATTATATCCTCTCACCTTCATGTATGGTGCACCATGAACATTATTGATAACTTCCATATCTTTGAAACTCACCTCACCAATACCTGTTCCTATAGCTTTAGCAAATGCCTCCTTAGCAGCAAATCTTCCGGCTACATATTCCACTTTTCTATAATCTGATAAATGTTGAAACTTCCTTTGTTCGTTTTCTGTTAAGATACGATCTATAAAACGATCATCTCTTTTTATTAGTGCTTCAATTCGATTCAGTTCAATGATATCAATTCCTACTCCACAAATCATCGTACTCTCTCCTTAACTTAAGAGGTTAAAATTGTTTAAAAGACCTTATATTGGTCATAATTGATATAATTCCGTATTATAATGATAGTATTTCTTATAAGGTATTAGCATCACTCTTACCTTCTATTATACATGTATCGGGGGATTCCTCATTGTTTATACGTAATGAACGAAGTATTAAAGAATTTATGAGTCTATATCCTATTGTTTCTGTATTAGTTATTATCAATATTATATTATGGGCAATTAACGATTTACTGCAATTACAAATTGGTAGGTTTATCGAAATTTACGGAATAGGATTCAATGCAGCAATTGCAGATGGACAATGGTGGCGAATAATTACACCAATTTTCCTTCACGGTGGATTAATGCACATGTTATTCAATTCATTTTCACTTGTACTATTTGGACCAGCATTAGAACAAATGTTAGGTAAATTTAAATTTATCCTTGCATATCTTGGTACTGCTATTACTGCTAACATTGCAATATTTTTTCTACAACCAATGAATTATGCTCATTTAGGAGCTTCTGGAGCGATATTCGGGTTATTTGGTATTTATGTATTTATGGTAATGTATCGCAAAGATTTAATAGATCAATCCAGCAGTCAAATGATAGCTGTCATTGTCGGAATTGGACTTGTAATGACTTTTATCAGACCTAATATCAGTATTCTTGGTCATCTTTTCGGCTTTCTTAGTGGAATCATCTATGCTCCATTATTATTAAGGAATGTAGCTAGCTATTTCCCTTGGATAAGACGTAGAACAAAATTTGCTGCAGATGATGACGCTGTACAGTTTGACCCTAATCGTTGGCGAAGAAAAAAAAGAATTCCACCATTTATTCGAAAAAACCTCCTTTGGATCATAATCGGATTCTTTGTTTTATTAGGCATACTAGGAAGAATGGGGATACTCTAAAAACACGGCCAAGTTATAACGGCCGTGTTTTTTTTTAAGTCTTCTAATAAAACCAACATAGCAAATTAAAGTGTCACCTTATCCCTTAAATAAAGTCAGAAAATTATTTCAATAACATCTATACTAATGATATAATAAACAAAAAGGATTAGTCTAAAAGACTCACTTGAATGTGTTAAAAAACTATTCTACTAAACAGAAAGGAACCTCAATTATGGAACTATGAGACTAAACAAGTAATGAAATTATAGCAAGTAATTTAATATCATTTAACAGTAAGGAGCCTCGATTATGTATTATATTTATCCGCCATTATTTTTTACTCTCGGAGCTATTTTCGGCTCGTTTTTTATGGTCGTTGGTTTACGACTCCCCAAACAAATTCCCTTCGCTAATGCTCGATCATGTTGTGATCATTGTCACTATCAACTTCGATGGTACGATAATATTCCTATTATTTCTTATATTTTTCTTAGGGGAAAATGCAGGAATTGTAATTTAGGAATCCATCCGCTCCATATTGTAGTAGAAATCATAACAGGAATTTTATTTACCGCAAGCTATTATCACATCGGTATACAGTGGGAGCTATTTATTTCCTTATTACTTGTATCTTTATTAATTATTATTTCTATTACAGATTTTATGTACATGGTAATCCCAAACAAACTGTTACTTTTCTTTCTACCCACCTTTATTATTTCACGAATTTTACTACCTTTAGACCCATGGTGGTCTATGTTTGCAGGTGCTGCCATAGGTTTTAGCATTATATTTCTAATCATAATAATAAGTAAAGGTGGTATGGGAGCAGGAGATATGAAATTACTTGGTTTAGCAGGTCTTGTTTTGGGTTATAAAAATATTATTCTAGCATTTTTCTTAGCATGTGTAATTGGTTCTGTCATCAGTATTTTTTTATTATCCATCCATTTAATTCGACGAAATAAACCATTTCCATTCGGTCCCTTTATCGCAGTTGGTATTTTCATATCATATTTCTATGGAGATTCATTAATCAATTGGTATCTTCAATATTTAATATAAATAACATTTTTGAATAGTAGTTGAGTGCCTATATTAACGATCAGATACACTACAGTCTCTATAAGGCAGCTTCACTAGACAGTTTCAATAGTGACCGAAGCGCATTTTCACCTCTCATGCGGCTATCTTTTAAATAAATAGTTATGCCTTCTTCTATTCTCAATCCAAAAAAAGAAACGTAAATTTTGCTCCAGCTTCCATATACTCTAGAATAGATATGTCTTCTTCTATGATTTTACCAATCACATTCACCCTTTTATCTTTAGGTAAATCCACCTTCGTAATTTGTAATTCTCCTTGATATCTACCGTAATTACTATTATCAATCGTAATCGAACCTTTGCTTCTCGCATCTATTCCTAGAGGTTTAATCGTCGATGTTCCTTTACTCGCATAACTTCTTGATTCTACAGAGCGAATAACATCCCGCGCTGCGTCCATTCGATTGGTATGATTAGTATCTAGAAGTTTTATTATCTCTTCATCCTTGGTTAAAACATCTATTCTTAATGCGAATACCTTTTCATGCACATATTGTTGAATTTGTTCTTTAGATGTTTCACTGATCCCCGGATCCCCAACGTATATATGGTCTACCCATTCATTATGATCGAATTCAACAAATGATGAAAATGTCGATGTTTTTCTATGTTTTTCAAGTGTTGGTAACCTTTCATATAATGGTGCTCGTAATGTTTCTTCGCCTGGTATAAAGGTCATTACTTTTAAACCAACCGTTTTTAACCACTGGTTTTTCCGATTAAAATCTTCTAAACCCAATCCTGTTTCTGGGCGAGGATAATAATTATGCCATGCTTCCATATTCGCTAGATTCCCGCCTTGACGGATAATACGAGTTATATTTTCCTCTGTAATCGTACTTGCGTTTAGTGCAATTTTCATCTGCTTAGACAGGTTTGCAATGGTTGAATCATCAATACCATAGTCTACTCGTAAACCAGTAACTCCCCAATCAATCAGTTCATAGGCATTCTCCCACGAATAGCCAAGATATTCTAATGATTTTGGAGATACATCTGCTACTAAATCTATATGATAACTCTTGGCAAGTTCTCCTAATTTTTGGAGACGTTCTACGTAGACGTTTGGATCATCTTCTGGAATATGTAAGGAAGTAAATATCCCTTTAAATCCACCTGTATTCATTTGATAAATATACCTTTCCCATTGCTCGTAATTCGGATCATTTAAGAATACGGATATCCCTATCATCTGATCCCCTCCATATCTTTATTTTTTATATTTAATCTATTAAGCTAAGAAGACTCCCTTAAAATTCACATTTATCAGGAGTCTTCTTATAACTAAATTTTATTTTAGATTATCTGCCATCGATTCTTTAAATCCGAAGAAATATGTTACTAAAAATCCTGCTGTGTATGTGATTAACAGCCCAAGAAAGTAGAATAAAAATTTATTATCAACAATTAACGGTATCAACGGTAAGCCAGAAACACCTATACTAGATGAAGCTGTCTTCATCGTTGCTTGGAACGCTCCACCAACTGCAGCTCCGATACATGCTGTAATAAATGGACGCCCTAAAGGTAAGGTAACCCCATAGATAAGTGGTTCGCCTATACCCAGGAAACCAGTTGGTAGACCACCTTTAATCACATTCTTCAATCGTTGATTTTTTGTTTTAACATAGATTGCAATTGCGGCACCAACTTGGCTCGCACCTGCCATTGCTAGAATAGGTAATAGTGCAGTTGCATCATAAGCATTAATTAATTCCATATGAATAGGAGTCAATCCATGATGCAAACCAAACATGACTAATGGTAAGAAGAAACCTGCTAATACCGCACCAGCAAAAGCTCCTCCAACATCTAACACCCAATTTATTCCCACTGTAATCCCTTCTGTAAGGACACCAGCAATTGGTTGGACTACTACTAACGTCAACATTCCAACGGTAAGAATGGTAAGTGTTGGTGTGAAAATAATATCCACAACACTTGGAATAATCTTTCGAAATTGCTTTTCAAATAGAACCATTAGCCACGCAGCAAACATGGCACCAATTAATCCTCCATACCCCGGGGTGAGATTGGTTCCAAACAGCGAAATATCAGCCAACGCCGGATTCATTGTAATAATACCTGCAATAGCCCCTAATACTGGCGTTCCACCAAATTCTTTAGCTGTATTCCACCCTACAACAATGGCTAAATAACCAAATATACTGCCACCTAAGACGGTTAACAATTGCATCCATGTTAATGTTGGATCGACCCCAGTGTTTTTTAGGAACCCTGCAGCACCATTTATTATCCCTGAACCTACAATACCTGGGATTAGCGGAATGAAAATACTACCAATTTTACGAAGAAGATTTTTCATTGGTGTATTATTTTTTTGCTTTATTCCTTCTTTTGTTTCTTTGGCAACATCGCCACCAAATATTTCAGAAGAATCACCGATTTTAATACCGGTAATGTCTGTTATGTATGCAGCTACCTTGTTTACAGTACCTGGTCCAACTACTATTTGTAATACTTCATCTTCAATGACACCCATTACCCCTTCTATTTCCCTCAGAGCAGACTTATCAACTTTCTCATCATCTTTTATATCTATACGCACTCTTGTCATACAATGTGTGAAAGAACGAATATTATCTTTTCCACTGATATGTTCTAATATCTCCCTTGCTATCCTTTCTTCCTTCTTCATTGACTCTCCCCCTAATTAGTTTTACGTATAAACCCTTCTGCCTGATCTAGATGTTGTGTCGCTTCTTCAAAATTACAATTTAATAAAATCATTACAATGGCTGTCTTAACAGAGTTGTTTGCTTTTTGTAAGTAGTTTTCTGCAGTAGCGTAATCGACTTGAGTAGCTTCCACAATAATTCGCTTGGAACGATCTACTAACTTCTTATTCGTTGGTTGGAGATCTACCATTAGATTTTCATATACTTTTCCTACACCGATCATGGAAGAGGTAGAAATCATATTTAAGATCAATTTTTGTGCAGTTCCCGCCTTTAGCCGTGTCGATCCTGTTATCACTTCTGGTCCTGTTTCTGCCTCAATGGCAATTTCAGCTATTTTTCCTATTTCTGAATTTTTATTATTACTTATCGAAACGGTGGATGCTCCTATTTCTTTTGCATACGATAGTCCTCCTTTTACATAAGGAGTTCTTCCACTTGCAGCAATTCCAATTACAGTATCATTCTCCGTTAAATTAATTTCTGTTAAATCTTGTTTAGCCATTATTTCGGAGTCCTCTGCTCCTTCTTTGGCTTTTGTAATCGCTTCCATTCCTCCTGAAATCAATCCCTTTACCATTTCAGATGAAACCCCAAACGTCGGTGGACATTCAGATGCATCTAACACTCCCAATCTACCACTAGTCCCTGCACCGATATAAATTAATCTACCATTGCTTTTAAACGAACGAACAGTTCGATAAACCGCCTTCTCAATAGAAGGGATTTCTTTTTGAACTGTTTGTGGAACCGTATAGTCTTCACGATTCATAATCTCTAGAATTTCTTTTATAGATTTAGTATCGATATCCATCGTTTTTGGATTACGCTGCTCAGTTGGTAATTTATCAAACAAATCTTCACTTCCTTTTCTCTACTATTCTTAATTTTTATTTTACAATAGTGAAACTATTAGTCAATCATATTTTTATAAATAATGAAATTTAATTTCATGAACAGTAGTAATGATTTATTTATGTTTTTCACTTTTAGCGCCTTAGTCGTTCTACTTCTTTTCTGGCGTCTTGATATTTTGACAAGACTTGATCACCTTTAGAATGAAATATACTTAAATAAAGTGCATCTATTACTGTAAGTTGCGTCATTCTAGAAGGTATACTTCCTATTCTAAAATCATCCTCTACGGTTGGTGTACACAAATGAATATCTGCTAATTTATATAAAGGAGACTTATCTAAATTTGTTATTGCGATTACAGTAACTCCACTACGCTTCGCTACTTCAGCAAGATCAACTACATCTTTTGTTTTCCCAGACATACTGATTGCAATAAGTACATCATCTTCTTTTAAATAAGGAATCGTCGAAAGCATCAAATGAAAGTCCTGTGGAGCAGTACAAGCGTATCCTAATCTTGTAAATTTATAATACCCATCATATGCTGCTGTAGAAGACCCCCCAACACCAAAAAATAATATTTGATTCGCCTGTTGTAAAAGATTAACTGCTTTATCTAATGCCTTGCGATCAATAGACGAGAGCATTGATTCAATCGCCGTTTTATTAACGTGGACGACCTGTTGAAAAAAATCAAATGGTTCTCCCTTTGTTTTTAGAATTGAAAAATCAGTTAATTGACTATCTGATTTGGTGATTTCCCTAACTAGTTCTAGCTTTAATGTCTTAAAACTTTCAATTCCGACGGATTTACAAAATCGGACTACAGTCGCTTCACTACTTCCTGTTTTTTTAGACATATCCTTCGTAGTCATATTCGGAACTAGCTCTGGATATTGTAAAATAAAATTACCTATTTTTCTTTCTGCTTCAGATAAATCATTAATCTTTTGTTGAAGTCGTTTTAATATAGATCCCATAAATAGTACCTCTCAAACTTTAATTTATTTTCTAAAGTTAATTATACATACTTTTACCAATTTCACTAAACTGAACAATAACTTAATAGACTCAGGCTTTCGTTTAGAGTGTTAAACTTAAGCAATCAACAGCGTTTATTCTTCTCTCACTAAAATGTTAGTAAGGACTATACCTAAAAGTCCCTTGAACAGAGTCGGACAATTATCTAAACCTCTAGTCTTCAAGTGCGGTTATTATTGCAAGTTAGGTGCAAAATAAATTTCAAAAAAATCTCTTGATATTTTCTTCATATATAGTAAAATACAGTTAACTGGTATATACAACTATACTAGTTAACGTGTTTTACTATATTGACTGTGTACAAAAATGGTGTGCATCAGTAACTATTTCTTAGAGTAAATATAAGAGCCTATTTAAAAAACCAAAGGCTCACTTACATTAGCCTTTGGTTTTTTCATCTCTATGAAGTGTGAGATGGAATTTATATTTATCTGCACGATATATTGTTTGGGTAAATTCAATTGGGATTTCTGTCGGTTGGTCTAGATAACTTATTCTTTCCATAATCAACACGGGATCACCAGTTTGAATATTTAAGAAGTTAGCTTGTTCTTTAGTTGCAAGTGCACCTTCTATCGTTTGATTTCCAACGATAATATGCTTCCCTACTTTTTGTTCAATATATTGATAAAAAGAGCCTTGTAAATGAATTTCTTCCAATTCTCCAACCAATTTTTTTGGAGTGTAAATAATTTCAAATGCCAGGGGATCTTTATCAGCAAAACGAATACGTTTTATTTCATAATAGGCTTCCTCTGGTTGTAATTGAAGTTTATGTGCAATTTGACTTGGTTGGTTGTGAAGCTGAATATATAGCAATTGATTGGATGGGGTTAAGCCACGCTGTTTCATATCTTCAGTAAAACTTGTTAAGCCAGAAAGATCATGTTCAAATTTAGGTTGAGCAATAAAAGTTCCCTTTCCTTTCACACGATAAAGAAGGCCTGCAGCAGCTAAATTATTTATGGCTTGGCGAACTGTCATACGGCTTATATGATATTGTTCAGCAAATTCTCTTTCAGATGGTAGAAGTTCTCCCGGAAGCCACTTTTGTTTATCAATTTGATGTTTTATATATTCTTCTAATTGGTAATAAATTGGTATAGGTGAATTTTTATCAATCATTTTAATACCCCTTTAATTGATGCAGTGAAAAATTTAATTAAAAATAGCTTATCAGAATTAACGTTTAATGTACATTAACATGTATAGACAACTGTATATGTTTATTTTAAAAAAAGAAGGTCGGATGAAAATGAAAATAATACAAACCGAAAATTATCCATTGATGAGTAAGCTCGCTAGCCAGCACGTAATCAATACCATAAAGCAAATAAATAAACCAGTTATCGGATTAGCGACTGGATCAACTCCTGAAGGTCTCTATCAACATTTAATTAAAGCTTATCATAATCATGAAATTTCCTTTACAAATGTATCTACATTTAATTTAGATGAATATGTTGGTCTGCACAAAGAAAATACAAATAGTTATCACTATTACATGCAGAAATTTCTATTTAACCATGTTGATATTCCTTCTAAAAATATCCATTTGCCTAATGGAATGGCAAATGATTTAACCAATGAATGTACATCTTATGAAAAACAAATCCAACAGGCTGGTGGTATTCATATTCAAATTCTAGGAATCGGTCGAAATGGGCACATTGGTTTTAATGAGCCTGGTACTTCCTTTGAAAGTCAAACACATGTCATTGATTTAGATGAATCTACTAGAAAAGCAAATGCACGTTTTTTTGACTCCTTTGACAATGTACCAAAACAGGCAATCACAATGGGAATAAAATCTATTATGCGATCAAAGGAAATACTCCTACTTGTTTCTGGAAGCGAGAAAGCAGATGCGCTTGAAAAATTAGTAAATGCTGAAGTAAATGAGGATTTTCCAGCATCTATTCTTCAAACACATCAGAATGTCAAAATTATCGCAGATAAAGCTGCTTTAAGAAACATCTCTTGTAATTATGTTTCAGAAACTATGTAATCAAATTGTTCAGTAACCTATTAACCAAACGAGTTACTCATAACTAGACAACATATTTTGTGAAAAACTTCGAAAAAAATCCCACTACATATCTTGTGTAGCGGGATTTTTTAACTTGCATAGGAAGATTATAAAAGTTGTGTGCAGCAAACAATTAAATTACTGAACCAATCGCGTCCGGCGCTCGCGCCTTTGTTACTTAATTATCTCTATTACGGCGTTGGTAATTACCTTTTCCTTTTCGGTTGCGACCACCTTGACCGCGTCCTCCTTGGTTACGGCCACCTTGTCCACGACCACCATAAAAACGTTTGTTATTAGAACGTCTATTATTTTTATTATCTTTTTGGTTTTTCGCTTTCTTCACGCTGATTGGTGCGACAGAAGAAATACGAACCGGTGTATCACGACGCTCTTTCGTCATCATACTGATAGCAGCTGAAACAACTGTAATTGAATCGTACTCATCCAATAATTCTTTCGCTGCATCTTCGTATACTTTTAAGTCTTTTTCATTAATTGCTTTCTTTAGCTTTTCAATCGTTACTTGTTGTTGTCCACGACGAGCATCTTGATTCGTTGGTGGTGCCATACGCTTCATCTTACTCTTTGTTGTTTGTTCAATAAGATTTAAATGAGCCATTTCTCTTGGAGTAATGAAAGAAATTGCCTCACCCATTTTTCCAGCTCGTCCTGTACGTCCAATACGGTGTACGTAGCTTTCTGGATCTTGCGGGATATCAAAGTTATAAACATGCGTTACCCCAGAAATATCAAGACCGCGTGCTGCTACGTCTGTTGCTACTAATACATCAACACGACCCTGCTTGAATTTCTTCAACACAGACATACGTTTTCCTTGTGTTAAGTCACCGTGAATACCTTCAGAGCGATACCCTCTTGCTTGTAACCCTTCAGCTACTTCATCAACACGCTTTTTCGTACGTGCAAATATAATCGCAAGTTCTGGTGAATTAATATCCAAATGATTGTTTAAAGTATCAAATTTATATTTCTCAGGAATTTCGATAAAATACTGATCGATATTCTCTACAGTCATTTCTTTCGCTTTAACTTTAACTTCTTTTGGTTCCTTCATAAGCGTAGTAGCGATATTACGGATTTCTTTAGGCATTGTCGCAGAGAAAAGTAAAGTTTGTCTTTCTTCTGGAATACCTTTTAGAATATCACGAATATCGTCAATGAATCCCATATTAAGCATTTCATCAGCTTCATCTAAAACAGCTGTGTGCACTTCATCAATGCGAATTGTTTTGCGACGCATATGATCCAATAATCTACCTGGTGTTGCCACAACAATATGTGGACCATCTTTTAATGCTCTAATTTGACGATCCATTGGTTGACCACCATATATTGCAAGAGCTCTTACACTCTTAAATTTAGCTAAACGATTTATTTCTTCTGCTACTTGAATAGCAAGTTCGCGTGTAGGTGCTACAATCAAGCCCTGCACCTTTCTTACTTTTGGATTTATCTTATTGATTAACGGAATACCAAATGCAGCTGTTTTACCTGTTCCTGTTTGTGCTTGGCCAATAACATCATGACCTTCTAGTGCATGAGGGATAGTTTCCGCTTGAATTGGTGTAGCTTCCTCAAACCCCATTTTTTCTAATGCCTTCATGATTGGGGCGGAAACACCTAGTTCGTTGAATTTTGTCACCTAATAGTCGACTCCTTTTTTGTGAATATTCATCGCAAAAGAGGCCTGTGATTTTCTCATACTTTATTCCATCCTTTTGGTTGTACAATTTTTAGAAGTAGAACCCTATTAGAGCAATGGGTCTCCTATCCATTGCACGATTTAAAAATTGCTGAAATGAAACTTACATTCATCGTCAGCAATTAAAGGGAATAATAAGACCTTTATGTGGTTATCCATAATAATCGGCTTCTAACATGTAAAGTATAAAAAAGGCTTCACCGTTTGGTAAGAGGCCTCGAAACGAATGCTCCCATTATCATATCACATTTAAAGTACATATATCTACTCTATAGCTTAAAATGATTTTTTTTATCGTACATGATAAAATAGTATCTACTTAATTTATTACGTTTAAAACATATTATTTACAGTATTGAATCATCAAGAAACTAAAGGATGTCATATTATGCGTAAATCACCTTTTAATCCATATGTTGCAGTAGCAATAGGAGTTTTATCCATTTCTACTTCAGCTATATTTGTAAGGCTTGCTACAGAAGCCCCCGCCTCTATTATTGCTAATTACCGCTTATTATTTGCTGCACTCTTATTATTACCCATTGTTATTGGAAAATATCGTCATGAATTCAAAAAAATAACCAGTAAAAATTGGTTTTTATCTATCTTAGCAGGTATTTTCCTTGCAATGCATTTTATCTTTTGGTTTGAGTCATTAAACTATACATCCGTCGCCAGTTCTGTAGTATTTGTATCCATGCAACCAATATTTGCTTTTATTGGAACATATTTTTTATTTGGGGAACGTTTTTCATCTGGAGCAATTATTAGCATTGCCATTGTAATTATAGGCAGTATCATTATCGGTTTCAATGACTTCCAAATCTCTGGGAGTGCGTTATTTGGAGATATATTAGCGTTACTTGGGGCTGTAGCAGTAACAATTTACTTTTTATCTGGACAACAAGTTCGTAAGCATGTCTCTTTAATAACTTATACATTTGTTGTTTACGGTGTAAGTGCTATCACACTTATTCTTTTTAATATTATTAGACAAGAAGATTTCTTTCATTATCCCGCTGACCATTGGTGGATTTTCATTGCCTTAGCAATAATACCGACTTTTTTAGGCCATTCTTTATTTAATTGGTCATTAAAATGGCTAAGTACGGCAACAATTTCCATGGCGATTGTTTTTGAACCAATTGGAGCAAGTATCCTAGCAGTAATCTTTCTAGGCGAAACCCCCACTTGGGCTCAATTGTTAGGCGGAACAATTATCATTTTTGGGTTATTTTTATTTATCGTAAGTACCTCAAGAAAAAAACAGGTAACAATTTCAACTAAACGTCATAAATAAACACATAAATCGCTAAAATCGTATTATTACTATACATTAACTGTTATAATAAAGTTCACAGTTACTATAAAAGCAGGTGAAGAGATGCATATTCAACTAATGACAGATAGTTCTGCTGATATTCCAGCATTTTTAAGCGAAAAGTTAGATGTGAAGGTAGTTCCACTCTATCTTCATTTTAGTGATGGACAATATACAAGTGGAGTTACGATGGGAATTGAAGCTTATCATAAAAAAGTAAAGGATTTAGGTGAGTTACCTCGTTCTGCAGCACCCAGCCCACATAACTTTTATGAAGAATATAAGAAAATCCCCGCAGACAAACCTATTATTATGCTTAGCCTTTCTAGTGCACTAAGTAGTACGTATGATCATGCATTAGCTGGAAAAGAGTTGTTATTGGAAGAAGAACCGAATCGTGTAATTGAAGTAATCAATACAAAAACTGCTTCGTGTGGAATTTCACTTTTATTACATGAAGCAGGTAAAAAATTAGAAGAAGGATATTCATTTGATCACCTCGTCGAACACCTACATGAACGAGTGGAACAAACAACTACTTTATTTGTTTTAAAGACACTAGAAAACCTCGTACTTGGGGGAAGACTTGAAAAGATGAAAGGCCGAATTGCAAAAACGCTTAATATCAAAATTCTTATGAAAGCTACAGATGAGGGAGAAATTGAAGTAGCTGAAAAAGTACGTGGCGATAAAAAGTCAATTCGTCGTTTTATTGATCAAATTGGTGAATACACAAAAAATACTGAGAGCAAAATCATTTCAATGACGCACTGTAGAGACGAGGATCGTGCGAACAGCGTTCTTAAAGAAATACGAAATAAATATCATTTTAAAGATGCTCTTCTTGCTGAAACAGGGCCCTTAATTTCGACTTATGGCGGGGAAGGCGCTCTTGTAATGGCATTCTTTAAAGATAAAGATAAATAACTAAAAAAACGTATGCTCTACCAGGAAAGAGCATACGTTTTTTATTGTTGTTGAATGAGGAAATCATATACCATTCCATTTAAGGTATCTTTATCCTCTCCCAAGCATATTAAATGCCTAGACCTTTCAAACACGACGACTTCTTTTTCCTCAGAATGGATTTCCTTATCTAAATAATATGCCGTTTTATAAGGAACTATCCCATCAAGTTGTCCATGTGCAATTAAAACTGGAGAATTCACCTTATCCAAGTAGCGCCTTGTAAAGCGAACCAATTTCATAAATTCAATATTTGCTTTTAAAGGTACCATACCTAACTTCTTCTTATAATGATTATACAGCTTGTTTTTGCTTAAATCCCCACGGATACCATCACCTATACATGTTGCAATATCTAAGCCAATTTGCTTGAAACTCAAATATTTTCCAGAAGGTGCTAATAACACTAATTTGTCTATTTGATACCTTGCCGCAAGATAGGCAGCAATCATTCCTCCCATAGAGAAACCAATTACATACACCTTTTCATATTTATCTCGTAAAGGCTCAAGAGCAGCCTCTGCTGCTTGAATCCAATTTTTGTAAGATGCATTTTCGAGACTAAGCTGTTCCCCATGTCCTGGTAATGTAGGAACTTCTACATGCCAATCTGTATTATTTCTTAAAAAGTCTGCTAAAGGGTCTACCTCATATGGACCTCCCGTGTAGCCGTGTATGATCAAGCACGCTATCATAATGATTTCTCCTTTTTGGTGTGCTTCCCCAAAACGACTGTTCTTCCAAAAGTGGAAGAACAGTTTTATTTTACCTAAATCTCATGCATGTTATGCGGGTTAGCTAAATTAACGAAAAGCTTTAACGAACGTACTGAACTCTTTAATTATTGGTGAAACTTGGTGGTACGTACTTGCTAATTGTCCAACTGTATTCATAACCTTATCAAACTTCAACGGATTTTCTCCTTCCCCGGTGTTGAACTGTTGGTTAGATTGAGCCGAATTAGGCGAATTTCCTTGCCCTTGCTGATTTACCAAACTCTGTAATGGTAATTCCGGTTTCGCAAAAACTTCGTACGGGGTGGAGGGGTGTTGTTGTGTATTCCAGTTAGTAGTTAATTGAGATAAAGGTTGTTGTTGGGGTACTTGATTAAAGTTATAATTCTCAGGAATAGTATTCATTTGACGTGGATACCTATGACGTTGCATGATTCACACACCCTTTGGTGATGTACTTTTTATAATAGTATATGTTCAGCCAGAATGAGATGTGAAAGTCAAATAAATTATGAATTGAACCCATCAAACAAAGAGGAATAATGCGAAACATCATCTACGCCTAATGCGTACTTCAACTTATTTTTTTGAAAACCTAATACTATGTCTCCGTCTATTTCTGTAGCCGGAGTACCATAAATCCCTTTACTTTGTAATTCCTGCAAATACGTTTTATTTTTAGTTACATTTTTCATCTCATAAGTTATTTTATAGTCATCCAATAGCTCAATAACTTTTTTGGAGGGTTCGTTAACTTCACTAACATAGACCACCACTTTACTCATTGTCATTCCTCCTGATGTAGTACGAAATTTATTCTTCGTATTATCTTTTACCCATGAAAGCATTGACCTAAACATTAACTTAACAATATTGAAACTTTACTGTTATAATCCCCTAAAAATTAACTTATATTACTCTCTATGCAGATTATCTACTTCTTAGATCCCTTAATAAGATATTTGTTTGGCTTCTATTGCAGATGGCAGAATGCCGATTTTTACAGACATGGTTCATACGTAAATGAGACCGGGAAAAGTATTTTTCTACCTTTGCCTCAGCCTCATGATAAAAATTATAATAACTAAATATTAAAGTTCTCGAATTGCCGTTCCTAACTTTCTTAATAAAACAATTGCTTCTTCCTTTTCCTGATAGTCTAGTCCATGCATGATTTTTTTAATTTTTTCCCAATGTCCTGGGAAAATAGAATCGAGTAATTCTGTACCTTTATCAGTAATAACAGCATAGGTAACTCGCTTGTCTAATTCACACTGTTCTCTCGTTAAATATCCTTGTTTTTCAAGCTTATTTACAACATACGTAATACTTCCGCTTGTTAACAAAATTTTATCTGCGATTTTTTGTAAAGGTTGTTTCCCCCGATGATACAATAATTCCAAAACAGCGAAATCAGTTAAACTTATTCCCCTGGACTTCACATCTAACTCTACTTGCTCCATTACTGTTTTGTACGCTTTGGATAATATAACTAGTAACTTTAAGGATGGATCCTGTTTCTTCGTTACCAATTCCATCTTTGCTCCACTCCCTCAATTATACATTCCCCCACTTTTATTATATCGGTTTTCAAAAAAAAAGCATAAATTATTACAATTATTACATAACTAACCATAAATAATAATACAAAAATTCCGATCTATCTCAAAATTAATTGTTAAAACAAAGTTAATTTACAGAAATTGACTAGATTTTTAGTTGAAAATATTATTTAATAGAACTGTAAGATATTTCTTTATATTACATAGGAGGGTCAAGATGAAGAAATTTTACAGTTTATTGCTAATCATTGGACTTGTATTATTTTTAGCAGCATGTGGTAGCTCTGATGAAGATGCAGGTACTGATGATTCAAGCTCGAATGGGGATGAAGCAAATGGAGATGAAGCAGCTGCTGATGGTGAAATCCCTGAAACGCTTGTAATGGGATTTGTTCCATCGCAGGATTCTGACACCATTGCAGATACAGTAGAACCTTTAGCAGAAAGACTAGGGGAAGAACTAGGAATTACTGTAGAGGGTCGAGTTATGACTAATTATAATGCGTTAGTAGAAGCAATGGGTGCAAACCAAGTACATGTTGGATTTATCCCTGCATTTGGTTATGTGCTTGCTAGTGAACAATATGATGCAGAAGTTATTTTAAAATCCATTCGTTACGGTTCTGGAACCTATAAGGCACAATATGTAGTACGCTCTGATTCTGGCATTGAGAGTTTAGCAGACTTAGAGGGGAAAGTTTGGGCTTATGCGGATCAAGGTTCCACTTCAGGATATTTATTCCCTGCCAGTCAATTAATGGAAGAATTTGATTATGATACAGCTGCTGAATTAGAAAGTAATTTCTTCGGAGGGTCTATTTCTTCCGGTGGACACGACAACTCAGCTATTTCTGTTTTAAATGGAGATGCAGACGTTGCAACAACATTTGATGATGTAAGAACGGAATTAGAAGAAGAATATCCAACTGTAATGGAAGACTTATCAATTCTTGGTTATACAGATGAAATTCCAAATGACACTATTTCTGTAACAAAAGAACTGCCAGATGACTTTGTACAAAAAGTAAAAGAAGCGTTCTTGTCTTTTAATGATGATGAAGAGATGATTCAAATTATGAACGAAGTATATAACTGGGATGCAATCGATGAAGCATCGGATGAAGAATACGACATTGTTCGAGATACATACCAGGAGTTCAAAGATAATATCGAACTATAATTCAATGCTTTTTCAATCGACTACACTAATAAAAAAGGGGAGTTATTATACTCCCCTTTTTTCCTAGTGTTTTGACTTATTTTGTAATGGAGGATTTCTACTATGATTGAGTTTAAGGATGTCGGCCTTGTCTATCCAAATGGAACGGAAGGTCTGAAAAATATTAATGTAAAAATCAATGATGGAGAATTTGTTGTAATTGTCGGTTTATCAGGGGCTGGTAAGTCTACATTTATTCGCAGTATTAACCGATTAGTTACTCCAACAACTGGCGAGCTAATCCTTGATGATGAAAATATTTTAAAGTATAGCGGAAATAAGTTACGTATGTTACGCACGAAAACAGGTATGATTTTTCAGAATTATAACCTCGTTAAACGTTCTAATGTATTTAAAAATGTGCTAGCTGGTCGCCTTGGGCATACGGGCACTATCCGATCTATCTTTAATCAATATAAAAAAGAAGATGTTGCATTAGCTTATGAGAGTCTGCACCGTGTTAATATTGCAGAAAAGATTTATAACCGTGCCGATGAACTTAGTGGGGGACAACAACAACGGGTTAGCATTGCACGTGTTCTCACCCAACAACCAAAGTATATTTTAGCTGATGAGCCTGTCGCATCACTCGACCCTCCGACTTCTCATCAAGTAATGACTTATTTAAAGAAAATTAACCGTGAAGACAAAATTACAACAATCGTAAACCTTCACTTTATCGATATGGCGATGGAATATGCGGATCGGATTATAGGAATGCGAGCTGGTGAAGTTGTATTTGACGGTCCTGTATCGGAGGTTAGTGAAAGTACCTTCGAAGAAATTTATGGTCGCTCTATACGTGAAGATGACCTACGTGGGGGTGCAAAAGAGTCGTGACAAACTCCAAGCAACCATTGAGTAAAAAAGAAATTCCATCTCTTTATCCAGCAAAAACAAAAATGCAGGTTACTGTTATCTTCTTTGTTGTACTAGCAATGTATTTATATAGCATGATAAATACACAACAACAAATGACAAGCGGATTTGAAAATGCACTTTCTAATATGAAAGAAGTAATTGAAAAGTTCTTCCCACCAAATCCAGCAGTTATTATGCCAATACTACCTGCTATTATTGAAACGATACAAATGGCAATTATCGCAACTACAGTGGCAGCGCTCTTCACTGTGCCACTATCATTACTTGCAGCACGCAATATTACAACAGTCAAACCATTATATTACATATCTCGTACTTTTTTAAATATATTACGTACTATCCCAGACCTTGTTCTTGCAGTAATTTTTGTTGGATTGTTTGGTATCGGTGTTTTTCCTGGTATCTTAGCACTAATTGTATTTTCTATTGGAATTCTTGCAAAGTTAATTAGTGAAACGATTGAAGCCGTCGATATGAATCCACTAGAAGCAATGCGCGCATCTGGAGGAAATGTATTTCAAGTCATTTGGTATGCACTAGTCCCACAAGTATTACCACAATTTACTTCACTTGTGCTTTATGTATTTGAAATTAATATTCGTGCATCACTCGTCCTTGGTCTTGTAGGTGCTGGTGGTATTGGTTTAGTACTGAACCAACAATTACAATTTTATAATTATCCAAATGCAATGATGATTATTGTCGTTATTTTAGTAGTTGTCATTATCATTGAGTATATCAGCACGAAATTAAGGGAGGCGTTATTATAATGGAAAATAAAAATCTTTCCTTACCTCCAAAACCAAAGAACTCTTTAGCGAAGAAAGTCCGTAATATTATTATTGCTATACTTGTTATTGCAATGTACATATGGACGTTTGTGACTATTGATATTGATTGGGGACGTGCAATCGAAAGAGCTATAAATAATTTCCAGCGTGTCATCCCAGAATTATTCAGTCCTGATTGGTCTGCTTTAGGTGATGTATCCGCAAGTATGTTAGAGACTATCTTTATCGCATTCGCTGGATCGTTAATGGCAGCAGTAATAGCTGTTCCATTATCATTTATTGCAGCACGCAATATGATGGGCGGAATCATCACTTCGGTCATCGGGAAATTTTTCTTATCTTCCGTACGTGCATTTCCAGAAATTATCCTTGCCATTCTATTTGTAGTAGCAGTTGGACCAAATGCATTTGCAGGGGTGCTCGCTATTGCGATTGGATCTACAGGGATGCTAGGAAAAATGTTCTCTGAAATTATCGAATCCATTGATATGCAAGTCATCGAAGCAATGGAAGCTTCAGGTGCGAATAAAGTTCAAATTTTATTCCACGGTGTCCTTCCACAAATCATTCCAGAATTCCTATCTTATGCCATTTATCGTTTTGAAGTAGATATCCGTGCTTCTTCTATACTAGGTATCGTTGGAGCAGGTGGTATTGGTACAATGATTATGTTCGCATCAAGTAACCGTAATTGGAATGAAATGGGTATGATTTTGCTGGCGATCATTATTGTAGTAACGATCATTGATTTTGCTTCTGCAAAAATTCGTCGTAAGATTGTATAAGAAACTTATTAATGGCAATTCTTCCGTCCTCGAGTAAAGTCTATTATTGCTCGAGGGCGTTTTAACGATTACAAGCAGACAGTAGTATGATAGAAAGGATGTTTTTTGATTGCATCAATCAATAGTAACTATCTTATATACAAGTGATGTACATGGACATGCAATGCCAATACAGTATGGAACAAATAAAAAAGAAGATATTGGACTTGCTAAATATGCAACAGTGGTAGAGGAACATAAAGAATCCGAAGAGAATCTAATTGTTATTGATAATGGTGATTTAATTCAAGGAACACCACTTATGACACATTACGTGAAGGAACATCTGGATAAACCAAATCCTATGGTAGGAATAATGAATCGATTACAAATAGACGCGGGAGTAATCGGAAACCATGAATTTAATTTTGGACACGCGGTTTTACAACAAGCCATTCATGAATCTAATTTCCCTTGGTTATCTGCAAACATTATAAATATACAAACAAAAGAACCTGCATTTGGTCCCCCTTATATTATTAAAACATTTAATAATGGAATAACAGCAGCAATAATAGGGGTAACTACCCATTACATTCCTAATTGGGAGTCCACTGAGCATATTGAAGGTTTATCATTTGAAGATGCATTTGATATATTGAATAGTTGGGTTTCTTACATTAAAGAGAACGAACAGCCCGATATTGTAATTGCTGCTTATCATGGAGGATTTGAAAAAGACTTACATACAGGAGAAGCTACCGAAGATTTGACTGGTGAAAATCAAGGCTATCAAATGGTTGAGGAAATTGAAGGTATCGATATCTTACTCACTGGTCATCAACATCGTCGAATTAATGAGCTAAAAAATAATGTTATCGTTTTACAACCAGGACACAATGGGCAAGCTTATGGGAAAGCCGAAATTACTCTCATCAAAGATAAACAGGATAAATGGATGATTGATAGTAAAAAAGGCCATATTCAGCAATTTACAGATGTAAAATCCAATCAACAAGTACTTAACTACATGGAAGCATTAGAATCTTCCACGCAAACATGGTTAGATCAACCTATTGGGAAGATTGATGGAGATATGGTTATTCATGACCCTTTTCAAGCACGTATTAATAAGCATCCATTTATAGAATTTATTCATAAAGTACAAATGGATGCGGCGGAAGTTGATATATCTGTTTCTGCGTTATTGAATAACACGTCAAAAGGATTTTCTTCGGAAGTTACAATGCGCGATATTGTATCTAATTATATGTATCCCAATACGTTAACTGTATTAGAATTAACTGGACAAGACATAAAAGATGCCTTAGAAAAAAGCGCAGAATACTTTACTATTGAAAATAATCAAATTATCGTCAATCCTAGTTTTGTAGAACCAAAACCACAACATTATAATTATGATATCTGGCATGGAATTGATTATACAATGAACATTTCAAATCCACCAGGTGATCGTGTTTCCAATATGTGCTACCATGGTGAACCAATAAAAAGTCACAATAATTTTCACGTTGTATTAAATAATTACCGTGCATCTGGCGGTGGTAATTACGATATGTTTAAACATAAGCCAGTAGTAAAAGAAATCCAAAAGGATACAGTAGAACTTATTCAAACGTATTTCGAAAAACATCCTCGTGTTGCTGCTACTACGACCAACAATTATCGGGTGGTTATGAATCACAATTAGTTGGGAAATTCAATTGGACAGCTTTTAACAAAACAGGATTACTCTTGAACGGCTAATAACGAGTCTACTTTGGGATATAGCAATTCGTGCTGGTCATGTCCCAAGAGCTTTCTACTCACTACTTTTTGATTTTTAAGCTCTTTTTTGGGTTTTAGAACGGCTCTATTCACCACTTTTTGGATCTCTTAAGCTATTTTGGTATTTTGATTAATATAAAAAAAGCACAAGCGCAAACCTCTTGTGCTTTTTTGTGCAGTTAACTATAGTTAGAAGCTGTTGATTAGTAACCCAGCCTACAATACTTTTTTAAAAGAATCCAACCAAAGCTCTTTGTTCATGTAATCTCATTTTACACTCAAGGGTATAGAACAAGAAATTTAATTAATCATCGAATCGATCATCATCAATTTCGGTATCCATTTCCAAAATATCACCTGTTACTGCATCAATTTCAAAATCCGCTTCTTTATTTCCTTCTCTTACTTCAATTTCATATACATACTTAGCATCATCTTCATCTAACTCAAATCCTACAACTTTACCAGAGAATTGTTTCAACGCAATTTCTTTTGCTTTTTGATCACCAATGAAGTTTGAGCTATCAAAATTAGAATTTTTAGTTGCTTCCTGTTTATTTTCTAGTTGAAATTTCTCTACGTTTTCTTTGATAATTTCCCCTGTTTCCGCATCAATCTCCAAGTCATATTCTTCATCATCATGGATTACCTCTACTTCGTAATGAGATTGATTGTTATCTCTGTCTAGTTCAAAATCAGTAATTTTACCCTCATACTGTTCTTTAACGATGGATGTAATGTCATCCGAAGATAAAGTTGGTTCTTGATTTTCAGAAGCTGAAGCCGCTTGATCCGATTGGGAAAGTCCTAATCCTACCGCTGTTGAGATTGTTAACGCACCTACTAGTACTGCCAATTTCTTTTTCATTTAAAATTACCTCCTTGTTGTTGTTAACTACATCATATCCAACAAGGATTATAAGACGCTTTGATAAAGATTAAAATTTCATGAGAATTTATAGAAAGGTATTTAATGTAGCTTATTAAAAAAGCTACCAATATGAATTAGTAGCCTAATCATCGTCCACTTCAGTTTCAATTACAATAACATTTCCCGTGTACGCATTAATTTCGATATTCGCTTCTTTATTCCCATCCACTATTTCAATTTCATAGATCATTGTTCCATCATCTTCGTCTAACTCAAGTTCACTTACAGTTCCAGAAAACTGTTGTAATGCAATTTCTTTTGCCTCATCTGATGATATGATCGCATTGTTTCCTTGTTCAGATGATGGTTCGTCTTTATCAGCTTTATCTGTATCATCATTATTCTGCTGACCATCTTGATCATTATCTTTATTTGAATTTTCATCAGGTGTTGTATTATTGTTATCATCTGGTTCCACATTCTCTGCTTTTTCAGCTTCTGTTTGATAGATATCCAATACCTTACCTGTGTTCCCATCTAATAACACTTCGTAACTACCATTTTCCTGCTGTACTTCCACTTGATATACAGGCTCGCCATCCTTTAATTGCAGATTTGGTTCATTTTGATTCCCAGGATACTGTTCTTCCACTAGTTTTTTTATTTCCGCTTGGGATAGCTTTGGTTCACTGGAAGAAGCTCCTGTACGATAAATAAAAAACAAACTAACGACTAATATTACTACTACTCCGATGAGTAGTGTACGTTTATTCATATGCTTCACCTCTACATGAAAACTTTATCATACCAATCATCATAAAATACTAATAAAAAGATTAGAATTTGATGAGAATCTGTTATCTTATTGGTCCATGTTAGGAAGATGAATACGGAATATCGAACCTTCACCTATCTTGCTCTGGACAGTTATTTCTCCTTGATAGGATTCAACTATGACCTTAGCGATTGCTAGTCCTAGTCCCGTACCGCCTGTTTCTCTATTACGTGCACGATCTACTCGATAAAATCTCTCAAAAATATGTTGCTGATCTTGCTCCGCTAAACCTTCTCCAAAGTCTTGAACAGATACTATCATTTCATCGTTCTGTTGTTGTAGTCGGATATGCACTTCTTTTTCACTGTATTTTAGCGCATTTGTTAACAGTATATAAATAACTTGTTTGATTTGATCAGGATTTCCTTGCCATACATACTTTGTTTTCTCATCCACCAATAAATTTATCTCTCTTGGAGCATACGCTTTTTGGAATGTAATGGTAACTTGTTGGAGAAGTTCTCTCATATCCAATGTTTCCATAACTTGTTCCTGTTGATTCTTGGCTAACGCTAACATTTGCTCGACTAAATTTTGCATTCGGTCAGCTTCGGAATCGATAGCTTCCGTAGATTCTTGCAGCAATTCAGGATTACCTTCCCCACGTCGACTTAATAACTGTGCATAACTTTTGATAATCTGAATAGGCGTTTTCAATTCATGAGATGCGTTTGATACAAAAATTTCCTGCTTCTCATAATTTTCTTTCAAAGAATCGATCATTTCATTAAATGTTACTTCCATTTCATAAAGTTCATCTTTTGATCTGTTTTCAATATCTATCTTTTTCCAATCTCTCTTAGAAATATTTGTCTGCATGGTTTCTTTTAATTTTTGAATTGGGTTTAATAAAAAGCGACTTAAAAGAATACTTGCAATAATTGTAGGAATTAATATAATCGCACTTGAGAAAAATAGCACATACCTTAACGTTTGCATGGTTTCATTCATATGAATTAAATGATCGGAGACTTGAATGGTTACAATTTCTCCATTTTGCCAAATAATTGGTTTCGTGACAATAGCAACATCCATTTGATTAAAAGAAATAACTTCTCTTCTTTCCGTTGTTGTATACTCAATGGGCACATCAGTGTATTCTTGTGATTTCGCAAGTTTACCAGTAACATCATTCTCATTTTCATCTATAACTCGAATCATTCCATTTGTTGGTAAATACGCCGTTAATAAATCGCTCATCTCTTCTCGAGAAACAGACGAATTCTTCCCAATTGTCTCAATCAATGTATCCGTATGAGTTGTTAATTGATCCAACTCTCCTTCTGAAGCTGATTGATAAAACAGGAAATAAATTGCCGTATTTACAATTAATATTAAAATCAACATAAAAAATGTTGAGAAAAAGATGATTTTTTTTCGTAATGTTATGGAAGAGAAGAGATTAATTATTTTTCGAAATATCATTGTTTATCGTCCTTAATTGTATAACCTACCCCGCGTACTGTTTGAATCAGTGGTGTCTCAAAGTCTTTATCTACTTTTTGGCGTAAATAACGAATATAAACATCTACCACATTTGTATCACCAAAGTAATCGTATCCCCATACTGATTCAATTAACTGTTCCCGTGAGAGAACAATATTTTTATTTTTTAATAAGCATACCAATAAATTAAATTCACGAGGAGTTAATTCAATTTTCCCACCGTTACGCGTGACTTCATATGCATGTAAATTCACTTGTAGATCTGCTACAGATAAATTCTGATTATCATTCGTTGTTTGGACACCTTTTCGTAAATGCGCACGTACGCGAGCAAGCAATTCTTCAATTTGAAATGGTTTCGTTATGTAATCATTCGCCCCTAAGTCAAGACCACTTACCTTATCATGCACTTCATCACGAGCGGTTAATAAGATAATCGGCGTTTGATTTTCTGCTCGCCGGACACGTCTTAGCACTTCTAATCCACTTAGTTCGGGAATCATGATATCTAATAATACAAGGTCCCAGTTTCCCTGTTCAATTTTTTCTAACGCGTCTTTTCCATTACTAGCTACTTCAGATTCATAACCTTCGTATTCAAGCTCTAACTGTAATACTCTACTAATTTTATGTTCATCTTCTACAATTAATATACGTTCTGCCATGAATCATGTCCCTTCCTTCATTTAAATATAAATTAAGGCAATTTTCTTCTTATTATAAACTAGGAATCCTAAAAAAAGCGACCATTCTAAGAGAATGATCACTTTTTTAATGTAATTTTAATCTAATTGTTGATGTAAGAACTCCGACACAGATTCAGGTGATTTAGTATATGCGCTATGTTGATGAGCAATTTTCTCACCGTTTTTAAAGATTAACATACTCGGAATCCCCATCACTTCATATTTTTCTGCTAGCCCCTCTACCTCATCACTATTCACTTCATACCAATCATAATTGTTAAATTCTTCGATTACTCCATCGATAAACATATCCATCCGTTTGCAATCTGGACACCAATCAGCATAAAACTTAATAATTACCGGTTGTTCACTAGCAATAATTTCGTTAAACGTTTCAACACTTTCAATTGCTTTCATTACGCATCGCTCCAATCTATTGTTATTTATACTCTACACGACCTAATATATACGCTACAAAGAGACCAAAACCGAATGTGATAACACTAATGATTAATCCTACTATTCCATCTGAAAAACCTGGATAAACAACTACTACTGCTCCAATTACAAGCCCAATTATTACTGCATAAGTGGAAGTATAATGATTCCTTAAAAAGTAGGCAATAATTTTGCTCATGACAATAAAACCAATCGCAATTCCTAACCCAGTAACGATAATTATATCAAAATATAAATTGCTAAGTGCTGATATAACCGTAGCATACACTCCGAGTAATAACAGCATAAACGAACCACTGATACCAGGAATGATCATCGCACTACTACCAATAAAACCCGAAACAAATAACCATAAATATGTCGCTGGAGTCATATTCTCAATTGCTTGCCCCTCTGTAGGATTAAAAAATGCCATAATACTCACAACGATAAATCCAATGATTAAATATACGTAATGTCTAATTGTAAAGTCTGTTTTTGCGTTAGCTTTGTGAAATAGGTAGGGTAATACGCCTAAAATTAATCCTAAAAAGAAAAATTGTGTTTGTTGTGGATGATGCTCGAATAACCACTCAATTACACTAGCTAATAAGAATATTGCTGTTAGCATTCCGATACCTAGGGGAATTAGGAAGCTCAAATGCTTCTTCCATTCTTTACTAAAAATTCCATTCAATGCTTGTATCAATTGATCGTATATGCCTAACAGAACAGCTATTGTACCTCCACTTATACCAGGAACAACATCGGTTGCTCCCATAGCTAAACCACGATATATATTTTTCCATTCCATGTCATTATTTCTCCTCTTTTTTACCAACAATCTTGAACAAATCAATCATACCAAAATGAACAGAAACGATACAATAAAGATCTCTATTTATTATTTTTCTAGAAATTCCACTTCGTTTATATATTGATTGACATGTTGTTTTGTTTCTTCATATTTTTCTTGAGCATTAGTTAATTGATCATTCGTTAATTGAAACATCGGGATGACCCTATAGTTAGTGTAGTCATTTTCAAAATCAACATATGTTGGTACAAACGTCGGAGAATGAATTTCTATTTTTTCTTCTTCATCCTTCATTTGTTTGGTTATCGAGAATCCAAATATCCCACCAACACGTTGATTATACTTTTGTTGATTAGAAAGAAAATTCCCAAGTGAATAGGCAACTAAAGTCCGGGGTCCGTCTTCTCCTTCAACCCAGTCAATTGGTTGTAATACATGTGGGTGATGTCCGATAATTACATCTACCCCAAGATCAGCAGCGAATTTTGCTAAGTCTTTCTGAGATTGGTTAGGATAGCGCTCATTTTCATCACCAAAATGTAGCGAAAGAACAATCACATCCGCTATTTTTTTTGCCTCGATAATTTTTTCTTTCATTTTTTTTTGATCAATTAAGTTGACTAAGTATTCTTTTCCTTGTGGAACTGGTATTCCGTTTGTACCATATGTAAAAGCTAAAGAAGCAATTGTAATATCTTCTTCAGTTTCCAATACTCTGATATTCTCTTGATCTTCCTGACTTTGATAAGCACCTTCATAAAGTATGTCTATCGACTGCCAATGTTCAATTGCATTAGTTATAGCTTGTTCACCGCGATCTAGTGTATGATTATTGGCAAGCGTTACAATATCCACCCCGTTCTCTTTGAGTGCATCCCCAACCTCAAATGGGCTATTAAAAGACGGATAAGATGATAAACCCATTTCTTCTCCACCTATCATGGTTTCTTGGTTAGCTATCGTAACAGTAGAGGAATCAAGATGTGTTTTAACATGTTTTAACATTGGATTAAAATCAAATCCATCTTCCACTCTTGCATCTTCATAAATCGGACTATGAATCAATACATCTCCAACAGCAGATACAGTAATTTCTTTTTCTATAGTTGGAGAATTTTTTTCCTGTAACAATGATGTATGTCCAGCATGAACATTATACCTTTTCTCAGTGGTTTCAATATTGATAAAACTAATGAATATTAAGATGAAAATAGCGATTATAGAAACAGGAAAAAATCGATGTAACATTCTCAGAACCCAGCACTCCCTCACTAGTCTATATCATACCATTTTATCCACTAAATTTTCGATTCTTTTTTGATAAATTCATCAAAATTTAATGATATTTTCTTTGACCTGAATCAATCAATTTCACATTCTTTCCCGCAATAAAAAATCAGACAAAGCAACATTCGGATTTTATAAAATATCTTATTATGAAAATCATAGATTAAAAAAACAAATAATATGTAGAAGGTAAGTTCATTTGGTATAATAAGGACATATAAAAACACATACTAATAAATAAACAATAATTATATAGGTGCCTTACCTGGGGGAATGATCGATCATGAAGAGATATTATACATTAATATTGATTTTGCTTAGCGCTCTGATTATTTATATTGGTTCTAAAGTTGAGGTTTATTGGAGCGGTATTGTAGCATGGGGCTTAGCATTAATTTGTTTAGTATTTGCAGCATACTATTCTAGATATATTCCAAATGAAAAAGAACAAGATAAGAAAAACGGAGAAGTGTAGAAAAGAACAAGTACGATTTAAGGTTATGAAACAAAAATCACTATTCCAAAAAGAGGTTAGGACATAACAAAAAGGTTTAATCAAAAGACGGATGATAGCTAGAACAAGCGTAAGAAATACACGGAGAATCTTTATGGGTGGGAGGCCTAGGCTAGCCTGAGGATAAACGGAGTATATTTCTGAAGCGGTTTTTCAAAGGACATTCATTTGGATTTATCTTTTGCGTAAATACTTTTGTCCCAACCTCTTTTTTGATTCAAATAAACATTAGAATCCACATCTGTTAGAATGTTGTCACAATTCCTCGTCATGCGTTTATAATGTGTTAATAAATCGTATTTATATTAAATCATTCAATTATATAAAGGATTATGAGGATAATATTCGTAGTAAAGTGAAATGTTTTGTACTGGAGCAAATTGGGAAGGAATGAAAATGAGGTTCTCACATTCGAAATGAATGTTGTACAAGGTATTTTAGAGTTCAGTATTACTTTAAATTACTATTCTGATTATAGTGTTAACTGATAACTGATGCTTTTGACATATATCAGAGTAGAAAAAACTACATGAAAAATAGATTTTTTTCAATAATTAAGCAATAATGTTTATAATTGGAATTATAATACTTTTGATGTTTAGATGCTTAAGTACTGGAGGATGAAGAATGAGGAACACAACAGCAATGGAACCAATATCCAACGTATATTGCAAAAATGAATATGATTCTTTACACAAAGTAATCACCGTTTCCCCAAAATATATGAAAATAAAAGAAATCATCAATGAAACTCAATCACATTATGCAGACGATAATATCGATATCCAAAAAGCAACCACACAACATCATGCATTTATAAATACGTTGAAGAAAGTTGGATCTGAAGTTATTCAACTTGAGGTAGACCCTAAGTTAAATGAGCAGGTTTTTACTAGAGATATAGGATTTGTAGTTGGAGATCATTTGTTTGTTTCACATATGCAACGTGAAATTAGAAAAAAAGAAAGTATTGTTCTCAAGGAGTGGCTACATGAAGAAGGAATTCCCTTTACTTCCGTTAAATCCGCTTCAATAGAAGGTGGAGACGTCATTGTTGACAATGAGGATATTTGGATAGGTCAAAGTGAAAGAACCTCGGAAACAGCCATTGCAGAGCTTATCTCTTACTTACCGAATAATAAGGTGCATACCATACCATTGCGTGAGGACATTTTACATTTGGATTGTATATTTAATGTATTGGAAAATGGATATGCATTGATTTACAAAGACGGGATGGATAGTCAATCCTACCAAATAATTCAGCAAAAGTATAAGTTGATTGAGGTAACAGAGAAAGAACAATTTCATATGGCACCAAATGTACTTTCTATAGGAAATAGTAAAATAATTAGTCTTCCTGAAAATAAACGTGTAAATAATGAACTTACTAAAGCAGGATTTGATGTCATCGAAGTAGACTTCTCTGAAATTATTAAGTCCGGTGGTTCATTCCGATGTTGTACACTGCCTATTTCTCGAGGATAATGGATAGTTATATAAAAAACGAACAATAAAATGGATGGAAAGTGGGCAACAGAAATCCAAAAATATTGTTCGTTTTTATGTTAAATGGCGTGAGTATACAGTCAGTAATGCATCATTTTGTACGTCTAGCAAAGTCAACAAAACGGAATTTATCTGGGCGATGTCGAGACTCCGTGTATTGAAATAAAGTAGTATCATTTAAATACACTTGACTTCGAATAACAACTACATTATAAAATCCTTTTAAGTCTAATAAAGCCTTATCTTCTTCCATTGGCTCTTCTACAGTTACTTCTTTATGTGCGAACCCTATTTTTAATCCCAACGTTTCTTCAATATGCTGATAAATGGATTGACTGCATATTTTCTCTGAAAGCTTTGGAATAATAGCTTCATTAAAATAATCTTTATCTAAGATAATTTTCTCTCCTGCTATCTCACGAACCCGATGCACATACCATACAGCATCCTGTTTATCTGGACTAAGCGTACGGTAAATTTTATTCTGTGTTGGAGTAAACCCTATTTCATGAACATAGGTATGGCTATCTTGTTGTAATTTATCCATAAGCTCCGTAAAGCTCTCAATTCCAGACACCGGAAAAGTAAATTTATCATAATCTAATACAACAGAGCCTTTTCCTCTTACTTTCTGAATATAACCATTTTGAGAGAGCAAATTTAACGCTTTGCGAATGGTCTCTCTGGATGTCTCATAGTGTGTTGTTAGTTCATTCTCAGAAGGTAAAAGACTATCAATCGGCCATATATTTTGCTTTATTTTCTTTACAAGATCATCATAAATTGATATATACTTATTCTGCATGTTCAAACCTCTTTAGTTAATAAAATAAACAATGGATTCATAAGGACGTAAGTGCAATTCAGATAAAGAATCTTTAACGTCTTTATAATTTGAAATCAAGACTTTGACTTTATCTCCTTCGTCGATAGGGAGACGGACCGTAACCGATTCTTCATAGAAATTACTCACAACTACTATTTTTTCATTCATCCATTTTCGTTCATAAGCAAATACAGATGGATGGTCTTTTAATAATAGCTGATAATCACCATAAGTAATAATATCATACTTTTTACGTAATTTAATGAGTTTTTGATAATGATAAAAAATCGATTCACTATCTTTTAATGCACTGTTTACATTAATAGTACTATAATTTGATACTGGTTTTATCCATGGTTCCCCTGTTGTAAAATCAGCATGTTTATCTGCAGACCATTGCATAGGAGTTCTGCCGTTATCCCGAGATTTATGTTGTAAAATCTCCATAATGTCAGACAATGATTTGCCGTCTTCCTTCATTTCTTGAAACGCATTTAAACTTTCAACATCCCTATATTCATCTATATTTTCAAAATATGGATTCGTTATTCCTATTTCTTCTCCTTGATAAATATAAGGAGTACCCTGCATCATATGCAACGTAGATGCAAGCATTTTTGCAGATTCTTTCCAATACGTCTTGTCATCCCCAAAACGCGATACTACCCTTGGTTGATCATGGTTGCACCAGAATAGAGCATTCCATCCATTTCCTTCATGCATACCAACTTGCCATTCAGATAAGATTCGTTTTAATTCTAAGAAATCAAAAGGAGCTTTCGTCCACTTTTGCCCACCTGGGTAATCTACTTTCAAATGATGGAATTGGAATGTCATTGTTAATTCCTGCCTTTCCGGTCTCGTATAACGGATGCACTCCTCTAATGAAGTAGAAGACATTTCCCCTACAGTAAGCATATTGTATTTAGAAAATACGCGCTGATTCATTTCATGTAAATACTTATGAACTTTTGGTCCATCTGTATAAAAACGCCTTCCATCTCCTATATCATCATCGGGAAAGGATTGATCTTTAGAAATAAGATTAATGACATCTAAACGAAATCCATCAATACCTTTTTCCGCCCAATATCCCATCATATCAACTAGTTTAGTTTTCATCTCTTCATTTTCCCAATTAAGGTCTGCTTGAGAAGTATCAAATAAGTGTAAATAATATTGTCCAGTATTTTCATCCAATTCCCACGCAGATCCACCAAATTTTGACTTCCAATTTGACGGCTTTGCATCCCCTACAGGATCTTTCCAAATATAGAAATCTCGAAATGGGTTTTCTTTAGAAGATTTTGCTTGTTGAAACCACTTATGGGAGGTGGAAGTATGATTAATGACTAAATCCATAATTAATTTCATACCACGTGTATGTGTTTCCTTTAATAGTTGTTCAAAATCCTTCATCGTTCCGTACGCTGGGTCAATCGTGTAATAATCACTAATATCATATCCATTATCATTTTGTGGGGATTGATAGATAGGTGTTAACCAGATGACATCTACTCCAAGTTTCTCTATATAATCAAGTCTGGAAATTATCCCCTGTATATCTCCCATACCATTTCCTGTTGTATCTTGAAAACTCTTTGGATAAATTTGATATACTACTGCTTTTTGCCACCATGCTGACTCTGCCATGTTGAATTCACTCCTAAACTTATTTGAATCAATTTCCACAATTAAGGAATTTGGTATGAAATTCCGAATGCTGCGCTGTTTGATTTCCATTGCAGACGGAATTGCTTTTTTGCAGGCACTGACTTATTTATTACTTGTACGTTGTTTTCTTATTGCGATGAAATACGTTAATAAGAATGGAATAATGACTACTATTGCTATCCCGATAAAGAAAGCTCCCCAAGTATGATTAACGATAGATAAAAATGCCGGCATTCCACCAATTCCTATTCCTGTAGCAAGAACATTTTGCAACGTAATAAAAGCCCCTGCTATAGAAGTTCCTAATACTGCTGCAATGAATGGATACTTAAAGCGCAAGTTGACCCCAAACATAGCTGGTTCTGTTATTCCTAACCAAGCAGAAATCCCTGACGTGCCAGCCAGGCCTTTTAATTTTTCATCTTTTAATGCAAACATCATCGCGAATACTGCAGCACCTTGGGCAATATTAGATAATGCCAATATTGGCCATAAGAATGTCGTTCCTGTTGAACCTATTAATTGTAAATCTACTGCAAGAAATGTGTGATGCATTCCTGTGATTACCAATGGTGCATAAATTGCTCCATAAATCATTCCACCAATAATTGGAGCTGCTTCAAATATAGTTACGATACCATCTGTTATCCATCCACCAATTGTAAACGTAACTGGTCCAATTAATGTAAATGCAAGAAACCCAGTAATTAATAATGCAACTGGTGCAACAACAAGTAGTTGTAATGAATCAATTACTTTACGTCTTAACCATATTTCAATTTTAGCTAATACCCAAGCAGCTACTAAAACCGGTAAGACCTGACCTTGATAACCGATTTTTTCAATTTCTAATCCAAATAAATTCCAAGTCGGAATAGTATCTCCATTACTCACTGCATTACTATAGGAATGTGCATTTAATAAATCTGGATGTACTAATATTAAACCAAGAACAATTCCTAAAAGCGGATTACCGCCAAACCGCTTCACCGCTGACCATCCAATTAATGCTGGTAAAAAGGTAAAAGCCGTATTAGCAATGATATTAATCATATCGGCTATTCCAGCCCAAGAAGGATATACTTGCACCACTGACGCATCAAAGAAGACACCTTCGTTTGCAAGTAAATTATTTATTCCCATTAACAGACCTGCTGTTACAATCGCAGGTAATATCGGGATAAATATATCGGCTAATGTTTTTACACCACGCTGTAATGCATTTTGTTTTTTTCCTCCTGCTGCTTTTACTTCTTCTTTAGAGGATTCTTTTATTCCAACATTATTAACCATGGACTTATATATTTTATCTACAGTTCCTTGGCCAATGATAACTTGATACTGCCCGCCTGTCACAAATGTTCCTTGGACAATATCCATCTCATCTAACTTCTTCTGATCTACTTCTTCATCATCTTTTAATGCAAAACGCAGTCTTGTAACACAATGAGTTGCTGCATAAATATTGTCAAGACCACCTACCGCTCCCACGATTGCTTTAGCTTCTTCAGCATAATCATCTTTTTGATTTTGTGCTTTTTTTGAAGAAGATCCATTGTTTATTGTTTTCATTTTCACTTCAAATAGAGTGGATTTTCCCTTCTCTACCTCTTGGTCTTCCGAGAAACTCCATTCATGTACACGATTACTATTCGTAATAATTATAGGTGTAATGATACTTGCTGCATTTTCCTTTATAAACGGTAGATCAAAACTAACTAGTCTATCTCCAGCTTGTACTTGATCTCCTTTTGACACATGAACTTCAAATCCTTGTCCATCTAAATTTACTGTTTCCAATCCAATATGAATTAATATTTCTAAACCATTATTTGTTGTTATACCGATTGCATGTTTGGTAGGAAATGTAAGTGTTACCTTTCCATCAGCTGGGGCTACAACTTCACCTTCTATCGGTTCAATAGCAACTCCTTCCCCCATCATTTTCTGTGAAAATGTAGGATCAGGTACTTTATCTATCGAGATTTGCTTTCCATTCATTGGCGCTAAAACTACTTGTCTAATTGCTTCCTCCAAGGAATTCCCCTCCTTTTTTCATATCGCAAACTTGTATATACAAGTATATTATTTGTTAACAGTATAACTTGTATATACATATTTTGCAAATGCTTTCATTTAATTGAAAAACCGAATGAAATTACAATTCCATTCGGTGATTCCAATATTATTTAGCATTTAATTCTTTTTGTTTTATGAATTCGACTGCCATTTTTACATCTTTAAATGTTTGCATGCCACTCCAAGTATCTTGAATCGATAGAGTCTTCATCGCCATATCTGGTCGAATTCCTGCTACAAGTAAGTCTTTTCCCATCATCGATACAAATTGATGAATTTTCAAGAATCGAGAAACCGTATATGTATCCATTTCAAACAAACCAGATAAATCAATAATTAAATATTGTTGATCGGAACTCTCTAAGTAATCCGAGAGAGAAGTTATTAGAGCTTCTATTCTCGTGTCATTCATGGTTCCAATTAGCGGAAGAATAGACACATCCTTCATAATCGGAACAATTGGTGTAGATATTTTTTCAATCTCTTTTAAACTCTTCTCATACAGTAACTCATTTTGCTTTTCATTAGTAATATCTTTTTGAACACCTACAAAGAAGTACTTCTTTTCTTGCTCATTCCACATATGATCAATAGATAATTCATTCCAAAAACCCGTTCCATCTTTCTTATAATTATATAGTTGAATGGTGATCGACTCTTTATTGTGTATTGCTTTTCGAAGCAATTGAATACTACGTTCATCTGTATCTTTACCTTGTAAGAATCTACAATTCTTTCCAATTATTTCGTTTTCTTCATAACCAGTTAGCTCTAAAAACCCCTTATTAGCAATGATTATTGGATTATCCTCGATAGAAGGATCAGTAACGATTATTCCTACACGTGTATAATTTAAAGCTTGCTCTAGCAAATGCATTCTTTTTCTACTATCAAGTTCCAATTTTTCTTCCCCCTTTAAAATTCCTTATTATACTATAGGTTATTTAATTATAAGATACGAATCATTGAATTCTAAACTACTCTTCCAATGGGATCCATAATAACCGATCATCATTATCTGATGGATCGCCTCTGCCATCTGTGTTATTTGTGATTATATATAATCCATTATTTCCATATTTAACATCTCGAATTCTTCCTTCATCTTCTAATATTGTTTCTACTTCATTATCACCAGGATTATACGACTTGACACTTTCGCCCCTTAATGTAGAAAAATAGAGTACATCATTAGCAAATTCCATTCCTGATGGAGCCCATGTATCTTCGCCAGAATGAATAATGGGACTTACCATATTTTCCCCTGTTTCATCTCCTTCAATAACAGGCCATCCAAAATTGCTTCCAGTTTCTATTAAATTAATTTCATCTAACGCACTATTACCATGTTCTGTAGCATATAATTCTCCTTTTTCATCCCAAGCCAGGCCTTGCGGATTTCGATGTCCATAGCTATACACATAGGAATTATCAAATGGATTATTTTCTGGTATGGAACCGTCCGGATTCATCCGTAAAATTTTACCTGCTAAGCTGTCTAGATTTTGTGCTAATTCTGGTTCTGAAGCATCACCAACGGTAATATATAAAAGATTATCTGGTCCAAACTGAATTCTTCCACCATGATGATATGTACCACCTGGAATTTCATCTAGCAATATTTCTTCTTCTACCCATGATTCTCCTTGTTCTGAGATAGTCGTAATTCGTTGAAAATTACCGTTATTGGTACGATAGGAGTAATAAATATAGGCTCTATTAGAAGTTGTAAAATCATTTGGGAATGCGATACCTAAAAGTCCAGATTCCGGTTCTCCTGCTAAATCATCCATAAATTCTACCGGCTTTCTTGTTAACTCGCCATTATCTGCGATCTCGACTATATTACCAGGACGTTCAGTTAAATAAATCGTTTCGTCTACTTGCTCAATAGCCCAAGGGGTTTGTAATTGAGATGCAACGACTTGTTGCTCATTACTCGAAGTTGTGGCATCTGAAGATTCTTCCGGTGATGGATTGGATTGTTCGGCACATCCAGTTATAAATAAGATGCAGAATAAGAGACCGTATATAATACGCATTATATCCTCCTTATAAAATAAGATTTCCAACAGTAAGGTTCATGGTGACTGAAAAAACTACTACTAAATTGTTTACCCATTTTACTCTAGAAAAAAACCCCTTATTACAATTTTATTTCTTTAAATTATGAGCAAAGTGTAAGCGCCCGTGAGAGAATGGCGGAGTATATCTCTGAAGCGGTTCACATGGACCATGACTGTTTCTTGCCTTGTAAAAAAAGCTGTCGAACTAGTATAGAAACTAATTCGACAGCTTAATATTTTTTATTATGCTTTACGCTTTGCAGCTTTTTCTCTCTCATTTTTATTTAAGATTTTCTTCCTTAATCGAATGGATTCAGGAGTTACTTCACAAAACTCATCATCACTTAAATATTGCAGTGCTTCCTCTAAAGATAAAGTTCTAGACTTACGGATTGTTGTTGTTTGATCTTTCGTAGCTGAACGAACATTAGTTAAATGTTTTTCACGTGTTATATTAACCGTTAAGTCATTATCACGATTATGTTCTCCGACGATCATACCGGCATATACTTCTGTTCCTGGTGATACAAAAATCACACCACGATCTTCTAAATTCATAATACCGTAAGTAGATGCCTTTCCGTTTTCCAGTGCAACTAACACACCTTCACGACGTCCACCAACTTGACCCTTAATAAGTGGCTCATAAGCATCAAATGTATGATTTAAAATACCGTATCCACGAGTTTGCGACATAAATTCAGTAGTATAACCTAATAATCCACGAGAAGGAACTTTAAATTCAATACGGACTTGACCATTTCCTTGATTGACCATATCAATCATTTCACCCTTACGTTCACCTAGCGATTCCATAATTGCACCCGTGTACTCTTCTGGTACATCTACTTGTACGCGTTCTACTGGTTCACATTTCACACCATCAATTTCACGAATGATAACTTCTGGCTTGGATAATTGTAATTCATAACCTTCACGACGCATGTTTTCTATCAAAATAGATAGATGCAACTCTCCACGACCAGATACCGTCCATACATCTGGTGATTCCGTTGGGTCTACACGTAGGCTTACATCTGTCTCCAACTGTTTCATTAAACGTTCTTCAATTTTGCGAGAAGTAATGAATTTTCCTTCTTTACCGGCAAAAGGACTATTATTGACTAAGAATGTCATTTGTAACGTTGGTTCATCAATACGTAACCAAGGCAGTGCCTCTGGATGTTCCACAGGACATACTGTTTCTCCTACGTTTAAATCTTCCATACCAGAAAGTGCAACGATATCACCAGCTATAGCTTCTTGGATTTCAATACGTTTTAATCCAATAAAACCAAACAGCTTAGAAACTCGGAATGATTTCTGAGATCCGTCTTGTTTTAATACAACCACTTGTTGGCCAACTTTTATACTTCCTCTAACAACTCTTCCTACACCTATTCTCCCTACATAATCATTGTAATCTAGTAAGGTTACTTGAAACTGTAAAGGCTCCTCTTTCGTATCAACCGGCGCTGGAATATGTTCTAAAATCGTTTGGAAAACCGGATCCATTGTTTCTTCTTGTTCTTCCGGCTCTAATCCTGAAGTTCCGTTAATAGCTGATGCATATACAACTGGAAATTCCAATTGTTCATCATCGGCACCTAATTCAATAAATAGATCAAGTACTTCATCAACTACTTCTTCTGGGCGTGCATTTGGACGGTCAATTTTATTGAGCACTACCATCGGCGTTAATTTTTGCTCCAATGCTTTCTTTAAAACAAAACGTGTTTGTGGCATTGTACCTTCATATGCATCTACTACTAAGGCAACACCATCTACCATTTTCATGATACGTTCTACTTCTCCACCAAAGTCAGCGTGCCCAGGTGTATCTAAAATATTTATCGTTGTATCTTTATATTTAACAGCTGTATTTTTAGCTAAAATTGTAATTCCACGTTCACGTTCTATATCTCCAGAGTCCATTGCACGTTCATCGACATGCTCATTGTCTCGGAAAGTTCCAGAATATTTTAATAGTTGATCCACAAGCGTTGTTTTACCGTGGTCAACGTGCGCAATAATTGCGATATTGCGAATATCATTTCTTAATTGCATAAATTTTACGCTCCTCTATCATCTTCAAAATGAATAACCAATTAATTATACCATATAACCAAACAAAGTGAAAATATATACAGTAGGAATTTCGTTCTTCTCGCAATGTATATTAATGCTATAAGGCTATGTCTCAAAAGACCAACAGAAACGAATTTTTACCGACAGTTTATCCCCTAGTCATCTTTTCAATAAGTCGCATAGTCTAAAAAGTATTACTATCAGTTACATGCGTAACAAATAGAAAGTTATTTTGACTTTTGTTTATTGTCATTTGTCGGCTGATATCTAGGCAATTGAATAGTGAATTTGGCTCCACCAATTTCGGAATTCGATGCAGAAATAGCACCACCTGCTTGTTCAATGATTGCACGAGCTATTGCTAGTCCAAGACCAGTCTCGCCATCTTTCCCTTTTACAAATCGATGGAAAATATGCTCTGCATCTTCTTCTGTTATACCGCTCCCGTCATCTTCTACATCAATCATTACCTTTTGCTCTTTTTCATATACTTGTATATTTACAGTTGATTTTGAATGACGAATTCCATTGAATACAACATTAAGTAAAGCACGAAGTAATTTCTCTTCATCTGCAAAAATGATAATCCCGCTCTCTACTTGATGGTTTAATTCTATACCTTCTTCACTTACTATTGGATGTGCTCGGTCGACTACTTGGCGTACAAATTGATCCGCCTTAAGTGGAAAAGGAGTATATTCAGCAGGCTCCGTATCTAATTTTGCAAGTAAAATCATTTCATTAATGATTCCTTTCAGTCGATTCACCTCTGTAACCATTACTTCTAATCCTTTTTCTGTATCTTTTTCATCAAAAATTCCATCTCTTATACCTTCAGCATATCCCTGAATCGTCATTAATGGTGTTTTTAATTCATGACTCGCATTTTGGAAAAATGTTTGTTGGGATTTCATATATTGCTCCAACGTTTGAGCCATATCATATACACTTTGCTCTACTTCTTTTATTTCTCCAGTTGCTTTCACCCTGCTCATTCGATCAAACTGACGGTTTTCTACCTTTTTTAACTCGGTTTTCAATTGCGACAATGGCGTCACAAGCTTATTCGTCATGAAATAACTAAGTATAACAGCAGCTACCGCCCCAACAAGAAATACTAAAAGAAGACGAACAAAGAAATTTTGCTGTACCACTTGCAAATCATGCATCGGAGTTAATAGGATAAGTTCCAATCCAGTTTGCTCCGGGGAGAAAATAATACGTGAGGTAACAAAATTATCATTTCCATATTCCCATAGAAACTCTTCATTATTCTCAAAATTGTTTTGTTGGAAAAATTCATTTACGACCGTAATATTCATAGTTGAAAATAATACTGTGTCTAAATTTCGATCATATAAGAATAACTGTAAATCCTGATCTTGTAAGAAATCATTTATATTTTGATAATTATTGACATCATCATTATATTGTTCATTAAGAAAACTAACCAACAGCTCCCCAGTTTCAGCTAGTTGTCTTTTTTCGTCTTGAATGAGTAGATCCAATATCAAAGAATAAATAATGTAGCCCGCCGTTGTCATTATAACTAGAAGTAATGCCGTAAAGGCAGCGTTTAATTGAGACTGAAGCTTCATTGTTATTCCTCATCTTTTCTTAAGCGATATCCAAATCCCCATACGGTCTCTAATGGAATATTGCCCATTTTTTTACGTATTCGTTTAATCAAATCATCAACTGCACGATCACTACCAAAATAATCATTTCCCCAAATTTTCATAAGCAACTCTTCTCTTGAAAATGCTCTGTTTGGATTTTCTGCAAGTAAAAGAAGCATATCGTACTCTTTCGTCGTTGTTTCAAATTCTTCTCCTTCAAAAAATACCCGACGTTCATTTTTGTATACCAGCAGCTGATCTACTTTTACGCGGTCTTCTTCCACATCATCTTGGCGTTGTGAAGTTGAACGTTTAAATAGTCTCTTCACTCTAGCTATTAACTCTCTAGGACTAAACGGCTTAGTTAAATAATCATCCCCACCTAATTCCAGTCCAAGTATTTTATCAATTTCTTCATCTTTTGCAGAAATAATGATAATGGGAACATCACTTTCATTACGGATTTTTTTGCAGAATTCATATCCATCCATTCCTGGTAACATAATATCTAATATCCACATATCAGGTGGGTTGTTTTCCCAAAGCTTCCAGCCATCCTCTGCATTATCCAAAATTGTAGTTTGATATCCTTCTTTTTTTAAATACGCAGAAACAATATTTTGAATGTTTGTATCGTCTTCAACTAGACCAATATGAACTGTCATTGACCTTCACCTTTTCTTTTTATAGTTATATACATTTTTACATAATTCATTTAATAATTACAATAGAAGGTGTCATTACACATTTTTTCCACATTTGTACCAAATGATTACCTTTCAAACCACCTATAATAAAGATATCAACATCCATTGGAGGTGCTTTGCATGAATTATAGAGACAATAATAACGATGAAAGAAATTTTCCAGAAGAGGAGAATCGAGAAAGTCCTTCAAATATTGAACAAGAGCGACAAGATAGAGAGAGTAGTGATGAGACTTATTATGATGACCATTCATCTCCATATAATGAAACTGCTTCTACATCAGAAAACGATATTGATAGCAATTCCTCAACATCAAAAGCTGCAAAAAACAAACAACGTGGGGGATGGTTACGAAGTTTTTCTGGAGGAGCTATTGGCGGGATAATTTCCTCACTTATTATCTTGATGCTGTTAGGTAACAATATACTCCCTGTTTCTAATAATTCGGTAGAAAGTAATCAAGATAATTCAGAAGGTGATAATGAAACGTCTAATATTGTTCAGACTTTAGCTTCTGATGATGCGGAAAAATCCACAAATATCGATGAAGTATCTAAAGCTGTTGTTGGTGTAATTAATAAGCAACAGCAAAGTGTGTGGGAGGGTAGTCAAGAGGCAGGCACTGGTTCTGGTATTATCTATAAAAAAGAAGACGGCACTGCTTATGTTGTAACCAATCAACATGTTGTTGATGGAGCACAAGAAGTAGAAGTCGTTATAGATGAAGAGCACCGTGTTTCTGCTGAAGTACTTGGCGTAGACTCTTTAAGTGACCTGGCAGTACTTGAAATAGATGGCGAAAATGTAGATACAATCGCTAACTTCGGTTCTAGTGCAGATACACAAGTTGGAGAGACCGTACTTGCTATCGGAAATCCACTTGGTATGGAATTTGTAAATACAGTTACAAAAGGAATTATTAGTGGGTTAAACCGTTCTGTAGAAGTAGATACCAATAGTGATGGTAGAGCAGATTGGATTACTGAAGTATTACAAACTGATGCTGCTATTAATCCCGGAAACAGTGGTGGAGCATTAGTTAATGAAAATGGAGATGTTATTGGCATCAATTCCATGAAAATTGCACAAAGCAGTGTAGAAGGAATTGGATTTGCTATCCCAGTTGATGAAGCATTACCTATCATTGAACAGTTAGAAACAGCAGGTGAAGTGTCTCGTCCACTTATCGGAATTAGTACAGCTCCACTAAATCAAGTGCCTGCACAATATCATGCTGAGATAGAAATTCCAGATGATGTGAAAGGCGGTATGGTTATTGCAGATGTTCAAGCTAATTCTCCAGCAGATAACGCTGGACTGGAACAATTTGATGTAATCACTAAAGTCAATGATAATGAAGTAACTTCTATTATAGAATTACGTAAACATCTCTATGAGAATGGAGAAGCTGGTGAACATGTTAAAATCGAATATGTTCGTGATGGTGAAGTACATTCCATCACATTAAAATTAGATGAATTTCAGACAGAATAATATTTTAGAGGTTTATTTCAAAGAGGTTGGGACATTAAAAAATTGGGGCAAAAGAAGCGGATGTTAGGATAAAACAAGCGTAAGAAATATACGGAGGCCCCTTGTGGGGAGAAGGCATAGATGAGACTCCGGATTGCATATAGCAAACGAAGGCTCACCTGCCGCCCACGGAAAGCGGTGTATATTACTGAAGTGGGTTTCAAAACCTATTTATTCCAAATTAACTTTTGTCCCACTCTTATTAATCCTACGCAATTTCAATTTATATTACATACTTTAAATCCAATCTTCGTTAATTCCATTCTTCATCCAAATCAGCTTCATACTTCTCATGATTTGGCATTACTTTTTCAAATTCCCCGTAAATATTAGCTGCAGCAAAATCACTAATATCTTCTGTTAGCTCCTCACTATTAGCATACATATCATCATAGTTTTCATGGTCTCCATATAAATCGGAAGGGGTTTCTGATGTTCCATACCGACTAACATCTTGCCATGTGTCTTCTTTATCATACACATTTTGTTCGTCTTCATATTCTTCATCTGGATTGAGGTTAGGACTATACGATTGCTCCTCAGTTGGCCGGTATCTTTCTCTACCACCTTCATTTGCATGCTCGATACAACGATCAGTGGTTGGTATTGCCTCTAACCTTTCATACGGTATATCTTCTCCACATACCGTACATATACCATAACTCCCCTCTTCTAATGCATGTAATGCCTTATTAATGTCCTCTAATTCTTTTTCCGTGTGCTCTTGCAAAGAAATATCTTTTTCTCTTTCAAATAATTCCGTCCCAGTGTCTCCAGGATGATTATCATAATTGGATAGTTCTCCGACATCCTCACGTGCAAACTCTACATCCAATCCAAAAGTATGCTTTTGCACTTGCTCAATTAACGTCGATTGCCTTTGCAGCAATGCTTCCTTACATTCAAGTTGCTGTTGTTTGGATATCATTTTTTCTCCCCCTTTTGGTACATGCTACGTTGATACAATAAAATAATGGCTAGTTATACTATGTGTGATTTTAGATGAATGATTCCTATTCAAACATTCCAGTTACTGACAAGACATTTAATTAATTTTTCTATTAAGTAAAAGAAGGATTCACTGGAATTTTGTAGAATGGTTGTATAGGTCTTAAAATAAGGAGAATGTAAAATGTTGTCAGCTAACACAACTACGATAGGTTTCATAGGTACTGGAGTAATGGGGAAAAGCATGGCAAAAAATTTAATCAATGCTGGTTATTATTTACGAATATTCACAAGAACAAAATCCAAGGCTGATGATTTATTAAATATAGGTGCAAAATGGGATGAGGATATACCAACATTGGCAAAACAATGTGATGTAATTATAACCATGGTAGGTTATCCTTCTGATGTGGAAGAAGTATATTTAGGTGATCAAGGTTTAATAAAAAATTGCAAAGAAGGTTCCTATCTCATTGATATGACTACTTCTAAACCATCATTAGCTGAAGAAATTTTTTCGGTCGGAAAAAAACATGGTTTGTACGTATTAGATGCCCCTGTATCAGGAGGAGATATCGGAGCAGAAAGTGGCACCTTAGCTATTATGACAGGTGGGGAAAGAAGTGTATATGATTACGTTCTTCCTGTTTTTCAAGTTCTTGGAGAAAATATATCTTACCAAGGACCTGCAGGAGCTGGTCAGCATACTAAAATGTCAAATCAAATAACGATTGCTTCCAACATGATTGGAGTTTGTGAGTCCTTACTATATGCAAAAAAAGCTGGACTAGACGCGAAAAAAGTATTGGCTACCATTTCTACTGGTGCTGCAGCTAGTTTCTCACTTTCAAAATTGGGAGCTAGGATGCTTGAAAATGACTTTGCTCCAGGCTTCTATGTAAAACATTTTATTAAAGACATGAAAATTGCTCTTGAATCTTCTCAAGATTTCGGATTGGATACTCCAGGATTAAAGCTAGCTATAAAATTATATGAAGAACTTGCAAATATGGGTGAACAGGATAGTGGAACCCAAGCGTTAATTAAAACTCTTGCCTACAGATCAGAAATGACAGTATAGATATATTTGGATTTTGATAAGTGGAAGTAACAATTACAAAATCAAAGCCGAATGCCTTTTATAGTAATATAATAGCCAAGAAATGTTTCAGCTATTTCTGTTTCATCTCTTGGCTTTTTTCAAATACTATCATTGCTAAATCATCATTGCCATACGCTTGAAGGATCTGAATAATCATTTCCGTATCAATCGGATCTGACTCTGAAGCATCAACTGTCCAATCTATAACTTCTTTAAGAATGGAATTATTCATTTGTGTTGGATAAGCTTCTCCATAAACAGCAAATGGGTCTAGTTGATGGTTGATGCACCATTGCGCAAATATAAGTACCATTCTTTTTTCATCTTCTTGATATTGACGAATTACTTCTTCATTTTTTCCCATATGAACACTTCCCTTCTAACGCAGTAAAAAGAAGAAAAGGACTACCGATTTGGTAGTCCTTGTTTATTTTAATGATTAATTATAAACGAACAACGTTTGCAGCTTGTGGGCCACGGTTACCTTCAACGATTTCAAATTCTACATCTTGACCTTCTTCAAGAGTTTTGAAACCTTCAGCTTGGATAGCTGAGAAATGTACGAATACATCGTCTCCATCTTCACGCTCGATGAAACCAAAGCCTTTTTCTGCATTAAACCATTTTACTTTACCAGTCATTAAAATGACCTCCTTTAACAAGATCTGCAAGTAAATTGAATCCTAAATACTTTTACATCATCTTGAAAAAGAGACCGTAAAGTATTTCTGAAACTCCAATTTCCTTTTGCAACTTTATTTTACTCTTTTTGTCAGTAAATTGCAAGCGTTTATCTTAGCGCAAAATCTGACATTATTCGCTATTCACCTGCTCAACTTCCCATAAAAAAATCACCACTTATTAAGCATGATTTTCTTTTTCAATACATAAATTTTAACCGTGAATGGAGGAATATAAATTGAACAATTTTCTAGTTTGTATTATTAATAGCCTGAATAAACAGACATTTATGAATACATTACAATCCCTTAAACCACTAAAATCATCTGTTTCGGAGATTCGATGTATTAATTTAAAAAATAACAGTTTGACGAAAGATATTAACAATCCTCTACTAGAACAAATTTCTCTTATAGACAATGATTTAGGTTTAACGCTTAATCGTATAATCGAAAAATCAAAAGCAACAGCGGTATTATTTTTTTATAATACCGACTATTTACAAAGTAATTTTTCGATAGCAAATGACACAATATATCATATAGAAAAAGAATATAGAAATGTAACGATTAACTACCCTGCCTTAGTTCCAATATCAACATTAATAAAGTATCCATTTCATTCAAGTAAACACCTTGTATTTCAAGAGGCAATCTTTCCCTTATGGTTAAGTAAAGAAAATTTTAGTACATCAAAGATATTAAATATCAAACCAACAAAGGTTAATAATTCTAGATCTGAAGTGGAAAAACAACAAGTAATCCATTCTTATAGTTCTAAACTTAACCACAAACAAGCTCCTTCAATCGCTGTCTTAATTTGTGCTTATAATGCAGAATCTTATGTTGACACTGCCATCCAATCTGCATACTTACAAAATGAACCAGCGGATGAAATTCTTATTATGGATGATGGATCAACTGATTTCACTGCTTCCCGTATTAATCAATGGACCAAGTTTCAACCAATACGTACCTACTATCAAAAGAATAAAGGAAAAGCGAAGGCATTAAATAAATTGCTCTCTTACGTAAATAGCGATTTCATTCTTGAATTAGATGCGGATGATTGGTTAGACTACGACGCTATATCAACCATTAAAAATTATCTCCACTATTTAGAAAAAAAGTATGTTCTTCTTTATGGTAATTTCAGAAAATGGAAGCAACTCCCTAACGATGAAGTAATATATACCACACATGCAAAAGGAAAACAAATTCATCATAAACAACAATTATTTAAATACTCCTTACCTCTGGGTCCAAGAATCTATCGTACATCTAGTTTAAAATCAATTCATGGATTTCCAACAATTCCTTTTGAAGAAGGTAGACTATATGAAGATGTGACAGTACTGCATTCCTTATTGGATCGCGGAAATTTTTGTTATTATGATTTTACTATTTACAATGTAAGAGTACATGATCAAAGCATTACTAAAAATAATCATTTCAAATGGCGAGATTATGTAAAGTATATGGAACAAAATTTCAAGACAGATTAAACTAAGTGCATAAGGGATGTGACATAACAATTAGTAATATAACGCTTTATAAAATACCTTAATTGAAAAAAATGAATAATCTAGTGAGAGGATGGCACAGGCGAGCCTTCTTAAATTTAAAATTACTCATAGACTCGCCAGCCAACCAAGTGTTACCGTAATATATCTTTGACTAGGATCTTAACTTATGCCGCACTAGAAAAGCGGACAAAATTAATTGCACTCAAAGCAATATATCGTCTATTACTACCACTATAACCACCAGTTTCAATCACTAGAACCACTCCAAGTGAAACACTGGATAATACGCCTTCAATCAGGTTATTGTCTGTAGCAATCTCAATTGTTGTTCCTATACGGGAAGCTAATTCAGCTGCAAACGTATTATTCATTAATTATCTCTCCTTTTTAAGATTCGTTTACTGTTTCGATTTTATCAATTAAAACTAGCACTTGTTCTCCATTATCAATCAGAACAATATAGTCATTTAACACAGAAATAAGAAGTCCTGATACGATACCAAACGGAGTAGAGACATCCACATTTTCATTTAATAGGCCAAGTAATACTTGTCGTATATTACTTGGTAAACTACCTCCGTTTCCGTTCTCTCCATTTCCACCACTACCAATACTAATTCCTCCCAAGTCTATACCTAAATCAATGCTCGGAAAATCAATTGAAAAATCAGTATTCGTTAATGAGTTTGTATTTAAGTTTTGCAAGTTTTGAAGAAGAGATAACAACCTTGCCTGGCGCTCTGTCAAATTAGCCAATTTCTTTCATCCTTCCTGTTTTAAATTTTCCAACATAACAGGAACCCATGAATAGAAACTTGTAGAAATAAACCTACTATCTGTTTTCTTTAAAAATTGTGATTATAGAATATCCAGGCTAACTACTATAGCAACAAGCACTTGGATAAGCAATTGAATATTAATAGCAATATCGGTATCAGTTGTTGTAATGCTTACATTTTTCGATTTTTCCACAATCGTTTTTTGACGATTACTTTGCTTTACTTTAATTACCTGTTTAAAGTCTTGTAATACATCATCGGATCGTTCGGAGTCTGCAATAGTTATACTAAGAACAACTGCGATTGCGACCTGAATACCGATCTGAAGAGAAATTGCCGCCTGCGTATCTGTACTGGTAACTTCTACACCTTCAGAGTCTTTAATGATAATCCATTCATCTGAGAACTGCTTTTCCGATTTAACCTGATCCGCCTCTTGCTCTATATCAGCATTATTTTTGTCGTCATCACAATGATCCAATGCACGCCATTCTTTAGCGTATGTCATCCTTCTCACCTCAATTCATTAAATTTATAAAATATCAACTAACAGGATTATCGCTACTAACACTTGAAGCAAAAGTTGAATATTAATAGCCAAATCTGTATCTGTAGTGGTTACTCTAGCATCTTTGGTATTATAGATATAAATTTTTTGTTTGTTTACTTGGTCAATATCAGAAAACTGTATTAATTCTTGGGCTACAGCATCCCCTCGTTCTGAATCTCCAATTGTGACTCTAATAACTAAGGCGATTGCCAACTGTAATGCTGCCTGCAAAGTTACTCCAACTTGAGTATCTGTCGTGTTCACTTCGATATCACAGGATTCCCTTACCCAAATCAGTTCAGCAGATTCCTGATCCATAAATGAGTATTGGTTAGCATCCTGTACAACTGTTGCATCATCGTTACTATCGTTAAAATAATTTTTATCGAAATGTGAATTACTCTTGTAATCGTAGTCGCAAGTATCTTTGCAATCGTGATCACAATGACAATCACAGTGATGATCACATCCACATTCATGCCGTTTTTCCGCTACAGGCTCAAGATGTTTTTGTTCATGATCATAATAAAAGTATCGATTTTCTTGGTAACGGTCCCCAGCATTTGAACTTCGATAAGTTGTCATATTAACACTCCTTTCTAGTGGTTATAAAATAATCTATGGATTTTTCAACTAGATGGTTGCACACTTTCCCTAATATTATAAAAATTAATGAAAACACCTAGTTCTAGGTTAAGAACACAAAAGTTTTTAGGGGGTTCATCACAAATATGATAAAACTGATCTTACAATGGTACAGTGCCCTTGCAGCCCAAGAGTTGCCATCCTGTCCCAACGCCTTTACTAGCCCTTCTAAAGCGTCGCAGCAATGTGCGAACTGCGCTCGGGTTCTTTAGGGAGTTGTATGAATCGAAGGTGGCTTTCACCACAAAGGTATAAGAACAGATATGAGAAAGTTACACTAGCTGCTCTACACTCAGATCTAAACGGACTGTTTGTCTAAAAAGATATATGTTTATTATTTTTATAAAATAAAAAGCTTATAAAGAAAAAACATCTGTTTTCTTTACAAGCTATAAAAAATATTACTTATTGACTCGTTTTTTATTTTTTTTCGTCTTTTTCTTTGTTATTAAATTGTTCTACCTGCTCCTTTAAATCTTCTACCATTTCTTTCAACATTTTTTTCTGATCGTCGGATAGTTTCTCTTTCAAGTCTTCTGATTTCAGACCATTTTTTCTAAAGATGCTATCCACCATTACTTCTACAACTTTATTAGGCAATGAATTATCTGAATTTGCCATAAATATTCACCCACTTCCATTTTATTATATTAATATTCTATGGTTTAAAAACCTAAATTGACTATGCGGTTGACTATTTTATTTTTACTTCCGTATGGCACTTTTTTTTAAAACAAGGGGATTAAGATGGGGCATAATATGATAATTTTTTGGTGCTAATAACTTTATATACATGAAAGCTTAATTATGTTACAAGGCTAAAGAGTCTTTCTAATAAACCTAAATAGGGCGGAATCAACTATTCAGTTTTACCCGTTTACTAAGGTAATGCTGTTACCTTCGTATATAATACAGACCTCTGATTAAAAAAGGGGGTGTATTCACATATGGGTAATAACTATAATAATGGGTTTACGCGGTCTTGTTTATCCTGCTATCATAGTTAGAATTGGCTTTGAGAAAGGCAAAGGTAATTAAGAAAAAAGACATGCTAAAATAAGTACAAATCAGACTAAACCCCAAAATCATTATAAGCAGTGCCATCATACAGATCATTGGTTAAGGTTGACGGATGGCTTAACAAAGAAAAAAGAGATTGTCAAAAAATCCTTTAAGTTTTTATCTTTCTGAACAGAAAACAAGTGGAAATGAGCAACAAAACGATTGGTTATTCAAGGTTCTTTTTCTTGTTCTTTTTTAGGAATACAAGTCGAAAGCCATTTGCACCTTGATAAATTATAGGGAATTGAAAAAGCAATGAAGCCATGCTACAATGTTTATTTGCAAGATAAAAAATAGTATAGATACCTACCAACATTTATATCTTGCAAATATGAATGAATAGGTGGTAAAGAAAATGGAAAAAAAGCAAGAATATCAAGTATTGTTGTATTACCAATATGTAACCATTGATGATCCAGAAACCTTTGCTGCAGAGCATTTACGCTATTGCAAGGAGATTGGTTTAAAGGGACGCATCTTAGTTGCAAATGAAGGAATAAATGGTACTGTGTCAGGAACTATTGAACAAACCAATGCATATATGGACCACATGCACAACGATGCACGCTTCCATGATATGACATTTAAAGTGGATTCTCATGAGGGTCATGCATTTAAAAAAATGCACGTTCGCCCACGCCCTGAACTAGTGACTTTACGTCTTGAAGATGATGTGAATCCATTAGAAACAACAGGAGAATATTTAGAACCAAAAGATTTTTATCAAGCATTACAAGATGAAAATACAGTTGTATTGGATGCACGTAATGATTATGAATATGACTTAGGGCACTTCCGAGGTGCAATCCGACCTGATATCAAAACTTTCCGCGACCTTCCTGATTGGGTTCAAGAGAATAAGGATATGTTAGAAGGTAAAAAAGTCGTTACCTATTGTACAGGCGGAATTCGTTGTGAGAAATTTTCAGGATGGCTGGTAAAAGAAGGTTTTGAAGACGTCGCTCAATTACACGGTGGAATTGTATCTTATGGAAAAGACCCTGAAGTACAAGGTGAACTTTGGGATGGTCAGCTATACGTATTTGATGAGCGTATTAGTGTACCAGTAAACCGTAAAGAACATGTTATCATTGGGAAAGATTACTTTGACGGTGAACCTTGTGAGAGATATGTAAATTGCGCAAACCCAGAGTGTAATAAACAAATACTTGCTTCAGAGGAAAATGAGCATAAATATTTACGGGGTTGTACACATGAATGTCGTGTTACTCCTCGCAACTTATATGTGAAAGAACATGAACTCACTGGAACTCAAGTCGAAGAAAGATTACAAGCGATTGGCGAATCTTTAACACAAGAAGTATAGCTTTAGATAAAAAAAGATCTGACAAACTCTACCCTGTCAGATCTTTTTTTTCTTATTCATATTTAACATACTCTACATGCCAAGTATCTTTCACCTGCATCATCTTCAATCCTACATATCCATCATTTAAGTATTGCTGTTGCTTTTGGATATCTCCCATTTCAATTGTTGTTATTTCTTTTATTTGATTATTGTTAGCTTGTAGGTCCTTACAAAAAATATAGCGGAGTTTATCGCCATATTTATTCTTTAATCGATAAATCTTCATCCCTAAAGCAAATTTATCCTTTAAACTTGCTATATTAAAAGGAGCTACTGTCGCTAAAATGTACCGAAAATCTCGTCTATCCAATGAATCCATCCAAGTTTTCCCCATAAATGTCTGTAAACCATTTCCCCGATAATCGGGGTGAACATTTGATATCTCCGAATACACAATACGAGGGTAATCGCTTTCTAGTAATCCGATATCCTTTCCTAACCCTTCCTCATCATTTATAGGGTTTAGAAATGCTCGAAAACCAATTAATATCTGTTGATCAAATACTCCTATCATTAACTTATCATCGGATAGGATAGTAAGAAATTCCTCTCTTGACAAAGGTTCTAAGCTATCTTTATCAATTAATTCTTCAATTACTATATCCTGTAGTTGCATAATTACAGGTAAATCTTCTCTAGTTAAGTATCTTACGTCAACATTCGTACCATCTCGTAATACATGCTGCATAATAATAACCTTACCTTTCTATTTTGACCACTCCATGGCCATTGATATAATTTTTACAAAGGAGAGATTTTCTATGAGTTTACATGATTTTACGGCAACAACCATTCTTCATTATTTCTTCAATTGATTAAACTCTTGTCGAATTGCATGAATTAAAGCTTCATCGGTTAATAAATCATAACCTGTTTTAGCAAGCGACAATGCTCCATCACATAAAGTTTTATGCCCATCTTCCGTTATTGTCTGCTTAGCAAACTCTGTTGTATGTGCAATAATATCCGATTTGTTCATCCCAATATATGGATGAATCGCAGGTACAACTTGACTCACATTTCCCATATCAATAGAGCCATAAGATTCTTTCGCAGGATGTACTGGAAGTTCACTTGTTTCTTTTAAGTTTTTTGTGAATACCTCTGATAATTGTTGATTGGTAATCATATTATCATAGCTCAACTCATAGTTTGTTATTTCTAATGCTGCACCCGTCATAGCTGCAGCACCACTTGCAATATCTTTTACTTGAAGGACCAAGCGATTTAAGTAACTACGATCCTTTGCACGAATATAGAATTGAGCGGTTGCCTTTTCTGGCACAACATTCGCTGCTACACCACCCTCTGTAATAATTCCATGCATCCGAACGTCACTTGTTACATGTTGACGTAGAGCATTAATACCATTAAACAACTGAATCACACTGTCTAAGGCATTGATTCCCTGTTCAGGCGCAGCCGCTGCATGTGCAGGTTTACCCGTATAGCTAAACTGTATCGCATCCATCGCCACTTTCATGAGATATATTTCCAGGATGAAGAATCATTGCGGCATCTAATTTATCAAAAATCCCTTGTTCACTCATCGGAACCTTGGCTCCATTCGTTTCTTCGGCAGGTGTTCCGAATACATGCACCGTTCCTCCAATTTCAGATATTAGCTTACTTAGAGCAATGGCAGCTCCAACACTCATTGTTCCGATTAAATTATGGCCACATCCATGTCCAACACCTGGCAGTGCATCGTATTCCGCTAAATAAGCAATATTAGGACCAGGTTGTGCTCCAGAAAAGGTTGCATGAAATGCAGTCTGTCTTTCTACAATATTTGTCTGCACTTGAAAACCATGCTTTTCTAGAAGATTGGTAAGGAGTTTCATTGATTCAAATTCTTGATCTCCTAGCTCTGGATGGTAGTACAAATAATCACTAATATCTATTAGAGCTGGTATAATTTCTTCCATTTTATGATTTAAAAGCTGCTTCATTCTAATCCTCCATCAACTTTATTAAAACGTACATTCATTACGTTTAATTACTTTTCCAAAAAAGCGTAGCGTTTGATTATGATGCGCAATAATTTTATCTGCGGTTAATATTTCATTATCAAATGTACTATGTGCATCCGATACTAAGGAAACTTTATATCCGTGGTTAAATGCACTTCGCATCGTCGTATCGACACATACTTCTGTTTGTATACCCGTTACCAAGAGATGTTCCACTTCATATCTCATTAGTTCATCTAGAAAATTGGTACGATAAAATGCATCTGGAGTTGTTTTCTGAATAACGACATCTTGGCCCTTAGGTGTTATCTCTTGTCGAATCTCCCATCCAACAGATCCATTCTCTAATGACTCCCCTGGCGCTTCATTATGTTGCACATGAAAAATTGGTACGGATGATTCTCTTGCTGTTACTATGAGCATCTGTAACTCTTCCAATAACTGTTCCCCATTGTAAACTCCTTCATCAAACATCGCATTTTGCACATCAATAATTACTAATGCAGATTTACTCACCCCATACACCCCAATCAAATAATTATATTTTCATACTATCATTCTTCTGTATCACCTTTCAGTCGTCTTAATTCAAAAAAGAAATAGGCTCCAATAAGTACATAACTAATTAACATACCGATAATTAATCGATTATCTTCGCTAACATTCGTATACATTAGCAGATAACTTGGTAGATGTAATGCAATTAATACAAACGGTAGAACAGCAGTTTTTGCCCATACAGATAGACCAATCACTAGTATAGCCGCAAGTGATGCAACAATTAAACTTGTTAATAGGCTAAAATGATACATCGGTGATGGATATAAATGATTGATAAACAGCACTGCCAAATAAAACAACATACTTAAAATAACTGGTACAGCAATAATCACATACTGTTTTAATCCTAACGTTTGCTTTCTTGAAACATACCGAAAAGCAATGACTGTTCCTGTTAAAAAGAAAATACCGTGCAACACAATACCTATGATTTGTAGCAAACTATAGTTTAGTGTAAAATTGCTTCCTTCTAATAAATTTCCAAATATACTAAAAGATATGCCACCAATTAAAATTAATGGTATGTACATCATCCAAGATTTTACATCTACTTTCATTTCTTTTGAGATCATTTGCATATACTCTTCTGGGGAATCCCCTACTACCTGATGAATATTTTTTCCTGACTCTTCCGCCTCCAATAAGTGACCTTGTAATTCTTCAACAATTTCATTGATTTCTTCTGTTTTCTTACCACTTGCAAATAGATATAATCGCAGGTTCTCTATAAAACGAACACTTTCTTTACTTAACGACGATTCCATACTCATTGTTTATCCTCACTTTCTTTTTGTAAAATGTCATTCACACTCGATTGAAGTTGATTCCATTTTGTTATAAATTCTGTTAATTCTCTCTTTCCTTCTTCCGTCAATGAATAATATTTTCTTTGCGGTCCAGCAATTGATGCTTTTTTTACAGATTGAACTAGATTTTCTCGTTGCATTCTCATGAGTAACGGATAGATTGTTCCTTCACTGACATGATGAAATCCATAATCGCTTAATTTCTGAGCCATTTCGTATCCATAGCATTCTTCACCATGAATAATTGCGAGCAGACAGCCGTCTAGGATCCCTTTCAACATTTGAGTTTGTGACATTACATAGCCTCCACTTATGATCTTGTAATGCATAATATTATTAAATGCTTATACCTTGTAATACAAGATATGTAATCAGTATATAACTCAATACCTTGTATTGCAAGGTATTGAGTTAACAAAACGAAGCGGTAAATCAGATATCACTCTGAATTACCGCTCATCATTCACATATTTTAGTATGCTCTAGCCCAATATACTAGTTCTTTTGCTTCTTTACCACAACATACACAAGTGTCTGCTACTTTTTCTTCTTCAAAAGGTATACAGCGAGATGTTGCAGTTGTTTCTTCTTTGATGGATTCCTCACAACTCACATCTCCACACCACATCGCTTTAATAAATCCGCCTTTTTCGATTTTCTCTTTAAATTCATCCATATCTTTTGCAACAGTAGTCATCTCATCTCGATGATCTAACGCACGTTGATATAGATTCGATTGAACTTCATCGAGCAATTCAACTAAACGAGTCTCCACATCAGTTACTGGAACAAATTCTTTCTCTCCAGTATCACGTCGCACGAGGACAACTTGTTCTTTTTCAATGTCTTTTGGACCCATTTCTACACGAACAGGTATCCCTTTCATTTCATATTCATTGAACTTCCAACCTGGCATCTTATCACTACCGTCAATATCTACTCGAGCAACTTTCGCTAATTTATCCCGTAGTTCATAAGCTTTATCAAGTACGCCTTCTTTATGTTGAGCAATCGGAACAATCATCGCCTGCGTTGGTGCAATTTTCGGAGGAACAACAAGTCCACGATTATCTCCATGTACCATAATCAATGCGCCCATGATACGCGTCGATAATCCCCAAGATGTTTGATGAACAAATTGGCTCCTGCCATCTTTATCAAGATAATTAATATCAAATGCTTCTGCAAATCCAGTTCCAAAATGATGAGAAGTTCCTGATTGTAAAGCTTTACCATCATGCATCAATGCTTCAATCGTTAACGTGAATTTTGCACCTGCGAATTTTTCTTTATCTGTTTTTCGTCCTTTTAGTACTGGGACAGCTAGATACTCTTCCACAAGTTTTGCATAGGTTTCTAACATGCGATTTGTTTCTTCTGTTGCTTCTTCATCTGTAGCATGTGCAGTATGACCTTCTTGCCAATGGAATTCTGAAGAACGTAGAAACGGACGTGTTGTCTTCTCCCAACGAACAACATTTCCCCATTGATTATAAAGTTTTGGAAGGTCACGATAGGAATGAATGTTATTAGAATAGTAGTCACAGAAAAGCACTTCTGATGTTGGACGGACCGCAATACGTTCTGTTAATTCTTCTTCTCCACCATGAGTTACCCATGCAACTTCCGGAGCAAATCCTTCTACGTGATCTTTCTCCTTTTGAAGCAAACTCTCTGGTATAAATAAAGGAAAGGCTACATTTGTATGTCCAGTTTCTTTAAACATACGATCCAATTCATTTTTAATATTTTCCCAAATAGCATACCCATAAGGTTTAATAATCATTGTTCCTCTAACTTGACCATAGTCTACCAAGTCTGCTTGCTTCACAACATCGGTATACCATTGTGCAAAATCATCTTCCATCGCAGTAATTTTTTCCACGAACTGTTTATTTTTCTTTCCCACTTCTTACACCTCATTTTCATCTATTTAAATCAATTTCATAAAAAGTTATTTTGCATGAAATCTGAATGTTATACTGTTTGACTTCCGTTGCAGACAGTTGTTTTTTAGCAGGGACTGGTTTTAACTAACTTAAAAAGAAAAACACAATTTATGAGTGTATCTTCAGCCCGCGCTGTTCCTGCATGAGTCGCCGTCTTACATTCTAATCAAAGCCAAATATTTTCTATAATGCGAACTTTAATATATAGATATCATTAATTATTCGTTTATTAAATGTAAATTTGCAATTATGAAATTGACTCATTTAAAATGTATTTGAAAACACAAAAAATCCTCCATCCGTAAAAGGGACCGAGGTCTGGTGGTACCACCCTTGTTTGCATCCAGATTGGATACACACTTTATGTAGATAACGGATTTCACCGCGCACATCTTATAGCAAAGCCTTTCGATGGCGAACTCAGGAGGTAGGTTCCTAAAATTATCTATGGAAGATTCTCAGCATTCTCTCCCTCTCTGTGTTAGATAAACAAAAGTACTAGTCTCCGTCCACGTTTCATTTATGTTTTAAATATATAGTCAGACGCTATGAAAGTCAAGTGTGCGACTATCTTACCTCTGCACCAATCGACTGTTCAAAATGCCCAAGCGCCCATTCATGTCCCACTTGATTAAAACTAGCCACTGCGTCTTTATGAATTACAATTCGAAAGCCCTTATTATATGCATCTACAGCTGTATGCAAAACACATATGTCTGTACAAACACCAACAAGATGGATTTCTTCAATTCCACGTTCTCTTAGCTTCAACTCTAAGTCTGTACCAGCAAAGGCACTATATCTCGTTTTATCAAAGTAATAAACATTTTCCTGTTCTTTTATACGTTGATATAGAGTTTCTAACTCTCCAAACAATTGCCTACCTTTTGTACCAACTATATTATGTGGAGGAAAAAGTTTTTGTTCGGGATGATGTTCATCATCGGGTTGATGTGCATCAATAGCAAACACTACATAATCACCTTGTTCAGCAAATGACTTTGTTATTTGTACAATTTTACTTTCAATGGCTTGTCCAGGTTTTCCAGTAGTAAGTGCACCATCTTCTGCTACAAAATCAATAGTGTAATCAATATTTATTAATGCTTTTTTTGTCATCTACTCTAAACTCCCTTTCTTAAAACAAGATTAAAATTAAGAACCAAATAATCATAATTAGCTGTAAGACAATCTTTGCAACTGAACCTCCCAGGAAACCAATAAGAGAACCAATTGCTGATCGAAATGCTTCTTTAAACGTTCGGTTTTGTATTTTCTCAACAATTAATACTACTAAGAACGGTATATAAATAATTCCAAATGGAGGGGTTATAAATGATCCAATTATGACCGCAACCGCAGCTGCACGTTCCCCTGTTTTACTGCCTCCAAAACGTCGTACAAAATAACTATTGGCGATAATATCGGCACCAAATAGTAAAACAGTAATAACTATCATTGCTATCCAAAATAACGTATTTAATTGATCTCCACTCAGAACAAATTGATAAAGTATAAAACCAATCCAGATTACTAGAACTGAAGGTATAATCGGAAAAATAATACCTATAAAACTAGCGACAAATAATAGTGCGATAATAATCCATATGATAATGTCAAACAAAGAAATACCTCCAATCACATCTCTAACTTGCTTTTTTTCCAAACATACTGGATAGTTTTGTTTCTTCTTTCCCTTTTATCCGCTTATAATTTTCAATATGTTTATAAATACCCAAAACAGATAACCCAATTACGATAAGAAATGGAGCTAAACCAAAGAAGTAATAGGTTGTTATGAGAAATGAGATATACATACACAAAACTCCGATTGCTAAATAATCCGTAGCGATAGTAAATATTATCAATATTCCTATCCCAATTAATGCTATCCGCCAATCAATCGCTATTAAAGCTCCAACAAGAGATGCAGTTCCTTTCCCACCACTAAAATGCATCGTTATCGGATAGTTATGTCCTATAATAACAAATAATGCCGTTAAATAGATATAAATATGTTGTTCTTGAGTGGGTACTGCATTTTCCTGAAGTAATATTAACAGCAATAATATGGCGGCTGTTGCTTTAAATATATCAATAAATGCTACGATAATTCCATATTTCCAACCTAATAAAATGGTTGTATTCGAAGCGCCTGCATTTTTTACACCTGCTTCTTTAATATTAACACCTTTTAACTTACCTACGAACTGAGAACCATGTATACAACCAAATATATATCCTAGTAAACAAGCAACTACATAATACATTCTTCTCCCCCCTTTTAATCGTCGCCGCATTATGCAATTATTCGCAAGTCACCATCTAATGAAGTATATGCTCGTTATAGCAGAAACGAATAACTTTGATAAGTCTCACTTCCCCTTACGATTTTAAAACCCCTTCAAAAGAATGAAGTTTTACTTCATTATATGTTTACGCTTTCATATAATCAATCACCTTTATTTATAGGTGAGAGGGAAGTTAAAATGTAAATTGGAATGATTTCCATCAAATAGATAAATCATGACAATTTTTCTTCAATACGTATAATTTAATTTCCCTATATGACTATCCATGTTATTCTTTTAAAGACATTTATCTTGTCAAAAAAGGAGCAAAAAGCTTAATGAGAGGCTTAACACATTTTATAACTACTTGGATGCTCATTATCCTTTTTGTAGCTATTGTTTTTATGATTTATCAAGAAGCAAATCAGCCAGAAACTGTTTATGTTGGTGAAGAAGCAACCGAGGCTTCTGAATTACACCCCGTAGTGGAAAAAGCTAAAAATGATTTGATTGATCAAGCTTCGGAGATAGATATTGATGTCATAATAACTGATGATGTCCGCTCCAAAGAGAGACAGGATGAACTTTATGCAAGAGGACGATCCAAAGAAGGAACCATTGTAACACATGCACAAGGTGGAGAAAGCTATCATAATTATGGATTAGCAATTGATTATGCTATTAAAGACAATAATGGCAATGTGATTTGGGATATTCATTACGACGGCAATGATAATGGTGAATCCGATTGGTTTGAAGTCGCTGAGATTGCTAAAGATATCGGTTTTGAATGGGGAGGCGATTGGCAGCACTTTAAGGATTATCCTCACCTTCAAATGACATTCGGCTTAAGTATAAATGAGCTTCAAAAAGGCTATAGGCCTCCAGATAAATAAAGAACCATTCATGTATAACTGAACGTTTTTTGGTCGGTATCATGAATGGTTTTGTTTTTTATTGGTTATTCTTTTTTTCTCCGTCTTTTTCATTTTCTTCCTTATTTTTTTCCTCATCTGGAAGCGGATCAATCGTATGGTTATACCCATACCCTTTAGACAGAGTTAACAACGATAACCCGACTACCATTGCAACAACAACTACAGAAACAATTATGACAGTTATCATGGAACCAGACATACTATCCCTCGCTTTACATACTTGCTTCTTTTAGAGTATCGAATATCCAAATTTCTTTCAATCACAATATTTTGATTCTAACCACTCTTTTACAGCAAATTCCATGTATACCCAAGCATATATAATTATATAAAAGTATATCTTTGCATACGCCTGCTTATATTCTTGAAATATAAAAATATAAAGGTTAATTGTAAATTATCAGAATACACAGCATTTGAGAAGTTTTTCATATCTCTGTAACATGTTTAGTAACGAATGTTGGGCAAACACCACATTCTTTTTTTGAAACTATGATGCGGTGATATTTTACTAGAGATGATAGAATTCAGTCCGTATTCATAGTTATTTTTTCATAGAATTATATAAAATTACTAGGAGGTCAATAAAGTTGAAAAAAAAGTTAATAACGGTAGTCATACTTAGTGCAATACTAGTGTTCTTCTTAGCTGCCTGCGGTTCTGACAGCGGTAGTTTAGAAGACTTACAAGATGAAGGAACTGTGGAAGTTGGTTTCGCAAACGAATCTCCTTATGCTTATGAAAATGATAATGGTGAATTATCAGGGGCATCAGTTGATATTGCAAAAGCAGTCTTTGCAGAACTTGGTATCGATAATGTAGAAGGAAAGCTTTCCGAATGGGGAGAATTAATCCCAGGTGTTCAAGCTGGCCAATTTGATGTAATTACCGCTGGAATGGCAATTCAACCAGCTCGTTGTGAAAATGCATTGTTCAGTGAACCTACCATGCAGTATGGGGAAGGACTTGTTGTAGCTGCCGGAAACCCTCACGGTTTAGAAAGCTATCAAGACATTGCTGATAATCCCGATGTAACAGTTATCGTAATGGAGGGTGCAACTGAGATTGGTTACTTAGAAGAAGTTGGAGTGAACCCTGATCAGATCACTACTGCAGGTGATATTCCTGCAACATTCTCTGCGGTTCAATCAGGACGTGCTGATGCAACAACCGGAACAGAGATGACTGTTCGAGAAAATTTTGCTTCTGCTAATACAGAGGACCTAGAACTTGTAGAAACATTTGAGCAACCAGATATTCCTGGTGTTCCAAGCTATGGTGGAGCAGCATTCCATCCTGATAACGAAGAATTACGTGATGCTTATAATGAAAAATTAAAAGAACTAAAAGAAGATGGAACTGTGGCTGAATTGCTTGAAAAGAATGGCTTTCACCCTGAAAACAACTTTGTAGAAGATGGTTCTGTAACGACCGAACAGCTTTGTAATGGGGAAGTTTAATTTAATTTGATAGACTCCATAGGGTCCGTTTCCCTGCCCGAGGGAGCGTACCTTATTTTTTTGTTGTGAATACTAAAATGAGATAAGGAGTGAATCACCATTAGTGATACAATTGATATTATCAGTCAACTCTCCCGGGGGTTGGGAATAACTGTTTCCATACTAATTGCTTCAGCTATTTTAGCATACTTCATGGCTTTTTTCGCTGGGCTTTGTCGTCTTTCTAGCTCGAAAATTGTACGTGTTGCTACTGGATTTTATATTGAAATATTCCGTGGAACATCACTGATCGTTCAATTATTTTGGCTATATTATGCCATTCCAATCATTTTCGGAATTCAATTAGGAAATAACTGGGTAATAGGTGTGATTGCCATTGGTTTAAACTACGGGGCATATCTATCTGAAGTAGTACGCGGATCAATCGTTTCTGTAGATAAAGGACAAACAGAAGCTGCGGTTGCATTGAATATGTCGAAAAAACAACGTATGCGTCTCATTATCCTTCCACAAGCAATACGGATGATGTTACCAGAGTTTGGAAACTATACGATCCAAATGCTAAAAGGTACATCACTTGTATACTTAATTGGATTAACAGATATTCTTTATTATGGAAATATGATGCGCAATACGAATCTAGACCTTTCTCCGATTATCTATATATTAGTACTAGTTTTCTATTTCTTACTTGCATTGCCTTTAATTTGGTTTACAAGAAAAGCAGAAAACATATCGAAGAAAGGAGTTGCTAGTTAATGGGATTTAGTTTTGAAACTTTTATAGATGCCCTACCCTATGTTCTTGATGGAATTTGGGTAACAATTGGTTTAACATTTGCTAGTTTCGCCTTTGCACTCGTCTTTGGGTTTGTGTGGACATTCCTAAGACGTGTACCAAATAGACCATTTAACTTCATTGTCACTTGGATAATGGAATTTATACGTTCCACCCCTCCGATTGTACAGCTGTTCTTTATATTCTATGCTCTACCTACACTTCCTGTAATCGGTGTATCACTTCCACCATTTTTATGTGGTGTAATTGGATTAGGAGTTCATTTCAGTACGTATATCGGAGAAATCTATCGTTCTGGTATTGAAAGTGTTGATAAAGGCCAATGGGAAGCTTCAAAAGCTTTAAATTTCTCTACTTGGGATAAATGGAAGAAAATTGTTTTACCACAGGCAATACCACCCACCATTCCCATGTTGGGTAATTATTTTATAATTATGTTTAAAGAAGTGCCACTAGCTTCCACCATAACCGTAGCAGGAATTATGTCTATGGCAAGATCATATGGTTCAGAGCACTGGTCTTATGTAGAACCATTGACCATTGTAGGTATCATTTTCTTAGTATTGAGTCTACCTTCTGCTATGCTGATTAAGCGATTAGAGTTAAAATTTAATAGACGCTTCGATAAAAACCAAATTAAGAAAAAAGGAGCCTTAACGTAATGACAGAACCGATAGTAAAATTTCAAAATATCCATAAGTCCTTTGGTGATGTAGAGGTATTAAAGGGAATTAATTTAGATATTCATCCAGCTGAAAAGGTTGCTGTAATTGGTCCGAGTGGTTCTGGTAAAACGACTATTATTCGAATGCTTATGACATTAGAAGAGCCAACCGACGGTGACATTATTGTAGCAGGAAGGAATCTCTGGAAAATGGAGAAAAAAGGGAAAACAGTGCCTGCTAATGAGAATCACTTGCGTGAAATACGTGGAGATATCGGAATGGTATTTCAACATTTTAATTTGTTTCCACACATGACAATTTTAGAGAATTGCATGACTGCTCCTATAAATGTAAAAAAAGAACCGAAAGAAGAAGTTAAAAAACGTTCTATAGAAATGTTAGAACGTGTTGGTCTAGGAGATAAAGTAGATAACTACCCTAGCCAATTATCTGGTGGGCAAAAGCAGCGTGTTGCAATGGCCCGCGCACTGGTTATGCGCCCGAAAATTATGTTGTTTGATGAGGTTACTTCTGCACTTGATCCAGAGTTAGTTGGAGAAGTACTGAATGTTATACGTGACATTGCAAAAAACGATGATATGGCGATGATTCTTGTAACACATGAAATGGACTTTGCTCTAGATATAGCCGATAAAGTTCTATTCTTAGATGAAGGGATAATTGCCGAACAAGGTACAGCCAGTGAAGTGATTGAGCACTCTGAAAATGACAGACTTCAAGAATTCTTACATCGTTTTAGAGGCTAGATAGGTCGTTAAAATTTAGACATAAGACAAGACTTTACTACAAAAAAGTGCTAACCGTTAAAATAAACGGGTAGCACTTTAATTATTCTACTGGATCTTCTCCAATAATCCTTACTTCACGTTCAAGCTGAACATCAAACTTTTCTTTGACGGTTTTTTGCACGTGACGAATTAAATTAATATATTCTGTAGCACTGGCATTGTTTTTATTAACAATAAATCCAGCATGTTTTTTTGATACTTCTGCTCCACCAATTTGTGTTCCTTGTAGCTCACTATCTTGAATAAGTTTTCCTGCAAAATAACCCGGTGGCCGCTTAAAAACACTTCCACAAGATGGATATTCAAGTGGTTGTTTTGATTCTCTTTTAAACGTTAAATCATCCATGACTTCTCTAATATCAGTTGAATTAGCTTTATTTAATGCAAAGGTTGCTTCCAATACAATATATCCATTATCCGGAATATTACTAGTACGATAATCAAGGTCTAGCTCCGCTGCAGTCAATGTGCGAATATCCCCTTCTTTTGTCACTACGATCGTACTTTCTAAGACATCCTTTATCTCCCCACCATAGGCACCAGCATTCATATAGAGTGCTCCACCTACAGAACCGGGAATTCCACAAGCAAACTCTAACCCCGCAAGGCTCTCTGCTAATGCTGTCCTAGATGCATCAATAATACGCGCTCCACTCTGGGCCACTATCTTATCTTCTTCCCTCCAAATAGAGGAGAGTTTTTGTAAGTTCATTACAATACCACGTATTCCACCGTCTTTTACAATCAGATTCGATCCATTACCTAACATTGTAAAAGAAACTTTTTCTTTATTAGCTAACTTAATAATATCTTGTACTTCACTATACGTTTCAGGTGTAATATAGACATCTGCTTTCCCACCTAATTTCGTATAAGTATGATTTCTGATTAATTCATCGACCATCACATTTTCTTCAGAAGTAATACGTGATAGTTGATCATATAAATGATGGCTGACTTTCATATTTATCATTCCTTTAATCATTCAATTACGGTTTAACATGTGTCCATTTTAAATCTTATTCTATTGTAAGTTATTCATCTGATTCCTGCCACAAAAAAGAATGAATCAATTTGTCGACTTTCACACTCTCATGCAAACCGCTATGCCCTAGTTCTTGATTTTCAATAATCACTTCTTTAAAATTCTCCGGTGGTATAATACTTCGTAAAGTTCCTACACTTTGTGGCACGGCTACAGAATCCCCCGTACTTGCAATATTTAATACTTTTACATCGCTTGGAAATGTCATTGTCTGTAAGAGCTGAAGCGCATTTGATCCTGGTTTTAAGTCTTCTGCGGCCTCGTCATTATGAATTTGGAAATACTCCTCACTATATATACCATCAAAAGGACTACCAATGGTTATAAGCTTATCCACTTCCGGATATCCTTGTGATGCAAACTCCATCGTATACTTTAAAGCAATAATTCCACCCATTGAATGCCCCACTAAATTAACCCGATCTATATTATACGTTGACTGCATATGCAGTAGTACTGAAGAAATCCATTGCGCACTATCAGCAAAACTAGCCCGATTATCCTCTAATACTATTTGTACAAATGTAGGAGCATATCTTCCTTTATTTAAATTATAATCCAGTACTTGACCATCTTTCGTCACATAATAGACAAATCCCTTATTTCCCCAACCATATTTATTTTCGAACCGATCCAACATGAACCCAAAGGAGTGCTCTGTACCTTTGTATCCATGAATAAATACAGTTGGCTCTCCCTCGTAAATTTCAGAACGAGTATTACCTGGATATAAGAACATAAATATTGCCGCACCTATTAATATAACTATGCCGACTACTAAGCTGATGATTGACTTTTTACCCACGATTTATCTTCCTTTATAACTGTACCAACATTCACTTCGAATGTAATAGGTTTAATTTCTTCACGTTATTATACCATTCCTTCACAAACACAAACACCAATTCGATTATTTTCAATAAATCTTTTTTACATCTTCAATAGAAGTGAACTTTGGTTTCTGATTCTCATATGAAGTAATATGGGTAAAGCCAACTAATTGCAGTAGTTCCAATGAATCGTGGAAACTTTGTGAAATTTCGTTTGGGCGGTGAGCATCCGAACCAATTGTTAATATCTCCCCTCCCAATTGACGATACAGTTCTAATATTTCTTTACTTGGAAGTCCTGCCTCTAAACCATATTTAAATCCTGAAGTGTTTAATTCAATGCCTTTACCCTGATTAATTACAAGTTCCAATATAGATTCAAGAACGTCGAAGCATTCATCTTTACTTGACTGTTTCGTATATCGCCTCACTAAATCAACATGTCCCAACACTTGATATGAATCAAACTTCTTAATACATTCATATAACTCTTCATAATATTGGCGGTAAGCAGTCTCTACTGTTTTATTCTGAAAAAAATCACCAGAATGCAAGTCTGCTTCCATAGTTGCGTGCATAGAACAAATAACAAAGTCAGGCTGCAAAATGTTTACAAAATTCGCAGTCTCATTTAATACATGCGGTTGCACCCCAACTTCTACACCCTTTAAGATGGTTATTTGGCTTTGATATTTGCTTTGTAATTGTTCAATTTCCTTTGTATATCTATTCGGATCAAATGTAAAATCCCAATCTTTATCTGGATAATCTATATCTAAATGATCTGTGAAGCAAATTTCTTTAAGCCCTTTTTTTATAGCAGATTGCACCATTGCTTCCATTTCAAAATCGCCGTCCGCGGAAAAATTACTATGCATATGAAAATCGAACATTTTTAAACCCTCCATTGACATTTTTTCTGATTATTTATATAATACTATATAACTTTAATTAGATAAAGCGATAAAGCGATAAATTATTAAAGAAATAATTATTAAAGGGGTATATGATGAGAAATTACAATTTCCGTAATCGAACATCCTTTCCTGAAGGTTTTCTAGAAAAATCGAATGTAATTAAACAAATACAAAATCGTTTTTATACGTATGGATATGACCAAATCGAAACACCTCTTTTTGAAGATTATGATATGTATAGCAATGTACAAGGAACCGTTCATCAAGATGATATGGTAAAAGTGATTCATCCATCGGGTAAAGTACTTGTATTAAGACCGGATGTAACCATACCCATAACCCGACAATATGTAGAAGCAGATATGAATAATCACTATCACCGTTTTTCATATGTTCTCGATATATTTCGGTATAACGAAACTCAACAAGCATATCGCACACAAGCAGGCGTTGAATTCTTTGGAGATGAAAGCCCAGAAGCCGATGCTGAAGTTATCGCTCTTGCAATTGATAGTTTAAAAGATTTAAAGATTGCTCCTTTTAAATTAGAAATTGGCCATTCTGGTATCTATAAAGAATTACTTGCACAGGCAAATCTGAATTCTCATGAACAACAAACTTTGCATGCGTTAATTCAATCCAAAAACATGTCTGAAACATCAAGCTTTCTGGATCATTTATCCATCGATCAAGACTTAAAACAAAAAATAGAACTGATTCCAATGTTATATGGAGATCCATCGATAGTAATTGAAAGGGCTCAAGCGTTAGTAACCAATAAAAAAATGCAACAAGTTGTCGACACATTATTCAAAGTCTTTTCATTATTAAAAGACTATCAAATGAAAGAATATATTTCGTTTAATCTTGGCTTAATTAATAATATGAATTATTACTCTGGTATTATTTTTCAAGGTTTTACAGAACACATCGGTCAGCCTATTTTAATGGGGGGGCGTTATGATCATCTCAGTTTACAGTTTGAAAATGAAATACCAGCAGTAGGTTTTGCTTTTGAAGTCGATAAGTTATTAACTGTAATTACTCAAGGCGATGACCCATTAATTAAACAAGCAGATTTCCTTATTAAGTATCGAACTAATTGTCGACAAGATGCATTCTTACTAGCAAGAAAAATTCGTCAAGCAAATAAAAAAGTCATTATACAACCCACAGAAGTATCGTCCGAATTAAAAGCATTTAACATCATACAAGTAGACTCTGGTAGTTACCAATTTAAGAACTCAAAACAACAAACAACATTTTTATCCATTGATCAAATACTACAACATGTATTAAAAAAGGGGTGAATATGATGCAACCAGTTACTATAGCTCTTGCAAAAGGAAGACCAGCGAAACAAACCATTAAGTTACTCCAAAATGCTGGTTTAATATTCGAAGAACTTGATGCTTCATCAAGAAAACTTGTATTTTACAATGAAGATCAATCTGTACGGGTCATTTTTCTAAAAGGAATGGATGTACCTATTTATGTGGAAAAAGGTGCTGCTGATATTGGTATTGTCGGTAAAGATAATATCATCGAATCCCAAGCAGAAGTTTACGAGTTACTAGACCTAGGCATTGGTAAATGTAAATTCTCTATTGCAGCTAAGCAGGGTGTTTCTCTTTCTTCCGATAATGAAATCACTATTGCAACAAAATATCCAATTGTTGCTAAACGATACTTTGGTAGAAAAAATCAATCGATAGATATCGTTAAATTAAATGGATCTGTTGAACTTGCTCCCCTTATTGGATTGGCAGATTATATTGTAGATATTGTCGAAACAGGAAATACATTAAGAGAAAATGGTTTAGAAATTCTTGAAGATATCGAGACAATAAGTACAAAAGCTATCGTTAATAAAGCTAGTTTTGCAACACGTTCTACTGAAATTCAAAACATCATTAATCGATTAAGTACAGTAGTGGGGTGAAAAATATGAAAATACTTTCTTTACATCAATGGAAGCAGCAACAGGCTAAAAAAACGTCTAGTAGTCGAAACAAACAAGTCGATCAAGATGTCCTCCGCATTATTGAACAAGTACAAATACAGGGAGATGAAGCATTAAAGCAATATACACTTCAATTTGATCAAGTAAATCTAAATTCATTCGAGGTGACGAGTGATGAATGGGAAAAAGCGATCAAAAAAGTAAATTCAACATTATTAGATGCTTTAGAAATCGCAGCTCAAAATATCCAACGCTATCAATCTGAAATGATAGAATTCGACTGGTCAATTACTCCAGAGACAGGAGTAAAACTAGGTCAACAAGTAACTCCCCTTGATCGTGTTGGTATCTATATTCCTGGTGGAAAAGCAAGCTACCCTTCTACGGTACTAATGGATGCAATTCCAGCAAAAGTCGCCGGTGTTAAGGAAATTATCATTACCTCTCCACCTAATAAAAATGGCGAAATAGATCCAGTAGTCTTGGCAGCAGCAAAAATTGCGGGAGTTACCAAGGTTTATAAAGTTGGAGGAGCTCAAGCAATTGCAGCACTTACTTACGGAACCGAAACTATTCCTAGTGTCGATAAAATTGTAGGTCCAGGAAATATATATGTTACCCGGGCGAAGAAATGGGTATATGGAGATGTAGCGATTGATATGATAGCCGGTCCAAGTGAGATTTGTATTTTTGCAGATTCCAATGCTCCCGTTTCCTATGTTGCAGCAGATTTACTCTCACAAGCCGAACACGATGAAGAAGCAACTTCTATTTGCATTACAAATGATCGTTCCTATGCAAAATTATTGCAGGAGGAAGTAAATCGACAAATCCCTTTATTAGAACGAAAAGAAATCATTGATGCTTCTATATCTCAAAATGGAAAGATCATCATTTGTGAGAACAATAAAGAAGCAATCGACACTATTAACCAACTGGCACCAGAACATTTACAATTAATGACTACTAACCCAGAACAAATCAGCACAAAAATTAAACATGCTGGTGCAATATTTATTGGTAATTATTCAAGTGAGCCATTAGGCGATTATTTAGCTGGTCCTAGTCATACATTACCAACCAACGGCACAGCTAAATTTTCTTCTCCTCTTGGAGTCTATGATTTTATTAAAAAAACGAGTCTAATCCAATACTCTAAAAACAAGTTAGAAGAAGCTGCAGATACAATAATTACACTAGCCGAAGCTGAAGGATTAACAGCTCATGCAAATGCAATTCGTATTCGAAAGGAGAATAACCATGCGCAAAGCATCTTTAAGCAGAAAAACCAATGAGACATCCGTTAACTTATCTCTACAACTAAATGGCGAAGGAACTTCTACTATCCAAACAGGCATTGGTTTCTTAGATCATATGCTAACACTATTCGCAAAACACGGCGGTATAAATTTAGATATATCATGTAACGGAGATTTAGAAGTAGATCAACACCACACTGTGGAGGATATTGGGATTGTGCTCGGTCACACATTACGTGAAGCTTTAGGTAATAAAGAAGGAATCACCCGCTATGCCAATGTCATGAGCCCGATGGATGAAGCATTGTCTTCGATTGCATTAGATATAAGTGGACGTTCTTACCTCGTGTACAACGTGGAAGGATTAAAAGAAAAAGTAGGTACCTTTGATACAGAGTTAGTATTAGAATTTTTTCAAGCTTTTACTAGCAACGCTCAAGTAACACTCCATATTAATCTATTATACGGAGTTAACTCTCATCATATTATTGAATCGATTTTTAAAGGATTTGGGCGCGTTATCCGCCAAGGTTGTTCCATCGATCCAAATCAAAAAGGAATACCTTCAACTAAAGGAAGTTTATAGGGAGGCTATAACATTGATTGCAATTATTGATTATGGAGCAGGAAATATAAAAAGTCTTCAATTTGCATTAGATAAATTAAATAAACGTTCCATTGTTACAACAGATGTAGCGGAAATCAAACAAGCAGACTCGATTATTTTACCCGGGGTCGGAGCATTCAAAGATGCAATGGAAGCAATACGTCAGCTTCATTTAGATACAGTTCTACAAGAAGAAGCGCAAAAAGGAAAACCAATATTAGGAATTTGTCTAGGTATGCAACTATTTTATGAACAAAGCCTTGAAAATGGTGATTGGGAAGGCCTAGGGTTGTTAAAAGGTTCCATTACACGAATCTCAAGTGAAGTTAAAGTACCACACATGGGTTGGAATACATTAGACATTCAACAAGCTTCCCCATTATTTGAATCAAAGCTAGAAAATCCCTATGTATATTTCGTCCACTCCTATGCCGTTTCTTCTTACGAGGAAAGTACATTACTTGCTAGTTCTCAATATGGACAGCTCATTCCAGCTATCGTTCAAAAAGGAAATATAACTGGTATGCAATTTCATCCGGAGAAAAGCGGAGAATTTGGAATTGAATTACTAAAAAGATATGAGGAGATGATTGTATGATTATCTTTCCAGCAATTGATGTCCGAAATGGTAAATGTGTTCGATTAAGGCAAGGCGACTATAATCAAGAAACAATCTATAGCAACTCACCTGTTAAAATGGCGAAAGAATGGGAAGCATCCGGTGCTGAATATTTACACGCTGTAGACTTAGATGGGGCAAAGTCAGGGGAATCAATTAACGTCAAAATTATCCAAGATGTGGCCCAAACGCTCTCTATTCCAATTCAAGTAGGAGGAGGCATTCGATCGCTCGAAGTCATTGACAAATATATTCAAGCAGGTGTGAGTCGAGTGATTCTTGGAACAGCAGCGATAACAGATTCTGCTTTTTTACAAACTGCCGTTGAAAGATACACTGAGCAAATTGCAGTATCGATTGATGCCAGAAAAGGCTTTATTGCTACGGATGGTTGGACAAAAAACAGTACGATTGAAGCAATTCCTTTTATCCAGCAATTAGAAACCATTGGAGTAAAAACAATTATCTACACGGATATCTTAAAAGACGGAATGATGAGCGGTCCTAACTTCCAAGAACTAGAAGCTGTACAACAAGCTACTACCATGAACATTATTGCTTCTGGAGGAGTTACTACAAAAGAAAATATTCAACAACTTGAAAGTATGAATCTCTACGGTGCAATTATCGGAAAAGCACTTTATGACGGTTCCATAAAATTACAAGACATATTGGAAGGTGAAATGGATGCTCGCTAAACGAATTATTCCTTGCCTTGATGTTGATAATGGACGGGTAGTAAAGGGGAAGAAATTTCAAAATATACAAGATGTTGCTGATCCGGTTGAATTAGCAAAACGCTATAACAATGAAGGTGCTGATGAACTTGTCTTCTATGATATTACAGCATCTAACGAACAACGGGGAATATTTTTAGACGTTGTTGAAAAAGTTGCAAAAGAAATCGCCATCCCTTTTATGGTAGGTGGGGGTATTCGTACAACCAAAGATATTCATCAAGTACTCCGTTCTGGAGCTGATAAAGTATCGATAAATAGTGCAGCTGTTCAACGTCCTGATCTTATTTTCGAATCAGCACAAAAATTCGGTAGTCAATGTACAGTCCTATCTATTGATGCAAAAGAGGTGGCATCTGGAAAATGGAATGTTTTTATCAATGGAGGTAGAAAAGATACCGGAATGGATGCTATTGAATGGGCTAAGAAAGGTGAAGCTTATGGTGTTGGTGAAATAGTTGTGAATGCTATGGATGCAGATGGAGAAAAAAATGGTTACAACCTTCCCTTAACGACAGCAATAGCAACAGCAGTAAATATACCAGTAATTGCAAGTGGCGGAGCTGGAAACATCGAACATTTCTCAGAAGTGCTTTCACTAGGAATAGATGCCGCTCTAGCAGCTTCTGTTTTTCACTATGGTGAAATTAAAATACCAGCACTGAAAACATATTTAAATGAACAGGAAATTCCAGTAAGGAGGAATACGAAATGACCAAAACGATCTCCATCGAGAAATTACAATTTGACGAGAATGGATTAATACCCGCAATTGTCCAAGAATATCGATCTGGACAGGTATTAACTTTAGCTTATATGAATAGCGATTCTATCACCAAAACAATCGAAACAAACGAAACGTGGTTTTATTCTAGAAAAAGACAAGAGCTTTGGAATAAAGGGGCTACCTCAGGAAATAAACAAACAGTAAAACAAATTTACTCTGATTGTGACGCAGATGCACTTCTTGTACTTGTAGAAGCACAAGGTCCAGCATGTCACACAGGCGAAGAAAGCTGTTTTTATGAAGATTTGTATATAAATAATGTTGCGTTGTTTCAAATTATCCCTCAAGTGACCTCTAAAATTAAGGAACGGCATGAACATCCGGTAGAAGGTGCATACACCTCTTATCTATTTGAAAAAGGGGTAGATAAAATCTTAAAAAAAATTGGTGAGGAAGCTGCGGAAGTTGTTATAGCTGCTAAAAACGAGGATAAGCAAGAATTAACAAGCGAGTTGTCAGATCTTTTATATCACTCACTAGTACTTATGGAACAACAAGGAGTCACTTTAGAAGATATTAAAAAAGAGCTATATAAACGTCATGTCGAGAAAGAAGGCCAACAACGTGAGTAAATTTTGGAGCTCTTTAGCTAGACAAGTGAATCCATACATTCCCGGAGAACAGTTAAATGATGAGACGATTATCAAATTAAATACAAATGAAAATCCATACCCACCGTCTAACCAAGTAATCCAAGCTATAGATAAAGAGTCTAAAAACTTGAGGTTGTACCCCTCCCCAACAATTGATGAATTAAGAAGCGAAATTGGAAATATGTATGGGCTAAGTCAAGATCATATATTTATTGGAAATGGATCTGACGAGGTACTAGCTTTTAGTTTCATGTCATTCTTTGAGCCAGGAAAAAGGATCAAATATCCAGAAATCACTTATAGTTTCTATCCAGTCTATGCAAAGTTATTTAATATATCTTTTGAGCAAATCCAGTTAAATGACGACTATACGATACCTGTGGAGCATTTTTATGATTCCGACGGTGGGTTGATATTTCCTAACCCTAATGCTCCAACTGGAATTTACTTAGAATTAGAAGAAATTAAGCGAATAATTGAAAATAACCCTAACCATGTGGTGATTATTGATGAAGCATATATCGATTTTGCAAAGGAGAGTGCAGTATCATTAATTGATACCTTTCCGAATTTACTTGTTATCCAAACCATGTCAAAGTCTCGTTCACTTGCAGGATTGCGTATTGGATTTGCCATCGGTAATCCTGAACTAATAAAAGGATTAGAAAGAATAAAAAATTCATTTAATTCCTATACTGTTGATCGATTAGCTATTGCAGGTGCCATCGAAGCAATAAAAGATAATAAGTATTTTCAGCAAACTACTAGTAAGATTATTGAATCTAGATCTTATTTAAAAAAGCAATTAGAAGCAAGACATTTCGACATTCTCCCGTCACAAGCTAATTTCTTGCTTGTATCTCATAAAGAGGTAAACGCTGAAATATTATATCAAGAATTAAAGAAACAAGGGATCCTTGTACGGTATTTTCAAAAACCCGGTCTGGAAAATTTCTTGCGTATTTCAATTGGTACACCTGAACAAATAGATAAGCTTCTAAAGAAAATTGACCACATAATAAAACCATCGCCATAATGTTAGCGATGGTTTTATTAGTAAAAAAGTGTTAGATGGGTGCTTCTGTCTTTATTCTTAAATCTTTTTATCAATCTCCGCAGATTCTTTAAGTTCTTCTACCTTTTGAGCATATTGTTGCTGTTGTTTTTGTTGTTCTATAGAAGCTCTTAGTTGATCTTCTACTTCAGAAAGTTCTTGAGCTTCTCCTTCACTTTGTTCTGTCATTTGATTGTAGAGTTCTTCTACTTCTTTGTCTGTCACTTCTACTTCAAATTCTTGTTCTACATATTCCATCGTTGTCAAATCATATCTTAGTTGATTCTTAAAGTTTTCTTCCGTCATGTTTAATTGCTCTAGCATCGTATTGAATTGTCCTTCATCTGCACTCTCTTTATATGCTTTCAATTCTTCTTCTAATTCTTCATCTGTTACTTCAATTCCTACATTATTCGCTTCTTGAAGCATTAATTCTTGTTCAACAAGAAAATCTACTGTTTGATCCTTTAATGCATCTAAATCACTTGTATCTTGTCCAGACTGATGCATCATTGATTTCACAAGAGAATATGCAGCGTTGTACGTAGTTCCATTAACTTCTGAACCATTTACGACTACAACAGATTCACCCTCATTAACAACTTCTTCATCTGAGATTTCTAAGGGCTCTTGTTGTTGCGCTTGATCCTCTTGATTTTCAGCTTGATTAGCTTGTTCATCACTTTCTGCTTCATCATCACTACATGCTACAAGGAACATGGTTAAACTTAATATTATCAATAGCGTCCATTTTTTCATCGCTACATCCCTCATTTCTTAAGTAAGTCTGGTTTCATTCAATCATACATCATTTCCATTATCAAATGTCAGAATTATCTGTAATAAATACAAATCGCCTTATAACGGGAAAAACAAGCATTTGGTTACAGTTTGATAACAAATTTTACTTACTTTTACGATAAAAATTAAATACGTTATTAACAACCGCAGTCTTCATCTGTACAATATGAAGTTTCACTATTTCCAGTATGAATTGTCTTCAATTTAGGATTTTCTTTCTCCTCTTGCCATACTTTGGTTAGCACTTCATGAAATACTTCTTCAGGCTGTGCTCCGGACACTGCATACTTTTCGTTAAATACGAAGAAAGGCACTCCCTGGACTCCAATTTGACGTGCTGTATCAATATCTTCATTAACCCGATTACTAAATTTTTCAGTGTTCATCACTTCTTGCACTTCGGAGGTTTTTAATCCTACTTCTTCTGCTAATCTCATTAAAGTCTGATGATCACTTAGTAATTCTGATTCTGTAAAATAAGCATACAGGAGTCGTTCCGTTATTTCTTTCCCTTTGCCTCGCATTGTTGCAAGCTTGGCAACACGATGAGCATCGAATGTATTCGAATATTTCATATCATCAAAGTTATAATCTAAACCAACCTCAGATGCTTGTTCCTTTACCTGACGATTCATGTTTTTTACTTGATCAAGCGGAACTCCCTTTAATTCAGAAAATGTATCATAAAAATTTTTACCTGGGATATGTTTTGCACTTGGATCTAATTGATAACTTTTATACTCTATTGTAACTTTATCACTTTGTTCAAATTTATTTAATGCTTTCTCTAGTCTTCTTTTTCCAATATAGCAAAATGGACATACAAAATCAGACCAAACTTCTATTTTCATCAAAAGCCCCCTTTTCTAGACGTAATTGTAGCACAACCGTATGTAAAAGGAAAAATTACTTGTTTCATCAGATTTTTTGATAGCTATACCCTAATATTATCAAAACGCAAAAAATCCGAACTTGCTTCACAAATAATGTGAAATAAGTTCGGATTCCCTTATAAACTATTTACTTTAATTCATTAAGGACTTCATCAATCTTATCCAGTTCAGATTGTAATCCGCCACCACCTAGATACCAAAGAGGTCCATCTAGGTAAATAATGTTTTCATTCTCATAAGCTGCCGTTTGTTTAATAATATCGTTTTCTAGGTCAGATTCAATGTTGGAATCTCCATCAACTGCTGCAGTACGATCAATGACGAATAGTACTTGTGGATCGAGATCAAGAATTGCTTCAAAACCAAAGTTAGAACCGTGAGAAGAAGATTCAATATCTTCCGTTACAGGCTCAAATCCATATAGGTCATAAATGTATCCAAATCTTGAATTTGTTGCAAATCCTGATAGATTTCCTTCATTGTACATCGTTACAAGACTTGTTTCATAATTGCCTGCTTTTTCCTCTAATTCTGCTAGAGCTGCATCATATTTATCAAGATATTCTTGAGCTTCTTCTTCTTTATTAAACATTTTCGCAGCAATATCTACCGATTTTAAGAACGTATTCCAATAGTCATCTTGTTGTGTTCCGATAAAAATAACGTTCGGAGTGATTTCTTTTAATTGATCATAGAAAGCTGATTGACGTCCAGAAATGAAAATCACATCTGGTTCTAATGAAGCGATTTCTTCAAGACGTGGTTCTTTTAATGTACCAATGTTTGCGTACTCATCTGATTCATAATCCGAAAGATTTTCTGGAAGTGTAGAATCTTTTGGTACCCCAACAATTCCTTCTACACCTAGTGTATCTAATGTATCTAACATACCATAATCAAACACGACAATGTTTTCTGGCATAGACTCAAATTCAACATCTTCAAAAGTATAGCTACCACCATCTCTACTTTCTGATGAAGATACAGTTGGAGAAACCGTCATCGGATATGCAGCGTTCTCATCCTCTTCTGTAGTTTCCTCTGATGCATTACTATCAGTAGATTCTTCAGAAGCATTTTCCTCATCTGATCCACATGCTGCTAATACTAAAGCTAAAACTATAAGTGCTATAGCTAATTGCCATTTCTTCATGTACTTCTCTCCTCTTCTGTGTATGTACTATGTATTTAATTAATAATGATAATCATTATCAATTAATATATTTCTTATTATAATTACCTTTTAGACTCCCGTCAACATAAATATTACTCCTTTGTAATATTATTTTAACTTTTTGTCACATATTTATTTATTGTCTTATAAAAAACCTAGAGAAAAGATCAAAATTAAATACTTCTCTCTAGGTACAATTTTTAAATAGATATCCTAATTTACTTCTGTATGTGAATTAAAGTAAACACAAATACGACATCCATTTTGTTCTTGAATAGGTATATCCATATCATAAATTTCTCTTAAGGCAGTAGAGTTAATTATTTCATTGGTTGGTCCATTTTTTACAAGCTTTCCATCCTTCAACGCAACAATTTGATCAGAGTATACAGATGCAAAGTTAATATCATGTAAAACGATGACTACCGTTCTACCCAATTCATCAACAAGTTTACGTAAGATCTTCATAATTTGTACAGAATGCTTCATATCTAAATTATTTAATGGTTCATCAAGAAGAATATAGTCCGTGTCTTGTGCTATAACCATGGCAATAAAAGCTCTTTGTTTTTGTCCGCCAGATAATTCGTCTAAAAACTGATCTTCCATCTCTGCCAGATTCATATATTGAATCGCTTGATCAACATATTGTTGATCTTCATTCGTTAAACGGCCTTTCGAGTATGGATAACGTCCAAATGATACTAACTCACGTACAGTAAGCTTTACATTAATAAAATTTGCTTGCCGTAATATAGCTACTCTTTTCGCAAATTCATTGGACTTCCATTTGTTGACTTCATTTTTATCCAATAACACTTCCCCTGAATCAGAGTCCAGTAATCTACTAACCATGGACAATAATGTAGATTTACCAGCTCCATTCGGTCCTATGAAAGATGTAATTGTCCCTGGTTTTATCGTTACCGATACATCATCAACAACTTTCTTTTTTGCGAATTTCTTAGTCAAAGCTTTCATTTCTATCATTTTGACGACCTACTTTCTTTTAATAATAAGTAAATAAAGTAAATCCCACCAACAAAGTTAATAATTACACTTAACGTCGTTCGCAATTCAAAAATATGCTCAACAAGAAATTGACCACCTACCAGTGCAATTATACTAATTAAACTAGATCCCAAAATTAAAACAGAGTGTTTGTAGGAGGCTAAAAATTGATAAGCTAAATTCGCTACAATTAACCCTAAAAATGTAATTGGTCCTACTAAAGCAGTAGAAGTAGCAATTAGTATAGATGATAAAATTAGTACTTGCATTACCATTCGATCATATTTAATACCTAGATTAATTGAATTTTCTCGACCTAGCGACATTACATCTAGTTTATTTAACATAAAATAGCCTAATATAAATGAAATTAGCAGGATCCCTACAGCAATATATAAAATTTCAACATTTACTCTAGAAAAATTAGCAAATAATAGTGATTGCAATCCTAAATACTCGACTGGATCAATTAGCACTTGTAGGAACGTTACAAAACTTCCTAAAAATGTACCTATAATCATTCCTATTAATAATAATAAATAAATTGGATGCTTATCCGCTCTGAATAAGAAGCGATATAAAAGGAATGCAAAAAGAACCATTGCCAATAATGCTGCTCCAAAGTTTAAGTACTTATTCAAGACCCACATCGACATAGAACCTGCAAAGAAATAAATCAGTGTTTGAACTACTTCATACATGGAATCTATTCCCATTACCGATGGTGTTAAAATTCGATTTCGAGTAACAGTTTGAAAGATAACTGTCGCATAAGAAATAGCAATACCTGTTATTACCATTGCAAGAACTCGGTTCATTCTTCTAGGGAAGGCATAGTCAAAACCACCCTTAATATCATAAAAAGCATAAAACAAAATACAGAGTAATCCTATTACGGCTAAAAATACCAACTTCGTACTATTTTTTCGCATATGCTCTCCCCCTAAACAACATAATTAAGAAGATCGCACTACCAATAACTGCTACAGTTACGTTCACAGGGATCTCAAACGGATGTACCACAATACGCCCAATAATATCGCATACTAGTAAGAACGCAATTCCCATTACCGCTGTATGTGGAATCGTTTTACGTAAGTTATCTCCTAAATATAGAGAAACAATATTTGGAACAATTAACCCTAAAAACGGTATAACTCCAACAGTAAGTACAACAGTTGTTGAGATAATAGCTACAAGTACAAGCCCGATATTCAGTACAACTTTATAACTCAATCCTAGATTTTTTGCGAATTCTTCACCCATACCTGCTACTGTAAATTTATTAGCGTATATATATGCTAATATGACAGCTGGAACGCTCACATATAACAATTCATATCGACCAGCAATTACTAATGTAAAGCTCCCCATTAACCAAGATGATATATTTTGGAGAAGGTCTGCCTCATATGCAAAAAACGTTGTTATAGAAGATAAAATATTCCCATACATGATACCAATTAACGGAACAAATATTGCGTCTTTAAATTTAATACGATCTAAAATTTGCATAAAGACGAAAGTTCCAATTAATGCAAACGCGAAACTAAAGACCACTTGTTGTGTATATGTAACATTTGTAAAAAACAACATGGATATCAAAATTCCGAGCTTAGCTGCATCTAATGTACCAGCAGTAGTTGGTGAAACAAATTTATTTCTGCTAAGTGATTGCATAATTAAACCGGCAATACTCATTCCAGCTCCTGCCAATATAATTGCCATTAAACGAGGTACTCGACTGATGAGAAATGTTTGGGTCTTATCAGACTCCCAATCTAGTAAATCCGTTACCTTAATATCAATTGCTCCTATGAAAAGAGAGACAAATGATAAGATTACAGTAAAAATAATTAATATCCATAACTTCATAAGTAATCCTCATATCCTAGTATATTTCGACTTAATTGAAAATGATTATCATTACTAAGTACGGTTTTAATTATATATAAGGCTTGGTGTAAAATCAACCTACTTTACTCAAAACAACATTAGAAAATTAGTGTTATAGAGAACAATTATACATATATGGATAATAATCAAGAAAATTAAAATAGCAGTAAAAGGATATTTATCCCTTATACTGCTATTTTTTGTTCTGTATAATGCTTATATCATTGGTCAGCGTATGAACGCTGTTCTTCTTTAGAGCCATCTTCTTTATAGATGGTTAGTGAAGTTGCTTTCTTACGTGCAATTTCTACTGCTCTTGCTACGGCTTCTTCTTTTGTCGATAATACTTCACTTGCTATATCAGAACCAACGGATGCAACTGCCCAACCATCTTCATGCTTATAAACTTCTTCGCCTTCTTCTAATCGCTCTGGATTACTTGTCGATTGTTTTCCTTCTTCCGATCGTTTAGTCGGACTACCTTGATCATGATACGTATCTATTTCGCTTTGTGATGCATTTTGCTTCCAATTTTTTGCTTGTTCAATTGCTATTGGAATTGCTTGCCCTTCTTTGTAACCATCATCAATCATGGAATTTGCAATATCAATCGCTTTTTTTCTTGTAACTTTATCAAGATTCTTCATTGAACTTGGATAATCTTGCATTGTCCACACCATACATCTTCACTCCTTTTTTATATTGACTTCCCTATTCTTATGTATTTAAATCAATTTCATCATAAATTAAGATATAAAAAAGAGCCATAAAAGGGGAATTCCCTTTCATAACTCGCCATATTACTTATCCATTAATGATTGTCCCATAATAGTTACTCGTGAAGTATTTTTTAATTCTTCTAAATTAACAGACCCAATTCCAAACATCGTCATTTTCAGTTCTAACTCTAGCTGTTCCATTGTTTGGATAACATCTTCTGGTGTTTCCATTGCAGCTTTCAATAAATGTCTTGCAAAGCCTACGATATCAGCTCCAATCGTAATTGCTTTCGCTGCATCCAAACCTGTTTTCATTCCTCCACTTGCGATTAATGGTACTTCAGGTAATTCTCCACGAACAGAAACAAGACAATCCTTTGTTGGATTTCCCCAGCTATTGAATGCTTCTGCAGCTGCTTTATTTAATGGATCTTTGGAACGTAATTTTTCCACCTGACTCCAAGATGTACCTCCAGCACCTGCTACATCAATGTAGGAAATACCTGCATCATACAAGCGTCTTGCTACTTCACCGTCAATACCAAAACCTACTTCTTTAACTCCCACTGGAGCATTTACTTGTTTACAGACTTGCTCTATTTTTGGTAGTAAATCTTTAAAATTAAGGTCCCCTCCATCTTGAACCGCTTCTTGTAGACTATTTAGATGAAGAACAATAGAATCTGCATTGGTTTTATCAATAATTCTTTGACACTCTTCTGGACCATAGCCGTAATTTAATTGAACAGCTCCAATATTAACAATTAATGGTGCAGTAGGCGCTTGATTTCTGATTAGAAATGAATCTTTATGTTGATCACTTTCTAAGAAAGCCCTTGTTGAACCAATTGCTAATGCCCATCCTTTCTCTTCTGCAGCAATAGCAAGATTCTGATTAATAGTTGTCGCTAGTTCCGATCCACCAGTCATCGAACTTACCAAGAACGGCGCTTTTAATTGTTTCCCTAAGAAATTTGAATCCAAAGAAATGTCTGCAAAATCAATCTCTGGTAATGCGTTATGTATAAAGTTAATGCCCTCTAATCCTGTAGATTTATTTACTCCTTCTACATCTCCAGTAAGGCAAAGGCGTATATGCTCTGTCTTACGTTGGTTAATTCCTTTTTCCATTGATGTGACCTCCGCTAATGTTATATCATTACCTCTAGTGTAATGGTTTATGTACTGAAAATAAAGAAAGAGCTTTCCTAAGAAAAACAACTCTCCTATTTCAACGTAAATGAAATATATTCGTATATAAACTAATTCGATTTAAAGATATGTATTCACTACCGGTAATATAAAATTGAATTATTAATACCACTGAATCTCAATTTGATAACTTACCTCTTCTTTTAAAATTTGATTGTATCCTTTCGGCAATTAAGATACTATTAAATATAGAATAAATTAATTTAACTGAATTAATTGATAATTATAATTGAACACAAACTTATTCTGTTTCATATTCTATTAATACTAAACATCTATATTCGGAGGAAGCTATGTTAAAAGAGAAGGCAAAAAATTTTGCTACAAAGGCGCATCAAGGACAAACTAGAAAGAATTCTGATGAAGCTTATATCACACATCCAATCCGTGTTGCTCAAAGGCTTGAGCTAGAAGGCAGTTCGGACTCACTCGTTTGTGCAGCCTATCTACATGATGTTGTTGAAGATACTCCTGTAACAATCGATGACATTCAACATGAGTTCGGTAATGAAATCGCACAACTTGTAGCTGCTCATACAGAAGATAAATCTAAGACTTGGAAAGAAAGAAAACAACACACAATATATAGCATTCAAAACGCCCCTAAAGAAGTAAAATATTTGATTATCGCTGATAAATTAGACAATTTACTTGAACTTGAAAAAGAATATCAAATTCTAGGAGAAGCCATTTGGGCAAATTTTAATGCAGGGTATGAACAACAAAAATGGTATAATCAATCGATTGTTAAATATATGTATGCTGGATTGGATAAATCAGAAGTACCAGGTTATTTTTCAGAGTATGAAAATGCTGTCGAGCGTGTATTTCCTCAAAAATAACACCTCCGATTTTGTACATATTTCTTTGTAACATTTCGGAGGTGTTTTTATTATTTCAAATAATGTCTATACATTTTAGACTGTTGCTGAGTCTCATTACTTATCTCACATTCATTTCACTTGGTAGTGCACCACTTCTTACATTCCTATCCAATTCATTAATCTCCTGCATTTCAGCATCCGTTAGTTCAAAATCAAATACATCTAGATTTTCTTCAATGCGATTAGGTGTAACGGATTTAGGAATAACAATCATTCCAGATTGCAAGTGCCAACGGAGAATCGTTTGGGCAACCGTTTTTCCTTTTCTTCCTGCTAAATTTTGTAGTTCTTCACTTTGAAGCACATCTTTCCCATTCATTAATGGACTATATGACTCTACATAGATATTGTGTTTCTCACAAAAACCTCGGAGCTCTTTTTGTTGTAAATACGGGTGACATTCTACTTGATTAAGTACCGGCACTACTTCGCATTCATTAAGAATTCTTTCTAAGTGCTCAATATCAAAATTGCATACACCAATTGCTTTAACTTTTCCATCTTTATATAACGTTTCTAAAGCTTTATATGTTTCTACATATTGGTCAAAGTTTGGAGTTGGCCAATGGATCAAGTATAGATCGACATAGTCTAAACCTAATTTTTCTAAACTAGCATCAAACGCTTTTAATGTATTTTCATAGCCATGATCACTATTCCACACTTTTGTAGTTATAAACAGTTCTTCACGTGGTATCCCACTATTAGATATGGCTTCTCCTACTCCAACTTCATTTCCATATACTTTTGCTGTATCAAGTGATCGATATCCGACTTTTAAAGCGTGTTCTACTGGTGAAACAACTTCTTCATTGGGTACTTTCCAAACCCCAAAACCTAGTTGTGGCATTTTTAAACCATTATTTAAAGTTACATACTCCATACTTTTCATCCCTTTCATATAAAGTGTCTATTATTATACTTTATTCCATAGTTACATACGATTAATTAGGCTTATAATATCAAATCTTTCATAAATTTTTAACAATTCCCTTCATACTTTCTACCTATTTACCGATATTAAAGAAAACATATAAACGGGCGGGGGAAAATATGAAATTTTTTAAGAACAAAAAGATTAAACCTAAAGATAATATAAAAAAGAAAAAATCATCTCCATTTTCATTCATAAAATGGAAAAATAATAAAGAAACATCAAAGCGGAAGTTTTCCATTAATATAAAAGCCTTTAATAATTTAAGTATAGGAAACAAATATTTATTATCATTTTTAGTTGTTATCTTTTTCACTTTCAGTGCTTGGTTTTTTGTGAATCAAGAAGTTAAACAATCTAAAGAAGACACTGAAGCAGTGTATACATATAGCGAACAGGTAAGTACACTCAATCAACTATCACTAGCAATTCAAGGTAAAGATATACAAATTGCAGACTACCTACTAACGAGCAATAATTTATATGTTGATAGATTTAATGAATATAAGAGTCAAGTAGATCAACTAATAATTGAAGTCGAAGAGTTTTTAAAAACGGAAGATGAATATTTTAAAATAAGTCAGTTAAAACGGTCTGATGATACAATCAACAGTACATTTGAAGAAAAGGTAATTCCATCAATAGAGAACAATGATAATATAATGGCAAATACACTAAGAGAAACAACTTATCGTTTCCGTACAAGCAATGTTGATATAATTAATGAATTGATATCAGAAAAAGAACAAGCTCAAACTAAGGCTTCAGAAGCTGCAGAAAATAGTATGGATCGAATTTCATCAACACTAACAATGGCAAACTTAATCACCATCGCTATAGGAGTAACTATCTTTAGTATAGTTAGTGTTCAAATTTCCAGAAATCTGAAACAAGTTGTACAAATCACATCTAAAGTTGCAGCTGGGGATTTAACCGCAACCCATATGGAATATAACGGTAAAGATGAAATTGGCCAATTAAGTGCTTCTGTGAATCAAATGAAAGATAATATGAAAGCTATTCTAACGAAGGTATCTTCAGCAAGTAGTTCCGTATTAGAACGAAGCGATCATCTTACCCAAGCTGCAACGGAAGTAAAAGAAGGTAATTCACAAGTAGCAGCTACAATGGAAGAATTATCAGCCGGTGCAGAAACACAAGCAAATGGTGCTTCAGACTTATCCGAAAAAATGTCAGGCTTTGTAGAGGTAGTAAACAAGTCTCGTGAAAATGGAGATGAAATTACAAGTACAACAGAAAAGATGTTAGAACAAACGAATCAAGGAACTGCTTTAATGCGAAATTCTATGAAGCAAATGCATCGAATCGATGAAATTGTTAAAGTTTCTGTAGACAAAGTAAAAGGTCTAGATCAACAATCAAGAGATATATCGAATCTGATATCCGTTATTAAAGATATCTCTGAACAAACGAACTTGCTAGCTTTAAATGCTGCCATAGAAGCTGCAAGAGCCGGTGAACATGGACGTGGATTTGCAGTTGTAGCAGATGAAGTTCGAAAACTATCTGAACAAGTATCTAATTCTGTTGGTGAAATCACCACTATTGTTTCCAATATCCAAGATGGAACGAAAGAAGTTGTTAGTTCCCTTAATAATGGTTACAAAGAAGTTCAAGAAGGAACAACCCAAATCGAATCAACTGGAGATAACTTTAAAACAATTCAACATGGCGTTAATGATATGGTAAGTAAAATTGAACATATTACATCAGATTTATTAAATATCGTTGAAAATAGTACCAATATGAATCAACTTATTGAAGAAATCGCCTCGACTTCAGAAGAGTCTGCTGCTGGTGTGGAACAAGCATCTGCTGCTGCTCAACAGACTTCTAGCTCAATGGAAGAAGTGGCAGGCAGTGCCAACAGTCTAGCAGAACTTGCAATTGATTTAAATAATCAATTACAAGTATTTAAACTCAAATAAAATAAATAACCGAACTATTTTCCAGTCTCTAATCTACTTCGCTAAAGTAAAAATTCAAGAAGGAGTATATCATGCCTGGATTGTAGTTCGGTTTTATATTGTAAACATGAAGAATTCACCTTTACAAGTTTTCCTTGCTATTTTATTGATTTTTGCCATGGTATAAAAAGCATTGTTTTGTATGATCATTAACCATTCCAATAGCTTGCATAAATGAATAACAAATGGTTGGGCCTACAAAGCGAAACCCTCTCTTTTTCATATCTTTACTCATCTTTTCAGAAAGATCAGTATAAGCAGGAATTTCTTTATCATCTTCCCACGTGTTTAAAATTGGTTGCCCATCTACAAAACTCCAAATATATTTATGAAAAGAGCCAAATTCCTTGGCCACTTCAATACATTTATGCGCATTATTAATCACTGAGCTTATCTTTCGCTTATTTCGAATAATACCTTCGTTTAACAGTAATGACTCGACTTTTTCGTCTGAATAAGTTGCTACTATTTCCGGATAAAAATGGTCAAATGCTTCTCTATAATTTTCTCGTCTTTTAAGTATCGTTATCCAACTTAACCCTGCTTGAGCTCCTTCTAAAGACAACATTTCAAACAAATATCGGTCATCCTCATAAACAGGAACTCCCCATTCTTCATCATGATAAGAAATATAGATAGGTTCATCGGTAACCCAACCACAACGTCCTAACATTACGGGGCCTCCTCTCCTACTTTCACATCGTTATCATCATAAGATATCCAATCACTAAAACTACCAGGGTACAGTTTCACATTATGAAATCCTGCTGTCTCTAACGCAAGTATGTTTGGACAAGCAGATACTCCAGAGCCACAAGACACAATAATTTCATCGTCTTTTGAAAGATTAGCAAATAAGGTTTCTAACTGCTCTTTATCTTTCCACCTTCTACCATCTTTCGTAAGAACATCTTTCCAAAAATAATTAACCGCTCCAGGTATATGTCCTGCTCTTCGGTACAATGGTTCCTCATCTCCTAAATATCTTGAATAAGAACGTGAGTCGATTAATATCGTGTTGCCATTAGAAATCTTATCGCGCACTTCCTTCATATCGACTGTACGATTTTGTTTTAATTTAGGCTGGTAAGTGACTGGATTTAAAGAGGGAACTTCTGTTGTTACCGCTCCTCCTTCTTCTTTCCATTGATCTAATCCACCTTCTAGAATATAAACTTTATCATGCCCTACATAATCCATTAACCACCAGAATCGAGGTGCAAACATGTCATTTCCTTGGTCATAGACTACAACCGTTGTTTCATTCGTTACCCCTATTTGCCCTAGTTTATTTGTAAATAAATCCCAATCTGGTAGAGGGTGGCTACCTCCGTGTTTACCTGCCTTTCCAGATAAATCCTTATTTAAGTCCATATAAATTGCACCAGGTATATGCTCTTTCAAATACGCTTTACGTCCAGCATCGGGATCTTTTAAATTAAATCGTACATCCACAATTACAATATGATTTTGCGAAAATCTACGCATCAACCGCTGTACACTAATTAAATTTTTCATACTATCCCTCCTGCAACTATTTATTTACTATCATATCATTTTATAAAATAATTTACAGATATCTAAATAATCAATATATGGTAAACTAATAGAAAAAACGAAGAGGAGATACGATATGCAAAAACAACTTATCAATCGATTAATTACATATGCGAAAATAGACACGCAATCTGACGATCAATCTAGTACTACGCCATCAACTCCCGGCCAATGGGATTTAATTCACTATCTCCAAAATGAACTTAAAGAAATTGGAATGCAAGAGATCGAAGTAGATGAATATGGATATCTCATGGCTACATTACCAGCAAATACGAACAATGATATCCCGACAATAGGTTTTCTTGCCCATGTAGATACTGCTACGGATTTTACTGGTAAGAATGTTAATCCGCAAATCATTGATTATAATGGCGGGGATATTGTCTTAAATGAAACACTTCAAGTTATACTTTCTACTAAGGAATTCCCAGAGCTTCTTACCTATAAAGGGCATACATTAATTACTACCGATGGTACAACACTTTTAGGAGCTGACAATAAAGCAGGAATTGCTGAAATTATGACAGCTATGCAGTACCTCATCCAACATCCAGAAATAGAACATGGTACCATTCGTATTGCATTTACACCGGATGAAGAAATTGGACGTGGTCCACACAAATTTGATGTTACTCGTTTCAACGCTAAATACGCATATACCATCGATGGTGGGCCATTAGGAGAGCTTCAATACGAAAGCTTTAATGCAGCAGCAGCAAGAATCACTTTTACCGGAAATAGTGTTCACCCCGGAACTGCAAAAAATAAAATGATCAATTCAGGGAAGATTGCTGCTGAATTTATCTCAAAATTTCCCGATCAGGATTCACCCGAACATACAGAGGGATATGAAGGGTTTTATCATTTAATATCTATCGAAGGTGATGTAGAGAAAACCAAAGTTTATTACATTATACGTGATCATGACCGTAATAAGTTCGAATCTCGAAAAGCGACATTACAAAAATTCGCTACTGACTTGCAACGTAAATATGGAGAGAATGCTATTCAAGTGGAAATGGAAGATCAGTATTATAATATGTGCGAGAAAATTGAGCCAGTAAAAGAAATTGTCGATATAGCTAGTGAAGCTATGAAACAATTAGATATCGATCCTATTATTCAACCAGTACGTGGGGGAACGGACGGATCCCAACTCTCATATATGGGGTTACCAACTCCAAATATCTTTACCGGTGGAGAGAATTTCCATGGTAAATATGAATATATCTCTGTTCAAAATATGGAAAAATCCACGAAAACGATTATTGGTATCGCTAAACTATTTGCCGAGAAATTCAAAGACTAATCAAGTTACCTCTAGTTTTGAATCAGTGGTAATTAACTTGCCACTGGTTCAAAACAAAACCCTTCACTAAATCAACTAACCCTCTTTAATTTGCTATAAATTCAGAAATTACTTACTTATAGTTTTAGCTACTCAACCTCATAAAAATGTGAGAAGATATAATCTGCAAAATTAATTATTTCTATTTACAAATTAACAAAATATATATAAAGTGAGCCTTCCATAATCGTTGGTTTTTTACTTCTGTAATAATGATAATGAAGACTTATCAGGGTGTGAATGTCCTTATCCTATTTTAGGCTAGTCGAATAAATTTTACGCACACTTTCACACCTCGAAACAGAAAATGACATAGTAAGAGTTAGGAGCGTTAATTATGCAACGTTTGCTTTGGTTGTTGCTATTGATCGGTGTACTACTATTTTTCATGACCTCATGCCAATCTAATGATGATACCAATTCATCTTCTCAAAATAATTCAGAGAATCCGTCAGATGAAGAAGATGTAACAGCTAATCAAGAATATGAAAAGTTACCCAAAACTCCTCTACAAAAACTAGATCAAGGAGAACAGGTAGTTGCACTTCAGTATTTTCTCGAACAGTTAGGGTACAGCTTTTCTGATCAAGGTAACTATAACGAACAGGTGACTTGGGCTATAACTGATTTTCAAATACAACAAGAAGATTTATTGGTCTCTGGGATATACGATGAAGACACCAAACAAAAAATAGAGGAAGTCATTCAATCCGAGAAGACATATAAACCAGGTAAGGGGCTACCAGCACCGACAGAACCTGCGTTTACAGATGCAGGTACAGAAGTTATTTCAAACCCATATGATCAGTTAGTTCTTGTTAATAAAGATTTTTCATTGCCTGCGGACTATATTCCAGATGATTTAGTTATACCAAATGTTCCTTTCCCTTTCATTGAGGACATTCCAAAAAAATATATGCGCCAAGCTGCCGCTGACGCATTAGAAGAATTGTTTGCTGATGCACAAGAAGAAGGCTTAGAGCTATATGCACAATCTGGATACCGATCATACGACCGCCAGGATACTATTTTTGCAGCAAATGCCGCTGAAAATGGTGAAAAGCACGCAAACAAGTATAGTGCTCGTCCTGGAGAAAGTGAACATCAAACGGGACTGGCTATGGATGTAACAAGTCCGGAAGTTAACTTTAGTCTAGAAACAGAATTTGGTGAAACAAAAGAAGGAAAATGGGTAAAAGAAAATGCTACGAACTATGGTTTTATAATTCGGTTCCCAGAAGGTAAAGAAGAAATTACTAAATATCAATTTGAACCTTGGCATTTACGATATGTAGGGCAAAAAGCAGCAGAAGAAATCATGAATCAAAACATTACTTTAGAAGAATATTTGGAGAAATAATTCGTAAACGTCCTCTAAATTAGAGGGCGTTTTCATTGTAGATTTTGCTAATATAGAGGAGTAAGAAAAAATATGTAACCTCTAAATTCATGCATTTCTTTTTATGCATGCTTAGAAGAGGTATCTGCTTTATTTAAAGCATCATCAATTTGTTTATCTAATGCTCGAATTCTTGTTAGCGCTAGTTCGGGGTCGATTTCTTTATAGTGATGATTGCCACCATACTCTTCATCAGCTTCATCTGCCATTGCCACAACTTGTTGAAGTGGATTTAGTTGCAATTCGCCTTCTGGCAGATAAGAGTCAGTATGAAGTAAAATAGCAACAGCGATTTCTTTTGCTGCTTGTCGCTCTTCACCATTTCGAATTAAAAGTTTATGCGCACGACTCGCACCTTTAATCGCATGAATATCATTTTCTTTATAGAGATTATAATCCCATTCACCATTACGATACCATGTATAGTGACCAATATCGTGTAAGAGTGCTGCTTTTGTGGCAAGATCTGGATTTACTGCAAGTCGCTTAGAAAAAATATATGCGTATTCCGCCACTGCCACTGCATGGGCAACCCCAGAGCGTTGTAAATACTTCTTTGTGATTGGGTGAACAAAAATCTGTTCCAAAGTAACTCTTTCCATACTTATGCTCCTTTCTTTCGTGTATATTAATTTAATTACCGAATTTCACCGAATATAAACATGTATGAAAAAAGCACAGACTATATAGCTACTGCGCAACAATATTTTCTATTCAGTTAATTTTCGCAAATACCTTTCAAAAAAGATATTAGTTCATTTTACCTCTTTACAAGTCAGTTGTAAAGTAGTTTACTCAAAATTTGCAAAGAATGTGCGCTTCCGTTACAATTTAATTGATAACAATTATCAATTAAATTGTATAGGGGTATGGGTATGGAAAGAACTGCATTAGCGAAACTTATTAGAGAACGACGTGCCATAAAAAAAGGTTACACAAATAAAGAAGTCACTGAAGATAAAATAAAAGAATTATTAGAAGATGCAATATGGGCACCCACACATGGAATGAGACAGCCTTGGCGCTTTTTGTTTGTCAGTCAAGAACACTTGCCTGTTTTCGCAAAAAAAGTTGCATCTACTTACCCTGTAGAAAGACAAGAAAACAGAGAAAATTATTTAAATGAACCTAATGCAATACTCGTTGTTGTTATGGAAGAGTCTGATATTCCAAAGCAATGGGACGAAAACTACGGGGCTGTTGCTTCCATGATTCAGAATTTCTGGTTGCTTGCATGGCAAGAGAAACTTGGAGTTGTATGGAAAACAAACCCGCATATTTACGATGATAACGTTAAAGATAAATTAAACATTCAAAAAAATGAAAAAATCGTTGGTTTTCTTCATTTAGGTTACTTTGAAGAAATACCGCCACAGAAAGAACGAATCTCGGTCGATGATAAATTTGAAAATTTTCTGGGCTAACATGAGACTTCGGTCGATTAATAGAGTTAAGTGACTGGACTATAGAAAAAAATTTCAAAAAGGTTATTGACAATTGCTTGTCCTTTCCGGTAAGATAAATTCAACAAATTGATGAATCGGCACTGACGAAGAAGAGTACTTAATAAAAACCCTAAAGAGAGCTGATGGTTGGTGGGAATCAGTGGGATATTTTATTAAGGAATGGACTTCTGAGCTCCAAACCGAACCGTTAACTGAAGTAGGCCTTGGCGAATTTGTCTCTCGTTATCGAGACTAAGTAGATAATTTATTATCCTACTTTTAAAGTGAGCTGAACTTCAGCTAATAAAGGTGGTACCACGGTCCCTCGTCCTTTTTAGGATTAGGGGCTTTTTTGTATTCAGACAACTAAATAATTGCAAATCATTGAGTAAGAGGAGTAGATATTCAGGAAGCGTTACAGAGAGCTAGAGGTTGGTGAAATTCTAGCACGTAGAAGAGTATTGAATGGACTTACGAGAGTTTTCTTGAAACATAGACTAGTAGGGAAAAACGGGTTTCCGCCGTTATACGGATAGGATATCGGAGAATAGTTGCTCCCGTATCTGAAAATGAGTTGGGAAAATATTTTCTCAAATGAGGTGGCACCGCGGTTCCTATCGTCCTCTATAAGCACATTACTGTGTTTATAGGGGACTTTTTTTATTCAACCAAATTTAATGAGGAGTCGAAGACATGAGTATCCGTTATGTAATTGAGAAGCAACCAATCGATCAATTATTACCTATTCAAGTTCTAACACAACTAGATAGTCCAAAGAAATATTTATTGGAAAGCAGTTTTCCACATGAAGAAAAAGGACGCTTTTCATTTCTTGGAAGGAGTCCATATCAAGAAATCCTTGGTTTCGATAATCGTACAAAGATTTGTAACTATAAAACTCATGAAGATAAATGGGTTGAACAACATGCCTTACATTATATAAAACAGCATCTACCTAAAATAGAAATCGATATTTCCTTTCCATTTTATGGGGGAGCAATCGGATATATCAGCTACGATACGATACGTTCCTTTGAGCACATCGGGGATAGATTACCTGATAAACGAAACATGCCAGACATACATCTGATGTTGTTCGAAGATACGATCATATTCGATCATGAAGAAGATACATGCTACCTACTTGTGATTGATACGGATTCATCAGCTTCTGAACATATTTTACAGAAACGTCTAGAACAACTCAGAGAAATTATGAAGAAAGCAAGAGTAACAATGCTCCCCTTCCCTGCGAGATATTCATTTACTCCAGAAATGGACCAAGAAACATTCGAAAGTAATGTAGCTATCGCAAAAAAATATATTGAAGAAGGAGATATTTTTCAAGTTGTATTATCCCAACGAATGCAGGCAAAAGTCGAAAATCCAGAAACATTTTCCATCTCATTTTATGAACAACTGAGACAATCGAATCCTTCACCTTATATGTTTTATATGGATTTTAATGATTACCTCATTCTCGGAGCTTCACCAGAAAGTCTCATTGAAACAAGTGGAAAGAAAATCATCACAAATCCAATAGCTGGTACAAGAAAAAGAGGTAGTACTGAAGAGATTGATCAAATGCTGACAGAGGAATTGCTCTCTGATGAAAAAGAAAGAGCAGAACATCAAATGCTTGTAGATTTAAGTAGAAATGACCTTGGAAGAGTATGTGAAATTGGAAGTATTGATATTCCGGTATATATGAAAATAGAAAAATATCAGCATGTCATGCACATGGTCTCTGAAGTCACTGGCATTCTAAAATCAAACTACTCTAGTATTGATGCATTAATCTCTTGTTTACCAGCAGGAACGGTATCTGGAGCACCAAAAATACGCGCAATGCAGATAATCAACGAGTTAGAACAAAACCAAAGAGGTCCTTACGGTGGAGGTATTGGTTTTATCAATTTTCAACAAGATGTACACATGGCTCTAGCTATTCGAACTGTGATCGTTAAAGATGATAAAGCATACTTACAAGCAGGAGCAGGAATAGTCTATGACTCCATACCTACAAATGAGTATATTGAAACATTAAATAAAGCCAAATCTTTTATGGAGGTGGACGATCATGATTTTATTAATCGATAACTATGACTCATTTACGTATAATCTCTATCAATATATTTCTGAATTTGATAAGGAAGTCCATGTTATTCGAAACGATGCTATTACTCCTGATGAGATTCGAGCACTGCAACCAGAAGCCATTGTTATATCTCCTGGGCCAGGTTCTCCAGAAAAAGCAGGAAATTGTTTGAAGATTGTCAGGAAATTATACCGAGAATTCCCAATACTCGGTATTTGTTTAGGCCATCAAGTACTAGCAGAAGCTTTAGGGGGAGAAATAAAGCAAGCCAAGGTGATAAAACATGGAAAAACATCAACTATATCAATAAAGGAATCACAGTTATTACATTCACTTAAGAATCCAATACAGGTCATGCGGTACCATTCACTTATAGTTGATTCTAAAAGTCTATCTCCAAATTACCAAGTGACTGCACGATCCTTGGATGATAATGAGATTATGGCGATAGAACATAAACAACTACCACTTTTTGGAATGCAATTTCATCCAGAATCCATTGGCACAAAGGATGGAAAGCAAATCATTCGGAATTTTTTATTACAAATCAAGGCGTTACAGGAGGATGAAAATAATGAAGCACTCACTTCATAAAATTATTGATCGACAAGATTTATCCACAGAAGAAATAAAAGAAGTATTTACACATTGTTTTTCAGAAGAAGTATCTGATTCGGAACTAGCAGCTATTCTTATCTCATTAAAAATGAAAGGAGAAACCGCGGAAGAAGTAGTTGGATTGTCTCAAGTTATTCAAGAACATTCTCCTTTCCTATTAAACTTTCATCAACCAGTAATGGACAATTGCGGAACTGGTGGAGATCGTTCAAACAGTTTTAACATCAGTACTTGTTCTGCTTTTGTATTAGCTGGAGCTGGTGTAACCGTAGCAAAGCATGGAAATAGAAGTGTATCAAGTCAAACAGGTAGTGCGGATGTCTTAGAAAAACTAGGCGTATCTTTAGCTTTTACAAAAGAACAAGTAAATGAAATGTTAGAAAAAAATCAAATTGCTTTCTTGTTCGCACAACATGTACATCCGACGCTAAAACAGGTGAGCAAAGTAAGAAAAGATTTACGAATACCTACTATTTTTAATTTCATCGGACCATTAACGAATCCTGTTCACTTAAATTCTCAATATATTGGAGTCTATGATCCAGCAGCTCTTCCAATGGTGGCAAAAGCTGCACAACTACTTGGAAGAGAACGAGCAATTGTGATCCATGGTGCTGGTGGTTTAGACGAGGCTTCTTTACAAGGAGAAAATCAATATATACTCGTTGAAAATGACCGATTAGAGGAAAGAACAATTCATCCAGAAGAGGTTGGTTTATCTGTATATCCGAATGATGAAATTCAAGGAGGAAATGCAACAGATAACGCAAATATCTTACTTTCTATATTAAGTGGTGAAGAAAGCGCGTATCTGGATACCGTACTTTTCAATGCAGGCATTGCATTGTTTACTACAAGAAGAGCGGGTTCCATTTATGATGGCGTTAAACTTGCTAGAGAAAGTATTAATTCTGGTTCAGCATTAAGCAAACTCAATAACCTAATCACTTTCAGTAAGAAAGTTAGCGAGGTGGTTTAGATGACTTTTCTAGCAAAAATCTTAGAAGAAAAACAAACTGAAGTAAGGATTAGAAAACAAGAGAAAAACGATTTAGGGACCCGAAGTATACCTGTTTATTCGTTGATAAGTCAAATCAACCAAGCAAACTCACTATCTATTATTGCTGAAATTAAACGCGCTTCTCCTTCAAAAGGAGAAATTAAAATGGACCTTGATCCCGTCGAGCAAGCTAAAAAATACGAGCAAGCAGGTGCATCTGCCATATCTGTATTAACAGATCAAAATTTTTTTCGAGGTTCATTAAAGGATTTACAAAAAGTAAGCGAAGCAGTTTCTGTTCCAGTTCTTTGTAAAGATTTTATTATTGATGAGATTCAAATTGATGATGCAAAAGATGCAGGGGCTTCTATTATCCTGTTAATTCTAGCAGCTTTACCATTAGAAAGATTCCAGGAATTATATAATTATGCTTCAAATAAAGGACTTGAGGTCATTTGTGAAGTGCATACTGCAGAAGAGTTAAAAAACGCCTTAACGATATCACCAGCTATTGTTGGCATTAACAACCGTGATTTAAAATCCTTTGAAGTTGATTTACAAACTACGAAACAACTGGCTCAACTAGTTGATAATAATACTATAATCATTAGCGAAAGTGGCATGAGAACAGCTGGTGATGCAACGCTAGCTGCCGAAGCTGGAGCGAAAGCTATTTTAGTTGGAGAGACGTTTATGAAATCAAATCAATTAGAAACAGATTTTAATAATCTACGCGTGCCCCTTGTTGAAAGGAGTTTATAAATGTTTATAAAAATATGTGGAATTTCTTCCATTGATACTGCTCTAGCAGTTGCGGATGCTAACGCTGATATGATTGGATTTGTATTTGCCCCAAGTAAGCGACAATTATCCATCCCTCAAGCTGAGGAAATAGCAAAAAAACTTCCTCACACCATTCAAAAAGTGGGGGTATTTGTAGATGAACCTTTAGAGAATATTCTATCAATAATCGAAAAGCTAAATCTCGATATTGTCCAGTTACATGGCGATGAATCTATTGCCTATCAAAAAAAGATTCCAATTCCCATTATTAAAGCATTTCCAGCAACTACAGAGGGATTACAACAAGCAAACCAATCATCGGCTAAATATATTTTAATAGACAGTCCCCCTGTTCAATCATCAAGAGGAGGAAACGGTGTAACATTCAATTGGAATATGCTCAAAGATCAGCCTTTTACTGACAAATTAATATTAGCTGGTGGTTTAAATACAGACAATATACTTGAAGCTATCCAAACTGTAAGACCAGCTGGAGTTGATGTCTCAAGCGGAGTAGAACTAAACGGAAAAAAAGATGTCCAGAAGATCAATCAATTTATTACTAAAGTACAAAAAGAAAGAAAGGATGTATTGCAATGACTACTTATTCATTTCCAGACATCAAAGGAAAATACGGAGAATTCGGTGGAAGATTTGTACCAGAATTATTAATGCCTGCAGTACTTGAATTAGAAAAAGCCTATGAAGATGCGTTGAAAGATGAGAAATTCACGGAGGAACTTCAGACATATTTAACGGAATACATCGGACGTGAAACTCCTCTATATCACGCTAAAAAGTTAACTGAACATGCGGGCGGTGCACAAATCTATTTAAAACGTGAAGATCTAAATCATACTGGTGCTCATAAAATTAATAATACCATTGGGCAAGCACTACTCACTTTAAGAATGGGTAAGAAAAAAGTTGTGGCTGAAACTGGTGCAGGTCAACATGGTGTTGCGACTGCGACAGTATGTTCTTTATTAGGATTAGAATGTATTGTTTTTATGGGTGAAGAAGATATTAAACGTCAAAAGCTAAATGTCTTTCGTATGGAATTGCTGGGGGCAGAAGTAGTCAGTGTCTCCCAAGGTAGTGGAACTTTAAAAGACGCTGTGAACGAGGCTCTTCGCTATTGGGTAAATAATGTCAATGATACTCATTATATCATTGGATCGGTGGTCGGCCCTCATCCTTTCCCCAAAATTGTTCGTGACTTTCAATCTGTGATTGGAAAAGAAACCAAAGAGCAAAGTATGAAGAAAATAGGATCCTTACCTGATGCTGTTGTAGCATGCGTTGGTGGTGGAAGCAATGCGATGGGCATGTTCTACCCATTTATCGACGATAAGGAAGTGACCTTATTCGGTGTAGAAGCTGCAGGAGCAGGATTAGATACCAATCAACATGCAGCAACCCTAACTGGTGGTTCTCCAGGTATGCTACATGGTACATTTACGTATTTGCTTCAAAATGATTTCGGACAAATTGAAGAAGCATTCTCTATTTCAGCAGGTCTTGATTATCCAGGAATCGGTCCAGAGCATAGTCACCTTCATCAGACTAAAAGAGTGACATACTCCTCAATTACTGATAAGGAAGCACTTGAAGCTTTTCGACTTTTATCCAAAACAGAAGGCATTATCCCTGCATTAGAGAGTGCCCATGCAGTTAGTTATGCTACAAAATTAGCGAAGGAAATGAATCCTGAACAGTCTATAGTTATTTGTTTATCTGGTAGAGGGGACAAAGACGTAGAACAAGTCAAAGAAAGATTAGAGGGGGAACAATAATGGGAAAAAGTAAACTAGATGGTGTATTGAAAGCAAAAAAGCAAGCAAATAAACCTATATTTGTACCCTATATCATGGCCGGAGATGGTGGCATGAATAATTTAAACAATCGTATTCAGTTTTTAGAAGAAGCAGGTGCTTCTGCCATCGAACTCGGTCTTCCTTTTTCTGACCCAGTAGCAGATGGACCTGTAATTCAAGATGCTGGACAACGTGCGCTAGCAAATAAAACTACGATAAGTTCTGTATTAGAAGAATTAGAAAAATATAAATTGCAAAGAAATATCCCTATTGTTCTTATGACCTACATTAATCCTGTATGGAAATATGGCTTCGATCAATTTGCTAGAGATTGCTCGAAGGCAGGTGTTGATGGCATAATTATTCCAGATATTCCAATGGAAGAAGAAGACGATGTAGCATTTTCGTTAACTCAGCACGAGATTGCATTTATTCGCTTAGCTGCCATGACGAGCACAGAAGATCGACTAGAAAGAATAGCAAAACGATCAGAGGGATTTCTATATGCAGTATCTGTAACTGGTACAACAGGAGAACGTGCTCAACACGAGAAAGATGCGTATCACTTTTTAAAAAGACTCAAGCAAGTAAGCTATGTACCAGTTTTAGCTGGATTTGGCATATCTACTGCTGAACGCGCAAGAGAACTATCTGCTGCTTGTGATGGCGTAGTCGTAGGAAGTAAAATTGTTCAGTTATTTGAACAGGGTGATGAAGAAGCAATTTCTTCTCTAATTCAAGAGAGTATAGAAGTAGAAGTAATAAAGTAATCTGTTCATTTTATTGTATATGGATTCTATGCCCCTATTAGAGTACACCTTTTTAATAAGGTAAGATAAATTTTGTTTATCTTACCTTATTTTGTTACGTATTTCTATTTAGTAAGATAAATACTATTTATCTTACCTCTTTTGTCTGTGTATCTTCTTTCTGGGAAGATACACATTTTTTATTAAAAAGAGCCCACCTTAACTTCGTGGACTCCTGCTTTTTATCTAGTTATTGAACGAATATAGTCATATTGCACGGATAATTTCTCGCGTAATAAATGCTCTTCATTTTTCATATAAATATCTTGTTTTTGATTTCGATATCTAAATAATTTCTTCAACATTACTATCACCTTCCTTTTCTAAAATGACCGGTCAGTTTCTTAATATATGAGGAACCATCTAAAATGATTCCAAATTTAGGCATTAGCTGTTAAATATGCGATAAGCACTCTTTCCATTTCCTTAATACGTGCCTCTAGCTTTGACTCATCATAACCAATAACAGCGTGTAACCAAATTCCATCATGCAACGACCAAAACATGGATGCAGCTGCTTCAGCATCAATGTCTTGCTTGATTTCCCCTGTTTTCTGTCCTTGCTCAATAATCTCTTTCGTTAATCCAAACATGTCGTCAAACCGCTCAACTAAAATATGTTGAACTTCTGGTGAGTCTGTAGAATATAACCAAAACTCAACATGTACACGCATAAATTTTTTCTTTTCAAGACTAAATGGAATATCTTCTCGGATCCAAAATTTCAGTTTTTCTAGTGGACTATTGATTTTTGCTAATTTAATAGTAAGGTCTTCTACCATTTCCTGACGTTTTTTCTTCAGCAAATGAATAAAAATTTCTTCTTTGCTTTTGAAGTAGTTGTAGACTGATCCCTTACTTAAATTCGAATATCGAACAATATCGTCAACTGTTGATGCATAGTATCCCTTGGCAGAGAAACACTCTAAAGCTGCTTCCAATAAATATTCTCTACGTGCTTCTTTTTCTTCTTCAGAAATTCGTGGAGCCATGATTGCACCTCTTTATAAAACTGACTGGATAGTTTATATAAATAGTAGTCTTTTTTGAAACAATTTACAACCCTTTTGATTTTTCTTTAATTTCTAGCAAAAAAGAACCCTCCTCCCTATAGAAGTCAGGTTCTTTACATCTTTAATTATTCAGCTAATAATGGATATACTCCATCTTTATCATGTGTTTCAGTTCCTACTAACGCTGGGTTGAACACACATACCATACGCATTTGAGTTTTTGCACGTAAATAATGCTTATCATTATCATTTAAAAGATACATCGTTCCTGGTTTTAACTGCCATACCTCACCAGTATCCTTTTTCTCTACTACTCCTTCACCTTCAATGCAGTATACTGCTTCAATATGGTTTTTGTACCAGAAGTAGCTTTCTGTCCCTGCCTTAATAATCGTATCGTTAAGGCTAAATCCAACATTATCTTTATTTAAAACAAAACGTCTGCTTTCCCACGTTTCCCCTTTTTGATGATCCTCTGTACCTTGAATATCTTCTAATGATTTTACGATCATTATTAAAACTCCTCCTTATTTCTCTAGTGCTGCTTGAATACTTTCTTCTAAGATGTCCATTCCTTTTTTAATACCATCTTCATCAATAATTAATGGTGGAAGGAATTTTACAACTTCATCCTTAGCTCCGGATGTCTCTAGAATTAACCCTCTAGAAAATGCTTCGGCGCAAATTTCGCCTGCAAGTCCATCTACATGAACTCCGATACCGAGCATTAATCCTCTACCTCTTAAATCTGCATTTAACTGAGGGAACTTTTCTACAGTACGTTTCATTCTCTCTTGGAATAGAGAACTCATCTTCTTAATATTTTGAGAGAATGATTCCGTTTTCCAATTATTTAATGCTTCTGTAGCTGCTAAAAATGCAAGGTTATTCCCACGGAATGTACCGTTGTGTTCACCTGGTCCCCATTGATCAAATTCAGGCTTAATTAATGTAATCGCCATCGGCAACCCAACTCCACCAATTGATTTTGACAGACAAATAATATCTGGGTTAATTCCTGCTTCTTCAAAGCTAAAGAAAGTACCCGTTCTTCCACATCCTGCCTGCACATCATCAATGATTAATAGAATGTCCCATTTTCTGCAAATTTCTTCGATTTTCTTCACCCATTCAAGGCGAGCAGCATTAATCCCGCCTTCTCCTTGAACTGTTTCTAAAATAAATGCAGCTGGTAGCGCTACCCCGCTTCCAGAATCCTCGAGGAAACGTTCAATATATGCAATTGAATCTTGCTCATCTACATATTGATCAAACGGCATAGAAACTGCATGATTTAACGGTATCCCAGCACCACTGCGTTTAAAGGAATTACCTGTAACAGATAATGAACCTATTGTCATTCCGTGAAACGCATTAGTAAAACCAATAACCGTATCTCTTCCTGTTACCTTACGAGCAATTTTTAAAGCACTTTCAACCGTATTCGTGCCTGTAGGGCCAGGGAACATCACTTTATAATCCATGTTACGTGGTTTTAGAATAACCTCATTAAATGACTCTAAGAATTTTTTTCGTGGTGTGGTAGCCATATCAAGGCTATGAATGACACCATCATTTTGTATATAATCAATCATGACTTTTTGCATTTCACTTGGGTTATGACCATAATTTAGTGCACCTGCCCCAGCAAAGAAGTCAATATATTCGTTTCCATCTTTATCCCAAAGCTTATAGCCTTTCGCTTTTTCAAATACTACCGGCCAGCCACGACTATAGCTTCTTACCGCTGATTCCATTTCTTCAAATGCAGTCATATCATTCCGGGCTTTATCAACAATCGTTGTCATTATATCATCCTTTTATTTTTATTTTTTCTCATTGGCCCTATTCTAAAAAGTAGTTCCTCTTCATGTTCTTCATCTTTAGCCGGAAAATGTTCTGTTTTAAAATAATCGCTAATCTTCCAGTTTGTATGAATCTTTCTTGCTAATCCTAGGAACAAGTAATTGGATGGTTTATTTGAAGGGGCAACTGTCGCCTCAATAAAATTAACCGACTCGTTCCACTCAAGTAATTGAAGTAGCATCTTGGTTGCTAATCCTTTTCCTCTTTGCGTTGAAGAAACGGCAACCTGCCATATAAAGAGGGTATCTTCCTTTTCAGGATGCATAAATCCCGAAATAAATCCGACAATTTGTTGTGTTTCTTTATGCTCTACGACGATGGAAGATTCCGCAAAAACTTCACACCATAATACATAACTATACGATGAATTTAAATCTAAATTTCCTATCTCTTTAACTAGTTCCCAAACGGGACCCCCATCTTCTTTTGTTGGTCTTCTAAAGTAATACTCATCCGTATCTACCTTTAACTTTTCAGCAACATCTAAAATCGTAGTGATGCTTTCACCTCCAAATTATTTGAACAATCACGTCTTTTAGAATATAAATAATTTACCAATTCGTCAAAACGGATTAAACGTGATTAATAGCGATAAACATCCATACACCGGAATGAGCTCCGTTTAGGTGCCATCGCTTTTTAATTAGTCCCAAATCATGCCATATAGTTAAAAATTTGGATTACCTAAAAAATTCCAAATAGAAACTTCCTTATTATATAGTTGAATTTTATGTAATCATAAAAAAATGGAGAAACCGTCTTGCGGTTTCTCCTATTCATGGGTTGTTGGAAGTTGATCTATGACAAATCTTGTCTAGATTCAATATAATATATGTGAAAATTTGCAAACACGTATCGTCACATGTATCAATGCAAACATACATTTTTTATAATAAGTTTCATTTAATATCGGAATTCCAATTCTTGAGGCATAATTTGAATTTGTTCTTTAAGTAATTGTTCTGATAATTCACTAACTACAATATGTCCTTTATAAGAACTGTCTCCGTTTTCTATATTAATAACTTCTAAATTGATTTCTAAGTTACTATTAAGATTTGCAATATACATATAACCATTTTTTTCTTGTAATAACGTTCCATATCCAGTGTCTTCTCCATTTAAAGTTGCAATTGTATCTATCTCTTGCTTATTAATATTATACTGTTCTATGTACCTAGCCTCAGCTTCTTCCCTTAGGTAATAGACAAATTGATTACGTATTATATGATTACTCCCAAGTGCAATAGTGTTAGGAATTTCAATTTTTTCATTATTAATCAAATCCAATAAAAATAATTGTCTAACATCTTCTACATCACTATCATCCATTAACCGCTCAGAAACATATTCTCCATTTTCATTAGTGTAACTAATAAGTTCAGGACTATTATACTTTTCAAACATTACTACCTTTTGGTTCTCCGTAAATGTATCATCAATCAATTGGATAATATCCGTTTTCTCTTGATCTTCCTTACCAATAATTTTACGCTCTTCTACTAATTGATTGTTTTTCATATCGATTGTATACAAATAGTACTCATAATTTTCACCAGCTTCCCCATTAATATCTAGAGAACTTATAATAATATATAATTCATCTTCCACATATTCAGTAGAATTAACACTTATATAACTACCCTCTATATTTTCAAAAGGATACTCAAATTTATAAACTTCCTTTGTTTGTTTATCTAGTAATTCAATCAACAGATTTTCTTCCTCATCGTCCACACTCGTATATATTATTTTTTCATCTGTTTCATGATACAAACTATCATCCATTGATTTCCCTCTCATAAATGATTGGTACTCGTCGATAAAACGATTTAAGCGTTCATGTTGATAAATACTTAAACCATTACTTAATAACACATTTTCTTGACTAGATCTTTCAAAATTATTTGGAGTAGAAGAAAAATAATCTTCTTGATATGGAGTGAATAAGTGTCCTTTAACACTTAAATCCTCTACAATCTTTTCTTCTCCAGATACAGTTTTCCATTCTAGATTGATTTTAGAAGTTTCCATATGAACATAATAGATAACTATCGCTATTGTAGAAGTAATTATAATTGCCCATAACCCCCAATATTTTTTTATATGCTTCATTATTATTCACACCCTTATTTTGTTATTTAATAAATGGCTGCTTAACCATATAGACAGAACACTTATTATAATCATCACAGAAGTCTCTAACCAAAAAGCTTCATGTGTATACAAATGAAAAAAGTATTGAAAATAATACGGCGTAAATATAAATGTGCACACTATAATTGCATAAAGAAAAGCAAACCCTATACCTATAAGACGATAACTTCTTTCTAATAAAACCATTGTAAAAATTCCAATTGTAAAGACAATACCTAAACCATAATGAATAAAAAAACCGCTAATTGTCTGTGGTAATAGTATAGACAAAAAATAATTCGCTTGGACCATAGCTCCTAACGCCATATCCAGCCGATAATCAACAGGAACAAATAATTTTAATATAAACTGAAGAATTGGCATCATAATTAATTGAATTGTTATAAAACCGAATATAAAAATGAATATTGTACTAGCTTTAGAGAAAAATAGATTTAATCTGTTCGTAGGAAGCGTAAGTAATCGATACGCAAAAGTATTTTTTCCTATCCAGTCTCTATACCAAATAAATAAAAGGTAAATAAGCAATGAAACTACGGCTACTCCAATTGGTCCCATAAAGTAAATTGAATTTACCACTTCCATCATTGACAGTTTTCCAAACTCTAAAATGAAATCTTCAGTAGTCCGCTGACCTTGAATCAGATATCGTTCCATATCACTCAGATATCGCATTGAAAAAACAATAGCCCCTATTACTTGGCTCAAGACTAAAATACCTACTAATGGTAAGAATATCGGTAAAAATCGTCTAAATTCAAAGTTCACTAATTTCCCAAAATTACTCAAGTGCGATACACCTCTCTCATTACGTCAACAACAGATTTCCCTTCATCTTCTCGCAATTGCTCTGTATTAAATTCTTTAACAACTACTCCATTATCTATTAAAATTGCCTTGTCAATTAAATGTTCAATATCATTAATTTCATGAGTTGTAATGATAACTCCCCTGTCTTCAACGAGATGACTAGTAAATACATCAGTAATTTGTTCTCTGCTAAAGATATCGATTCCGGAAAAAGGTTCATCCATAAGAATATAATCCGCGTCCATCGCAAGTCCCATTAGCATATTCACCTTTGATTTATTTCCTTTAGAAAGATTCATGATTCTTTCTTCTCGATCAAGTTTAAAGAAGCTTAACATCTCATCCGCACGCTTTTGATTCCAGTTTGAATAAAAATCATCCATAAAAATAAATGCTTCCTTAATTTTCATTCTTGGTAATAGCGTGATGGTATCTGGAATATACGTAAGCTTTTCATACGTATTCTTATTTAACAGATTCCCATCGATAGTGATCTTTCCTTTACTAATTGGAGTAAGATTCATAATTGATTGGAGTATAGTCGTTTTTCCAGATCCATTAATACCGATCAAGCAAGTTATTGCACTTTTTTCTGCTTGAAACGTAACTCCGTTTAGCACAGACTTTCTTCCAAAACGTTTATATACATCAGTTAATTCAATCATTCTAATCCTCCCTATTTGTGACATCATATTGGATCTTAATGCGATCAATAATCTCCTTTTTCGATAAACGGATAGGTTCTATTGCTTGTAAAAAATGTTCAATAGCACCATTGATGAGTTCCTCTCTAATATCTTCTATCTTCTTTGTGTCAGAAGTAACACAACTAGGAAGATTCTTTTCTGTATATATCAATCCTTCTTCCTCCATTTCTTTATACGCTCGTTGAGCGGTATTTGGATTGATTTCTAACTGACTAGCCAACTCTCTTCGTGAAGGGATTTCTTCTCCAGGTTTTAATCTTCCAGTTGCAATTTGTTCTTTTAGGTGTCTCTTGACCTGAATATAAACAGGTTCTCGCTTATTGAATTGCAATTTCATTGCTTTCTCTCCTTCATCTTGAAACCAGGAATTGGATTCATTTAGTGTATTAATCGCATAATACACTCACTGTATTATACGATTAATACACTATGGATACAAGTGACTTTTTTGTTTTTCACAAAAATTAATTTCAATAATCAAATTTCTTCATTACTTTTTGTTGATTCATCATCTAAATAAGATAAAATTGGTAATGAAATTCATAGAATTAGGGGGATAAATAGTTTGAAGAGATTACATACGACGATACTCTCAATAATATTATTCAGTACACTTTATTCATGGGCTTTTTATATACCGGTTTCCCAACGTGCACCTAATACATATTACTTCGGTTTTTGGGAAACATTTATTTTCGTATTCATGTTTAGCATTCCTCCGTTTATTGCAGGAGCTATTATATCTATGGTAATTGATATGGTTATTAAGAGAATAAATATTTCATCGAATTTTGCACACTATTTATTACAACTAATTTTATATTCATTAGCAGCTTGCATAATCATCAGTGTATTATTTGTATTTGATGATGGACCATTTGATATACGTGAATTCATGATATTTGTTTTGTTTGGAATTATAGCAGCAAACATTTATTTACATATTCTATTAGCCCTTAACAAGATCCATGTATTATTACTAAATAGATATAGCAAATAAACCCCTTCTCTTCCCTTTTTTGTCTAAAGCCTTTCGACAACATATTTCCCGGGAAATGTTATTTTACAAAATAATCGTGATTTCAACAGGGAAGAAACGAATTATGATAAAATGACTATCAGATTACTGAGGAAGGAAGAACAGATATGCATTTTATATCATGGAACGTGAATGGGATACGAGCTTGCGTTAGAAAAGGTTTTTTAGACTTTTTCCAAGAGATGGACGCAGATTTCTTTTGTATTCAAGAATCAAAATTACAAAAAGGTCAAATTCAATTAGATTTAGATGGATATTATCAATATTGGAATTACGCCGAGCGAAAAGGTTATTCAGGAACAGCAATCTTCACCAAATGGGAACCACTTCATGTTTTCTATGGTTTAGATTCCAATAATTTTGAACCAGAAGGAAGAATTATTACCTTAGAATACGAATCTTTTTACGTGATCAATGTATATACTCCAAATTCCAAGCGTGATTTAACCCGTTTAGAAGATCGACTTGAATGGGAAGACCGATTATTTGATTATTTACAGAAATTAAATAAGAAAAAACCTCTTATTTACTGCGGGGATTTGAATGTCGCACATCATGAAATTGATCTAAGAAATGATAAGACAAATCATGGAAATTCTGGATTTACAAAAGAAGAAAGAAGTAAAATGACGCGATTACTAGATGCCGGATTTGTCGATACACTTCGTCATTTTCATCCCGATAAAGACGACATCTTTACATGGTGGTCTTATATGAAAACTATTCGTGAACGAAATATAGGATGGCGAATCGATTATTTCATCGTATCAGAACAACTTATTCCTGCTCTAAAAAAATCGGAAGTACATTCTTCTGTATTAGGGAGTGATCATTGCCCTATTGGACTTGTAATAGATGAAAAACAATTAATGCAAATGGGAGTTGGCGAAGATGAAAGGACTTATACATCATATTGAATTTTATGTTTCCAATTTACGACGATCTCAAGAATTCTGGGGATGGTTATTAGAAAATCTTGGTTATAAGCCTTATCAAGAATGGGAGAAAGGTCAAAGTTGGAAGCTAGGTCAATCATATATTGTATTTGTCCAAGCTGAAGATAAATTTTTAGATATTGCTTATCACCGTCGTAGAGTCGGTTTAAATCATATAGCTTTCCACGCTGAATCAAAAGAACATGTTGATACACTTACAGAACAATTGAAGGAAAAACAAATCCCTATTCTGTATAAAGATTGCCATCCTTTTGCTGGAGGACCGAATCACTACGCTGTTTATTTTGAAGACCCTGACCGTATTAAAGTAGAAATTGTCGCTCCTTCAAAGCTACTGAACATATAACCTTAAAGTAACCCCCAACTTCACCTGAACTTTCATGCTCAGGTAAGGTTGGGGGGTTATCTTAATCATATGACTTACTTTATTAGGACGATTGCTTTTGTAAATAATCAATAATTCCTAAAGCACTCACTTGTAAATCCAAATTAATAATTGTATATACTTTATGGTCATCTGGTATACCCTTATCCTGTAAATCTGCTTGAACTTTTTTCAATAAAGCTTTGGCTATTGCGTCATAACCTTCTTCCTCTGCTACGGCTCTTTCGCCTTGCTGTATAAAAATATCGAGCCAATATTCAACTTGATTAAACGTTTGATTAACTAAATCTGTTGCACCAAAATGGCCAAAGTAAATGTAATCCAAGTTTTTCTTACGCATTCTCTCTATAGAAGCTCTCATTGCCACAGGATCAAAATGATTAGGAGATGTAGATGGCAGGAAATAATCAATGCCATGTGGTATTAGCTGTTCATAACGTATTCCAGCAGTATCTCCTGTAAACATCCCATTACTCAATGGATCATAAATTCCTATATGATGTCGAGAATGTCCCGGAGTATCCCAAAATTCAAGTTTACGATCTGAACCAATAGTCAGGTTGTCCCCTTCTGATTTTACGACAATACGATCTTCAGGCACTGGTATAATTGGTTCGAACAAATCAGAAAAACTTTCTCCATAAATAGCTCTTGCTCCTGCAGCTAACTTTTTCGGATCAACCAAATGTCGCTTTCCTTTAGGATGGACAATTATTGTTGCATTTGGACATAGTTGTAGTAGCCGACCTGCACCACCACCATGATCTAAGTGAATATGTGTAAGTATTATATATTTCACTTCTGTTAAATCATGTCCTAACGCTTCAAGACCTTCTTTGATATAAGGAACCGATGGGCTTGGGCCTGTCTCAATAATGGTTAGTTCTTCTTCCTCCAAAACATAAACACCTGTCCTACTCTCTACATCTAAATCATATCCGTCTATCAGTGAGATACCATTTCCTAAAGAAATTGGTCTTTTATGACTTCGTTCCATTTTCACTAGACCTCCTATCAGTTTGCATTTCATTACTTTTATAGTATCATAAATGCTTTTTCCATTAGAAAATTCTTTGATAGATTTTCTTTGTTTTTACATACAATAATGGTGTACATTAACAATAACAGTAATATAAAGGATGAAAGCATATGACAAAGAAAAATGTTGATGACTATTTACAAGAAGGCATGTATGGTACGCGTTTACCAAAAGAGGCTGAACGGAAGCACTTTTTAGGTACGTTACGTGAACGTGTGATTCTCGCTTTAACAATTGGTGAAGTGATGTCCGATCGTGGATTAGAAAAGTTAGAAATAGAAATGAAAAAACATCCTAATTCCACACTATTAATGAATGGTAGCGTAGCTTATAAATTCTTAAAGCAAGAAAGGGATTTAGCTGATAAATATAAGATTTCACATACAACAATTAGTAATCAAGAACACCAAACAGAAATTGGAGCCGTATTAACTTACAATCATGCGATTGATAAAGAAGATATCTATCTTTCAAATGACAACGATCAGGAAGAATCAGACAGCGTAGAAGATGATGGTCAAAAAGAACAAGGAATAGTGGATCGGATCAAATCTTGGTTTAAATAATTAATCACTATGCAAAGAGAAATTTCGTAAAGTAAAACTTTAATAGTGACAGAAGTAGAGGGAGAGACAAAAGTATTTACGCAAAAGATAAACCCGAATGAATAGACTCTAAAAAGCCGCTTTAGAAATATACTGTGCTTATCCAGTGGCGGCTGGTGAGCCTCCGGATGCTCCGCATTCCTGGTCTTACCTATGCCTAATTCCCATAGGACAAGGAAGACCTCGACAGCATTGCATCGCCCGCAGAAAATCGATTTTTGATTTTCAAGGAGTCTCCATATATTACTTATGCTTATTCTATCTATCATTTGTCTTTTGAACAAAACTTTTTGTTAAATCTCATCCACGTTCCATGCGTGATAAAATTCTCCATCAAAGGAATACTATTGTTGGAGGTGATGTTATGACACATGCATATCGATGTCCCAATTGTAAAACAAACCGATCAAGATTTAATTTAATTGAACAGCATGCAACTCCTGTGAAGATGGACCCACAAACTGGTGAAACAATTAACGCTTACACCGATGAAAATGTTGAAGTTTTTCATCAGTTATATAAAGGTCCTAAATTAAAAGTACAATGTGCTGCATGCGGACTTATTGAAGAAGAACAAAGCTTTATCAAATATGCAGAATATAACGGTTGATTCATTCCAACCGTTTTTTTATGTTTTTACGGTTACTTATTAATCATTCTAATCGTCAACAGGTACAACGTCTGTTAAACTTATATATAGAATGGAGGAATAAAACGATGCAATTACAAAATAAAAAAGTATTAGCACTTGTTGATCATGACTTTGAAGATTTAGAATTATGGTACCCTGTCCTCCGGTTGCGCGAAGAAGGTGCACAGGTTGACCTTATTGGAAAAGAAGCAAATTACAAATATATAGGCAAATATGGAGTGCCTGCAGAATCTGACTTTGCATATAAGGATGTAAACGATGCTGATTATGATGCGATTCTTGTACCTGGCGGCTGGGCACCAGATAAATTACGTAGATTTCCAGAAGTTCTTGATATGGTTCGTAATATGAACCAAGCAAAAAAACCAATCGGTCAAATTTGTCATGCTGGATGGGTGCTTATATCTGCGAATATCCTTAATGGAAAAACAGTAACAAGTACTCCTGGGATAAAAGATGATATGACAAATGCTGGAGCGACTTGGGTTGATGAACCTGTCGTTGTGGATGAGAATTTAGTATCAAGTCGTCGCCCACCAGATTTACCAGATTATTTACGAGAATTTATTAATGTATTAGCAAATAAATAGGAGGTATATTGGTTATGAAAATAGTATCTATTGAACCAACACCTAGCCCACATTCAATGAAAATTAATTTGAATGAATCCCTACCTCCAGACGAAACGTATAATTACAATGAAAAAGACGATTTAAATAATGCGCCTAACTATGTACAGCAATTATTTTCATTAACAGGTGTTAAAAATATTTATCGTGTGGTAGATTTTATTGCATTAGCGAGACACCCAAAGACATCATGGGAAGAATTATTGCCACAAGTACGTGAAGTTCTTGGTACAACAGAAGAAATATCAATCCAAAATGTTACACCTTCTGTTGAGCAAGATAGTTTTGGTGAAGTCCGTGTTTTTATTCAGATGTTCCTCGGTATTCCGATGCAAGTAAAACTTGAAGAAGACGATGAAGAGAAACGCTTTGGACTACCTGAGCTTTTTACAAATGCTGTCATGGATGCTTCACCAGCATCTACAAATGTAATTATGGATCGTAAATGGGTGGAACAACACCCAAGATATGGTGATATGGATGAAATTGGGGAAGAAGTTGTTGAAGAACTAAAAGCTAGCTATGACGAAGAAAGACTTCGAACACTTGTAAACGTAGCATTCCAAACTGATAAAACCGAGCAGAGTTCCAGCTATTATCAATCTGTGCCTATTGAAAAGTTGGATGATCCTAATTGGAAAAATCGCTATGCTGCTTTAGACCGACTAGATCCTACTATCGATGATTTAGATCTGTTAGAAAAAGCACTACACGATGAAAAGTCATCGATTCGACGACTTGCAACGGCATATCTTGGGATGATTGAAGATAAAAAAGTGCTACCATTGCTCTATTTAGCCTTAGAAGATAAAGCTGTTAATGTAAGACGTACTGCTGGTGATTGTATATCTGACCTTGGATTTGTAGAAGCTACACCAAAAATGATTACGACATTGAAAGACAAAAGCCGATTAGTTCGTTGGCGTGCGGCTATGTTCCTATATGAAGTTGGAGATGAATCAGCTATTGCTCCGCTTGAGGATGCTGCAGATGACCCCGAATTTGAGGTAAGAATGCAAATAAATATGGCGCTTGAACGTATTCGAGGTGGCAAGGAAGCCCAAGGATCAGTATGGCATCAAATGACACAAGCTACGAAAAAAGGCTGATTATGAGATCAGCCTTTTTTCAGCATGATAAGAAGATGAAACTTGGGTGTTTTCCTTCTCCACTAATAAAGGTATGAGCAAGGCTCTTGAATTGGAAAATTAAGGTCAATTTATCCCCCGCTTATTTTCTTTAACTAATCCTTATATTCTTGAAGTAGGCTCGTTACACGCGGGATAAAAGTACCCTTTACGCAAAGAAAACGTTTTCATATAATAAGATATAAAGAGTTTAGAGTCAAAGGGGGAAGAGAGTGTGAAAGTAGAAGAAGGTACATTATTATGGGAACCGAACGAGCAACAAATTAAACAATCAAATATGTATGCATATCAGCAATGGTTAGCAGAAAAAAAACAACTTCATTTGAACGATTATGCTTCTTTGTGGAAATGGTCAGTAGACGATATTACTTCCTTTTGGGAAACGATATGGGAATACTTTAATGTAATTTCTCACCACCCCTATCAAAATGTATTATCCAGTACATCGATGCCTGGAACTAGGTGGTTTAAAGAGGCAAAAGTAAACTATGCAGAACATGTGTTTAAGCATAAAAATAATTCAAATCCTGCCATTATACATGCTTCAGAAACGCGAGAAATGCAAGAAATTTCCTGGAAACAACTTTATCAAGATACAGCTGCACTACAACAAACACTTAAGAATATCGGAGTAACAAAAGGCGACCGAGTAGCTAGTTATGCTCCTAATATTTATGAAACTATTGTTGCCTTTCTGGCCACTTCTAGTCTCGGAGCAATCTGGTCCAGTGCATCTCCTGACTTTGGAAAACAAAGTGTTATTGAACGATTCCAGCAAATTGAACCTAAAGTTATGATTACCATAGATGGTTATCAATATGGTGGTAAAAGCTTTAATCGAATTGCTATTATCGAAGAGATTCAGTCAACAATACCTTCTTTAGAAGCAACGATTACGATTCCTTACTTGTATGACGATGCAGGTTTTTCTAATTTAAAACGACCAATAACATGGACAGATGCCGTTCACGCTAGTAAACCTTTAGAACTAACCTATACACCGGTTGGCTTTAATGACCCGCTTTGGGTACTCTATTCATCTGGTACAACCGGAAAACCTAAAGCAATCGTTCATAGCCAAGGTGGGATGTTACTCGAGCATCTAAAATCCACTCACTTACATCTCGATTTAGATAAGGATTCTCGTTTTTTCTGGTTTACTACAACAGGTTGGATGATGTGGAATTTTCTTGTTGGAGGGCTCCTTACTGGAAGTTGTATTATTTTATACGATGGAAGCCCAACCTATCCAGATGAACGTTACTTATGGAAATTTGCTGAGGATACAAAAATGACTGTATTTGGAACCAGTGCGAGCTTCTTAACTTCATCGATGAAGAAGGATATCCATCCAGGTGAAGAATTCGATCTTTCCAATTTAAAAAATATAAGTTCAACTGGATCTCCGTTACCTCCTGAAGGATTTCAATGGTGTTATACTCATGTGAAGAAAGATATCTGGGTATCTTCTGTGAGTGGCGGAACCGATGTATGTACGGCCTTTTTGCTTGGTTCTCCAACTTTACCAGTTTATGCAGGAGAACTGCAGTGTAGCGGTCTAGGAGCGAAAGTGGAAAGTTATGATCCAAATGGAAATTCATTAGTTAATGAAATTGGAGAGTTAGTGCTAACAAAACCATTTCCATGTATGCCGATCTTCTTCTGGAATGACGATGATGGTATGCGAATGTATCATAGTTATTTTGACACTTATCGCGGGGTTTGGTGTCACGGTGATTATATAAAAATTACAGAAAAAGGCACCTCTATTATCTATGGTCGTTCGGACGCAACCATAAATCGCGGAGGTATTCGTATTGGTACAAGTGAAATCTATCGAGCTGTTGATCAAATTGAAGAAGTAGAAGATAGTTTAATGATAGATTTGCCTCAACCAAACGGAGATTCGATTACTCCTTTGTTTGTAGTTATGAAAGATAGAAAGCCTTTTACGGATGAAGTAAAGCGATCTATTAAAAACAACCTACGAACGCACTGTTCACCAAGACATGTGCCTACTCATATGTTTGAAGTTAAAGAATTACCTAAAACATTAAATGGCAAAAAAATTGAAGTTCCCATAAAGAAAATATTAATGGGCGCAAGTATCGAGCAAGTTATGAATAAAGGATCACTCATCAACGAAAGTGCTATCGAATATTTTATTAACTTAGCCAAAGAGTGGAATAAATAAGTTACCAGACGCTGGGAAAAACAAATATAACGTCAAGATGAATAATGAAAGAACATGAATTTACGTAAACTCCAACGGGAAGAACCTCCCTAGGTTAGATTAGAGCTACGAATTGCAGTGAAAGACGACCAGTACACAACAAAGTATAGTTGAAGAGTCGTCGTTTGTTTGAATTATTCTTTTGATTGAATTGTTTTATTCCAGCGTCGCTTTACATTCTTTTGTGTCCTTATTATCTTACTCATCTTATAATTTACCAGTATCACTCCATTTATATTTACTTCTTGTTTTTGAATTATAGTGAATCCACATTGTATAAAAAAAGGTTTAGCAGTAATACTTGCATTCGTATATAGCTTTTCTATATTATATTGTTTCGCATCATCTTCAATACTATTATATAACCGCTTTGCTATTCCTTGTCGCTGATAGTCTTTATGTACAAATAAGCGATTAAGATAGCCATCCTTTTCCATATCAATAAAGCCAACAATGATGTTATCCATCACGGCTACATAAGTAATATTTTTATTCAGGGAGTGATACCATCTGTCTTTTTTTTGCTGCTTGTTTGAAACCTGTGCCCATGCATGCAATTGTTCTTTTGTATAATCTTGTTTATTAACAACATGAACGGTTTCATAAAACAAATCCACTAACTCAGCTGTATCACTCGATTTATACTTACGAATAATCATTCTAACCCTCCCAAGATGATTAAGAATTACCAACTGTTTCTGACTCTTTATGCACCTTTATGTTCCCAACACCAGTTACAGCATATATACAATATTCTTCTTCTCCTTGTAATATACTCGTATTTCCAATTGAAGGACTAGACTCTGACCACCCATCTTTTATTACTTTTCCAATACCTGTCGATAAATCTAATTTAATATTAGAATCTTTTTCTAAAGCTATATTTATATTACCTACTCCACTATTTAAATCTGCATTTCCCTTTAGATCTTTCGTAGAGATAGATCCGGTTCCTGTTTGAGCATCAAGATTTGTCGCATGTATATGTTGAAGTTGTAAATGGCCCGCTCCAACATTAATGCTCAAATCATTGGCTTCAACCTTTTCACAATGGATTCCACCTGACCCTAATTGTATACTAAATTCACCGATTGTAAGTTCAGTGAATCTAATATGACCAACACCATTGTTTAGAGACCCGTCTAAAATAAATTCACGAGGTAATTTAATCTTTAATTTATAGTCTTCGGTTCGTCTTATAATTGTGGTTTTATGTTGTAAATGAATAGATAGTATCCCTTCTTGGACATGTATATCCCACAATGGTTTATCGATCTTTTGAGTATAAGTAAGTTCAATATCGTTTCCTTCATATGGCTCCACTGTGATATTTGATACCGAGATGTCCATCTGTATCTTTTTTACATCATTACATTTTATTACTTTTGTAATTAGTTCCATTGCTCCGTTTCTCCCTATCATATATAACGCTCCTTTGGTTTATTTTTTATTATCATAGGACTGTTTCAACACTACATCACCGGATCCACTGGTTAATGACAGTGCACACTCTGATTTACCAAACACTTTATGGATTTTTTTACTGGATACACGTTCTCCCCCCGTTATAATACTTCCACTACCAGTTTGTAAATCACATTTTATATTTGGTTGTTTATCTAATATTACTTCTATACTTCCGCTTCCTACTTTCATATTCGTTTCACCTTCGAAATTTTCCAAAAATAGATTACCTGATCCGCCTTCTGAAATCATTTCCTTATATCGAACATGATTATGTGTTATACTACCAGATCCTATCTTGGACATGATTGTGTTACATGTAACATCTACTAATTTAATGTCTCCAGATCCACCTACTAGCTGAAGGTTTTTCCCATTAAAATTATTGATATTCACATCACCTGATCCAACTTCTACTGAGGCATTTTTTACTGTAAGACTCTTGCCTTTGAAGTTTCCAGATCCAACTCTTAGTGTAATATTTTGAACAATTTGTTCGTTAAAATAAACATTTCCAGAACCCGTTTCAACGTCCCAGTCTATGTTATTTTGTTCTGGAACATATATATCTAATTTAAAGGTTGGAGTGAATCGAAAATGTAATCTTTTAATTCCTGGTTCTATAGCTAGACGTAATTGATCTTTGTTTTCTTCTACGATCCAATATGGTCCATGTTCAATGGAGGTTAGAAATAAGGAGATATGATTTTCCTTATGTGTATAAACATTCACGTCTGCCCATCCAGATTGAATAGTAATTGAGTTAATACGATTGTTAGTAATCTTTTTCTGTTCATTTATTTGGTTTGATGGTTTATAAAATAACATTTTGATACCTCCTTAATATTGATTATAACGAATATTTTAAAAAATAACGAACCCCTAAAGGTGGATTTATCCTACGACTTAAGTCTGACAGCACTACATAAAGTGATCCAGTGGTGATTTTTCGCTCCCCTCACTTCTCCTTTTGGCTGATCCAAATTTTCTTGAAATAGGTTAAGTTTAGTACTTCCCATTAACAAAATAAAAAGTATCGCTCGTTTTATGAGCGATACTTAAAAATAAACTTAGCAAATATATAAACTTTTGTAGGATAATAAATAGATTTGAGTCATTTAACTCATTTGTGATACTGGGTGTTGTTTTGATAAACTTGCGATAATGTAAGCTATTAATGCAATGGTTATCGATGTAACAACAGAGTGCAGGCCAAATGGTTGTGGAAAGAAAGATTCAAAAATAATGTAACTTGACACACCTGTTATCATAGAAGCTATTGCACCATATTTATTGCCTCGCCTCCAATATAATCCCAGTACAATTGGCCAAATAAACGCTGCTTCCAAGCCACCCATCGAAAATAGATTTAACCATATAATTAAATCTGGAGGTTGTAGTGACATAATTATCACGATCATCCCAATGAGGGCAGTCACTCCCATACTCAAACCACGCACTTTTCTATCTGTAGCATCTTTCTCAATATAATTTAAATATACATCCTTTATAACCGTGGAACTAACCATTAACAATAATGAATTAACTGTTGTCATAATTGCTGCCATCGGTGCTGCCAGTACAATCCCAGCCAGCCATCCAGGAAGTACTTCTTGTGCAAGTATTGGCATTACCGTGTCCCCTACTCCAATTCCAGGTACTACTGGTCTACCAAGAACTCCGATTAAGTGCATATTTAACATAATAAACCCAACTACAATCGTACTAATAATAATGCCTCTATGAAGTGAGCGCGAGTTTTTATATGACATTGCTCGTACCGCAATTTGGGGGAGCGCAATGACACCGACACCCACTAATATCCAAAAAGAAGATACAAACGCTGGTGTTAACCCACCATCTTCACCATAAGGCGTTATAAGATTCACATTTTCTGCACGTAAATCTTCCATAATTTGTGGAACTCCACCACCGGCAACAATTACAGCAATTAATAATATTAATGTACCAATAAACATAATAATTCCTTGAATTCCATCCGTAATTGCTACTGCTCGGAATCCCCCGACAATGACATAGATAAGTACTGCAGCAGAAAATATAAATAATGCAGAAAGATAAGACATACCAGTAAGCGATTGAATTAACCTACCTCCCCCTATCCATTGAGCTGACATTGCAGAAAACAAGAATATTAATATACTGAATGAAGATAATAAAACGACCCATTTGGATTCATATCTTTCTTTTAAAAAATCTACAATAGTTACTGCTTTATACTTTCGTGTAACAATCGCAAATCGTTTGCCCAATACCATTAACACAAAATAACCTGTCGCTAATTGAGTCATGGATAAAAGAACCCAACCTAACCCTTCGTTATAAGCAGTTCCCGGCCCACTGAGAAAACTACTTGCACTTCCATAAGTGGTTACAAGAGTCATCGCTAATATGAAGCCACCTAAACTTCTACCACCAAGAAAATATTCTTGTACGAAAGAATCTGTATTCCGCACAAATTTACTTGACCAAATTCCAACTAAAAATATGATAAAAATTAATAAGAATAATGGTATAACCGCTTCCCAATTCATTACATTTGTCTCCTCGCTTTAAACCCATTGACTCGGTATTAAGATTGATTTTCTTCTTCATCATCAAGTGGTATATCTTTAAAAAAGAATTTAACTGCTATTACGGTTAATATGACCATTACAATAAATCCAAGAATACAACTATAAAAAAACCAAGCTGGAAACCCCAATATATACGAATAATCTTCTGGATCTTTACCTCCCAATCCATAGGCAAAACCGAACCACCAAATAAAATTAAATATAACTAAACCTACTCCAATTAAAGCTTCTCTATTCGCTACTTTAAACCTTGCGTCTATTTTTTGTCTTTGTTTTGTCATTTTTTAATCTCCTACCTTAAAATAGAAAACTACTATAACAACTATAAGGTAACTAATATCGACTTGTAAACATGAAAAACCTGTAGAGAACTAAACCGTTCTCTACAGGTAAATTCGACTTCTAGTTATTTCATTAATAAGACTATCATTGTTCTTAATTTCTCTTCTGCCATATTAAATGTCTTTGTTTCTTCGCCATTGGTGACATGAAGTGTTACTTGCTTATTCTTTAATATATATACTTGAGGAAGCGTCATTAAAAGCATGCGTAATCTACTTTCATTCGAAACATCGACTAACACATCTGATCCTTCTTCTACAAACAAAAGATCTCTAGTTCGAACAACTGCTAATAATCCTCTATCTGGTATAGCTTCAATAATATAATCTGGTTCTCCTGGCTCCTCAGGTTCCTCTGGTTCTCCCGGATCTTCCGGTTCACCTGGTTCTTCATCTGTTTGTGAAATTCTTCCTTCTGCCTCATATACAATTGGATTATCTTCTGAGCTGTTCATCGCTTGGATAAATTCGACTGTAGCTTCAATATCCTCAGGACCCATAGTCGGATTTTCTCCCAGATCTTTAATCGGTCCTTCCGAAGTTCCCATGTAGTTATTAACCGTTAAGATATACGTTTCTTCCAAATCAATTGGTGTACCATCAGGGAAAGTAACGTTAATCACTTCTCCTAATTCTGGGTTCCACTTATAATGCAAACCACTCACACTATAATCAGGGCCATATTCCGGGTGAATTTGTTCATTTAATATCTCGTAAACATCATTACCAGTAACTTCCACTGTCATTAATGTATTTCCAAATGGTTGGATATTGTATAGATCTCCCCAAGTGACATCACCTGCTAAGAGGTCATCTCGTATCCCACCGCCATTCATAAAGGCAAAATCACTATCCATTGCTTCTTTCATTCCATCAGATAATAAGTTCCCTAATCCGTGATCGCCATCATTGGTATAATCACCCGTTAAGTCTTGTGCATTATAACCAATCACTTCGTTTATAATCGGAGCAATTTCTTCAGCATATTTATCTAAAATTGCAGTGATTTCTTCATCTGGCGTATAATCACTTTGTTTTACATAAACGATTTCAGCTTCTTTTTCAATAATATCACCGGTTTCACGATCTAAAACTAATTGCACGTCCGCAAATGCTTTTCCGTATTCATTTGCTTGGATAATTAATTTATCATCCACTAATACGTTATTTTCCACATGATTATGTCCAGCAAAGATCACATCAACCGAGTCATTGACATTTCGTGCTAAATCAGCAGCAGCACCTGTTGCATCATCTCCATTTTGATACGCTGGCATATGCGCTAACACGATAATCGCTTCTACACCTTTACTCGTTAATTCTTCCGCTGCATCATTTACAGCTTCTGTTTCATCCGTAAACTTCACGTTTTCTAATGAAGAAGGCATAACCATATTGACAGTTTCTTGAGTGTTTACTCCAATAAATCCAATTTCTTCACCATCTACTTCTTCAATAATATACGGGGGGAGGAAAGTTTCACCAGTATCTTCATATACACAATTCGCACAAAGGGATGGAAAATCCATACCTTCATATCCTTCTGTCCCTTTTCCTTCCGGATGATCGCCACCTTCAATCATTCTTAGTAGCTCTGGTAAACCTTCATCAAATTCATGGTTTCCGACAGTACCAACATCAAACCCCATTGCATTCATAATTTCTACTGTTGGTTCATCCTGTAATAAACCTGAGACTGGAGAACTTCCACCTATCATATCTCCTGCATGAACAAGCATCGAATGTTCATTTCCTTCTTGACGCTCTTTGATCGCAGAAGCTGTATAATCTATTCTTCCATACAATTCAGATTCGCCAGTTCCCTCTAAATCTAGCATATATTCCTGATCTATCTTCCCATGTAAATCATTCATACTAATAAGCTGTAAATCTAGCGTTTCCTCGGAAGGCTCTTCTCCATTACTAACCGGTGTATATCCATAAGATTCAGCCTCTTCTGGACTTGAGAAGAAGATACGATGTTCCACAGGTACATCTGCCCAATTATCTGGTACTACATATTGCATTGTATCGGAGTTTCCAACATATCGTTGGAATCCTTTTTGATCATCATTTGCACGGAAGACAAATGGCAATTCTAAAAGTGGATCTTCCGGATTCCAAATTCCTAACTGAGCATCTTTTGCTTCTTTCACTGCTTGTTGATATTCAGGGTATGCTTCCTCATCAATCGGTGCAATAAAGTACGTAGATGCATATCCTGCTTCTACCATTTCTAAATTTACATTTAAACCATCATCTTTACGGATAACTTCTGCCAATATACGTCCATAGTCATCTGTTGGTTCATCTCCAACCTTTAGATAAATCTCATCACCTGGTTGAATGATTTCCCCTATATAATCCGCTGCTAAATCTCCGTAATACTTCTGGTTGTTATTAATTTCTTCACGTGCAGGATCATCATTATGAGCAGCATACGTTTCTGCAGTATCCATATTTACAAATCGAACACGCTTCTCACCAAAAACAGGTTCAGCCACACGTATGGTATCACCATCTGTCACACTTTCTACTGTAGTCTCATAATACCCTTCAGAAGAAGGCGGTTCTGGTTGTTCATCTGCAACTTCGATATCTGCTTGCTCCGTAGGAATTAATTGATACGTATTGTATTGACTTACGATAGCGGTAATATCATACCAAGTATTTGATTCTACTTCAGAAATATCAAGCGCATTTTCCATGACACGAAGCGTCATTCCATTAAAATCTGCATCGGTAATTGTAATATTATATCCACCACCGGCAGGACTATCTGGAATGGATCGAATATAACCATTGACTTGAACTCGTTGCCCTTCTAGTGATTCGGCTAATTCTTCATCTTGTAATTCCTCTAAACTTATTGTTTGTGCTTCTGGTAAATCTAAACCAGAATCAATCACTTCTAATGAAGTAGGTACAATCTCTTTTAATCCATTATATGTAGCAAGTTCACCAGTTACGACAACTTTGTCACCCTTTGTAACATCAGAGATTTCACCTTGTTCAAAAGCAAATAGATTAATACCAGCCGTCTCGTCTTGGATATATGTAGTAAATTGACTGCCATTACTAATCGCTTGATTATCTGCCGTTACAATTCCCTCTACTGTAACCACTTCTCCATCTGAGAGGTCACGAACATCCGAGATAGGTAACTGCTCTGGGTCTGGTTCTCCCGGCTCTCCAGGTTCTTCTGGTTCACCTGGCTCCTCTGGTATTCCATCCATGGTATGAGAACCTATATATGCAAACGTATTTTGATCGTATTCCGTCCAATCTTCTACATTAAACGTCGTACTTGGGGAAATAATTGACGCATTCCTAACTAACGTAACATCTTGACCAAAATTGGTCCGTTCTCCAATTTCCCCGATAACATCTAGTTTCTCTCCACTATTTAATAGAGCTATTGCATCATCACCGTTAAAATTAATCACAGAACCATTTGTTACATCAGCTTGATCTAAGATTTCCTGATCTGCACTCGGATGTGCTAGAACAAGAACATCACCATTAGCCAAAGTACCTGATAGTGATAAAGACTGACTAGCAGAAGAAGCTCCATTACTATATAATTCTAAGGAATAATTCGATAAATCCACAGCTTCTCCTGTACCATTAAAGATTTCAATCGCTTTATTGAACGAAGATCCTTCCACATATTCCGAAAGAATTAGATCTTCTGCAACTGTATCTACAGTTGTAGCACTTTCAGCAGATACTGATAACGCTGGTGTTACATTCATCATAATTAGTGCAAAGATCATTAACATACTAAACGATCTCTTTACCTTTCTCATATTTTCCCTCCGTTACCATTTTTTAATACGATTGTATTTATTTCGACATAAACAATCGTTTCTCTTTAAATATTGCACAAAAATTCTCTCTATTCCATTGCTTTTTTGTAAAAATAGTGTAAATTCAGAACTTTTATCCTATAAAAAGAGGAAAACAGTAGTATAGACTTGTTTTCCTCTATGAAGTATAGTTATATTGAAATAGTTTTATAGAGTAGATATACTTTCATTAACGGGGCATTAGCTCAGCTGGGAGAGCGCTTCACTGGCAGTGAAGAGGTCAGCGGTTCGAGCCCGCTATGCTCCATCTAATAAAAATAACAGCCGCACTTCATTAGTGACGGCTGTTAATATATGGTCTATATTATTGTGTTATTTATCATGCTGTACTTCCGTTACCGTTACACGGATTCCTTTTTCTTTTAGCAACTGAATCAATGTTTGATCTGCCTTGCTGTCTGTAACCAAATGATGTGCGACTTCAATTTGATCAATTTTTGAAAAAGCAGTTTTGCCAAATTTACTATAATCTATCATTAAATAAATAGAATCAGCACTATCAATCATTTTCTTTTTAATGCGAGATTGTTGCTCATCTGACTCACTTATTCCTCTTTCTAGATGCAGACCTTTACAAGAAATAAATGCCTTATCAAGATGATAACTATCAAACGAAGCTTCTGCTAAAGGTCCAGCGTAAGAGAGTGATTTAGAAAGCAGTGTTCCACCAGTTGAAATGACATTAATTTGGTGTTTGTTACTCAGTTCCATTGCAACTTTAATGGAGTTAGTCATGACGGTTAAAGGTAAGTCAGGTAATGCTTTTGCCATATACCAGGCAGTTGTACTTGCATCTAAAATGATTTTATCCCCTTCAAAAACATGTTTAATGGCTTCCATCGCAATTTTTTGTTTTTCACGTACATTCATAATTTCTCTTTGTGAATAAGGGATTTCTAAAGAATCATTTGGATGTAAGCTAACTGCACCACCATGGCTACGAGCTAACTTATTTTCTTTCTCTAACTTTTCTAAATCTCTTCGAATCGTTTCTTCTGTAACAGCAAATAATTTACTCATATCAGAAACTCGAATGCTCTTCTTCTCATTCACTAATTCAACTATTTTGTGATGTCTTTCTGCTACAAGCATCTAACCACTTCCTTCTCTTACCTCTAACATATTCTCTAAAATAGCATACCATATTTTTATTATATGTTACCCATTTTATACTAGGTTTAACTTACATGGAAAGATCTAAACATTTGTATTACTACTGCTTCGTTTTTTCATAATTGCATCAGCCTTTTAAGGAAAGTATTTTTTAGGAGGATTCACATGGAAAGCTTCTGCTAAATCGATCAGTTGCTGATCAGTAATTACTTGTTTAGCACCATCTGGATGTGCGTTTACAAGATTATAGACTTTTGCAGCTTTCTCCACCGTTTCTATTAATCCAAACACCTGATCAATTGTTTCTCCCGCACCAAAAATTCCATGATGTGGCCAAATTGCTAAACGAAATTCATTCATTTTTTCAGCAGTAGCCTTTCCAATTTCAGAAGTTCCAGGAACCATCCAAGGAAGTATCCCTACTCCTTCAGGAAATACCACTAAGCATTCCGTACACATTTGCCATAATGTACGAGTAAATGGAACTTCATCTAATTCATGAGTAAATGTCATTGCAATTAAGTTTGTTGCATGTGTGTGCATAATCACTCGGTGATCCGGATCATGTTTTAATCGAATGATATGACTCATAAAGTGAGATGCTAATTCACTTGTCGGTCTTCCTCCATCACTTAATCCCCATAACAGCTCCACAGATTCTCCACCACTAGTTACGCGTATTACTGCTAAACATTCTTCTGGATTCTCTATAATTTTTCTGAAGAATTTACCCGATCCAGTCACAAGAAAATATTGATTTGCCAATTCTTTCACTGGAAAATCTAATGAAATAGTTCGTTTTACTTGGTTCAAATCAAGATAACTTTTTACTTCTTCTTCCTTTAATAGATAACTAATGTTACCTCCATTTAGTTCATCCCATCCAAGTTTCCACATATCATATGTTGTATTCATCATTTCTTTCATAAACGGTGCTTCTAATACATCTTGTTGTGTAATTTCTTGTGTCATGATTCTCTTCCTTTCCACTTTATATCTGCCTAAACTTATCGCTTAGATAAAACTTCTTTTTCATATTCTTTTACATCTTTTAACCATGACTCTCCAACTGGCACATCCATAGATTCACAGTAGTAATCCCAAATAGCCCCAAATGGATAAGTTTTTAATTCTTCCATTATGGCTAAACGATCGGTGAAATTACCTTCTTCTTGTAATTGTTTTAAGTGCTCATTCGGGGTTAATAACGCGTATAATAACGATTTAATCATATTACGAGTACCAATTGTCCAAGCGGCAATTCGGTTAATACTTGCATCAAAGAAATCTAGGCCGATTCTTACTTTATCTAAGGCATCATTTCGGACAATTTCCAAGCCAATTTCACGCAACTCATCATCTAATATAACAACATGATCACTATCCCAACGAACTGGTCTAGATACATGTAAAGCTAATTCATCACTATATAATAGCATCGAAGAAATTTTATTAGATACCATTTCTGTAGGATGATAATGTCCTGTATCTAGTAGACATAATTTATCGTTCTTCAATGCATAGCCCATATAAAACTCATGTGATCCTACTACATACGCTTCAGATCCTATTCCAAATAATTTGCTCTCTACTGCATCAACGTTATATTCCTTATCTATTTCCTCTTCAAAGATTTGGTTTAGTGAATCTTCTAGACGTTTTCTCGGCGTCAGACGATCACTTGGTATATCTTTATACCCATCTGGAACCCAGATGTTTGTTAATGCAGAAGTTCCTAACTCTTTCCCCATGTAAGCTGCGATTTTACGGCTGGCAATCGTATGACGAATCCAAAAATCTCGAATTTCTTTATTTGGATGCGCTAACGTTAAGCCGTCATCTGCTTTTGGATGAGAAAATAATGTTGGGTTAAAGTCTAGTCCTAACCCGTTTTCTTTTGCCCATTTAACCCAGTTCTCAAAATGCTTAGGCTCAATCTCATCACGTTCCACCGCTTCTCCATTTGTTTCTGCATAAATCGCATGTAGATTGATTCGGTGGTTACCGGGAATAAGTGATAAAGCTTTATCAAGGTCATTCCTTAATTCTTCTGGTGTAGTTGCTTTACCTGGGTAATTTCCAGTTACATCGATACCCCCGGATAATTCCTGTTGATTGACTTCAAATCCTGTCACGTCATCTCCTTGCCAACAATGAATTGAAATCGAAATTTGTTTCAACTTCTCTAATGCATCCTCAACATTAACTCCCCATTTTTCATATTGTTTCTTCGCTTGTTCATAATTTTGGTTCACGTCCATATTTACCCCTCCATTGTTACTTTCGTATAGGTATTTAAATCAAATGATGCTCTAATTAATTGTCTAGCTTGCTCAATATCATCTATTTGATCAGTTGCCATCATTTGAACAATTAAGTTTCCAATAGCTGTAGCTTCAGATAAACCAGCGATTACTATTTTTCCTGTTGTATCTGCAATTAATTGATTTAACATTTCATTCTTTGAACCTCCACCAATAATATGAATGGTCGGAAATTCAATTTCATAAATTTCTTCAATTTGAGAGATTGCCTGTTGATAACTAACTGCTAAACTATTAAATACACATTTAGCCACTTCACTTGGCGATTGAGGTATAGCTTGGTTGGATTCCTCACAATATGCTTTTATTTCTTTAATCATATTTTCAGGTTTTAAGAATCGATTATCATCAACATCAACAATAGAACTAAATGACTCTTCTTTCGCCATAGCAGCAAAGTCGGCAAAGTCATATTCATCATTAAAATTTCTCTTCACTTCTTGAATCATCCATAACCCCATGATGTTTTTCAAAAAACGAAACCGATAATCTGCTCCGCCTTCATTCGTAAAATTATAATCTAGTGCTTTTGTTATACAGATGGGAAAATGATTTTCCACCCCGATCAAAGACCAAGTCCCTGAGCTAATATAAAGCGTATCTTCTAGTTCAGGGACAGCTACAACAGCTGAACCAGTATCATGTGTCGCAGGTAAGATAATGTTAAAATCAACACCTAATTCTTCTTGAAGTTCTGGGCGAAGATTACCAATTACTGACTCTGGAGGTTGGATATCCATAAACATGTTCGAATTAAAACCTAACTTTTCAATTAAATCGATATCCCATTTTTTTGTGAATGCATTGACTAATTGAGTGGTTGTTGCATTGGTATATTCGTTAACCTTTTTCCCTGTAAGTAAAAAATTTAAATAATCTGGTATCATTAGAAAACTTGTTGATTTCTCTATCAACTCAGGGTTGCTATTCTTTAATGCTTGTAATTGATAAATCGTGTTAAATTTTTGAAACTGAATTCCTGTTTCTAAATAGAGACGTTCTTTACTTATTTGAGAGAAGACTTCCTCCATCATTCCATCTGTCCGTGGGTCTCGATAAGAAACTGCATCTGTTAATCGTTTATCATTTTCATCTAACAAAACAAAATCAACAGCCCATGTATCAATTCCTAGACTTATAGGCTGGTACCCTTTATCAACCGCAGATTTAATACCCGTTAATATTTCATGATAAATCCGATCGATATCCCAACAAAAATAGTTGTTCAATTCGATTAATTTATTATCAAAACGATGAACTTCCTCTAATTGCAATTTTCCATTTCGTAAGTACCCAGCGATAACTCTCCCACTGGAAGCTCCTATATCTACCGCTAAGTTGCATTGTTGTTGCATCTAATTCACCATCCTTGAAACCAATAGAATACTGCCATCTTTCTATCTATAAAATCGTCAAGTTAAGTAATCATACCTTCTGTACGTTTATGATAACGTTATCTTTTTGATTAGTCAACAAAAACAAAAATAAACAAAGATTATTTTTGTTTCCTTTCCTTTTTACCAAATAAAAACAAAAAAGCAACGTAAGTACCGTTACTTTTTTTGTTGTATCCTATTAATTTGCTATTCGCTCTTTGCCATAACGCTCTTCTTCAATTTCTGTTAATGTTTTACCTCTAGTATCAGGTGCTAAAACAACTCCAATAACTAAATGGATAACGAGGAATATAATCATTACAATCCCTGCAACTACAAATCCTAACGTGTCCATAATTACTGGTAACGCGACTGACCAAAGCGCAATTCCTGTTCGTACAATAAAGTACATAAATCCTTGTGCGGTTGCACGATATCTTGTTGGGAATAATTCGCTCGTCCAAAGTGCATAAAATGCTTGAGCACCAATACCAGCTGCAGATCCCCACAAAATAACAAAGGCAATCAGCGTCGGCCAAGTCATTGGCATAAATGTTAAGATTATCCAGGCAGCCACACCCATAAGTGCACCAATCGTAAACAATGTTTTACGACTCATTTTATCCCCTAATTTCATGAAGATAAAGAAAGTGGTTAACACGGTGAACATCCATAGGAACGATTGTAATAAGTTTGCTTGCATATTACTTAAACCACCTACATTTTCATAAATGTATGGCATAAAATATCCCATCGCTCCCGCTGTTAAGTTCCAAAATAAGTAAATACCAAGTAATAAGAATAAAGCTTCTCTATTTGGTTTCAGTGTAAATAACTCTTTTAAAGTACCTTTTTTAACAATACCTTTTGCTTTATCCGCATCGTCTTTCGCTTTTTGTTCTTCCCAAATCTTAGATTCTGGAAGACCCCTACGAATATACAAAGCTACACCAGCAACGATAAATAAGTGAATAAAGATTAATCTAGATCCCAATAACTCTAACGGCGCTACAAGTACTGCTAAAGCAAATGTAATCATTGGGCCAATCGACCAGGCTAACTGAGCGGCCCCAACATGCGCGGCTCTTTTTTTCTTTGGTGACTCTTCAGCAATATAAGTCCAAGAAACTGGAACTCCGGCCCCCACCGCAATACCAGTAAAGATCGTACCAATTAACAACATTGGGAAGTTTACAGATGCTGCAATCAAAGCAACACCAATCATATAAACTAATAAATCATAACTAAAAATTATTTTTCTTCCATATTTATCTGTTAAGGGCCCTCCAATAAGTGCACCAATTGCTGCACCTAAAGCGTTCGCACTAAGTGCACTAAGCAACCCAACTCCTAAACTATCAAACCCAAGGTAGGCTTGCCATAATGTAAGACTACTAGCTGCAGCAATAATTGATCCAGCTTCAATATAATTCGCCATCGCAATTGCAATAGTCGCTTTCCAGCCAGTCACGTTTTTAGCCGCAAATCTTTGCTTCCCCATTCTTTATTTCCTCCTCTAGTCCATATGGAAAACTTCTTTTAAATCTATTGATACAGGACTATTATCTGAATTCGTTTTCATAACTGGCTTCATAAACTCCCACCACTTTTGATTGATTGAATTTTTCGCCATCTTGTCCCATTTTTCTTCATTTTCTATTTCTATATAACCAAATAATTGGTTCGTTTGTTTATCTAAAAAGATCGAGTAATTGCGGGCGCCATGTTGATTTAGTTCCTCGACCATTTCCGGCCAAATTTCATTATGTCGTTTTTCATATTCATCATGCTTATCCGGATAGACCGTCATAATGAACCCTTTTCGCTTCATTAAATCCCCTTCTTTCTGAACAGTAAAAATGATAACGATTACACTAACTTGATGCTTTTATAGTAATACGCTTTCATTTCGAAGTCAACACAAATAAACAATTTTATTTTTGAAATGTTTTGTTTATATACTTAAAATTTTTTATTTCATCTCAATCAATTACCACACTTCCATTTTAACCTCTAATTTAAAGCATATTTTATATATATATTCATATGTTTATCAATATAAACAAAGCGATTAATTTCTGTTTATGTTTGTTTTTTGTTGACAGTCTCTTTTTTTCTGTCTAGTATTATAATAACTTCTGAATAATAGAAAGGATGAGAAAATATGTCAGAATTGAAAGCGATAACAACATATCAAATGTACATTAATGGAGAGTTTGTCCATGCTAGTAGTAATGAAACACTTGACGTTACAAATCCTGCAACAGAGGAAGTAATTTCGAAAGTTCCAAAAGCTAGCTTAGAAGATACTAGAAGAGCAATCGATGGGTCTGTACAAGCGCAAAAAGAGTGGGCAAAGCTTCCATCAAGCGAACGAGCAACTTATTTATTTGCAATAAGTAAGGAGATCAGATCAAACATTGATGAATATGCAAAGATTATTTCTGAGGAAATGGGGAAACCTCTTGATCAAGCTGTTGTAGAGGTCAGTGTTACTGCTGAGTACTTTGAATATATTGCTGGTTGGGCGAGAAAGTATGAAGGTGAAATCGTACCAAGTGATAGAGAGAATGAAAACATCCTTGTATTCAAACAACCAATTGGTGTTGTAGCTGGTATATTACCTTGGAATTTCCCATTCTTCTTAATTGCACGAAAAGCTGCACCTGCAATATTAACTGGAAATACGATTGTAATTAAACCAAGTAGTGTTTCTCCTAATAATGCTTTAGCTTTTGCAAAGATTTTAGATAAAGTCGGTTTACCAAAAGGTGTTATTAATATAGTTACTGGCTCAGGAAGCGTTGTTGGTGAAGAATTGTCTAAAAACGAAAAAATCGGAATGATAAGCTTAACAGGAAGTACAGAAGCTGGTTCAAGAGTAATGGAGGAAGCATCGAAAAATATCACAAAAGTGTCTCTTGAATTGGGGGGTAAAGCGCCTTCGATAGTTATGGAGGACGCAGATATTGACTTGGCTGTAAAATCCGTTCTTGACTCTCGAATCATCAATACGGGACAGGTTTGTAACTGTACAGAAAGAGTCTATGTACATGAAGATGTGGCTGATGAATTTATTGAAAAAATTACAAAAGCGATGTCCAATGTTAGTTATGGCAATCCTCTTGGAGATGAACAAGTCGATATGGGACCACTATCAAATGAAGCAGGTCTTAAAAATGTAGAAGACATGGTTAATCGTGCAGTAGAAAATGGCGCAACTGTATTAACAGGTGGAAACCGAGTAAATACTGATGCTGGATACTATTATGAACCTACTGTACTTACAAATGTCGATAATAGTTTTGAAATTATGAAAGAAGAAGTGTTTGGACCTGTATTACCAATTGCTACTTTTACTTCATTGGATGAAGCGATTGAATTGGCAAATGACTGTCAATATGGACTAACTTCGGCTATCTTTACAAATAACGTGAATTACATGATGCGCGCTAGTAATGAATTAGAATTCGGAGAAACATATGTTAATAGAGAAAGTTTCGAAGCAATACAAGGATTCCATGCTGGTTGGAAAAAATCAGGAATTGGAGGAGCAGACGGTAAGCATGGGTTAGAAGAATTTCTACAAACACATGTTGTCTACATTCAATACAAATAATTAATTTAAATTAAATTAAATTAAAGCGCTAGGTCATACAAATTAAAGAATCTACCTATGAGTTATTTGTAACTTCCTAGCGCCTTATTTTACTGTTTTATTCTATTGAATAAAGATAGAGCATATTGATCCATTCTCTCAATTAAGACCTCTTTTGTTATTTCCTTCCGTCCAAACTCTGCCCATCCAGGATAAACAGATGGTCTATCCATAAAAACATCCATCAGAGAAACATTATCCCAATACATATCATATCGAAATCTACTTCCGGCATGGTTTAAATAGTACTCTAAGAAAAGATCTGCTTCATACACACCATAAATCATTGCTAAATTCCAACGACAATGTCCAAGATCAATACCTGCATGTCCGATACAACCATTTGCCCAATCAACTACACCAGTCACCTCCCCATCTTGCCACAGCACATTTACAGGATGAAAATCACGATGAATAAATATTGGATCATACATTGGTTCTGGTTGCTTTGCAATTTCAAATAACGCTTTCCAAATTTCTGGATTTTGAGACCAAACTGGAATGTTTAGATCATCTGATTGTTGATAGCGATAATGTTTACTTGAAAAATTATTTATATCGTTTTTGTGTATCTTAACTAACGTTATGGCAAGCTTTTCAAGCCATGCCGACATGGAATACGGGTTTAATTCCACTTTCCCAGGTAACTTGCTCATTAATAACAGTGAATATCCACTTACTTCACCATACTTATCTATTCCAATTAATTTTGGACTACTGACCCGCAATGAATTAGCTACGACCAAACTTTTCGCTTCGTTTTCCACCCACGCAATTGCTTCATTTTTCCCCACAGTATCAAGTTTATTATATTGTCTTAATACCACTTGGTTTTCCATCTTATCAGGATGTCCTATTGTTAGTTCAAATAAAGTAGCAGTAGTACTCCCTTTCAAACAATTAATTGTCGTAATAAATGAATCCTCTGGAAAATGATCTAATACCCACGCCTTCATCGATTCAGTTAAATCTGACATTCACTCGCCCCCATCAGCTTTCTACTGTTATTATCTAGTAAAACACGTTTGAAATGAAGTATCACTAATTATTCGCTTTTAAATAGAGCTTGATAACTCAAGTAATAATTCCATTAATAAAATGATTAAATTTAACTATTGATAGATGTTTAAATTTTCTGTAAAATATAAACCAATAATTGTTGAATCTAATTGACTTTACTTCACCCGTAAAGCACGGAATTAGATCAAGGACCAGTTATATCGACGGGTTAATTCTGTCTTTATGACTGGTTTTTGTATTTAAATAAGGAGGTTTTGTAAAATGGAAGATTTATTTGAATTGGATAAAAAACACTTTATTCACCCAACATCATCCATTATGCAGCAACAAAAAGATGGAGCTAAGGCAATTATGACTAAGGGTGTTGGTATTTATGTAACAGATACAAATAATAAAGAATATATCGATGCAGTTTCCTCTCTTTGGAATGTAAATATCGGACATGGAAGAACTGAATTAGCTGAGGTTGCATCAGAACAAATGAAAAAACTCGCTTTCAGTTCTGCTTTCTCAACATTTAGTCATGAACCTGCTATACGATTAGCAAAGAAAATCGCAGAACTTACTCCACAAGGACTAAATGCTGTCTTCTTCACATCAGGTGGCTCAGAGTCAAATGACTCCGCTGTGAAACTTTCACGTCATTACTGGAAAATACAAAACAAACCCACCAAAAGAAAAATCATTTCTTTAAAAAGAGGATACCATGGAGTGGCTGCCGCCTCTACAAGTATAACTGGCATACCTGAATTTTGGAATATGGCGGGTCATTTGATGAATGACTTTTTACATGTAGAAACACCTTATCGTTCAACTACAGAAAAAGCAATCACATCGTTACAATCCATGATAGAACAAGAAACTAAAGAGACTATAGCAGCAATTATTGTAGAGCCTGTTCAAGGAGCTGGAGGTGTATTGATTCCGCCTACAGATTATTTGGAGGCAGTAAGAGAACTTTGCGACTTCTATAATATCCTTTTTATTGCTGATGAGGTAATTACCGGTTTCGGGAGAACAGGAACCATGTTTGGTATGGAAAATTGGCATGTTATACCGGATGCAATGACCTTTGCTAAAGGTGTTACTAGTGGATATATTCCCATGGGCGGTGTTGTCGTATCCGATCATATTCACACTGTTTTAAAAGAAAAATCAAAAGGAACTCTTTTCCATGGATTTACCTATAGTGGTCATCCTACAGCTGCTGCAGTTGCATTAAAAAATATAGAAATCATTGAACAAGAATCACTTGTCACTAACGCAAAAGAAAGAGGATTGGAATTACTGAATGGCTTCCAAAAAATCCAAAAAAAAATCGTCTATTGTTGGAGAAGTTAGAGCAATCGGATTAATAGGAGCTATTGAACTTGTACAAGATTCTTCCACCAGTCAACCATTCTCTCCAGATGTTGGTATAACCCCTGTTGTTATTAATGCACTACATGAACGAGGAGTAATATCAAGAGGGGTCACTTACGATGGTTCGAACATCTTATGTTTTGCCCCACCGTTAATTATTACAAAACAAGAAACCAAAGAACTTATCTCTCGAATAAGTGACGCCATATTATTTGTTCAACAAAAACTAGGTGTAGCCCAAGATTAATCAAGACACGAGACGATATAATAAATCAACTATTTCTAGGGGGGAATTGGATGAACAACTCGGAAAAGCTATTAAAATCGTTGGATAAAAAAGATGTTTTTGCCCTTGCATTTGGAGCAATGATTGGTTGGGGATGGGTAGTAACTTCTGGGTTATGGATATCAGAAGCTGGATCGCTTGGTGCAATTATTGCATTTTTACTCGGTGGCTTACTTGTAGTGTTTGTTGGTTTAACATACGCAGAATTGTCCTCTGCAATTCCATTTGTCGGAGGGGAACATGTGTATACATACAAGGCCATGGGAAGAGTTACTTCATTCATCGCTACATGGGCAATTATTCTTGGTTATGTTTCAGTTATTGCTTTTGAAGCAGTAGCTTTACCAACGGTATTTGAATACCTTGTCCCCCACTATAGTCAAGGATACCTTTACACAATTGCTGGTTGGGATGTGACATTAACTTGGGCTGGTGTGGGAATTATTGGTTCAGCATTAGTTGCATGGATTAATTATAGAGGAATTAAACTATCTTCAGTTATTAATTTCATTTTAACTATTTTAATTTTCATTGCAGGAATCATGCTCATTACTGGAAGTACGTTTAGCGGTAGTATAAATAATATGAATCCACTTTTTGAAACAGGAATGGTAGGCATTATGACTGTACTTATGATGACACCTTTTATGTTTGTTGGTTTTGATGTTATACCACAAGCTGCAGAAGAAATTAATCTACCGAAGAAAAAAATTGGAGAATTACTTATCTTATCTGTAGTAGTAGCCATAATTTGGTATATAGCAATTATTTTTGGTGTATCTAGAATGTTAACACCAACTGAAATTAATGCATCCAATTTAGTTACAGCTGATGCAATGGCCAAGGCTTTTGGAAATAGTGAAATGATGGGGAATTTTCTTGTCTTAGGCGGTATTGGCGGAATATTAACGAGTTGGATTGGATTTTACGTTGGAGGAAGTAGGGCAATTTATGCTTTAGCAAAGGCCGGAATGCTCCCAAAATCTCTCGGCCAATTACATCCTAAATATAATACCCCACATAAAGCAATTTTGTTAATTGCATTGTTATCAACTGCAGCTCCGCTTTTAGGAAGACCAGCTTTGGTTTGGTTAGTCAATGCTGGTGGACTTGGGCTGGTTGTCGCTTGGTTAATGGTTGCTATATCATTTATTATTTTGCGAAAGAAAGCACCAGAAATGGAAAGACCCTTCCGTCTCCCCGGTGGAACTACGATTGGTTGGATAGCAACCATTATGTCTATTGGTGTAACGATTCTTTACCTCCCAGGTATGCCATCTGCGTTAATCTGGCCTTATGAATGGCTTATCATCGGTGCTTGGATTATTTTAGGATTTGTTTTATACAATTACTCGATGAGGAAATATGGAAAGAAAAATACAGATGAACACATGAAAAAAGAAGTAAATAGAAGTGCGTAAAAGCAATTCTGCTCCATGTTAGTAAATGAGTTAATATACTTTTTATAAAAGTGTTTTATAGTTAAAAGATAAACCACACCGAAGGAATATATCCTCCACTGTTCAAAGGCGGCTGGCGAGCCTCTGTTGTCTTATTTATCAGGGGCTCGCTTAAGCCATTTTTCTCAGAAGTCTACATATATTTTTACTTAAATTCTTTATCTGACCTATTTCTTTCCACCTTCGCTACTTTAGCTGGTGATGGGTCAAATTTAATGAAGAAATAGGCAATAATCGTACATAGTGCTAATACCGCAATCACAGCAAACGATACATTCACACCTAAGATATCTGGACGTGCTACGTGATTCTCTGCCATAGACTCTACAGAAGTCATAACAGAAACTAAAACCGCAGTACCAACAGAAGCTGCTGTCATACGCATCGTACCATCCATTGCCGCTCCATGAGGTATTAATTCATTAGGCAACTGATTAAGTGCAGCAGTCTGAATCGGCATCATAATTAATGCTAAGCCAAACATACGAATAGCGTACAAAATGGTTATAAAGACAAACGTCGTTTCTGTATCTATAAAAATAAATGGAACAGTAGCTAGGGTAATAATAACGACACCTGGAAGAACAATCCATTTCCCACCGTGTCGATCAAACATTCTACCAATTACTGGGGCAAGAAGTCCTGTAACTAACGCTCCTGGTAACATTGCCATTCCTGCTTGAAATGCGCTAAATTCACGCATGTTCTGCATAAATAAAGGAATTAATGTCTCTGTACCAATGAGTCCCATAAATGTTATTGAACCAATAAATACACTAAAAGGAAAAATAGCGTATTTGAACACACGGAACTCTAGCATTGGATGTGTTAGTTTTAACTGCCTGAAAATAAATAACATTAATGAAATAATTCCAATAGCTAATGTTATCAGCGTGATTGGAGCTCCCCAACCATAATTTCCTGCATTGGTCACACCGTAGAGAATTCCACCAAACCCAAACGACGATAGAATAATAGATAAGACATCGAGCTTTGTCTTTTTTACCTCTGTTACATTTTTCAAAGCAAAATAAGCTACAATCATATCAATGACAGCAATTGGAAAGATAATAAAGAACAAATATCTCCAAGAAAAATGTCCTGTTACCCACCCTGATAAAGCTGGCCCAATAGCTGGAGCAAAAGAAATAACTAAACCAATTAAACCCATTACAGAACCTCGGCGGTTAATCGGAAAAATTAGTAGGAATACCGTCGTCATAAGTGGTAGCATGACTCCTGCACCAATAGATTGAATGACTCTCCCAACTAATAACATCTCAAAAACAGGAGATAGACCTGCCACTAATGTACCGATAGCAAAGATCCCCATTGCTGACATAAATAATTGTCTCGTTGTAAACCGTTCAATTAAAAACGCACTTACTGGTATCATGATTCCATTTACAAGCATAAAAACCGTTGTTAGCCATTGCGCACTATTTGCCGTAATACCCATTTCTATAATTATAGGAGGAATTGCTGTTATCATTAACGTTTGATTTAAAATTGCAATAAAAGATCCTGCTAACAATAGTGCTACTACGGTTGGTCGATGGATTTGATTCATGATGATGCCCCCCTTTAAAAAACACAAAAATTAAAACACTTCTTATAGATTAAACGAAAACCCGTAAAGAATCTATAATAATTTTTTTAAGTTTTTTATAGATAGACTCAATTTCCCAAGACAACAGCTTGAAGAGTCCTCCGATTCTTAAGCAAACGGAGGACTCTAATATTTGGTACAAAAGGCGAATAAAACGCTGTGATTTCCATTGCAGACCATTAACATTTATATTCTGGTTCATTATTGGTTTTTTAATAAAACTTGGGAATTATATTAATCCATCATTCGTTTCTTAAAGGACAATACTGTTAATCCAGTACCCACCACTATCCACGCCCCAATAATTGCAAATGGTTGCCAGTAATTTGCAAAAGTTCCATTGGTTATACTCGCTATTTCGAATAACTGAATTGTAGGTGTATACTCTAACACTCGTAGAATAGGGTAGTCGTCTGCGAATCCAATAAACATATTAGCCATTCCAAATATAAACATCACCGGTAAAATATAGATGGAAGCTTCTAAAACGGAACGAGTAATTAACCCTAACCAAGTCCCTAGTGTAATAAAGAAAATAAGTGATAGTACAACACCTAATACTACTGGTAAAACATTAGAAGGTGAAAATCCTGAAATTAACATAGAGATATACGTAATTAATAATGTGATTACTACTGTTACAGCACTTTTCCCTGCTAGTATCTCAGTAATTGTAGCAGGAGAAAGCATTAAACCACGAAGTGTATTCTTTTCCTTTTCTTCCGCAATGATTGCACATTGAAGGAATGCACCTACCATCGATAAAGAAATGCTAATGATAAATATATGAATCTCTAATGGAACAACATCCATCCTTCCGTATATAAGTGCAAATACAAGTGGTAAGATAATCGTTGAAGAGACATATAAATTACGATATAAGTCCTTTAAATCTTTTTGAAAAATTGCCATAAAACGTTTTACAGAAAAAGTCATACTAGTTCCCTCCCAGTTACTTCTACAAAAATATCCCCTAATGTTGGTTCTTTTGTGCGGATAGTTTCTACACGATCTTCTGAAATATATCGTTGAATGTCATTAGCAACGGAAGGTTCTAATGGTAATTCCAATTCTCTCCCATCCCTTAATTCTAGTAACACTTTCTCTTCACGATATTGCTTCTTCAAATTTTTAGGGCTATCCAATAACTGCACAGAACCTTTATTCAAAAACGCTACACGATGACATAAATGATCTGCTTCTTCCATATCATGTGTTGTTAAAAATACTGTTGTACCTTGCTTATTCAATTCCTTTAATCCTTCATGAATGTGCTTAGAGTTCACTGGATCTAATGCTGAGGTTGGCTCATCCAAAAATAATATTTCAGGTTTATGGAGTAATGCTCTTGCTAAGAGTACACGTTGTGTCATACCTTTTGATAACTTGGCTACTTGTTGCTTTGTTTCATTTTGTAACCGTACCATCTCTAATACTTCATTAATACGGTTCTCTTGTACATCATATAACTGCGCGTACGTTTTTAGATTATCATAGATAGTGAGACGGTTATATAAGCCGCTATTATCTGTAACAACTCCAAATCGTTTACGTTGAGCTGGCGATTTTAATTGTTGAACTGGAATCCCAAATACTTTTGCTATTCCAGAAGTATGTGTTAATTGTCCAGTTAATATTTTTATTGTTGTTGTTTTTCCTGAACCACTCGGACCTAAAAATCCAAATGTTTCCCCTTTTTCGACTTGAAAATTCACATCGTTTAGTGCCTGCTTATTTTGATAAACTTTTTCTAAATGACTTACTTCAATGACTGAAGTCATGTTATTACCTCCTGAAAATCTAATTTTCATTTGCATCTTCAGAATACTGTTATATCAAGGTCTTCGCACTAAATTTCCGATGAATGGAGTAAATAATCGGTTAAACGGAGCTTAATCGACCCCTAAAATTTGCTTTAAATCAACCATCTTTGTTTTCGATAATGGTACTTGAGTTTTTTCTTTATCCTGTAAAACAAGACTGTAACTATTTCTCGTCCATGTAATTACTTCACGTACTTTTTGCAAATTTACAATATAAGATCGATGACATCGAAAGAATCCCTGATGTTCTAATTTTTCTTCTAATTGGCGAAGTGTAAACGCTGTTCGAAAGGATGACCCCTTCATGTGTACTACCGCTTGACCCTCATCGCTTTCAATATAATCAATCTCCGGAGGATCAAGTAGTACTATCTTGTCATTAACTTTCGATGGTATTTTATTTAGCTGAAAAGAAAAATCTTGCTTATCTAATCCTTCTTCTGAAGCCTTGTCTACCTCCTCTTGCTTTTCATCATTTTCTTCTGTTTTTATTTCAACCGTTTGTAACCCATCCTCATTAAGTCGATATACACTTTCTGCTAATGTAATTGCGCTTTCCATATTAGATGTCAATATTAATACACCTTTATTATTCTTCTGAAGATGTTTTAAAACATGAACCAATACTCGTTTCGTCTCTAGGTCAACATTTAAATCTGGCTCCTCAAAAAGAATAATACTTGTATCTTGAATAATTATTTTCCCATAATGAACTCGCCTTTGTTCAGACTCTGTTAATTTGCTAATTCGTTTATCCTTCACTTCATACAATTGTAGCTTTTCAATCAATTCTTGATGGTTGACATTCGTTTGATATAATTTTTCAATAAATCGAAAATACTCTTTTATATTCATCCGTTCGTAAAGGGAGTTACTCAATAATTGAAGCCCTAATGCTTGAAAATATTCCACTTTATCTTCTAATTTATTTCCATTTAATTCGATACTACCGTTAATGATTTTTTTATCTCCAACAATCATTTTGATTAACATTTGACGGACATTTAAAGAGGAATGAATAGCAACAACTTCCCCTTTTTGAATTGTTAAATTAAACGTCGAAAACAATATGTGGTCCCCATGTCGATATTCTATTTCTTTCAATTGAAGCATCTATCTCAATCTCCTTTGAATCCCAATTTTATGTACACAGATGACAGAATTTATTTATTTTGTTACAGTTAATATGAAGTAAATAAATACGAAAAGCAACTACTAGGGGTGCCCAATGAGATGTGTGGGCTGAGAGGAAAGCACCTACTTTCCGACTCTTATGGACCTGATCTGGTTAATACCAGCGTAGGGAAGTAGTCAATAATTTTGATGATTACATTCTCAGTATACCAAAACCAGGTCCCTTATTCGGACTTGGTTTTTTGTTTTTGAAAGGAGAGATAAAGTGAAAAACACCCGTGTATTAACATTGATGGCAGTACTTGTTGCCATTGGAACGATTGGTTCACAGTTATTATGGTTCCCTGCTGGTGTCGCAAGAGCGTATCCTGTACAACATGCAGTAAATGTTATGTCAGCAGTGTTACTTGGTCCAGGACCTGCTGTTGGAGTTGCTTTAATGATCGGTTTACTTCGAAATCTCTTAGGTTTAGGAACATTACTAGCTTTTCCAGGAGGTATGGTAGGCGCATTTTTTGCAGGGGTACTTTATCAAAAATGGCGGCATCATCGTTTAGCAGTTACAGGAGAAATACTTGGAACCGGGATTATTGGTTCTTTTCTTGCTGTTCCTTTTGCTAACTTTTTAATGGGATCGAGTGTTGGTGCGCTTGCATTTCTACCAGCATTCATCATTAGTAGTGTTTCAGGAGCGTCCATAGGTTGGTTTATTTTATCTCGAGTTCATAAAGTGAAACCAGAACTCTCACACACTCAGAGGAGAGATTACTCATGAAATTCTCAGAAGAACTAAAATTAGAAAACGAAGATATTTTTACACTTATAAAAAATCACCCGTTTGTAGAAGGGATAGGAAAGGGAATACTATCCGTAGATGCAGTTCGTCACTATGTTCAAGCGGATTATGCTTATTTAAATGGATTTATGAAAACTATCGGCTCAGCTATTGGTAATGCAAATCATCGTAACGACATCGCTTACTTTAGTGCTCTAATGCAGTTTTCATTACATGACGAAATCCAAGCCCATCTGTGTTTCTGTGAGTATATTAATGTAAACTACGAAGACTTACAAGGACAGCCATTACCTCCAACAGGAGATCATTATGTTAAACATATGATGTATCATGCCCAAACAGGAACTACAGGTGAAGCAATTAGTGCGCTTTTGCCATGCCCTTGGACGTATTATGAGATCGGAAAATATCTAAATGAAACGTGGCAAGTATCGGATAATCACCCATTTCAAATATGGATTCAATGTTATGCAAATACCAAACAAGATGTTGAGGAAATGTGTGAACGACTTGATGAACATGCGAGACATGCTTCAGAAAAAGAAAAAGCAAGTATGAAAATTGCTTTCCGAAAGAGTTGTCAATTAGAATACTTATTTTGGGAAATGGCTATGTCTACTGAGGAGTGGCCGTCATTGAAGGAGGATATAAATAATGAATAATGTATCATGTGCATTAACGATTGCCGGCACAGACCCTAGTGGTGGAGCTGGAATACAAGCAGATTTAAAAACATTTCAAGAACTTCAAACATACGGCATGTCTGTCATTACTTCCGTAGTAGCTCAAAATACTACTGGTGTAACTTCCGTCCATCATATGCCAATCAATATGATTGAAGATCAACTTGAAGTTATAATAAAGGATATGCCTATTCATGCCCTTAAAACGGGAATGATTGCCAATAAACAAATGATGGAAATAATCTCCAAAAAAATTGAGAAAATGGATGCACCTTATGTTATGGACCCAGTTATGGTTGCAACAAGCGGTGACTCGCTAATAGATACAGAGGCCCGATCATTTTTAAGAGAATATTTGCTCCCCCAAACCGCACTAGTGACTCCTAATATTCCAGAAGCAGAATTTATTACTGGTCATTCTATTGAAACATTAGAAGACATGAAAGATGCGGCAAAACATATCGTTGATCATTTCAATGCGGATGCCGCATTAATAAAAGGGGGCCATATGAAAGCAGAGGCAGTAGACTTTCTATATGATGGATCTGCGATTCATACATTTTCAGCTAAACGAATTAATACAAAAAACACTCACGGTACGGGTTGCACTTATTCTGCTGCTATAACTAGTTATCTCGCTAAGGGGTACTCCATGGTAGAGGCAGTTCAGAAATCAAAAGACTTTGTTACTGCTGCAATATCCAAATCGTTTGAGCTCGGTTATGGGAATGGACCGACAAATCACTGGGCAATTCGGGAAAGATAAAGGAGAAAATAAGGAGAGGGAGATATATGCAAGTCGATATTATTAAACAAGTTCGTGATACTAAACCACTTGTGCATCACCTAACCAATCAAGTAGTAATGAACTTCTCAGCTAATGGGTTACTTTCATTCGGCGGTTCGCCAATAATGGCAAAAGCGATAGAAGAAGCAGAACAAATTGCCGCAATTTCAAATGCCGTTTTAATTAACATCGGTACGTTAACTTCCATTGAATTGGAATCTATGATAGCTGCTGGAAAAACAGCAAATGAACATAATATTCCTGTATTATTAGACCCTGTCGGAGTTGCTGCCACTTCTTTTAGACGAAAAGCTATTGATAAAATTTTAGAGGAAGTTCGTCCCACTGTGATAAAAGGAAATGGTGGTGAACTAGCAAGTCTAGTTGATATCACACTCGAAGCAAAGGGAGTTGACTCCGTTGGTGACGGTAATTTAGATGAAATCGCGCAAAAAGTAAGTCGAAAATATAACACTGCCGTTATTGTTACCGGAGAAACAGATGTTATTTATGTGGATAATCATTTGATTCATAATGGTACAGGACATCATTACCTATCAACCATAACCGGTTCTGGTTGTTTATTAGGTTCGATTATTGCAGCATGTTTAACCACAAAAGCACCATTGAAAGACCAATTAATTACAGCGGTTTCGTTCTATGGACTTTCAGCTTCGTATGCAGCTAATCAAGAAAGTGTTCGTGGTCCAGGCAGTTTTTTACCTGTATTCATTGATTCTCTTTCAAAAATGCCACAAGACCTTACGAAAGGAGAATAAATGCTTATGAAATTCCAAAAAAATATGCTTCGGAAGTATTTTATTATGGGAAGTCAAAATTGCCATAGAGACCCACGAGAGATTTTACAAGAGGCAGCAGCTGCGGGAATTACTGCTTTTCAATTCCGTGAGAAAGGTAAGCATTCTTTAAAAGGCGCTGCAAAAGTTGAACTTGCAAAAGATTTAAAAGCTATTTGCCATGATTTTCAGATCCCTTTCATTATTAATGACGATGTTGATTTAGCAAAACAATTGGATGCAGATGGTATTCATGTCGGTCAGGATGATCAACCTGTAGAATTTGTGCGGAAACAATTCCCAAATAAGATAATTGGATTGTCCATATCAACGAATAAAGAGTTGAATCATAGTCCATTAGAAATAGTCGATTACATTGGAGCTGGTCCAATATTTGCAACAAATACAAAAGAAGATGCTAAAAAAGCGGTTGGTCTTGAATGGATTCAAAATTTAAAAAAACAGCATCCTTCTCTACCAATAGTTGCAATTGGAGGAATTAATACTACAAATGCACAAGAAGTCATCCAAGCTGGAGCTGATGGTGTATCTTTTATTACAGCAATAACAGAAACAAATCATATTTTACAAGCAGTACAACGATTATAAAGTGAAGCCTACATTCAGTGGGGTTTTCGCTTTCTTCCTTTATTTTTTCTTGGATAAGCCCAATATTATAATTATGTATCCCAAATTGTGCTCTTATCCCATATGCTAATGTGATGAAACTTTGCATATGAGGAGGAAAATAATGGATTACTATAATAATCATCCATATCATCAGCAACCTCAACAAGATCAGAGACAAAATAATAACTTACCTGGTGATATGTTAAATCAGTATTTTAATCAACAGCGTGACGATTATAATCAACAGCAGTTCACTGGAACACCTTACGAAAGTTCAGAAGGATATCATGAAGTTGATGAGTCAGATGTGAATAATCCTTATGGATATTTCAATGACGATCCAAATACGCCTGGTCGAATATTCCCGGGTGGTGGATTCCCGGGGGGATTTCCTGGAGGAATTTTTGATGGATTCCCGGGTGGTGGATTCCCAGGCGGTGGCTTTCCCGGCGGTGGTGGCCAAGATGGGCAACAAGCTCCAACAGCAGCTCCTCCTAGCTTCACACCAGAGAAACCAGCATTCCAAACTTTTGCAGTAGATCCTGGTGGAATTAGACGTTGTCTTTTCCGTTTCACTTACATTTGGCCAGAAAGAGGAAGAGGTTTTTGGTACTTCCCTACGTTCGTGGGAAGAAATTCTATTGCAGGTTTCCGTTGGAGTGGATTCCGTTGGGTGTACTTTGGAATGGATTTAGGTCGAATTGAATCATTTCAATGTTATTAACAACAAAGCCTTTTTAAGGAAAAATTAGTTTATATCAAAAAGACGGCCCTTATGAGACCGTCTTTTTGATATTTATTTTTTTAATCTTTATCCACTTTTTTATTCATTTCACGCTGCCATATTAACCCTTGTTCTAATGCCATTTTCTTTGCAATTTTTGGCGCATTCCACAATGGTGGTAACAACAAGAAAGATACAGGAACTGCAGTAATAACAATAGAATTTTGTATTGATGTAATACTGTCTTCTCCAATCGTTAAAATTACAGCTGTTGTAGCACCAAAGATGATTGCCCAGAACACACGTAACCAACGTTTCGGGTTATCATGACCCGATAATGTCGCAGCGACTGTATATGACATCGTATCCGTAGTAGTAGCTACAAATATAATCGATACTAATAAAAATCCTACTCCAAATATAACTCCCATAGGTAATTGATCCGTTATTGCCATAACAGCTGCAGGCATTCCCCCCTCTGTTAAAGCATTGGAAACAGAACCTGGGTTTTCATTTTCAAAGAATATCCCCGTTCCTCCTACAACAGAGAACCAGAAATTTGTAACTAATGGTGCAACAACGGATACCGCAATAATTAGTTCACGAATTGTTCGACCCCTGGAAATACGGCTTATAAATACAATAAGCATTGGAGCATAGCCAATAAACCAACCCCAGAAAAATATCGTCCAACCAGATAACCAACCTTCATCTCCACGAAACAAATTCATTGTAAAGAAATTTTGTAAATGAGCACCTGTTCCACCGATAAAAGCATCAATAATAAATGTTGTTGGACCAATTAGAAATACAAGTAATGCTAGAAGAATCGTAAATTGTACATTCCAATTACTTAAATGATAAATTCCTCTATCTACGCCTGTCGCAGCAGATATAGCAGCAACTGTGACTAAACCAAGCACTACTAACATACTTATCACAAGTGTATTGGGTACTCCAAATAAATGATTTAATCCGTAAGAAATCTGTAACCCTAGAAATCCTAATGGGCCAAGTGTACCTGCTACTGTTGCTATAATTGAAAAGCTGTCTGCAAGTGTTCCGACAACACTCTTTTCAAAAATTTTTTCACCAAATATTGGGTATAGTAATCCTCTAGGTTTTAATGGATATCCTTTGTGATAATGGACGTACATCATGACTACCACTGCTAAAGTACCGAGAATCGCCCATCCAAGGAACCCCCAATGAACAAAAGCTTGAGCCATTGCACCGTCTAAATAGTTAAACTCTCCACCACCAAACAAAGGTGGTGTATCCATATAATGATACATCGGTTCAGCAGCTGCCCAGAAGACACCGCCACTCGCGAGTAATGTCACCAAAATCATACTTACCCAACCAAAATAACTATACTTTGGTTTATCCATTTTCCCTAAACGAACTTTTCCATATTTTGATACGGCTAATCCTAGTCCGATTAAGAAATTAAGTAATAGTAATATTTGCCAATATGCCCCGAACCAATCTGAGGAATAAGTAAATAAAGTATTTACCCACTCTCCAACTTTCTCCTTACTTAATAATGAAAGGATGATAAATAATATTAAAAAACCGCCGCTTATATAAAAAACGGGCCAATCGAGTTCCTTTTTATTTTTGGATCTCACGTTTTACCTCCTGTTTTTTACAGCAAGTCGTCTAAAGTTAGTAGTATTAACTGTTCTTAAAGACCGTTGGATGGATAAATGAAAACAGAGAAAACGTGAATCACAACAGAATTCCACCAACTTGCTCATTTATTAAACACAGTTTTTAATTATAGTTTTTTATTTTTGTTCATACAAATAATATCCCCTATAGTTTCTCGTTAAATACAGAAGGAAAGAGAAGAATTAGAATAAAATCTTCCCTCAAATCACTTTATTTACACCAAAATAAAAGAATCCTGCAATTTTTAGCAGAATTCTTATTATAAATGGATTAATTTTAAAATCTGTTCGAAGCATGGATAAATTATGCACTAATAAAATATCTTCATTTATGAATTTATAATGTGATCAACTGTGTTTTCAACTTCATCCCGTGATATTTTTTCTTTCCCTTTTTTCAATGCGTCCAATGTTTTTTGCGCAAGTGCTAATGGGATACGACAGAATAACAAAATATTCTTTGTGGAAATTTGTTCCATATATTGATCTCCCATATGTAAATTCATCTCTGCATATTCAAACATTTCTTTTTTAGTCCAATCATCCGGGAAGAAACCTACTCCGCGTTCAGCATCTTCATCAATATTTCTTAATATATTGACAGCTTGTAATCCTCGACCGTACCCAATAGCTAACTCACGATCTGTTTCTGTTCCATCATACCATTGCCAAATATCTGATAGCATGACACCGACTAGCCCAGCCACATAATACGTATATTCATCTAAGTCTTCTTTGGTGTTTACTTCCCAGTCTCTAGCTACCCATTTTGCCATTCCTTCCGCCATCTCACTAGTAGAAGCCTTAACTTTCGTAACAATATCTGAAGGGCAATAAAGCAACCAATCATTTAATCTAATTGTTACTTCTGGGAGAATATTACGATACGGATCAATTAATGATTGGTAAGCAACATTATCAAACGATTCCGCTTGTAATAATCGACTTGTTTGGATTAGTAATTCCTGCTTACTAGAAGAATCCAAAGCTTCATGATCTTCCATTTCATCAATCGCACGCATACAAAGGTATGCTGAACCAACTGTTTTCCTTAATGTTTTATTCAGCAGCTTTATTGGAATGTAAAATGTTCGACTAGTTTCTTTGAGTACCTTCATTGCTTCTTTATCTAATGTTGCTTGATTACTCACCAAAGACTCCTCCTTGTCCGATTCATGCGATATTACAAGTATAACAAATACAACGCTTTTTTTCCTTTTTAACTGTGCTGTGTAAAAAATTTGTAAATAAATACTATTCTCTTGTACTTCTGTAAAAATAAGTCTACGATAGTCATGTTGCGAAATTTTATGTAAGGCTGTGTTAATATGGATAAACGAGTGTATCTATTAATGACCATTTCCTTTGTAGTTGGAATGGTAGAATTAATTATAAGTGGTATTTTAGATTTAGTAGCAAATGATCTTGATGTTACGATGGGACAGGCTGGATTGCTTATTACCATCTTTTCACTTGTATTTGCAGTATCAGCACCAATTTTATTATTTCTAACGGCTTCAATTGAACGAAAAAAATTAACATTAATAGCTTTAAGTACTTTTTTTATTGGTAATTTAATTGCTGTATTTAGTTTTTCCTATACAATGCTATTTATAAGTAGAATTGTCTCTGCAGCAAGTGCTTCGATACTTATTGTGCTTTGTATCATGATGGCATCATCCATTGTTCAACCCGAATACCGCGGGAGAGCTATTGGAATTGTTAGTATGGGCGTAAGTGGTTCATTAGTGTTTGGTATCCCCTTTGGTTTAATACTTGGAGAAGCATTCGGATGGAGAGCACCATTTGTACTCATAGCAATATTAACCGTTTTATCTATGATAGGCGTATATTTCTTTATGACGAGGATTTATACATCCGAAAAACCTTTACCATTACAAACCCAGCTTAAAATGCTTAGTAGCAAATCCGTTTTATTCGCATTACTAACTACCTTATTTGTATTGGCTGGACATACTACATTGTATGCTTACTTAAACCCTTTCGTTAGTGAAACGATGGATATGAATGGTTTCTGGCTTAGTGTTGTCTATTTTGCTTTTGGAATCGCTGCAGTTAGTGGCGGTGGTGCTGGCGGAGCTTTATCTGATCATTTTGGTCCGAAACGTACTATTCTTACAGTGATTACGCTCTTTATTTTAGCGATTATCTCATTGCCTTTTGCTACATTTAATATAATTATCTTCTTTGTTGTATTAATTATTTGGGGCATGATGAGCTGGGCAGTGTCACCACCAATCCAAAGCTTTTTAATTGAAACTGCACCTAAAAATGCAGATATATTAGTAAGTCTAAATAATTCTGCATTACACTTCGGAATAGCAATTGGTTCATTTATAGGTAGCTTTGTCATTGAAAAGTCTCATGTACAAGCAAATGCGTATGTAGGAGGAGCAATTGTATTTATCGGTCTTATCGTATCGATTATTGCTTTAAAAGGATATAAAGATAAACAATCGGCGGTTTCTTAGTATTAATCAAAAAGCAAGGAGAAGTTGAGGCATATCAAAAAGTTTTGCTAAAAGACTTATGATAGATAGAATAAGCTTGAGAAATATACGGAGACTCCTTTAAAATCAAAAATCGATTTTCTGCATGCGATGCAATGCTGTCGGGGACTTCCTTGTCCTATAGGAAAGAGGCCTAGGCGAGACCCAGATGCATAAGCATCCGGAGGCTCGCCACCCGCCTTAGGATAAGGGTAGTATATTTCTGAAGCAGGGTTTCAAAGCCTACTCATTCGGATTTATCTTTTGCCTAAATGCCTTTGTCCCAATCTCTCTATAATACTTCTCAATAACTTCAAGAGCTTTTTCTATGATTTGTTGAGAAACGCCAACGAATGTTCTTAGTTATATGCCATCTTTTCTTCTACGTTTTCGAAATAATAAAATACTTCCTAGCCCAAAAGCTAAACCAATAGTTCCCCCAGTTTCTGTACTTCCGAAAAAATAACCAAGTATACAACCGATTGCTAAACAAACAAGAAATATTGCTCCAATCACTGCTTCTCTCATCTGCTTTCCTCCTACTCTCTTTCTATTAGTGTATTAACACAACATTTATTTGTTAATTTCAAATAATTCACTATTGCCATACATTGGTTTTCGTGTTTAAATGTATTCAATATATCATCGTAGAGGGGTGAAAGTGTGAAAGATAAAGTATCTGTTGGTTTATTAGGTTTAGGAGTTGTTGGGTCTGGTGTTATTCAATTAATTAATGATCATCGTGAAAAATTAACTCATCAACTTGGTTGCGAAGTAGAAGTTTCAAAAGTGTTGGTAAGAAATTTAGATAAAGCAAGGAATATACATATTAATGATGATTTGCTCACGACAGATCCGAGTGATGTATTAGATCATTCATCTATCGATATTATAGTAGAAGTAATGGGTGGCATTGACCAGGCAAAAGAATATATTTTACGTGCCTTTAAAAATAAAAAACATGTAGTATCTGCGAATAAAGATTTAGTCGCATTACATGGTCCTGAGTTACAAGCTGAAGCAACAAAAAATCGTTGTGACTTCTATTATGAGGCAAGCGTTGCTGGAGGTATTCCTATTCTAAGAGGGATTACGGAAGGATTATCCACAGACCATATTCAACGTGTCATGGGAATTGTGAATGGTACAACAAACTACATTCTAACGAAAATGGATGAAGATGGCATGAGTTATGAGGACGCTCTATCAGAAGCACAACGGTTAGGATTTGCGGAAACCGACCCTACTTCAGATGTTGAAGGCTTAGACGCTGCACGAAAAATGGCCATCCTCGGTCGACTTGCTTTCTCAACTCCTGTTGAATTAAGCGATGTAGAAGTAAACGGGATTCGAGGAATAGAATTAGAAGATTTACGTTACGGAAAGCAACTCGGTTATACAATGAAACTTATTGGTTTTGCGAATTTTAACGATCAAGAGCTGGAAGTAAATGTACAACCCACTCTCTTATCAAAAAATCACCCATTATCTAGTGTAAAGAACGAATACAACGCTGTTTATGTATATGGCGAGGCAGTAGGTGAAACCATGTTTTATGGTCCTGGAGCCGGTAGTTTACCAACTGCTACAGCAATACTATCTGATGTCAGTGCAGCAATAAAAGGACTTCGTCTCGGTGTATCTGGCAATCAATCAAATGAAATGCAGTTCTCTAAAACTTTAACACCAGTCAATAAACGGCATAGCCAATATTATGTTCGACTTTATGTAAAAGATGAAACTGGTGTACTTTCTAAAATATCATCATTATTCCATGAACAAGATATAAGCTTCCAACGTATTGTACAGACGCCTGTAAATGAGTATGAGTCAGCAGAAATTGTCGTCGTAACTCATGATACATCTTTATCCAATTTCCAACATACGTTAGAGAAGTTGCGAAGTTTTGAAGCAGTTATTGAAGTCAAAAGCTATTATAAAGTGGAAGGGGAAGTGATGTAATGACTTGGCAAGGATTATTAAAGGAATATGCGGAATTATTACCAGTCACCGACCAGACACCACTATTAAGTCTAATGGAAGGAAACACTCCTTTACTGTCTTTTCCAACTTTATCAAGGGAATTGGGAATAGAGTTATACGGAAAATTTGAAGGCTTAAACCCAACTGGCTCGTTTAAAGATAGAGGTATGGTTATGGCAGTTGCAAAAGCAATCGAGGAAGGCAGCAAATCAATTATTTGTGCTTCTACCGGAAATACATCAGCTGCAGCTGCAGCCTATGCTGCTAGAGCTGGTATACGCGCAATTATTGTCATCCCTAAAGGAAAAGTTGCTCTAGGAAAATTAGCTCAAGCAGTCATGTACGGTGCAGAGATTGTTGAGATAGATGGTAATTTTGATGAGGCACTACAAATGGTTCGTAAAATCAGTGAAAAATCAGCCGTTACATTAGTTAACTCTGTTAATCCATATCGAATTGACGGACAAAAAACTGCCGCATTCGAAGTCTGCGATCAATTAGGTTCAGCTCCTGATATTCTTGCTATTCCAGTAGGTAATGCGGGAAATATTAGTGCATATTGGAAAGGGTTTAAAGAATATAACGAAAAATATCAATCAGGATTACCAAAAATGATGGGATTTGAAGCAGAAGGTGCTGCAGCTATCGTAAAAAATAAAGTCATTGAGCAACCAGAAACAATAGCCACTGCCATTCGTATAGGTAACCCAGCAAGCTGGGAGCTTGCCTTAAATGCAAAAGAAGAATCGAATGGTAGTATTGGGTATGTAACGGATGATGAGATCGTAAATGCATTCAAACTACTTCCACAAAAAGAAGGTATTTTTGCAGAACCAGGTTCAGCAGCATCTATAGCTGGTGTGATCCAACAAGTTAAAAGTGGGAGTATTCCAAAAGGAAGTAAAGTTGTTGCTGTATTGACTGGTAATGGATTAAAGGATCCACAAACTGCAATCGATCAATTATCGATTGATCCTGTTAACTTACCAAACAACGAAAAAGCAGTTATGGACTATCTTGAAGAGCTGATCACATCATGAAGCCTTTCCGTATCTCTGTTCCAGCAAGCAGTGGTAATGTTGGCCCTGGTTTTGATTCAACAGGGCTTGCATTAGGCTTATATTTACACCTCAATGTACTGGAGGCAAATAGCTTACAATTTTATTCTGACGGTGAGTCCATTTCTACAGAAAACCACTTTATATGGAATATTGCAGAACATATTGCTCATAAACATGGTATTACTCTACCAGCTTGTAAAGTACAGGAAGCAAACGATATTCCTTTGGCTCGCGGTTTAGGAAGCAGCGCTTCTGCTATTGTTGCAGGTATCGAGCTTGCCAATCAATTAGGAAATCTACATTTAACACCGGAACAAAAATTACAATATGGTACGGAGATTGAAGGGCATCCTGATAATGTTGCACCTTCTATATATGGCGGATTAATCATTTCAACGGTATTTGAAGAGAAAATTGAACATATTCAGTTGAAAGACATTGATGTCGATATTGTTGCCTATATTCCAAATGTAGAATTAAAGACTTCCGTCTCGAGAAATTGCTTACCTGATAGCTACAAACGAGATTATGCAGCTAAAGCAAGCGCCATTAGTAATTTAACTATAGCTGCCTTATACAGTAAAGATTATAAGTTAGCGGGGAAATTAATGGAAGAAGATCTCTTTCATGAGCCTTTTCGCTCGGAACTAATTCCTAACTTCTCTTATATTCGAGAGGAAGCTAAAAAACATGGTGCATTTGGCACTATCTTAAGTGGAGCGGGACCAACTATGCTATCAATAACTTCAAAAGGAAAAGGTGCAACGTTACAACGCTATATGTCTAATTTGTCATTATTAGCGGATTACCAAATTAAATACATACCTATCGACTATCAAGGTATCACCATTCAAGATTAAGTTGAGGTTGGATTATAACTAAAATAATTACTATATGTATGCATTCGAAAAAAGATTCTGAGGATTTCCCTCAGAATCTTTTAACTTTACTGTTCAATCGTAACATCTTTTAATAACAACATTTTTGTGGGTAACATTTCTAGGTTGTTTACACTTTCATGTACACCCATTAAATAATCTTTATGCATAAGATAAACTACCGGAGCTTCCTCTACTAGTATCTCTTGCGCACGCTGATATTTATTGAATCGCTCTTCCTCATCAATCTCTGTGAGACCCTCATCTAGCAGTTGATCCAGCTCGTCATTTTGCATAAATGTACGATTCCCAGAAGGTCCAATGTTATCTGAGTGGAATAATGGCGCGATACCATTATTCGCTTCTGCTGTACTATTTGACCATCCTAAGATGAACATATCGTGGTTACCTTTTCCTATTTCCTCCAGGTATGCTGCCCATTCAAATACTTCAATATCTATAGAAATCCCTATAGCTTTTAGTTGCGCCTGGACATTCGTAGCAATATCTAAACGCTCTCTCGTTTCATTCGTCCATATAGTTGCAGAAAAACCATCTGGATAACCAGCTTCTGCTAATAATTCTTTTGCTTGTTCAACATCATATTCTAATCCAGCTAGATCTTCATCATAATCAGCAACTCCAGGAGCTAGAGGACCAATCGCTTTTTTCGCATAACCATTTGCGATTCCATCAATGATCTCATCTTTATTAATTGCCATCGAGATAGCTTGGCGAACAAGCTTATCATCAAATGGTTCTTGTTCCATATTAAAACCTAAATAATCTAAAGAAACACTACCTTGTTGATTTACAAACATTTCCTCTGATTGCTCTAATTGCTCTACATCAGATGCACTAAGCGGATTCGATATATGTGAATCACCAGTTTGTAGTTCTGCGATTCGTGTTAGGTCCTCAGATACAACTTTAAATGTAACTGTATCTATATTAGCCGTTCCATCCCAATAATCCTCATTTTTCACTAAACGAATGTATTGCCCTGTATTCCATTCATCAAATTTAAAATAACCTGTCCCAATTGGATTTTCATTGATTACAGAACCTGGATTTTCACCATTCTCCATAGCTGCATAATCTTCTTCGATTAGTTTTGGAGAAATCATGGATCCAACTGGATGTGTTAAATTAGAAGGTAGTCCAGAAATTGGGTACTCTGTTTTAAATTGAACGGTATATTCATCCACAGCTACAACTTCTTCCACTCCATCTAATAAATAGGAATGAGGCGCAGCTACTTCTGGATCTAACATTCGTTCGATATTGGCTTTGACAGCTTCCGCATTAAATGGTTCGCCATCATGAAAAGTTACACCTTCTTGCAGTTCAAATTGCCAGGTATTATCATCCACTGTTTCCCAGCTTTTAGCCAAGCTAGGTTGTAAGTTCATATCGCTATCGTGTTTCACTAACTTTTCAAAAATATTGTATTGTACATCAAAGGAAGGTACATCATTTACTCCTGCAGGATCTAAAGCAACCGCATCAGAAACAGTTGCAATCACCAAATCTCCACCTTCTTGTTGAGCCTGTCCATCCCCATTTCCTTCTGCTCCAGATTCATCTGGTTCACTAGCACAACCAACTAAAATAAATCCAATTACAACCATACTAAAAATAAGCCAGATACTTCTTTTTCCCACTTGAAATTCCTCCTTGTTTTATCATGTTGATTAAATTGTCGAAAAATGATGAAAATATTAATTTTAAATATACACAAATAATAATAGATTGACAATGTATTTGAAGTAATTTTCTTTCAATTGGAAAATATTGCGTTATTTATCCAACCATTGGTCCATAAATTCTACCGTTTTCTTATTCATCAACACATGATTTTCGAGTTTTTCCGTTTGATGCCCTTCATCTTCAAAAATAATTAACTCAACATCTTTTCCTTGAGACTCTAAATCTTTAGTAAGCTGTTCAGCCTCTGAAACTGGTACACGAGTATCATTCTTCCCATGAAAAATAAGTAATGGTACTTGAATCTTTTCTGTATGATTCAATGGTGCAATTTCTTCAAAGAAATCACTATCATGCTCCAACGAACCATATTCCTGTTCACGTAGTCTTCGTCTCCATGGACCGGTATTTTCTAAAAACGTGCGAAAATGGCTGATACCTACAATATCTACTGCTGCAGCCCATACCTTAGGATAATGCGTAATAGCAGCTAATACCATAAATCCACCGTAACTTCTCCCCATAATTCCAACACGATCCCTGTCTGTTTGATGTGTAGATACTAAATCTTTTACAAGATAGTTTAAATCCGCCACAGCATCCATTCTTTTCCGAATATCATCTAGTTGAACATACTTTCTACCATATCCCATGCTCCCTCTAACATTAGGAGCTGCAATTGTATATCCTAATGCAGCAAGGTACTGAATCACGGGGTTATACTCATTGCGAATTTGACTTTCAGGCCCACCATGGACATATATCATTACAGGTTGATTTGTTCTTTTCTTTCCATATAGAAAATAAGGAACTTCTAATCCATCAAACGAAGAAAAATGACAGACCTCAGGTTCCATCCACAGGTGACCAACTTCAGGACTTTCACCAATATGCGTTAATCGCTCTGATTCATCGTCTATTATATCTACTTTCCATATGTCACCTGGTAATGTAGAACTCGTTACTCCTACTAATAGTTCTCGATCATTTATCCATTGTAATGATTGATAGACTCCAACTGGTACATCTTTAATATTTGTTACTGCGTTTTTTTCTAAAGAATAGATTCCTAATTGTGAACTTCCACCTTCATTTAGTGAGAATGCAAGATACTGTTCATCAACGGATATCTTTACTTCCTCAATGTCCCATTGTTCACTTTTATAGATAAATTCTAATAAATTCGGTTTTTCAAGATCGAACTTTGCAATTGCTAAAGTGTCTCTGCCTTCATCTGTTACAACATATCCTGACATATTATCTTTTGTTATCTGAACAGAATGGTATCTAGCTGGGACATTTACATTACCAATTGGCGTCGTCTTTCCTGATTCAAGATTTAGAATATGTAATTGATTATCAATATTAGAAACAGCGTACGAAAAAATAATACCTTTACCATCTGCCGTCCAAATTAATGGAGTACAATTTGTTTCCGATTCAAACACAGTGACTTCTTCTTTTGTTTCAATATCTAATGTAAAAATATCAAAATATCCAGGATTTCTCCTATTGCTTGCGTAAGTGATTTTGCTCTCATCTGGAGACCAACCACCAAATTGGTGAAAATGCTCAGGAGACAGTACTAACTCTTCTATTGTGTTTCCTTTGTCTGATGTTAAATAGAATTGTTGCTTTTCGTTCCCTTCAAAGTCAGAGGCTAGTATTGTGTGCTCCCCAGAAGGAGAATGATAAACCTGTAATACTCTATCCTTTAACTCATGAAAAGCAGAGACTTCTCCACTTTCATCTATCTTCCATACTTGTGGTCTTCCAGTAAGATTTGCCAAAAACGTAAAGCCCCTATTATTCCCAATTTTTCTAGGTTGGTATGCACCTTTTGCATTCAAGAATGACAATAACTTGTTTTCATCTTGTTTTTTTGACATGTTGACACCTCCATGTTGAATATTCTAATTTTTTGTTGTATTTTTAAAACTATTAATATAACAATAAAGTATAGATGAAATAAACTAATAAATCAATTTCATCATACGTCTTATAGGGGGGAGAAACCATGATTGCTATAACTGGATCAACGATATGGAACGGAAACGAGGATGTACTGGAAGGATACACAATACTTATTAAAGACAGAAAAATTGAGCGAATCTCGAAAAACATTACCATACCATCTAACTATCAAACTATTGATGGAAATGGACTAACCATTACACCAGGACTTATTGACGTACATACACATTTAGGCGTTTCTGAAGAGGGCGTTGGCAAAGAAGGTGCTGACTTTAATGAAACTTCGAGCCCTACATCTCCTGAAGTTCGTGCGATTGATGGAATCAATCCTCGAGAATATGGCTTTGAAGTAGCTAGAGAATCAGGAATTACTACTGTCCAAGTAATGCCTGGGAGTGCAAACGTCATCGGTGGTGAAATGTCAGTGTTAAAAACAACTGGCTCTGTTATTGACGAGATGGTCATTCGTTCAACTTCAGGTATGAAGGCTGCTACTGGAGAGAACCCTAAAATTTTCCACGGGTCTAAAGGAAAAATGCCTACTACCCGTATGGGAGTAGCAGCTACAATAAGACAGAAATTATTTGAAGCAAAATACTATTCGAACAATAGCAACGCTTCATTTGATCTTGGATTGGAACAATTAGCAAAAGTTATAAATAAAGAAATTCCGCTACGTGTTCATGCACATCGTGCAGATGATATCGTGACCGTATTAAGGCTAAAAAAAGAATTTGACATCGATGTAACGATTGAACACTGTACAGAAGGACACTTTATTGCCGATTATATTGCAACACATGATGTCATGGTTTCTGTAGGACCGACGATGTCTACAAGATCTAAAGTGGAGTTAAAGGATAAAAATTGGAAAACCATCAAGACATTGACAGATGCTGGGATTTCATGTTCTATAACTACCGATCACCCAGTTGTCGGTATTGAGTATTTATTAACTAGCGCCATTCATGCAATTAAAAATGGACTTACCGAACAACAAGCATTAAAAACAATCACTTCGAATGCTGCTAAACACCTAGGTGTAGATAATCGTGTAGGTTCATTAGAAGCCGGAAAAGATGCTGATTTTCTTCTATGGGACGGGAACCCATTTGACTTACAAACTAGTTTACTTGATGTCTATATCGACGGATCCAAAGTATCATAAAACAAAAATTTCATTCAGTGGGGGCGCTTATTTTTTTGATTAAATACTTCTTCTTACTCAGCCCCTTTTTAACTAAGCCTATTGCAATTATTTAGCTAAAATAGTAAACTAACAACAACTTAGTTAATTAATTTAATTAAGTCTATAGAAATTAACATTTATTTGAGGAGGGTTTTTATTGAAATCTATAATTCAATTACAGCAATTATTTTCTTCCATTTTTAACACTACTCAACAACCACGTATATTCTTTTCGCCCGGCAGAATCAATTTAATAGGTGAACATACAGATTACAACGGTGGTCATGTCTTTCCTGCAGCCATTAATATGGGGACGTATGCATTAGCTGCCAAACGCAGTGATAATAAACTAAACATGTACTCTGCTAATTTCCCTGATGAAGGAATTATCGATTGTGATCTTGCCAATCTTGCATATCATGAACATCATCGTTGGGCTAATTTCCCAAAGGGAATGTTTCTTTACTTAATGAACGCTGGTTACGAAATCCGTACTGGTGCGGATATATTATTTTATGGCGATATCCCAAATAGCGCAGGACTATCCTCTTCTGCATCATTAGAATTAGCTACTGGTACAGTATTTGAAGGATTGTATAACAAAAAAATAGATCGACTTGAAATGGTAAAAATAGGACAAAAAGTAGAAAATGAATATATTGGTGTAAACAGTGGTATCATGGATCAATTTGCAGTTGGTATGGGGAAGAAAAACCATGCGATTCTATTAAACTGTGACACTATGCAATATTATTACGCTCCTCTTCCCTTAGATGGTTATAATTTTATAATAATCCATACAAATAAAGCCCGTACATTGGCTGGATCTAAATATAATGAACGGCGTTTACAATGTGAAAACGCACTACAAGATCTCCAATCTAACTTGAATATTGATTCATTAGCAGATTTAACTACAGATACTTATGAAGCAAATAAACACCTTATTCGTGATCCAATTTATCGAAAGCGAGCCAAACATGTAGTTTATGAAAACGCTCGCACTCTACAAGCTCTTGAAAAACTCAAACAACATGACCTAAAAGCATTCGGACAATTAATGAAGGAATCTCACATTTCATTACGTGATGATTATGAAGTAACAGGAAAGGAACTCGATACAATTGTGGAAGCTGCTTGGGAACAATCCGGTGTGATTGGAGCAAGAATGACTGGCGCAGGTTTTGGAGGTTGTGCAATTGCCATTGTGAAGACTAGTCAGAAAGAACAATTTCAACAACAGGTTCAACAAATCTATCAAGAAAGAACTGAGTTAGATGCTACTTTTTATACCGTCACGATGCATGATGGTGCAAAAGAAATCACTAAAGGAGTGAAGGCATGAGTGTATTAGTTTTAGGGGGTGCGGGGTATATTGGCTCTCATGCAGTTTATCAGCTTATCGAAGAAGGTCATCAAGTCATTGTTATTGATAATTTAATCACAGGACATAAGAAGGCCATTCATAAGAATGCTACTTTTTATAATGGAGATATTCGTGACTTACATTTTCTCCACACCGTCTTTGAAAAAGAAGATATCGAAGCTGTTTTTCATTTTGCAGCTAGTTCACTTGTAGGTGAATCGATGGAACAGCCACTAAACTACTTTGATAATAATGTCTATGGGACACAGCAAGTTCTAAAAGCGATGGTTAAAGCGCATGTAGACAAAATTATATTTTCATCTACTGCAGCAACCTATGGCGAACCAATCTCTATTCCTCTTACAGAAGACATGCCCGCTATACCCACTAGTCCTTACGGGGAATCAAAACACATGATGGAAAAGTTGATGCGTTGGGCAGAAAAATCACATGGTATCAAATATGTTTCTTTACGCTACTTTAATGTTGCTGGGGCAAAAGAAAGCAGCGAAATTGGCGAAGATCATCACCCTGAAACCCATTTAATTCCAATCGTTTTACAAGTGGCTTTAGGACAACGAGAAAATATCACGATTTTTGGTGATGACTATGACACTTCTGACGGAACCTGTGTAAGGGATTATGTTCATGTAGAAGATTTAATTGATGCACATCTGCTTGCATGGAATTATCTAAATCAAGGTGGTAATAGCCTTATTTGCAACTTAGGTAGTAATAATGGATTTTCTGTAAAAGAAATAATCGAGACAGCAAGAAAAGTTACTGGCAAAAACATACCAATAAAAACTGGTGTACGGCGTGCTGGAGACCCGAGTAAATTAATTGCCAGTGCATCTAAAGCCCAAAATCAACTTCATTGGCATCCAAAAAGAACTTCGATTGAAAAAATTATTATCGATGCCTGGAATTGGCATGTAAATCACCCGAACGGTTATGGAAAGGAAGATTAAACAATGATTTTTTCATTGATTTCTGGACTACTTAAACAAAGCATAGAAAAAAATTTAATCTTAGAAGAGGACCGAATTTATGTTAAAAATCAAGTCCTCCACCTTTTAAAATTAGAGTCTTCTCCACAAATCATACGTCCAAAGGAAGATACTATACCAAACTTACTAGATCATATTATAGAATATGCAGTAAATGAAAAGATCATAGACAATGTTCTGGATGAAAAAGAAATACTCACTGCCGATATTATGAATTGTTTTTTATCAAAACCATCTGAAATAAGAAATAAATTTCAACAATACTATTTGAAATCTCCTAAAGCTGCTACAGACTATTTTTATGAATTAAGTAAAAACAGCAATTATATTCAAATGAATCGAATCAACAAAAATATTTCTTTTAAAGTGGATACTGAATATGGAGTTATGGATATAACCATTAATTTATCAAAACCTGAAAAAGAACCTGAACAAATCAAGCGAGAGAAAGAGAATCATTCCCATGTTAATTACCCAAAATGCCTTCTCTGTATTGAAAATGAAGGGTATGGAGGACGTATTGGGCATCCAGCCAGATCAAACCATCGCATTATACCAGTAATACTTCAAGATGAAACATGGTATCTACAATACTCTCCATATGTCTATTATAATGAGCATTGTATTTTATTATCAGAAAAGCATCGAGATATGAAAATTAATCAAGATACGTTCTTTCGCTTACTTACGTTTACAGAGAAATTCCCACATTATTTTATCGGTTCAAATGCCGATTTACCAATTGTAGGAGGCTCTATATTGAGCCATGACCATTATCAAGGTGGCAACTACGAGTTTGCTATGCCGAATGCCGTAGATGACTTTACATTTGAACTGAATGCTTTTCCAACCGTAAAGTCCTCAATCATTAAATGGCCAATGTCAGTGATTCGACTAAAGGGTGAAAAAAAGGAAGAGATTATCAAAGCTGCCGAATTCATCAGAGAAAAATGGAAGTATTATACGGATGAAGAAGCAAACATCCGAGCATTCACTGATGACACACCGCATAATACAATCACACCTATTGCAAGAAAACGACAAGATCAATTTGAACTGAATCTCGTCCTGAGAAATAATCGCACTGACGAGACGCATCCAATGGGTATCTTCCATCCCCACGAAGATGTTCATCATATAAAAAAAGAAAATATCGGTTTAATTGAAGTAATGGGATTAGCTGTTCTGCCGCCTAGGCTAATTAACGAACTAAAAGAAATAAAAGAATTTATCGCTGGCAACACTACATCCGTAACATTATACCATCAGGAATGGGCCAATGAACTAAAACAGAAATATACAAATCTATCCGATGCGAATGAGTTAGATATAGTTATTAAACAAGAACTAGGAAATAAATTCGTTAAAGTATTACAAGATGCAGGTGTATGTAAGAACCGTGATGATTTTAATCGCTTTATCGACTATATGAATAGCTGACAAACCAAAAATAGTTTTATAAAATAGGTTTACTACATGTATTCATGAGGAGAATACTATGAATCTACTATTAGAACAATATCAATGGGTGCAAAAAACCAGAGAAATACTATTTAAATACTGTGAGACGATGTCATTCGAGGACTATAAGGTAGAAATTGATGGAGATTCTATCTGTAGTTTACATGCTCACGTAGCAGATTGTTATCATGTATGGCTAGGTAATCGAGCAATGGGAAAATCACTTCCTTCTATAGATGGTGCATCGATTCAAGACGTAAAGGAGATGCGTAAAGTTTATACAGAAACGGACCGTCTCGTAGAACAATTTTTAACAGAGTTTAATGAAAACTGGGATAAAGAGATTCCTGTTATCTTTCGTAACGGAGACAAAGCAACATTTACAACACTTTGGCTATATACCCACACCGTTACACATGAATTTCATCATAAAGGCCAGATCGTTAAATTAGGTAGAAGGCTCGGATATATTCCACCCGATACCGATCTGATTGAGAAATAATAAATTAAAAGCGTATGAATTCACATTTGATGTGAACTCATACGCTTTCCCTATGCTTGTTGGTCAAATAACTCTACTAAAACTAAGGAAGCCGCACCATACATCGTTGCATCATCCCCTAGTTCAGATACTACAATTTGTGTATTCTTCGCCCTTTCTGTTAACACTCTTTTTTCTACTGTTTGAATCAAAGATGGAAGTATAAATTGTTTACTTTTCATAACGCCCCCACCTAGAACAATCCTCTCTGGGTTCAAGGTATGGATAATATTAACAATTGCTATTCCCATAATTTCTCCTGTGTTTTCCAGATGTTCCATTGCTTGCTTCTCTCCATCAATTGCTTGTTCATATATATCTGCAGCAGTTAGAGCTTCTTTAGTTTGAAACTTATTCGAAAACCGACTAGCAATTGCTGGACCACTGGCATAAGATTGAAAGCAACCTCGATTGCCACAAGAGCAAATATCCCCTTTCAAATCAATTGTCATATGCCCTACTTCTCCAGCAATATCCTGCGCTCCATGTAACAGTTCTCCTTTAATTACAATACCTGCACCTACGCCATTACCAAAATTAATCGCCAGCATACTATCTGTATCACTATGTTCACCAAACCATGCTTCTCCTAGTGCCATTGCTCGTGCATCATTTTCCACTTTTACCATATATGGAAATACTTCCTCTAAACGAGATTTTATCGGAATATCATGTAAATGAAGGTTTGGTGCAATTAATGATGTTCCGGTGTCCACATCGACCACACCATGCATGGCTACACCAATACCAATGATTTTTGATGTATTAATGTATTTATCATTGACTACAGACTGTATAGAGGACACTAGTAACGCAAGAAAGTCTTCCTTACTTATGTTTTCGGACAAGACATTAGATATTCGTGTAATAATTTTCCCCGTTACATCCGTTACTGCACAGTCTATGGTTTCCGGTCCTGCATCGACTCCTATCACATACAATTCTCTATTAATATGTAATAAAGTTGGTTTCCTTCCCCCACTTGAATTCCCCAATATGCTTTCCACTACTAAGCCTTCTTCCATTAATTCTCTAACAATACTACTTACTGTCGGCGGCGTTAAAGAAGTATCTTTTGCTATTTGGGCTCTAGAGATTTGTTCTTTTATTCTTATGGTATTTAATACAATTGATTTATTCACTGACTTCATTAATTGAAATGTTCCTCGTTGCATGAAAAGTCCTCCGTCATCAATGGTTTGCAGTAATTATAACATAATTAGTTAACTTAATTTATAAACAAATAAAGAAAAAACATCGAGCAGTATATGAAATTGACTCAACTAAAATCATAGAAAGCACCTTGTAAATTCTCTAGGGAATTTACAAGGTGCTTTCTATTTTAAGAGTATTATTAATCTGTCATTAATGCTGTCATTAATGCTTTTTGTGCATGTAAACGATTCTCTGCTTGTTGGAATACGACAGATTGTTTTCCATCGATTACTCCTGTAGTCACTTCTTCTCCACGATGAGCTGGTAAGCAATGCATGAAGATTGCATCTGTTTTTGCTTTTTCTAACAACCTTTCATTTACTTGATAGTTTTCAAAATCTTTTTCTCGTTGCTGTTGCTCTTCTTCCTGCCCCATACTGGCCCATACATCAGTATAAAGAACATCTGCGCCTTGTACTGCTGTCTCTACATCCGTTGTCCATTCAATAATTGCTCCATGTTGATCAGCTATACTTTTGGCTTTAGTTAGTACCTCTTTATTAGGTGTATATCCATCCGGTGTTACGGCTACCATATGCATGCCTGTTAATGAAGCTCCTATCATTAAAGAGTGAGTCATATTATTACCATCACCAATATATACCAATTTTTCTCCTTGAAGTTTACCTTTAACCTCCTTAATCGTTTGTAAATCGGCTAATACTTGACAAGGGTGATACAAATCAGTTAATCCATTAATAACAGGAATACTAGCATGCTTGGCTAGTTCTTCCACATCTTCTTGCGCAAACGTTCGAATCATAATACCATCTAAATATCCAGAAAGAACTTTCGCCGTATCGGCAATGGTCTCTCCTCTGCCAATCTGAATATCTTTGGAACTCAGAAAAATCCCCAAGCCTCCAAGTTGATAGATTCCCGTTTCAAAAGATACTCTTGTTCTCGTGGAAGACTTTTCAAAGATCATACCTAATATTTTTCCTTTTAAAGGCTCAAAAATAACTCTATCTTTTTGTTGTTTTTTCAAGTAATCCGCTAAATCAATTAAGTATTCGATCTCATCTTTTGTATAATCCGCTAAAGTTAAGAAATCTTTTCCTTTTAACTCCTGTTGTTGAAAATGAATTTCCTGAGTATTCGTCGCCATTCTTCACGCACACCTTTCCAAATTGGTTGTATGAATTATTATGCAACAAAAAGAATAAATATACAATAGATATATATAAATTAGTAATATTATTTTATTGAAGTGGTGAAAGGAGTAATATATGATAAAAGTGGAGGTGATAACTGATGGGTATTAGAAAAACTCTGAACCCAGAATTGGTGAACTCTCATGCAAAGCCTATTTGGAATGGCGATACTTTGTGTGAGATAGTTCGTAATTAATCGCCAATCTCATTTCTGAATATGGCTTTGCTCCATTGAATATGTAAATTCAATTAAAAAGGAGTCTTCAGAAATGGAAAAATTCATAAAAAATCATCAGTATAATCACATTAAAAATCAAGCACTCAACATCGTGAATGCATATTCCACTATTCAAGATAAGAAAGTTATTGAAGCAGTAAAGTTTAGTGCATTAGAAAAAATAACGAATGAAATTTATTTGGATGATGAACAAGAAACACTGATAAAACATATAGTTCATCTAAAAGAAAAAGAACACATTGAACAATTTCTGGAAGGGATAATCCCTTATATTATACCTTTTGGTCCAATTACAGAAAAAAGTATTCTTAAACAATTTCCGAAAGCTAAAAAATTACAGCTTCCAAATCTTCAAGAAAGTAATTTTTCAAAACTATCCTATTTAAGTTGGTTTGATACTCGCGCTCAGAGAAAATATATCATTTTTGAATATAAAAATGGTTTTAAAGGGTTTGGAGGAACATTTAAACCCCTTTACACAAAAGGAATTTGTTCATTATGTAATCAACTTAATGATGTCGGGCTATTTATGGCACGTGCAAAAAGTGGTAAAGAAACCTATGTGAACAGAGGAAATTATATTTGTAGCGATAGTGACAGTTGTAATGCACAAATAACCAACTTACAGTATATGGAAAAATTTATAGAGACTCAATTAAAATGAGGATGAGACAAAAGTTTTTAATCAATAGAGAAATCCGAATGAATGGGTGTTGAAAAACCGCTTCAAAAATATACTGCGCTTTCCATGGGCGGCTGGTGATCCTCCGTATGCTCCGCATTCCGGGGGTCTCACCTAGGCCTTGCTCCCATAGGAGTCTCCGTATATTTCTTACGCTTATTTTAGTTATCATCCGTCTTTTGTCCAAGAATTTTCGTTATGCCCCAACCTTATTATTTTTCAACTAACAGGGCAATCGTATCATTTCCCTCGATAAATGCTTCTCCTGCTACATTATTATAAATAGATAATATAGTGAAGCCTGCTTCTTCTAATTCACTTCAACTATAAATATATATCAGCTATTATCGATTACCTATACTTCACTTATTTTTTGTTGTATTTGTTTCAAATGATGGTTATCATGTTTTACAAATATGCTCGCAAAGCTCTCTGCGGAAAAACGTCTCTTCCCTGATCCAATCGTAAATCTCGCATTAGGATCTACATTTTCAAGTCTTTCCACAAGTTTTCTGCGTTCATCAATAAACATAGCTATAATTTCCTCGACAGAGAAGCCATCTAATCCTTGAATCACTTGTGCATTAAATAAATCGTGTTCTGGGAACTCAGGTAGTGTCTCTTCATGTTTCATCAAAGGTACCATTTCTTCTGCATTGTATATATCCCATCCATAAAGGTGTCCGATAATTTCCCGTATCGACCACTTTTCTTCTTTAATAGGATCTTGAAGAACTTCATTATTCTCCGAACGAATGCTTTCCACTTTTTGAATCATATTTTCTAAATCCTGAATATTAGACAATAATAACTCCTCCCTCTCATGTCTATTTCAATTGCAATACAACCACTTTTAGATAATCGCCTTGTTTATAACGGCTATTCACCAAGAAATCTCCAGGTAGTGTAAATTCCTCTACAATAGCGTATTTTTTATTTTTATCCTTAAAACCTCGATCAATCATTTCTTTAAACTTCTTCATACCAAATGATGCTGTATTGGTAGATGCAATAATCATCCCATCTTTTTGTACTATATCAATGGAATTCTTAATTAATTCTGGGTAATCCTTTGCCGTTCGAAACGTACGCTTTTTGGACCTCGCAAAACTTGGAGGATCGAGTACTACTACATCAAAAAGCAGTTCTTTACGCTTCGCATAGTTAAAGTAATCAAACACATCCATAACAATAATATCTTGCTGCTCAAAATCAATTCCATTTACACTGAATTGTTCAACCGTTCTAGCCTTACTGCGCTTTGCTAAGTCAACACTAGTTGTTTTATACGCTCCACCTAATGCTGCAGCTACAGAAAAAGCACCGGTATACGAAAATGTATTTAATACATGCTTATCTTTGGCATATTTATCTCTTATTGCCTTTCGTACATCACGCTGATCAAGGAAAATACCTACCATAGCGCCATCGTTTAAATAAACAGCATAGTTCATCCCATTTTCTTGTACAATAATCGGAAACTCCCCGCGCTCTCCTCTTACAAAGTCATCATCATCAATATACTTACCCTTCGTATCAAAACGTTTCTTTTCATAAATTGCACGGTAGTCACCAAGTTCTTCAAACACTTCAAGTACCCATTCTTTAAATTGATAAATGCCTTCACTATACCACTGAATGACATAATATCCATCAAAATAATCGATGATTAGTCCGCCTATGCCATCTCCTTCCCCATTAAAAATACGAAAAGCATTTGTCATTTCATCCTGATAATAGGAAGTACGTTTATTTAGTGCTGTAAGTATCTTTTGTTTGAATAATAACCGATCAATCGGTTGGTTCTCTTTAAATGTTAGTACCCAACCCATTCCTTTATTTTGAAAACCAACATACCCTTTTCCTAAAAAACTTCCACGAGGATCTACTAATTCAATAATATCTCCTTCTATAAAATGGTTAGTATTATCTACCGCTTCACTTAAAATTAATGGGGTCTGGTTTTTAAAGTTCTTCACATAGTTTTGCTTAACTTTTAATTGTTTCATATTGTCATCCTAACTACCTCTAAAGGAAACCCTTTATAGTTTTATTTTTGAAAAAATACATGTGTCACGTAAACTTCCTTTATGATCAATCTCATCATTTCTCAAGATTCCCTCAAGATCAAATCCAGCTCTTTCTGCAACTGCTCTGCTTTTTGTATTTTTAGAGTCACAACGAATTTCTACTCGATTTGCTTCTAATTGTTCAAATGCAAACCGGGTTAATCCATGGACAACCTCTGTCACGTATCCTTTACCACTTTGACGGGAATCTATCCAATAACCAATTTCAAACTTTCTTGCTTTCCAGTCAATTCGATGTAATCCGGTTGAAGCAATAAATTTCCCCGTTTCTTTACTGTAAACATGAAAACGCAAATCTTTTCTCGCAATAAAGTTTACATATGCTTCCTTCGTATTTGCTTTACGCTCTTCTTCTGATTCATCATTTCGTGCAAACGGAAGCCATGGTTCTAACTCTGCTTTGGAAGCACGTACTGCCTCATGTAATTCCTTCCAATCATCTAACTTCGGTGCTCGAATCAATAACCTCTCTGTCTCCACGTAATCGGGAAACTCTATTAATATCGGTTCCATCCTCATTCCCCCAAATATAGTTATTCACTTATTAACGGTTTACTATGAAATATTGAAGCTTATTTTTCAACAAGTAATAAGAAAAAGTCCCCTTCTTTTCCTTCTTCATATAAATTATTAATTGATGTTGCGTATTGCCCAATTGTGGCTGAAAACGTTATGTTTTTTTCTGGTATTTGTACTCGAAAATCATTTTCATATAATAATACCGTAATATCGTGATAGGTTTCACTCGTCACTTTAAAGTAAAACGACAACTCTGTTTTTTCATTTTGATCCTTTAACTTAACATCTCTAGCAATTAATTCATGGTTGTTTAACACAATTACCAAAGTATTGCCTCCTAATTATACTCCTACTTTTTCACTTCTTCTTTCCATTAAAACTACATCTCGCCATCCGTTATCCATTCCTTCCATCTTTCCAATCTTTTCTCTAACTCCTACTTTACGAAAGGAAAATTTATCATGTAACCTGATGCTGCCTATATTCTCAGGAAAAATTTCGGATTGCAACATCCAAAACCCTTCTTTTTCACTTTGTACAATTAATGATTCCATTAACATGGAACCAATACCTTTTCCAAGACTATCCTTATCTAAATAAATACTAACCTCTGCAACCCCTGAATAAAATTGTCGAGATGATATAGGTAATAATGCAGCCCAACCTAATACCTTGGCTCCCTCTTTTACAACTAATCTACAGGTTGTTAGGTGATCCTTGTCCCAATCTTCCCAGCTCTCCCATTCTGGTTTTTTTGTTTCAAAGGTTGCATTCTTTGTTTCCATTCCTTCAATATATATGTTCAATACTGCATTCCAATCTGATTTCTTCATTTTTTCTACTATTATCACATCGGACACCTCAAATCTTCTTTTGATTTATATTTTCCAATTAGCGGTGATTTCGGTACAATATATTTAGTATATATGAGGGAGCGAAATAAATGAAAGTATATGTGGATGCGGATGCTTGTCCAGTGAAAGACATTATTATTAAAGAAGCTGGAAACCATAATATATCCGTTACTCTTGTAACCAGTCTATCTCATTATTCCCTTCATGAACATCCGGCTCATGTCGAAACTATTTATGTAGATACTGGTGCAGATGCTGCGGATTATCGGATTATGCAATTAGCACGCAAAGGAGATATCATCGTCACACAAGATTATGGGTTAGCCTCTCTAGCTTTAGCAAAAGGTTGTTATGTACTTCATCATAAAGGATTTGCCTACACAAATCATAATATCGATCAATTATTACAATCTCGATACTTAAGTGCAAAAGAGAGAAAAAGCGGGAAACGTACGAAAGGACCTAAAGCATTGACGGAAGAAGATCGAATGAATTTCAATCAATTATTTCTTCAGTATATTACTAAGTAATCCAACTATGTTTGAAAAAACGCCTCTATTGTTGCACATACACTAGCAACAATGGAGGCGTTTCTATCCGTACTTTAATTGGTTTCCAATTTGCCACAAAAACTAAATTTAGGCTAATAAGAACAACTCTAACTTCTTTCTAGTTTATCCTACTTTGTTTTCATTAATAAATAGATAAAGTATGGAGTACTTACTATCGAAACTACAATACCAACCGGAACAGAACTTGGAGCTAATAAATTGCTTCCAATTATATCGGCTACCATTAATAAAACTGCACCAAGTAAAGCTGAGATTGGTATTACATATTGGTGCATGGGCCCAACTATTTTTTTAACTATATGAGGTACTACTAACCCTAAGAAAGCAATTGCTCCTCCTGCAGCTACAGATGCTCCAGCTAACGCAACCGCAATGAATAAAAGTAATCCTCTTTCCTTTTCCACTTTGATACCCAAGCCAGAAGCTACATCATCCCCTAAGTTAAAAACGTTAAGCGATTTTGACTTTTTAATGGCAATAGGAATGAGTATAAGCATCCATGGTAATAAAGCAAATACGAAATTCCAGCTAGCATTCCATATATCACCCGATAACCAAATAGTTACTTGTCGGTAATTCTGCGGGTCCATTTTCAATTGCATAATAGTCAGTAATGCACTAAAAGCTGCATTTACACCAATTCCAACAAGCAACAAACGGCATTGCAAATATAGACAGCGGGCTTAAACTCGGTATAACACCTTGAAAGAAAAATAAGAATAATACAATCGCAAATCCTGCTCCTGTGTTAATTCCCAGAATACCAGGATCGGCTAATCCATTCTGGGTAATCCCTTGCATAATAGCTCCAGAAACTGCTAAGCCTGCTCCAATTAATAATGCAAGAATAATTCCAGGTAACCGAAAATTAAATAACACCAGTTCTTGCCGATCCGTACCATTTTGCATTAGTGTTTGTATTACCTCTTTTGGGGATATAGAGATTATTCCCAAATTTAAACTGAGAAAAGAAAAACCTATCATTAATACAATTAATACTCCACTAATCGTCCAAAAACGTTTCCACTTTACCTGTTCTAATTCATTCATTTCTTGTCACCCCCGCTACCTCTTGCTAAGTAGAGGAAGAATGGTACTCCAATGATAGATGTAATTGCACCAACTGGTGTTTCGAACGGTGCGTTAATCATTCTCGCAACTAAATCTGCATTTACTAAAAGGAGAGATCCAAACACAGCTGAAGTAGGTATGACCCATCGATAGTCTGTACCAATAATAAACCGAGTGATATGAGGAATAATTAAACCCACAAACCCAATAGAACCTGCAATCGATACCGCCACTCCTGTTAATAATAATACTGAAATGATACCCATTATCTTAATTACCATATTATTTTGACCTAGACCTGTTGATAAATCATCGCCCAGACTTAAGACTGTAATAGATTTTGAAATAGATAATGCAATCAACATTCCTAAAATGCCAATCAAGACTAACAGTTGAACGGATCCCCAGTTTGATCCATCCAATCCACCCGCAAGCCAAAAACCAATATCTTTTTCCAGCTGAAAATGCAATGAAATTACAGATGATACAGATCGTAAAAGCGTACCAATAGCTACACCTGCTAGAGCTAATTTCACTGGAGTTAGCCCACTACTTGAGAACGAACCAACTAAAAATACAAGTGTAACAGCCACACCCGCACCTATAAACGATCCTAGCGTCAGTCCTCCACTTGATACTGAAGGAAAAAAAGCCATCATTATAACCAGAGCAAATGCAGCACCATCGGTAACACCCATAATGGACGGAGAAGCTAATGGGTTTCGAGTCATCCCTTGCATTACAGTACCTGATACTGCTAAAAATGCACCAACTAAGGCAGCAGATAATGCTCTAGGAATGCGTAACTCCTGGATAACTTGGTGAGATTGATTATCTGGATTAAAATTTACAACAGCGTTCCAAACTGTATGTAAATCTATGTTTGTGGCACCATAGGAAATAGATATTCCAATTGAAAAAACGATTAAACATAAACCAATTATATTTAAACCCAATTTTGATATGGTAGATTGTGTAAAAGTTTTCATGTAAAGACTCCTAAGTAAGATAAGCATATTTTGAATAATTGTGTTCAAGCTCCATTTAGCTTTTTTGATATATTTAAACTACGTATCTTATGAACGTTTTTTCAAAGTAATAAAACGTCTGCCTGACAACAGAAGATTACATTGACTTTCTAATTGAAAGTAATTATCATTGGCGTTAGGTGAACATTATAACATAGAGGAGATTGAATCATGTATAATTACTTATCTAAAAATAGACTGTATGCCGTATTATTCATTGCTATAGTATTGCTTTTAGCTGCTTGTGGTAGCGATGACAATAATGATGCTACAGATAACGATTCGGACAGTAATACCGAAGAAAATACAGAGCAAACCGTAGATTCTGAAATGGGAGAAGTAACCATCCCTGCGAATCCGGAAAAAATATTAGCCCCTTATCACGAAGACACACTGCTAGCGCTTGGAATTACACCTACAGCAAAATGGGCAATTGGTGAAAGTGTACAAAACTATTTAGAAGAAGACCTTCAGGATGTAGAAACGATCGAATGGACAATGCCTTTAGAGCAAGTACTAAGCTATGAACCTGACCTAATTATATTAGAAAATAGTTTTGATAGCTATGAAGGAACTTATGAAGATTATTCAGCAATCGCACCTACCTATGTGATGAGCCAAGAAGAAACTTCAGACTGGCAAGTACAATTGTCACGTTTTGGAGAGCTACTTGGTAAAGAAGATGAAGCTGAGCAAGCAATAGCTGATTATGAAACTAAAGTAGAAGAAGCAAATACGGAGCTTGAGGATATTTTAGAAGACGAGTCAGTAGCATTTATGTGGGTAGTTGGTGGTCAATACTTCTTATTTGAAGAAAATCGTCACGCTGCTAACATGGTTTACTCAGAATTAGGGGTAGAAGTTCCTCAACTAGTGAAAGACTTAGGCGAGACAGAAGCTACTTGGGATCCTATTTCTCTAGAAAAGTTATCAGAACTCGATGCAGATCATGTAGTCATCCTTGGACTTGAAGACGACGAAGGTATTGAAACGTTAAACAATAGTAATGTTTGGCAAAATACAAAAGCCGTTCAAAATGATCAAGTTTATCACATAGAAGACCAAAGCAATTGGACAAACAGTGGTATTAAAGCGTATGAACAAACAATCGATGAATTAATTAATATCTTTAAATAAAAAAACTAGAAGAGACTGAGACAAAAAAGTATTGCTCAAAAGACGAATGATATTAAGAAATACTCAAAGACTTAAGAGCTGAGTAGATTTTAAACGTCATTTATTTGGATTTATCTTTTGATTGATTACTTATGTTTCAGTCTTTTTCCAATTATTCATTGATTCCTCATTTATGGATATTTCTCCTTAGCTATAATTAAAGAGTCGAAGGTTAACTTTTTATGATAAATTAGAGACATTCTAATCTAATTGAAAATCATTATCATTGACGAATGACATTTTAACCAATAAAATGATAATAGCGTCAAAATGTACGTGTTTTGAACCGGGAGGCGATTACGTTGGATACATTGACAGCGAACAACTTAACACTCGGATTCGGTGATCGTATCATCATCGATGAACTAGATATCTCCATACCAAAAGGAGAAATCACTGTATTCATCGGCCCAAATGGATGTGGGAAATCAACGTTATTACGTTCTTTAGCTCGATTATTGAAGCCTAAGGACGGATCGGTTGTCCTAAACGGGCAAAATATAGCAAAAATGCGAACGAAAGAGGTTGCTCAAAACCTTTCTATATTACCACAATCTCCAGCAAGTCCTGAAGGGCTTACTGTTTATGAACTAGTAAAACAAGGCAGACATCCTTATCGCAAAATGATGAAACAATGGTCTCAAGAAGATGAAGATGCAGTTTTACGTGCACTTGAAGATACCAATATGCGTGAATTAATGAATGAACCAGTTGATTCTTTATCAGGTGGTCAACGCCAACGTGCGTGGATTGCTTTAACACTGGCACAAGAAACAGATATCATTCTATTGGATGAGCCAACTACTTATTTAGACTTAACTCATCAGATTGATGTTCTAGATTTACTATTCGAACTAAATGAAAAAGATAATCGTACGATCATAATGGTATTACATGACTTGAATCTTGCTAGCCGTTATGCTCATCACATCATAGCAATAAAAGATAAAAAGGTCTATGCACAAGGCAGACCAGAAGATACAATTTCAAGCGAGTTGGTTTCTGACGTATTTCGTATGCGTTGCAATATCGCCTGTGATCCAATTTTTGGAACACCAATGTGTATTCCCCATGGAAGAGGAAGAAATTGCGCTATAAAAGAATCTATGAATAACCCTGCTTCAACGGCTTTGTAAGCTGCTATTTATACCCCCTCAAAACTCATCGTTTTGAGGGGGTATCTTTTACTTCTTTTTATCGCCTATTTTTCAAAATAAGGATGACATTCTTTTTTCTTTCCGTTATAATGACAATAACATTTGAATCGAAAGGGTGAATCAAGGGAACATGAAGTACTAATCCTGTTATTAATCAAAGAAAATTCATATTGACATAAGAGACTATCGTGTGTAAACACCATCGATATGTTTTGTTGTGTTTAATTGAATTTTCCAGAACAGGATTAGCTTCTATCTTTCCTTGTATTTGTGCTATGGGATAGCTCTATTTCCCATAGACAATACCCGGTGCTACCCCCTGTTCTGGAAAAGAACGGGGGCTTTTTTGTCTCCTAAAAATAAAAAGGAGATGATTATATGACAATATTGGAAATCAATCATGTTCAGTATGCGATAAAAGATAGAACATTAATAAATATTGATCAACTGTCTATTTCGGACAATGACCGCATTGGATTAGTTGGTCCCAATGGAACTGGAAAATCAACACTTTTAGAATTATTGGCAAAAAAGCGAAACCCTGATTCCGGAAGCATAGAGATCTATACTCAAGTTGAACTTTTACCTCAACTAAAAAGAAAAGACACTACAAAAAGTGGCGGCGAGGTTACCCAAGAATATATTATTAATTCCTTAAAATCCAAGGCAGGACTTTTATTAGCAGATGAACCAACAACGAATCTCGATACCAAACACATTGAATGGGTAGAGAAAAAATTATCTGCTTGGGAAGGTGCATTAATCATTGTTTCCCATGACCGCTTTTTCTTAGATAAGCTTTGCACGAGCATTTGGGAACTAGAAGATAGTAAGATAAAAATCTACAAAGGAAATTATTCTGACTACCGAGAACAAAAAGATCTTGAGGTACAACAACAACAACATGCGTACGAACAATATCAACAAAAGAAACAACAACTTGAAACCGCAATCGAAAAAAAAGAGCATCGAGCACAAAGAGCTACCAAAAAACCGAAACAAGTAAGCCGCTCTGAAGCTAAAATCACAGGTGCAAAACCTTACTTTGCGAAAAAACAAAAGAAATTACAGAAGACAGCAAAAGCACTGGAAACACGGCTAGAAAATTTAGAAAAAGTAGAAAAAGTAAATGATACCCCTCCTATAAAAATGGCCTTACCCATGCAAGATAAAATATCTGGAAAAATCATCATACGAATGGAAGATGTAGAAGGAAAGGTATCAGGAAAACTATTATGGGAATCCACAAGCCTCTATGTTAAAGGTGGAGATAAACTAGCAATCATAGGAGAAAACGGAACTGGAAAAACGACTCTTATAAAAAAAATCATTAGTAATAATCCCAATGGAATTACTATTAATCCCTCCATAAAAATTGGTTATTTCAGTCAAAATCTATCAGTGCTTAATACAGAGAAATCCATTCTTGAAAACGTTCAGGAAACATCGAAGCAACAAGAATCACTGATTCGCACCGTTTTAGCTCGACTGCACTTTTTCCATGAAGATGTGCATAAACCGGTACATGTATTAAGTGGCGGAGAACAAGTCAAAGTAGCTTTTGCAAAACTGTTTGTGAGTGATATTAATATGCTTGTCCTCGATGAACCGACGAACTTTCTCGATATTGAAGCAGTTGAAGCACTAGAAGATTTATTACAAGGGTATGAAGGAACCATACTATTTGTATCTCACGATCGTCATTTCATTAATCAAATAGCAACCCGAATAGTAGAAATCAAAGAAAAACAATTGCATGCCTTCGATGGTAGTTATTCATCATATCAAGATGTACAAACTAAAACCCATGAACAAGAAGATGCTCTTGAGCAGCAAAAATTGATTATCGAAAATAAAATCACAGAAGTATTAGGGAAACTTAGCTTAAACCCATCTGAAGAATTAGATCAACAATTTCAAGAACTACTAAAAGAGAAAAAAACAGTTATTGAGCAAATTAATAATAAAATGTAACTGACGACGCATTTCTTTTCGAAATGCGTTCTCTTTTTACTTTTGATAAATTATATTAAGGGTATAACTAAACATATACAACGAAAACTGAGCTAAGAAAGGAACATACCATGTCAGATTCACACAATCATGAAGAAACAGCCCTCCATTTAGAGAATGTCAGCTTCTCTGATGGTGACATATCGATTATAAAACAAGTATCAGGGGTGATTCCAAAAGGAAAAATCACCACTTTTGTAGGACCATCTGGAGCTGGAAAAACAACTCTTTTCCGTCTGTGTAATGGTCTAATTTCACCTGATAAAGGTGAAATCCGTCTTTTTGGAGAATCTATTTCCACATTAGAGCCTACGACCGTAAGAAGAAATGTGGGACTAGCTTTGCAACAAGCGACTATGCTTAGTGGAACAGTTATGAAAAATCTTGCTTTACCTAAAACATTAAAAGGAGAATCGCTAGATGAATTGACAGCCCTCTCTCTTCTTGAACAAGTAGGACTGGATAAGGGATTATTACATCGTAATGTAGCAGATTTATCCGGAGGTCAGAAGCAAAAAATATCAATCGCACGAACATTGGTGAATGAACCGAGTATTCTTTTACTTGATGAAATCACCTCTTCGTTAGATCGTATATCTAAACGAGACATCGAGCAATTGATTAAAAAGCTAAACCAAGAAAATGGCGTTACAATTGCTTGGATTACGCATAATATTGAACAAGCTTTATCCATCGGTGATTACAGTTGGGTAATGATGAACGGATCACTATTGGAATCAGGTGACAGTAAACTTCTTGAAAATCCTAAGAGTCCAGCAGTTCGTGAATTTGTAAAGGGGGAATTATCATGACCATAGCAGCGCTGGCACTCTCATTAATTTTCGTCCTTATTCCCCTTGTATTGTCTAAATCATTAAATTTAGGATTAGAAAAAGACACACTTATAGCAACGATTCGTTCCATCATTCAGTTATTTGCAGTTGGTTATGTGCTTGCTTTAGTATTTGAAGCTGACAACTACATTTTTATTATACTTATGGTTGTATTAATGATTACAGCAGCCACACACAATGCTCGAAAAAAAGGAGCTTCTATTAAGGGTATCACTTGGAAGCTCGTTACAACTTTTGTCCTTATTGAAGTGCTCACGCAAACAATTTTATTAGGATTTCAAATTACACCAGCAACTGCGCAATATATTATTCCAATTAGCGGAATGATGGTTGGGAATTCCATGGTATTATCAATTTTATTTTTAAATCGTTTTACCTCTGAGATCGAAACGAGAGAAAATGAAACGGAATTAATTCTTTCGCTTGGAGGTACTCCCCGACAAGCAATCCATACTTCGTTAATTCATTCTATTAAGGCAAGCCTGATTCCAACTATCGAGAGTCAGAAAACAATCGGATTGGTTCAATTACCTGGTATGATGAGTGGACAAATAATTGCTGGTGCAGATCCAATTCAAGCGGTTCAATTTCAATTACTTATCTTATTCTTATTACTAACAACTGCTTCCGTAACAAGTATTATGCTCGGTTTCTTATCTTACCCAACGCTCTTTAATGAAAAAATGCAAATGATAAAATTACGTACGAAACAAGGAAACTAATTGAAGTTTATTTGCTTGTATATGCGCTTGTAGACTTTTACAATAGTAATATCAAAACCTAAAGGAGAGATACAAATGACCCAAAACGTAAAACTCGGTAAGTCAGATGTAATCATTAACCCGATTGGTTTAGGCGCTAATGCAGTTGGCGGCCACAATATTTATCCAAATTTAGATGAAGAAGTTGGAAAATCTCTGGTTCAAACTGGAATAGAAAACGGGCTAGATTTTATTGATACAGCATATGGTTATGGAAATGGTCGCTCAGAAGAGTTAATTGGACAAGTATTAACAAGTATGGGAAATCGATCAGATGTTGTTCTTGCTACCAAGGCTGCACAAACAGTCATAGATGGAGAAGCAGGAGTTAATAATTCTCCAACCTTCTTAAAAGAAGCTGTTGACGACAGTCTAAAACGACTGCAAACCGATTATATTGATTTATTCTATATCCATTTTCCTGATGAAAAGACGCCTAAAGATGAAGCAGTCGGGGCACTAAAAGAATTAAAAGACGCAGGAAAAATACGAGCTATAGGAATATCAAATTTTTCACCAGAACAAGTGAAAGAAGCCAATAAGGATGGATATGTGGATGTACTACAGGGACATTACAATTTATTAAAACGAGATGCAGAGACAGATTATTTCCCTTACACTTTGGATAATCATATTACCTTTATCCCTTACTTCCCTTTCGCTTCTGGAATTTTAGCAGGTAAATATTCTGTAAACAGTACGTTCGAAGACTTCCGTTCTGATATGCCACATTATCAAGGTGATCAATTTAAACAAATACTGGCCAAAGTAGATCAGTTAAAACAGCTTGCTTCTGATAAAAATACCGAAGTTGCTCATATTGTATTAGCTTGGTATTTAAAGCATAACGCAATTGATGCTGTCATCCCTGGTGCTAAACGGCCTGAACAAGTCATTAATAACCTTAGGGCACTAGATGTAACACTTACTGATAATGAATTCAGTATGATTAGTGAGCTTTTTGCAAAATAATAGTTGATGTATAAAAAGTAAGAAGCTTGTACAGAATTTACTGCACTCTAAAGCATGTGAGATTTTTCTTTAGAGGAGCATGTGATCATTGTACAAGCTTCTTTTTTCAGATTAGTTGACAAGGTAATATACATTCGATAAAATAAACTTAATTAAAGATAGTTTAATTAAAAATATTAAGGAGGAATAATAATGTCTGAGAACTTTTCATTAAAAGCATTTGTTGTCATTATGAAGGCTTCCCGCACACTAGAGGAAATTACAAAAAAAGATATCAAAAAGCACGGAATGCGCACTTCAGATTTTACGATATTAGAAGCATTGTATCATAAAGGCAAGCAAACTATTCGAGAAATTTCAGAAGCCGTATTAATTAATACTGGCTCTATCACATATGTCATTGATAAATTAGAGAATAACGGACTTCTTACCCGTTCGAGTAATCCTGATGACCGTCGTGCCGTTTATATCGAAATTACCGATAAGGGAAAAGAGATTATGGATGATATTTTTCCAAAACACCAACGGGTAATCGAAGAACTATTTGATGGAATTTCAGAAGAAGAAAAACAAACTGTTATTGATGTATTAAAAAAAGTAGGAACAAAAAATATGGGAGAAATAAATGAAAGGAAGTGAAAGAATGCAACATATTTTCAAACCTGGTTCGAATAAAAATAAACCTACTCTTTTATTATTACACGGTACAGGTGGAACAGAAAACGACTTACTGCCACTAGCTGAAATTATTGATAACGAAGCAAATATACTCAGTGTGCGAGGAAACGTGTTAGAAAATGGCATGCCTCGATTCTTCCGTAGACTCGCAGAAGGTGTGTTTGATGAGGAGGACCTAATTAAACGAACAGAAGAATTGCATCAATTTCTGAATGAAGCAAGTGCGAAATATAATTTTGACCGCAATAAAATAACAGCAGTTGGCTATTCTAACGGGGCGAACATAGCAGCAAGTCTATTATTCCATTATGAAAACTCTTTAGATCAAGCACTTCTCCATCATCCAATGGTGCCACGAAGAGGGATCGAGCTTCCGAATTTAACTGGTAAACGTGTATTTATCGCAGCTGGAACCAATGATCCAATATGCGCGCCAAAGGAATCTGAGGAGTTAGAACAATTACTCAAAGAAGCTGGTGCTGAAACAAAGCTTCATTGGGAGAATCATGGACATCAGTTAACAATTAGCGAAGTTAGAACTGCAGCTAGCTGGTACAACTAAATGATATAATTTAAGAAGTCGGGACAAAAAAGTATTTACTCAAAACATAAATCAGATTGAATGACTTCTAAAAAACCCGCTTCAGAAAGATACTTCGCTTATCCAGCGGTGGCTGGCGAGCCTCCGGATGCTTATGCATCTGGGTCTCACCTATGCCTTACTCCCAGGAGTAAATTTCTTACGCTTATTCTAGACCCCAATCCCCTTTAATTTCGGATAATGATATACACCATATAGGCAATGTAAAATAAAGCTAAAACTAATCCTTCTTTTCTTCCAATTCGATATTTCGTTCTTGAGAAAATAAGAAGTAAGACAGTTAAAATAATCATAAGCCATATATCCGTAAATATCTTTTCATTTACTGCAAGCGGTGTAATTACGGATGATGCACCTAACACAAATAAAATGTTAAAGATGTTACTTCCAACAATATTACCAAGTGCAATTTCACTTTCTTTTTTCAACGCAGCCGATATCGAAGTAACTAATTCAGGCAGGGAAGTTCCAATTGCAACAATCGTTAAACCGACAAGTGTTTCACTCATCCCTAATGAATAAGCAATTTCAGTAGCATTCGTTACAACAAGTTGACCTCCACCAATGATTCCAGCTAAACCAATAATGGTAATTAGTCCATTCTTCCCCCACGAAATATCTTCATTTGAAAAATCTTCCTCACTCGATTCTTTCCGGCTTTTTAAGCCAACTTCGATAATATAATACATAAAGATAGTTAAAAATAGTAACAGAATAAATCCATCACTTCTTGTTATCATATTCGAAGAAAGACCTTGAAGAAAAACATCGGACATAAGTATAAGTAAAGCGACACTTGCTAGTAAAGTAAATGGAATTTCTTTTTTTATTGTCTCATTTTGTACTCGAAGCGGAAAAATAAAAGCTGCTAAACCAACCGTGAGTGTAATATTAAAAATATTACTTCCTACGACATTACCAATGGATACATCTGCAGTTCCTTGTAATGCCGCAATAATACTAACAGTAGCTTCGGGTGAGCTCGTTCCTAATGCAACAATCGTTAACCCAATTAATATCGGTGGTACCCGGAGTAGTTTTGCAATATTAGATGAACCATCAACAAACCAGTCCGCTCCTTTTACTAACAATGCAAATCCTACTACCAACCAAACATACTCCACGTTTTCCACCCTTTCGATTATAAAAAGTAACTTGTATCCATTCTATCTTCTAATGGTTACTGCGTCCATTTCTATTGTTCACTACTTAATAAAATCATATTCCCTGCTGAATCTATGACGATATCATCCTCTGCCTTGTATCCTAAACGAGTTAATCGGTGAATAGCAGCTTGTTTTTTATCCTCAGAAGGATAACGCAACGTATAATATTTAATCCCGACTTCATTTTTTTGCGGGCTAGGTGCACCTTCTCCATTCCAGATATTAACCGCTAAGTGATGGTGATAGCCCCCATCGGATAAAAACAATGCACCTGGGTATTTTGTGACAATTTGAAACCCTAGACCCTCTGTGTAAAATTCCTTAGCTTTTGATAAATCGTCCACATGTAAATGAAGATGCCCAACAATGGTATTCTCTGGAGCACTATTCCATTTATGTTGAATAGCAGCTTCTAATAAACCATGCGCATCAAGGGGTTCTGTGCTCATGGTGACTTGATTATCTACATTCCATGACCATTCAGAAGAAGGACGGTCCCTTGCAATCTCTAAGCCATTTCCATCTGGATCTGAAATATATATCGCTTCGCTTACAATATGATCAGAAGCTCCAATTTTCACCTGATTTGAAATATCCAATTGCATAAAATGACGTAAAAAAGCTCCTAGGTCTTCCTTGGTTGGAAGTAATATAGCCACATGATATAAGCCTGTGGTTCTTCGTTGTTTTGAGATTACGTTCGTTGGTTGCTCCAAGGTTAGAATTACATCTTGACCATTGGCGCTGAGTTTTACTTGATTATTCTCTTTTCTTAATACATGTAACCCAAGTACCTCTTCATAAAATAAAATCGATCTTTCTAAATCACTTACTTGAAGTGTAACGTCTTGAATATACATTGTTGGTGTTTCAAAAAATTTATTTTCCATATTTATTCCCTCTTTTATTATGTTTAAATAGTAACTTACTTTATGTAATTAATTATATCTTTATAATTGAACCTGGTCAATATTGTCCAGCTTACCATCTATTGTTACCTGTGGGATAAATAATTTGCAGTAAAATAAAAACAGACCTTCATTTAAAAAGTCTGTTTTCTATTCAATATCATTCATGTTTAAAAGTTAAAGTAAAACCTTAAACAAACTCTTTTACATACTATCTCTTTTTTCTTCCCAAAGTTTTAAACGTTCTTCATGTGATACTTCTTTGTATACTTGATGTAACATCCATAAATATCCAAAAGGGTCAATAAACATAGCATTCGAAACGCCGTAGTCAGGAAGGTCTGTCACGGCTTGTACTTCAACACATCCCAGTTCCATCGCCTTAGTGTATGTGTCATTAATGTCAGGAACTAATACATTAAACCATATCGTTTTAGGATCATCTTGGCTTGGAGCTATTAATTCAAATTTTGGATTTTCATCCAGCATATGAAAACGTACTCCATAGAGACTGAAAATAACCTCGTTCTCACCCTTCGAGAATTTTGAAACCTCGACTCGCTCAATATCAAATATCTTCTCGTAATACTCCAATGCTTTTAAGCTATCTGATACTACTAAATCAATTTCTACTCCAGTCATTTTTATCACTCCTTTTATTTTTTTATCGTAGAGAGGGGTAAGAAAGCACACTTTCTTTAAAAAAAGTTACAAGTTACTATTGCCTAACCTATCTCAACCAAAAGTACAGAATCGTGAAAAAATCGTAGAAGCTAGTTTTCCTACTTCTACTTTATTAAATATCAAATTAATTTTACTATACTTAACAATCCGTTAGAAATATTATTTACTAAATTATAATGATTATATGCATTTTGACCGATTATAAGTAATTAAATGAAATTTTGTCAAATATAGTTCATTACAACTATTGTATTAATGGTTGTCTAAGATGTAAATTTATATTAGAATTTTATGAATAACTGAAAAAGTTACTATTTGAAGTTTGCTTTAAGGAGTTTTGATATGGATAATTCAAAAAATGCTAATAACCTCATGACTATTGTGATGCCTTTATGTATGGTATTAGGTTGTATTATCGGTATCATTTTAGGCATTGTCTTTCAATTAAACTTACTCTTGTCAATAACTATAGGAATTATACTAGGTTTTGCCAGCGGAATCATTGCCTACGTTATTTATAGTATAAAAGAAAAATAAGAAGAAGTTAAAAAAGCGTGTTCCTAAACACGCTTCTTTTTAATGGAGATTTAGTAGAGTTTTCATCGTTAATTACGAGAAAAATGTAGATTATACATGTACGAAAAAAAACATAATTAGTAGGGAAAACATTATGTTAGCAAAAATATTACTATAACTTATCAACCCTCCTCATATAGATATTTGTCCAACTATTATAAATTTAGTAAGGGACAAAAAGTAATAAACAATGCAATTAGTTTTTTGAGAATCTATGAATGCTTTTTACACAAATTTTACACAATACTATTTACAAATCTAGATAAACACTGTTATCATAATTTAGGTTTAACGTGGTTCGTAACCATCCCACGCAAAAAAACTAGGAGGACAATTAAATATGAACGTAAAAACGTTAGTAATTAATGGCTTAATAGCGGCTTTATATGTCGTTGTCTCTATAGCTATTGCACCATTCGGTTTTACAAATATACAATTTCGCATTTCAGAAATGTTTAATCATTTAGTCGTATTTGATAAGCGTTATTTCTTTGGAATTGTAATTGGAGTGTTTATCGTTAATCTTAATTCACCACTTGGTTGGTATGACCTCGTATTCGGGGTTGCTCACTCTGTTATTTCACTAGGAATTATTATTATCTTATCTAAATATATTAAGGACAAATTAACGCTCTTATTTCTAAATACGATTGTATTTACGTTTAATATGTTTATCATTGCGTTTGCATTGAACCTTGCACTAGAACTTCCTTTTTGGTTTACTTGGTTAACAACTGCAATTGGAGAATTTGGTGTACTATTAATCGGTATTCCATTATTCTATGCTTTGCACAAGCGACTACGTTTTGATAAGCTCATATAAAGTAAAAAGAACCTTAGACAAGTCTAAGGTTCTTTTTTGAAAGTCTACCATTTAAGAGAGGATGGGACAAAATGATTGTTAGAGAAAGAGAAGATGAATTGATATTAATAACACAAGATGATCATGCTCAAATATCAGGAGATATACTCGATAATTGGAATTTGGATCACTTTCAAGGTAAAGAATGGAGAAATTCTGTTCTTTATGCTGCTTACCAACATGATTTGGGGTGGAAAGAATTTGATCGCCAACCATTTTGGAATGATGTCACCAATCAACCTTATACATTTGCCGATTTCCCTAATGTACCTAAAACCGTATTATATAAGTATGGAATTAATGAAGTAGAAAAAGTGGATTTATACGCTGCATTACTGTGTAGTGAACATTACAAAAGATTTTTAGCTAATAATACTTCTCTTGAAGCACAAGCTTTTGTTGAACATGAAGAAACAAGACAAGAACGTATCATAGGGACACTTCCGAATTTCAACAAACGTTTGTTTGAATTTCATTACGGACTGCTCCAAATTTCAGATAATCTTTCATTATTTGCTTGTATGAACGAGCCTGGTGCTACCGGAGAAAAACAACATCCATTTTTCAAAAAAGGAATTCCAACGAATCATACTTTACACCATGTACTCAATGAACAGCTGCAAATAAACTGGCAAAATGAAGACACCATTGTTATGGATAACTTTCCATTTGATAAACCTTTTCCTATTTCTATTCAATATAAACAATTATCCAGACAAAAAATTCAACAACATGGTCTTATAGAAGCCTATGAACAAGCAACTCTAGAACAGCATCCCGTACTTATTTCTTCTCCAAGTCATATTAAAAAGGCTTCCGAGTAATTCGAAAGCCTTTTTCTGTGCTATCCCCCCCACTGATATGGAGTTTCTTGATAAACATAATAATTTAACCAATTGGAAAATAGTAGACTACAATGACTTTTCCAACGATATTTCGGATCCTTTTTCGGATTGTCGTCGGGAAAATAATTTTCTGGAATGGCCGTATCAATACCTCTTTGATGGTCACGAAGATATTCTTCTGCTAAAGTCTCTGCACTATATTCTAGATGCCCCGTTGCCATAATGTGCTTTCCATCTTTTGAAGCGAGTAAGAATACCCCAGCATCATCCGATTTTGCTAATAATTGTAGATCTGGATGTGTTTCAATCTCATCTATAGATACATCAGTATACCTAGAATGTGGTGCAAAGAAATAATCATCAAACCCTCGCACTAAACGTTCATGCGGATGAAGCAGCTTATGCTCATATACACCAAAACACTTTTGTGGCAAATGATATTTATCAATACCATAATGATGATAAAGAGCTGCCTGTGCCCCCCAACAAATATGCAATGTTGACGTAACATTATCTTTAGACCAATTCATTATCTCCTGTAATTCTTTCCAATAATCAACCTCCTCAAATGGCAAATGCTCTACAGGCGATCCTGTAATAATCATCCCGTCAAACTTCTTGGATTTTATTTCTTTAAACTTCTTATAAAAAGTATCCAAATGATACTTACTCGTATTCTTTGATTCATGCGAGGACATTCGTAAAAATGAAATATGAACTTGCAGAGGTGTGTTACCTAGAAATCGCAATAATTGCGTTTCTGTCTTTTGCTTTTCAGGCATTAAATTGAGGATTAATATATTCAGTGGTCGTATATCTTGCGTAATCGCACGTTGTTCATCCATCACAAAAATATTCTCTTTTTCTAATATATCTTTTGCAGGTAGGTGTATCGGTATTTTAATCGGCATCTCTCGTACCCTCCACAATTACAAATAAGTTATTTTTATTGTAAAGCCTCACGTGAAAAGTTCAACCCTATTTTGAAAATTTCATCTAAAAGATACAGATAATTACCCTTTCATTCACTTACTTTTTTACTTTTTTTGATGAGTTCCGATGTTTTACGAAGGTCCTCCATTTTATAATCTACATAACTTTTATAAACATCTATTGAAATAAACATCTGTATGCTCCTCCTCGAATATTTCTCACACTCTTTATTCTATTGACTCGGGATATTTTCGTCGTCGGCTAGTGGACCGATTTTATAGAACAAAGGCGCATGCGCCGGACATGGCTATTTAAGTTATTTAGTTATACACAGTACACAAATTTTTATAAACTCTATGCATGCACAAAAAAATGCTACTAGGACAGTAGCATTTTCTGTAACTTCAGATGTATGGTTTATCCTCCCAAGCCGAAAATACTGAAATGGTAGGAACAATCAAACCTTCATTTTGCATATCATAATATTTACCTTTATCCACCCACATAGCATCGACAACTTCATCTTCTTGAAAAGATAGCTCATCAATAGCTACATTCGAACGAAACAACCAAATATCTTGATGCGAGACATTTTTAGTTTGTTGAAGAATTAACTTCCCATCTTCTGGTATTAATTGCAACCCTATTTCCTCCGATACTTCTCTTAATACTGCTTGGAGACTATTTTCACCTTGAATAGCTGAGCCTCCAGTGTTCTCCCAGAATCCTCCGAAAGGCTTATGTGGATGCCTTTTTGATAACAAAACTTCATCCTTATCATTTTTTACCCATGCACGAACCACAAGATGAAAACACCCCTCGGGAATCTCTATTCCTCTTTGATGTGTTTTCCCTATTTTGTTTCGATTTATATCATATAAATCCCATATTTCCATTAGATTAAGCCACCTTTACTGTGAGAATATAGTTGTCTATTTACGGTCTAACTTTCCTAACTATGTTTCTAGGTGGTTGAATCTTTGAAGTGCCTGAAAGTTAATAGGCAAATTAAAGAAGTACAATAATGATCTAATAGATACTCCTTTTGGTAGCCCTTCTAATTCGATTGACTTATTCGTGCTTTTCGCTGTTGAAAATCAACATCTTTATAGTATGCATTTTTAACAAGTACATTGGGCCCTAAGCAAGATACTGCAGGACAATGACAATTTAAGCTTTTAGCTGTCTTTGTCTCCATCCAACGATCGTATGCGTTAGGTAAGGAATCCGCTTTTATATTTCCTAGCTTTGGTTCATCACCAAAGTCCGTAACAATTATATCACCCGTAAAAATATTTACATTCAACCGGGAACGACCATCTGGATCATTACGAACGGAAACATTGGGTTCTTTGTATAGACGCTTGAGCAATTCGATATCATTATCATTTCCACTGCATGCATAGAATGGCAAAGTCCCAAATAACATCCATAAGTCTTGGTTTCGATGATTTAACAATCGAGTAATCCCTTCTCGCATCTCATCTAAGGACAGAATCTCTAGATTTTCTGCAAAATCTACTGGATACATTGGATGGATTTCATGGCGAGCACAACCCATTTCCAGTACATGATTATGAATACTTTCTAAATGCGGAAATGTTCGTTTGTTCAACATTGTTTCAGCAGAAACCATCACACCTTCTTTGGATAATCGTTGTGCATTTTCTACCATCCTTTCAAAATACTTGGCACGATTTTCTTCAGAAGGTTTTCGGTCCATTAATGCAAATCCTGTCTCCGCAAATTCTTCAACCGTTCCCCAGTTATGTGAAATATGTAATACATCTAAAAAGGGAACAATTTCTTCATATCGATTATATGGCAAAGTTAAGTTGGAATTCATCTGTGTCTTAATGCCACGCCTATGGGCATATTTCAGTAAAGGCAAGACATATTGACGAACCGATTTTTTATTCATCATTGGTTCCCCACCTGTAATACTTAACGTTCGCAAATGTGGGATTTCATCTAATCGTTTCTCTATCAGTTCCATTGGCAATGCATCTGGATCCATTTGTTGTAAGGTATACCCTACAGCGCAATGTGCACAACGCATATTACACATATACGTCGTTGTAAATTCAATATTAGATAATGTCATTTTCCCGTGTTCCTTTACATCCATGTAAGCTTCCCATGGATCATTGGTTGGTGACATTGGTTGATTTATTGTACGTACACTCATTTTTTACAAAACTTCCTTTCTATTTACCTTATTCATTTTAACATGCCTACCATTTCTTGCTTACCCCTCATTTATAATTGACCGAGATTTACACAGAAAAAATACTGAAATTCCGATTATTTTTAATCCCATTGGAAAAGATAAAAAAGAATATATTTGTTTGTATTGACTAAAATCAAATGAAATGAGGAACAAACATGACAAAAAAAGATGAATCTATGAACAAAAGTAACTTAGAAAATGATATGTCACTTACAAATCGTCAAGGTCATCCTGTCACAAACAATCAAAACATACGCACAGTGAGTAACCGAGGTCCTGCTACATTAGAAAACTATGATTTCATTGAGAAAATTAGTCATTTTGACCGTGAAAAAATTCCAGAAAGAATCGTTCATGCACGAGGAGCTGGAGCCCATGGATACTTTGAAACGTATGGTACTGTTGGAAATGATCCAGTGTCCAAATATACACGAGCAAAAGTATTTCAAGATAAAGGTAAACAAACTCCTGTATTTGTACGTTTTTCTACAGTAGTACATGGAAATCACTCTCCAGAAACGGTTCGTGATCCACGTGGATTCGCGGTTAAATTTTATACAGAAGATGGAAATTGGGATTTAGTAGGAAATAACATTAAAATCTTTTTTATTCGAGATGCAATGAAATTCCCGGATATGATTCACGCCTTCCGTCCAGATCCTGTAACTAACATTCAAGATTCTGAAAGATTCTTTGATTTTTGTGCAAATTCTCCAGAATCCTTTCATATGGTGACGTTTATATATTCACCTTGGGGAATTCCAGCAAATTACCGGATGATGCAAGGCTCTGGAGTGAATACGTATAAGTGGGTTAATAAAGATGGTGAGGCTGTACTTGTGAAGTATCACTGGGAACCAAAGCAAGGCATTAAAAATTTAACTGCCAAAGAAGCTGAAGAGATTCAAGCTACCAACTTCAACCATGCGACACAAGATTTATACGATGCAATCGAAAATGGAGACTACCCAGAATGGGAGTTATTTGTTCAAATTATGAGTGATGGTGAACATCCAGAACTAGACTTTGACCCTTTAGACGATACTAAATTGTGGCCAGAGGATCAGTTCCCATGGCATCCAGTCGGTAAAATGGTATTAAATAAAAACCCTGAAAATTACTTTACAGAAGTAGAACAAGCCGCATTTGGAACTGGCGTTTTAGTAGATGGATTAGACTTCTCTGACGATAAAATGCTGCAAGGAAGGACGTTCTCTTATTCCGATACTCAACGCTATCGTGTAGGAGCAAACTATCTGCAAGTACCAGTTAATGAATCTAAGAAACGTGTCGCTACCAACCATGAAGGTGGTCAACTGCGTCAGAAAAATGATAAAGCACCTGCACAAAATCCACATATCAACTATGAGCCATCTGTACTTGGAGGCCTAGAAGAAACAGAACAAACCGGTAAAGAATACACGCCTCACATTGAGGGGAATCTTGTACGCGAATCCATTGATCGGAACGATAATACAAAACAAGCTGGACATACATTCCGTGAATTCGAGGAATGGGAAAAAGCAGAATTAATTTCCAATTTAGTCGGTGACTTATCTGTAAGTGACCAACGCATCCAAGATAAAATGATTGCGTTAGCAGAAGAAGCAGACGAAGAATATGGCAGACGTTTACGCGAAGGATTAGCAGAAGCGAAGAAAATGGGTACACCACATAATCCTTTAGGTGCAAAAGATGCTGAACAAGCGCCGAAAAAAGCAATAGACAAAGGACATGAGGCTGATCCCTATTAAGTTAAAAAATATGAAAACCCGAACTATCAAATCTGTAGTTCGGGTTTTCATATGACCATGTTAATGAGTTACCATTTCCGCTTCGTCTCTTGAATTCTGGGCACTCATCATGCTTATAAGTTACCTTTTTCGCCTCATCCTCCGTATTATGGGCATTCATTAAGCTTTTGAGTTACCTTATCAGCCTTGTCCTCCGTATTATGGGCACTCATCATGCCTTTGAGTTACCTTATCAGCCTTGTATTCCGTATTATGGGCACTCATCATGCTTTTGAGTTACCTTATCAGCCTTGTCTTCCGTATTATGGGCACTCATTAAGCTTTTGAGTTACCTTATCAGCCTCGTCCTCCGTATTATGGGCACTCATTAAGCTTTTGAGTTACCTTATCAGCCTCGTCCTCCGTATTATGGGCACTCATCTCATCGGCATTTTTCCTGTTAAGATGAATGTTCTACTATTTCAGATGGTTTCATCCATCTTGATACTAATCCATGCTTTGGTGATAAAAGAAAGCTTATTAAGAAAATAAGTCCAGTTGCAAATGCCATTGATCCAGAAATAGATGTATCTAGCCAAGTTGCAATCCAATATCCAACGATAGCTGCTAATACACCAAAACTTCCACTCAACAGTAACATAACAATCAACTTATCTGTCCATAAATACGCTGCTGCTGCTGGAGTAATTAACATGGCCACAACGAGTATCGCACCTACCGCATCAAAAGAAGCTACAGTGGTTACCGAGACTAGTGTCATAAACACATAATGTAGTAACAATACTGGTATACCAATACTTGCAGCTAAAGCTGGATCAAAGGACGTTATTTTCCATTCCTTATAGAAAGCAACGATAAAGAAAATAACAATCAATAATACTATCGCTAATAATGCCGTAGCCCGAGGTATATCTCCGATTATCGGGAGACTTACAGTTGTAAACGGAATAAACGTAATTTCACCCATTAATGCGTGTTTTACATCAAGATGAACATTCCCAACTGAAGTAGATATTAAGATGACACCGATAGCAAATAACGTAGTAAATACAATCCCTAGTGAGGCATCATGTTGTACTTTTAGGGAGTTTAACATTTGAACAAGAAATGCTGTTAATATTCCAGCTAAAATTCCTCCAACTAGCATCGCAGTTCCACTTAATTGTTGTGTAACCATATAGGCCAACACAATTCCTAATAAAACCGTATGACTTATTGCATCCGCCATCATCGCTTGCTTTCTCAAAATCAGAAATACACCAATTAATCCACAGGAAAGGCCAACAAGTGCAGCAGTTAAAATAATCCAAGCTGTATACGTCATGATGCATCACCATCTTTTATAGCTAATATACTATTGGAATTTCGTTGTTGTATCTTAAATTGAATATAACGAATGATAATACCTTTCTCTTTTCCAAATAATAAAGAACCAATAAAGAATATCGCAGAAGCTACAACGATAAATGGTCCAGTTGGCAGGCCACTACCTGTTGAACTAATCCATGAACCAACTGCTCCCGATATCCCTCCAAATGTTGCAGATAGTAGAATCATATATCTAAAGGAATGCGTCCAGTATCTTGCGCTAACTGCTGGAATAATAAGCATCGCTGCCATTAAAATGACTCCAACTGCCTGAATCCCGATTACAATCGTGGTTACGAGAACAAGTGTATAAAGTGCATTCATTCCACGTATAGACATCCCTATTCCTTTTGCAAAAGAAGCATCGAATAAGTAAAGCTTCCATTCTTTAAATCCAATAAATACGATAAATATAACAATCCCAGCAAGTACAATCATTGTCACTACGTCAGAGCGAACCATTGCGGCAGCTTGCCCGTAGATGAAGCTGTCTAATCCACTTTGATTACCACCCGCAGAACGATTAGCAATAGATAACAGCATTACTCCAACACCGTAAAATACAGAAAGAACCATACCCATTGCTGTATCCTCGGTTATTCGACTAGATCCTGTTATCCATTGGATTAAAAAGGCCCCAAGCAACGCACTCGTAGCCGCTCCAAGCACTAGCAATAATAAATTTTTCTCGCCAATGATTAAAAAGGCAATAACTACTCCAGGTAAGGCGGCATGAGAAAGCGCATCACTCATTAGATTTTGTTTTTTCCAATAAGCTAAGCAGCCAATAACACCTGCTGCTATTCCTAAGATAGCAGTGCTAAGTAGTACCCACATTGTATTACTATGAAGTAGTGTGGACCACATACTGATCTCCCTCTCCAATCCATTGCATATTACCGCCATATGTTTTCGCTATGTTCTCTTTGGTAAAGATGTCGTCCGTCTTTCCATACGCATATACTGTACGATTTAAAAATAATACATGATCAAAATATTCCGGAACTGTCTGTAAATCATGATGCACAACCATTACTGTTTTTCCTTGTTGTTTTAATTCCTGGAGAATTGCCATAATTGCTTTTTCTGTAGACGCATCTACTCCAGCTAGTGGTTCATCCATAAAGTATAAATCAGCATTTTGAACTAAAGCACGTGCTAAAAAGACACGCTGTTGTTGCCCTCCAGAAAGTTGACTGATTTGACGATGCGCATAGGCATTCATCCCCATCTTATCCAACGCTTCCATCGCTTTCCCTTTGTCTTTTTTCGAAGGTGTACGGAGCCAACCGATCTTGCCATAGAGCCCCATCGTCACTACATCTAAGGCATCAGTAGGAAAATCCCAATCAACCGAACCACGCTGCGGTACATATCCAATCTTTTTCTTCGTTTTTTTGAACGTCTGTCCCCAAAAGTTTACCTTACCAGTTAATATTGGATGAAGTCCGAGCATCGTTTTAATTAAAGTTGATTTTCCTGCACCATTTGGTCCAACGATTCCTGTTAGTGTACCTTCTTCCACTCGAAACTGAACATTCTCTAATACTTTATTTTTTTGATAAGAAGCAGATAAATCATCTACATGTATGACAGATGACCCCACTTTAATCATCTCCCCTAGTTAATGCTTCATGAATGGTATCTATATTATGCTGATACATGCCAATATAAGTACCTTCATCTGTACCTTTTTCACCCATTGCGTCCGAGAATAATTCTCCACCAAGTTGTACATCTACATCATTACTCGAAGCACCTTCAATAACTGCATTGATGGAATCTTGGTTTACGCTACTTTCAACAAAAATTGCCGGCACTTTGTATTCCTCAATTAATCCAATAGTTTCATTAATATCTGAAACGCCAATTTCACCTTCTGTACTTAGACCTTGTAGTCCAACTACTTCCATGTCATGCTGGTTTCCAAAATAACCAAATGCATCATGAGCAGTTACTAACACACGTTGCTCTTCCGGTATTTCTTCTAGCTTTTCTGCACTCTCTCGTAAGCTATCTAACTCTTCAAAATAGGCTTGTTTATTCGCTTCAAATTCGTCTGCATGTTCTGGTGCATATTCTTTTAATTCTTCAACCGCTGCATTTAGAGCGCTCTCCCAAAGGTCTATATCAAACCAAATATGCGGATCTACCGCCCCTTCTTCGTCTTCTAGTAATTGTTCTTCTGAAAGTGTATCTCCAATTGCTAAGACAGGTTTTTCAGTACCGATAGAATCAAATACATCGACCATATTCACTTCCAAATTTAACCCATTATAAAAGATTAAATCTGCACTATCGACTTTTGAGATATCGCTTTGTGTCGGATTGTATAAATGCGGGTCCACCGAAGGTCCCATCAAACTTTCAACATTTACATGTTCTCCACCAATTACAGATAGAGGTTCACCGATTTGCGCAATAGTCGTGACTACATTTATTTTTTCCTCTTTATTACTAGTAGTCTCTTCACTTGATCCACATGCTGCTAAAAATAATAGTCCAACAATCATTGCTAATCCCCATATGTTTTTCTTAAAACTTTTCATTTTGTGTTCCCCTTTCAATTTTGCCTTAGGTAAACTTTATTCGTTAATCCCTACATTATGCTTAGTTTTTTATTTTGTCAAGTAAATTTTATGCAGGATACTTTTTTGCGCCAAGGAAACTTTTTTACTATAAAAAAAGAGGTCAGGGCAATAGTATTTACTCAAAAGATACATTTAAATGAACTGCTTTAGAAATATACTGCACTATGCATCGGGAAACTTACCTTTGTATTCCTCAAAAAAAATCTTCGTATATTTCTTATGTTCATTCTAATCCACTCGTCTTTTGAACAAAACTTTTTATGCCCCAACCTCTTATCCTTTCAAGGAATCATGAATAACATTTAAAATCGAATGTAATTTTTTTGCTTCAACCTGTCCCGGTGCTGAAGCTTGTTTACCTGAAGCAAATGTGATTGCTGAACCGAATACTTCTCCAGCTAAACGACTTATTACTCCTTCTCCTCCCATTGACATGGTAACAATTGGTATCTTACTTTGTTCATTCATATCAGATGTTGCAGAAAGCAAAGTTAGAACATCTGTATTACTATGAGGCATCACAGCAATTTTTCCAATATCAGCCTCGTAATCAGCTGCTAATTTTAGACGCGATATGATTTCTTCATGTGAAGGCGTCTGATTAAAATCATGATTAGAAATAACCACTTTTTGGTTATGCAGATGAGCAAAAGAAACAAGCTCTTTTACTAACTTCTCACCTCGATGCAGTTCAACATCAATCATGTTGGTCAGCTCTGACTCGATAACGAAACGATTAATTTCCTTATATTTTTCCAGAGTGACTTTTCTCCCTCCACCTTCTTCTTTTGTCCGGAAAGTAAATAATAGAGGGAAATTGGGTATTTCTTGGTTTATTTTTTGTAGCATACTTTTTACCGCTTCTTTATTTTCAATTTCTTGGAATAAATCTCCTCTCCACTCGATTAAATCAACTTTGATTGTTTGTAGTAAATCTAACTCGTCATTTATTTCTTTCTTAGTAGCTCCTGTTATCGGAACACACACTTTCGGTTTTCCCTCTCCGATAGATAAATTCTTCACACGAACAACGTTTTTCATTGACGCTCACCCCTCTTATCACCATAGTATATCAAAATATTTCACTTGCCTATTGACTTTAATCTTTTTTAGTTTTATAGTTATACACATGAGTATATAACCATATAACCATAACGGTATAGTAGGTGGTGAAAACATTGAACCAGTTAGATAGTGATAAACCAATATTTATCCAAGTTCGAGAAATGATTGAAGATCAAATTGTGAATGACCAGTTGAAAGAAGGAGATCAAGCTCCTTCAACTAATCAACTTGTTCAGTTTTACAAAATAAATCATGCGACAGTTTCGAAAGGAATCAATCAGTTAGTTGAGGAAGATATCTTATTTAAAAAACGAGGTGTAGGTATGTTCGTTATGGAAGGAGCCAAAAAGAAGTTGATTCAAAAACGAAAAGAATCTTTTATGGATAACTATGTTATCGGTCTCGTTCAAGAAGCAGAGAAGTTAAAAGTATCAGAGCAAGAAATATTCGATTTAATAAAACAAGCGAAAAGGAGGATTCAATCATGAGCTATGAAATAATAGTCAATGATTTAACAGTACGATATAAAGATTTTAAAGCACTTAATCAAGTTAGCTTTACACTTAACAAAGGAAAAATCCATGGATTGCTTGGAAGAAATGGAGCAGGTAAAACAACTTTACTATCGATTCTTTCTAACTTCCGCAAAGCAGAGGAAGGAACGATTACAATTGATGGGGAAGATCCTTTCGACCACCCACGTATTATGCAAGGTACTGCTTTTATCTATGATAAAGATCAAACCTATGAATACGAAAAAGTAGGCGACGTGTTAAAAGAGCTCTCCGACTTTCGTCCAAATTTTGACGCATCCTATGCCAATGAATTAGTCAAGAAATTCAAGCTTCCATTAAAAAAGAAGATTAATCAATTATCCAAAGGAAAACAGTCTGCGCTACAAGTAACTATTGGTTTAGCATGCCGTACGCCATTAACCATTTTCGATGAAGCATATTTAGGAATGGATGCTCCAACAAGAGAATTATTTTATAAAGAATTGTTGGCTGATCAAGAAAAACATCCTAGAACGATGATCGTATCCACACACCTAGTATCTGAGATGGATTACCTTTTTGATGAAGTTACCATCATTCATCACGGTAAAATTCTCTTACAAGACACAAATGAAAATGTTATTTCTAAAGGTTTTTCCATTACTGGAAATAAAGACCATGTAGATGCATTCACAAATGAACTTGAAGTTTTAAATAGTCAAATTTTAGGTGGAACAAAATCAGTAATGGTGTTCGGAGAATTAACTGAACAAAAAAGAAGGGAAGCAAAAGATTTAGACTTGGATATTGGTCCTCTTTCATTACATGATTTATTTATTCATTTAACAAAGGAGGAAGATGAAGCATGAATACAAAAAAACTTGGGTTAGGCATATTCAGAGAGCAATTCAAATGGTCTTTATGGTACGCATTTACAATTCTTCTTATCTATATTGCTGTATTATTATATCAAGTATATGTAGAAGCAATTGAATTCACAGATTTTTCCATGTTTTCTAATGGATCGTCTTCTATATTTATGTTAATAATTGGAATTTTATCCACTTATAGCTTTTTCGATTACTTTGCAAAACAAGGTATTACACGGAGAAACTTTTTCAAGGCAACCATTGGTGCCTCAGTGTTACTTGCTATAGCAATTTCTATAACCATATTTCTTATGAATGGATTGTTGCACCTATTAGTTCAGAATGCTGGATGGGATATTACATGGACAAATGAAGTATCACCCACAGGGTTCTTTTCCTTTATCGAAGTGTTTATTAGTTACACACTAATCCACGCACTATACTACTTGATTGGTTGGATGATTGGTTTAGGATATTATCGATTGGGCTGGGTTCTCGGTACATTAGCTTTTGTACCGCTAGCACTAATATTTGTAAATATTACTGGTTTACTGTGGGGGCTATCTCATATTAATTTCTTCCCACATTTATCTTTACAATCCTTCCCATTATCCATTGTATTGAGTATTGTGTTTGCAGGAATTTTGTTGTACATTAATCACCGACTCATTAAAGAGATTACAGTTGTAATGTAACAACTATTTAAAATCTTAATGGCTTTCAAATTTGTTACAGCAATAAAATGTGAGTGTCTCCACACGGAAAGCACAAGCTCCGAAATCATTTCCCATAGTTTCGTGCTTGCAGGGAGGAGCATCTCACATTTTACGCTGTGACATTATTCAAATCCAGCAGAATCAATGGTTTGCATTTGTATCATCAAGTCAACTGTTGTTCCGCAAACTGTCGATACAATGGATGAGATTCAATCAACTCTTGATGATTTCCTTTTCCTGTTATTTGTCCATCCTCAATAAAAATAATTTGATCCGCATCTACAATCGTTGACAATCGATGGGCGATAACAAATGTTGTTCTCCCCTCCATTAGACGCTGCAACGCCTTTTGAACTACTTGTTCAGATTGACTATCAAGGCTAGCTGTCGCTTCATCTAGAAGCAACAACTTTGGATTACGTAAAAAAGCTCTTGCTATATTAATCCTCTGTCGTTGTCCACCAGATAATTTCGTTCCCCGCTCCCCTACTTCAGTATTTAAACCATTTGGAAGTTCTTTAATAAATTGGTCAGCATATGCCATTTCCGCAACTTCCCACAGCTGACTATCGTTTATTTTATCCGCATCTCGAAGCCCGTAAGTTAAATTATCCCTGATTGTCCCTGACATCATAGAACTTTCTTGAGAAACATACCCTAACTGAGTACGCCAAGATAACATGGATACTTCATTAATCGGTTGACTTCCAATTAAAATCTCACCTTTACCAGGTTGATAATACTGCTCAATAAGACCAAATACCGTTGTCTTCCCTCCACCACTTGGTCCAGCAAAAGCAATCATCTCACCTGGATTTGCTTGGAAAGAAATATTTTTAAGTACCTCTTCCCCATTTTCATAAGAAAAGGATACGTCGGAAAACTGTAAAGCTTCATTATCAATTTTTTTATCGATTCCTTTATGTGTCTCTTCTACATCCTCATCCAGAATTTCTACAATTCTTCCAGTAGCACCTTTTGCTTTTTGTAATTCAGTAAAGAACATGGCAAATGTAGTTATTGGAAATGTAATTTGAAATAAATAGAGTAAGAAAGCGACTAATGCCCCAGTCGTCATCGTTCCTTCTTCTACTCGAATTCCGCCATATCCTATAATAACTACAATAACGAGCATCACGACCATGTACATAAACGGACCAATTACAGAGAAGATTTTGGCTTCCCTTAATCCTGTGCGAAACAAATTACCAATACCCTTTAAACCTTTTTGTTGTTCTGCTTCCTCAGCGGTAGATGATTTCATCAACTTAATTTCACTAATCGTTTGTTGAATATCCCCTTGAAAAGAAGCCGTTTCATCTTGTAATTTACGTGAAACTTTTGACATTCGTGTTCCTAATGGAATCATTACAATTACTGTAACCGGTACAGCTACCAGCATCATTAATGTCATACGCCAATCCATTATTAATAAGATGGTGACTGCACCGATAATAGATATTAGTCCGGAGATAAATTGTGGAAAGTGCTGCGATACGAGATCTTTTACAATACCCGTATCATTAATTACTCTACTAACGGATTCCCCACTGGGTTGTTGATCAAAATACCTGACAGGTAGACGAATCATCTTTTGCCAAATAGACTCCCTTAAATACGCCACTACTCGTTGCCCGACATAGGCTAATGCATAAGTAGAAAAACCATCAATCAGTGCATGTAATACAAATATACCTATAATGAGTAAGATAAAGTTTAAGGTTAGTGAAGTTAATGAAAATCCATCGACTAACTCCCTTGTTAACAGTGGTATTGTAAGTCCTACCAACGTCGTGATAATACTTCCAATTAATCCTAAAGCAAGAATAAACTTTGGGATATTCGCAGTCAAAATTAAAGATAGAAATGCTTTTTTATTACGTTGATCTTTTTCCACTCCATGCTTCTCCCTTCCAGAAATCGCTGTTTTCTGTCATATATGTTGTCATCATTTCATCGAGCCACTGTTCTTCTTCCTTTGTTAACGGTGTCGGAACTAGCTTCTCCATTTCTAAGATAAAACGATTCAACTCTTCATCACTGACGTCTTGCACTTTTTCAGATTTTAATATGCTTTCAAGCTCCTCAAATCCTTCCACTTTAAAAATATCTAGAACAAAATTTAAAAAACGCTGAAATAGATTCATTACTTCTGAATCATCACTTGACTTTCCTACTAATCGTTTCGTTTCTTTATAGAAATGCAACATTTCTTTCTCCCAGAGCAACTTTTCACTACTAGTTGCTTTAAATAATTCATCAATCGCTTGGTCTGACATAATCCCTTTTGATATTTCTTTCTGTTGTTTTTCCGTTTGCATACTTGCAAGCAAACTTACTAACATGTCTTTGTCAATTTCTTTTTCATCTTCAATAAGTTGTACTGATCGTTGTATCATCTCCAAAGACACTTCAATTTTCTCTTTCTCTTCTACTAATTTTGCTTCTTGTAATCTTAATGTTTCAATAAAACTCAAATCAACACTTGTTGAGATGATGATTTCTTTAATTTCTTCTAATGTAAATCCCAAAAATTTCAGTGTTAAAATCTGGTGCAGACGAAGCATATCTTCTTTTACGTACTTACGATGTCCTGTATTCTTATCCCTTTTTGGTTGTAATATCCCTTTTTCATCATAATAGTGCAATGTTCGTATCGATAAACCTGTGTATTCAGCAAATTCACTCACAGAAAAAATATCGTTTGTCATGAATTATCCCCTTTCCTAAGTAAATCATATCACCTCACGTTACGTTAGGCGCAATAAAAACTCTATAGAAAAAGAAACATCCTTTTCTATAGAATAGAACTCCTCCAAAAGTTTTGAAATAATCTCATTGTTATATTTCAAAAAATCTATTAAGATAATAGTGGAGGTGTCTATGTGGATGGTTTTGAGCGAAGAAAACAGATGAAGAAACAGGCCATTATCCATGCGGGTTTAGAATTATTCCAACAAAATGGAATTAAAAATGTATCTATAAATGAAATTGCAACACACGCAAATGTATCGCAAGTGACCATATACAATTACTTTGAGAGTAAAGAAAAGTTACAATACGAAGTACTCATTCAGTTTATCCATGAATATTGGAATGAATATAAAACATTGATTGACAGTAATTTATCATTTACAGAGAAATTAAGAATGGTAATGTTTGATAAAATGGAAGCAGCAAGTAATATTCATACGGAATTTTATGCTTATTTAATAGATGAGTTGTCTAAAAATAACAGTTATTTAACCAAGTTATATCAAAAAGAGATAATCCCCTCCGTTATGGAATTATTCAACCAAGGTCGAGAAGCAAAGGAAATCGAACCGAATCTAAATAACGAAGCGATTTTCTTTTATATGCAAATGTTTACAGATTATATAAGAAGAGAAGATGTTATTTCACAAGCACTTCCGCTTAAGGAAGAATTAACGCAAATCTTTTTCTACGGAATTACAGGAAACAAAAATAGGGTGTAAGCCCTTATTAGCCGGAGTTGGAACAATTGATTTGATAACAGTAATACACTATACTATGAATCAATTGAAAGGAGTCTTTCAGATGTTAAATACAAAACTAGAATCACAGGCTTTTGCCCTTTTAAAAGATAAAATTCAACTTATTCAACAAAACGATCATGCAATATATTTGGTTGGGCCAATCCAACTTCCGATAAACTTAGAAGGAGAGACTACTGTTTTTCAATGGTATTGTTGGTTAAATTATGATGAAGTAACAGAGGATTATGAAAGAATGATTGAAAAGCTATCTTCTGCAAATCTGGCAGAATATCAACAATCTAGTGTCTTGGTCTATGGAGATTTTGCTCAGACAGAAGATGCACTTATTCGTATGCATTCGATTTGCCATACTGGTGACATTTTTGGTAGCAAACGTTGTGACTGTGGCTTTCAATTAAAGGAATCATTGAAGAAAATTAGAGAACATGGTACTGGTGCTTTATTTTATTTAGCAAATCACGAAGGACGCGGTATAGGCTTATTTAGTAAAGCGATGGCCTATGTACTACAAGAGAATGGTTATGACACTGTGGAAGCAAATGAAAGTCTTGGGTACGTAAATGATGCAAGAGATTATAAAGATGCAATTGCAGTTTTGCGGACACTTCGCAGCAAGCCAGTTACACTGATCACAAACAACCCACTCAAAGTAGAAGCTCTTGAAAATGCTGGGTTACACCTATCTGGACGAACTCCTTTGTGGGGCGACCGTTCAGAATATAACCAAAAATATCTAGACACTAAAGTGATAAAATCCGGTCACTTACGAGAGGATGGAAAATGCAGTAATGACTAATGATAAGCAATATATGAAACTCGCTTTAGAGAATGCAAAAGCGATGAAAGGTCAAACAGACCCAAATCCTTTAGTCGGTGCGGTTATTGTTAATCATAATCGAATTGTCGGTGTAGGAACCCACCTCAAGGCCGGTGAACCACATGCAGAAATTCATGCGCTACAAATGGCTGGTAATAATGCCAAAGGAGCAACGGTCTATGTCACACTAGAACCTTGTTCACACCAAGGTCGAACAGGCCCTTGTGCCCGTGCACTAGTTGAAGCAGGTATACAACGCGTTGTTATCGCAACTCTTGATCCAAATCCTTTGGTAGCAGGAACTGGTGTAAAAATACTACAAGATGCTGGAATCGAAGTAGAAGTCGGTGTACTAGAAGAAGAATCTATTTCGATGAATGAAGTGTTCAATAAATTTATTACTCAAAAATTGCCTTTTATTACAATGAAGGCCGCTTCTACATTAGACGGAAAAGTAGCAACAAAGACCAACCATAGTAAGTGGATTACTTCTGAAGAAGCACGTGAAGATGTTCACCATCTTAGAAATGAACATGCTGCAATATTAGTTGGCATTCAAACTATACTTCATGATAATCCAGCACTTACCACCAGAATACCAAATGGACGGAATCCAATCAGAATTGTACTTGATTCAAATTTACGTATCCCTCTTGATTCACAACTTATTCAAGATCAACAAGCTCACACAATGATATTTACAAAAGAAGAAGTAGATCTGAAAAAAAAGGAAAAGTTAGAATCGCTTGGTGTCGAGGTAGTTATAACTTCTGGCAAGGAACAGACTGACATACAGGATGTTGTTAATCATCTCGGAAACCAACAAATTTCCTCCTTATTATTAGAGGGTGGAGGAAATATCCATGCTTCTTTCTTAGCAGCTGGACTCGTTGATAAAATAGTCCTTTACATGGCTCCAAAATTAAGTGGTGGAAAAGATGCACCTACCTTCTTTGAAGGGACAGGTATCGAATGGATGGAAGATTCTATTGATTTAATTAACTTAAGCGTAGATCAGATTGGATCTGATTTTAGATTTATCGGATATCCGGTTTTTAAAGAATTAAATGATTAGGAGTTTCATAGATGAAATTTGGTTTTGATATTGACGATACACTGATACGATTACGCGAACATGCTTTTCACATTTATCAAAGAAAGCTAAACCAACAAGTTGAAAAAGAAAAATTTGATCAACTTGACCGTGTAGAAATTCATGAATTATTCAGCCTGAACGAGCAGGAAGGCAAACAGATGTGGGAGGATTCACTAGAAGAAATATACTTTACGGATTGCCCACTTTACCCTGGGGCATTGGAGGCCATTCAACAACTTGAAGAACGTAGCCATGAAATTTATTATATCACTGCTCGCCCCAAGCCACATGGTGAGCAAACGAAAGCTTGGTTACGTCAAAATGGGTTCCCTGTTTTAGATAGTCGTTTTTTTCATGGAATGAAGGATACTGAAAAAGTGAAGGTAATTCAACAGCTTGACTTAGACTACTATGTGGATGACAAACCCGCTGTTTTAGATACACTGGCTAAAACAAATACGAACCTTCTTATTAAAGACCAATCTTACAATCGAAATTTTAATAAATTCTCACGTATCATTGATTGGCATGACTTTTTACAGAATAAAATGTAATAAAACGCCCGATAACCAATTTTAGGTTTCGGGCGTTTTTGATATTCACTTTATTAAGCGTTGGTCTGGCGAAAGCGAACAACAGCCATCATGATGATGGTAACTACTAGCGCTGGTACTATCCATCCTAAACCTTCATTGTAAAATGGTAATACCGTTTCAAATACATTAAGAATCGGTTGCATCCAAGCAAAGTTCTCGATTCCTAAAGAATCACACAACGCTTTTAAGCCATCAAAAATACTGAGAATAAACGTAATACCAATAGTTGGTAAATACACCCATCGAGAGTGATAGAATAATGGAGATACAAATGTTAATAAGACAAGCACCATTGCTAAAGGATACAAGAACATTAATACAGGGATGGAGAACGTTATGATGTTCGTCAATCCAAAATTAGCAACGATAAACGTTAAAATAGAGAAGAAGAAAACAAAAGGTTTGTATCCTATTTTCGGAAATAATGTATTAAAATACTCTGCATTTGCCGTTACTAAACCAATCGCAGTGGTCAAACAAGCTAATGAAATCAGAACTGCCATTAATAAACTACCGAACGTTCCAAAATAATGACTCGCTGCGCCACTTAATACCGGTCCACCATTATCAAAATATCCTATAGTACTTACACTCGTTGCTCCTAAATATGAAATACCAACATAGATTACCCCTAATAGCAAAATAGCAGTAATCCCTGTTTTCGCTGTAGCAACTAATATCCCCTGTTTCGATTTTACTCCTAAAGCACGAATGGATTGAATAACGATGATTCCAAATACCAGTGCTGCCAGTGCATCCATTGTGTTATATCCCTCTAAAAAACCTTTAAAGAAACTAGATGCTTGATAAGCTTCTTGCGGTTCTTGAATAGATCCCATTGGATTGAAAAATGAAACAATCAATAGTATTGCTAACAAAATGATTAACAGTGGTGCAAGGATTTTTCCAATATTATCAACAATTTTCGCTGGATATAATGAAAATAATAAAGTAATTAGGAAAAATACGATTGTAAAAATGAGTAGACCCGTTTGAAATGATTCTTCTTTAATAAACGGTCCAATCCCTACTTCAAATGCTACCGTTCCCGTTCTCGGTGCTGCAAAAAATGGTCCAATTGTAAGATAAAGTAATGCAGTAAATCCAACCCCATAAATTGGATGTACTCTGCTCGCCAATTCTTGAAGATTTTTCTTACCTGAATATCCCATTGCTAATATTCCAAGTAAAGGTAAGCCTACACCGGTTATTAAAAATCCAATGATCGCAGGAACAATATTTTCTCCTGCCAGTTGCCCTAGTTGTGCTGGAAAAATAAGATTTCCTGCCCCAAAGAACAATGCGAAAAGCATAAATGCAATCGCTAAGTATTGTTTTACTTGTAATTTATTATCCATAGCTGTGATTCCCTCCAACATAGCCGAAAAATTCTTGGAATTATCTGATTTTTTAGTATAAGAAGTACAACGAAAATAATCATACACCTTACCTCATATAAATGCAACATATTTTGACAAGTTTCTACAATTTATTTCATGGTAAAATTTTCTTTGTTTTAAGGTAGACAGATATAAGGAATGAAGTTAATATTTATAGTAATTTGAACATTCCAAAACAAAGGAGGATACAACATGAAACAATCCAAAAGATTAAAACAATTACCTCCACAATTCTTTGCATCTCTCGTACAAAAAGTAAATCAAGCCATTTCTGAAGGAAGAGATGTTATTAATTTAGGTCAAGGTAATCCAGACCAACCTACTCCATCTCATATTATAAAAGCTTTACAATCAGCCGCAGAAGATCCTATAACTCATAAGTATTCCCCTTTTCGCGGAACCGAAGATTTTCGGAAAGCAGCTGCTACGTTTTACAAACGAGAATACCAAGTAGATTTGGATCCTGACACAGAAATTGCTATATTATTTGGAAGTAAAATTGGACTTGTAGAACTTCCATTAGCACTGATGAACCCTAATGAATGGATGATGCTCCCTAATCCAGGATACCCCGATTATTTGTCGAGCATACCATTAGCTGATATTCAATATGATACTATGCCTCTTTTAGAAGAAAATAATTTTTTACCAAATTATGAACAACTTACCCTAAGCCAAAAAGAACGCACGAAGCTATTATATTTAAATTACCCAAACAATCCGACTGGAGCTACTGCACATAGTGATTTCTTTAAAGAAACTGTGGCACTTGGAAAGAATTATGATATTGGAATTGTTCATGATTTTGCTTATGGAGCAATCGGTTTCAACGAAGAAAAACCGATTAGTTTTCTACAAACAGAAGGGGCAAAAGAAGTAGGAATTGAGCTATATACGCTATCTAAAACGTATAATATGGCAGGTTGGCGCATCGGCTTTGCAGCTGGTAATAAAGAAATGATTGAAGCCATTAATATTTTACAAGATCATTTATTCGTCAGTATCTTTCCTGCAATACAAAGAGCCGCTTCAGAAGCATTATTAAGTGATCAAAGCAGTGTACAAGATTTAGTTACCCTATATCAAAAACGAAGAGATACGTTAATTACTGAATGTAAACGTATTGGCTGGGATATAAAAGCACCAAAAGGCTCCTTCTTCGCTTGGTTACCTGTACCAAAAGGATTCACCAGTGAGACTTTTGCTGATTATTTATTGAATCAGGTCGATGTAGCTGTTGCAGCTGGAAATGGATTTGGAACTTTCGGTGAAGGCTACATACGCATAGGTTTACTTGTCGATGAAGAACGTATTGTGGAAGCAATGAAACGTATAGAAAGATTAAACCTATTTTAAATCAACTCGAAAGGAAAGATATACATGAGTAAAGAGAGCATACTTGAAATTGTTCATCAACTTAAAAAAGCGCATCAATCCAAACAGCCTATTCCTTTTATTCGAGATGAGTTCGATCTAACAGAAGAAGAAGCTTATCAAGTTCAGGAGTTATATATTAAACATCAGCTTGAAGAAAATAACGTACATATCTCAGGATATAAAGTTAGTATGACAAGTAAAGAGACCCAAGCAATAGCAAGTACACATGAACCTGCATACGGCACATTGTTATCGAATCATGTAATATCATCAGGAAGACAATTATCAAAGTCGGAACTTTTTCAGCCATTAATTGAACCTGAATTAATCTTTATTGTAAACGAAGATTTAACACTAGACGCAGAAGAAGCCGAAATTCTTCAAAAAACAAGTATGGCTGCTGGAATCGAGATTCCTGATGCACGCTATATTGATTGGTTCCCAAACTTTTCTCTTATCGACTTATTAAGCGATAACACAGCAACTGGTAGAGTAATAATTGCTGAACCAGTACCTATATTAGCGTTAGAACAATTAGGAAACATTCCATTAAAACTATATCATAACGGAGAGAAGATTAAAGAAGCATTCTCTTCTGCTGTATTAGACAATCCAATTCATGCTGTACGTTGGTTAAGTCAAAAATTAGCACTACACGGAACAACCCTAAAAAAAGGAATGATCATTTCTTCAGGCACTTTTATTTCTCCAATCCCATTAAAAATTGGTCATTACGAAGCAGTATATCCTGGAGTTGGAAAAGCAGAAATAACGATTGTGAACTAAATAAATGTAACACCCCAAAGAGTAGAGAAAATCTACTTTTAGGGGTGTTTTTATAATTACAATAGGTTTAGGCTGAAACTAAGATCCATAATAACGATTTACGTTAGCCTCCAATGTACTCGGATCTTTTTCTTTCACACGTTTTAATGTTGCAACAATTAGAAAACTAACAATCACTAGTAGCAACCAGGAACTTATCTTTCCTAAGTGAACCAAACTCCACGTATTCGCTTGATTTGGATACTCCCATGCACCAAAGTAGGTTGCTATATTTTCTGCAATCCATATGAAAAATCCAATCAGGATAAAAGAAAATACAATCGGCATACGATATCTAGACTTATCTATTTTATAAACAACATACGATTTCCAAAAAATAATCACAACTAGAATAGATAAACCCCATCGAATATCTACCCAAAAATGATGTGTGAAAAAGTTCAAGTAAATAGCTAATGCTAAAGGCGCTACTATATAGGATGAAGGCCATTGCATTAACTGAATATCAAGCCTACGCCATGCCTGACATAGATAACTTGCCACACTGGCATACATAAAACCACTATACAAAGGTACCCCGAAGACTTTCGTATACCCTTCCTCAGGATAAGCCCAAGAACCCATATGTACTTTAAACAGTTCTAGACAAAGGCCAATTATATGAAACAATGTAATTACTTTTAATTCATCTTTTGTTTCCAAACCTGATCTCAACATGAACCACTGCATGAGTATACAAATTATTAATAACCAATCATATCGTGGCAAAAAAGGTAGTGGGATGATTTGCGTAATTGCAAGTGAAGCAAAGATAACCACTGGAAATAAACAAGATAAAGCTTGCTCCCAACCAAAGCGAATGAATTGTTTTAATGCCCCCACCTTTCCACCCCTCTCACAAATAACAAACATTAATCTCCTGAATCAGACTTGTATTCTAATATATCTCCAGGCTGACAATCTAAAGCTTTGCAAATTCCTTCCAACGTCGAAAAACGAATAGCTTTTGCCTTACCATTTTTTAATATAGAAAGGTTAGCCATCGTAATTCCTACCTGTTCTGATAATTCTGTAACACTCATTTTCCGTTTTGCGAGCATTACATCAATATTTATGATAATTGCCATGTTATTCACCTCAGACTGTTAGATCATTCTCGGATTTTATATCGTTCGCATTTTTAAATAACTTTTGTAATACAGCAGCAAAAACTGCGATTATCAATGAAGAAAAAGTAATTACTAAACCAATTACCAACAACCCTGGAGCATCATCCATTTCAGCTATTATATAGAAAATGGGCAAGCTAATTACATACATCACACTGATAATCGTTGCACAATATCGGATAATTTTCAGAGATTTTATCGACCGTTCAGAGAATGCTTTGTTTTGATCTATATACTGTAATAACTTATAGGCATGTAACAATGCGTAATAAAATGGAATAGCTGTGAAATACAAATAAATTATAAACAAAGGAAGTAGATAAAAAAATTCTCCATTACGTTCAGTTATCGAAATAACTTCAGGTATTAAAAATATACATAAAGCTAAAACCGGAAGACCAATAAGAAATACGGCAACTTTCAACACTTGTGTTTCTCGCTTCATCAAAACCACCTCATCAACCATTTATTTATTATATATTAACATATATTTATCGAATTTCAATAAATATTTATCGAAAATAAAAAGCATTCCTTGTAATTACAGGAATACTCTACTCCACTATTATTTAGTAAAATATTATTCATAACTAAAAATAGCCAGATAACTCATCGCTCTAGCTAACGAAACCGATTCTATATATATATCTATCATAATTCATTTCCCCGCCTGGTTCACACTGTGTTAGCGTCAATGGAATATCACTGATTAGCAGCTCTAAGTCAGCCGGAGAATAACACCTTAAAGATTGCGTGACTTTCTCGGTTTCTCTACCTTCCTTCCACCAAGAATCTATCATTCTACAATTTATTGCATCAAAGTCATATTTCCTAAATAACCCTTTCTCTATCTGCATTGCCCTTACCGAAATTTTTGCCCAATACCATGGCGTATATATATCAATCAACACTTTTCCACCTGGTCTCAGCCAGCGATGTATTCGTTTTAGTAAAACCTGTTGCTCTTGATCGTCTCCTATTCCGAATCCATCCCAATAACATACCACATCAAAATGCTCGGTTAGTTCCGTTTTATAAAAATTCTCATGTATGATGGTGATTTTAGATAGTACACCTTCTTGCTTAGCAAGTTGGTATATATAATGTACAGCATTTTCCGCTAACTCTATAACAGTAACTTCATATCCTAACTTTGCTGCAGCGACTGCAAAATAACCTCGTCCGCCACCCAATTCCAAGATTTTTTTACACGAAGATGGTGTGTATTTTTTCAATTTATTCAGTAATTTCTGTTGAGATTCAAGCTCTTCTGTATCACTCACTTCCCACAAACTATACTGCTTTTCATAAAATCCTCTCACCCATTCCACAAAACAAATCCCCTATCTACTAATTCTGGCAAGAACTTCTCTACCCTTATAAAATTTCCATGCAGTTGTTATGAGCAACAATAGTACGATAGACACAGAAGCAAGAATGTTATATTCAAGCCCAATTAATTCAAACCACGATACAATGATTGGAAACATTATCAGTATCGTTATTATCCATGGAATGATTAAAGTATAATACACTCCTAACCCATTATGTATCTTGAAAAGAGATGTCCATTTTGATTCGTTCATATGGAATATTTTTTTCATAAGGTAGAATATGGAAAGAAGCACTGCCACGTAAAATAAACCAACAATGATACCGATGAAAACATACGACAGTATCAAAATTAATATTTTTATTATCATTCTATCAATCACCTTTTTTCAGAAAAATCAATTTGTACTATCATTATACATTCAATAAGACTGAGACTAAAGTAATTTATCATCGGATAAATTCCCTCCTATCTAAACGTCAGAGTTCAAATCTCATTAATCAACTTTTAAATTCAATTTTTTTCGAATTATAAGTTCAAAAAATATTGAATAAATAGTGTTATAGAAGTATACTTATAAAAAAAGAAAAAAGGTGAGGTTATGGATATATTAAATTGGAGCTCAACAAAGGAAAATCACATTCATGTAACTATGGACTATTCCATTATTCATGAAGCCGTCTTAGGCATAGCCGCAATTACGAACAAACCTATATTATCTACTTTAGAAAAAGAAACTGAGTTTAAGAAGCTTCGAAAAGATTTATCATCTGCACTTCTTCATGAATTAAACTATCTTGAAACACATAACACATGGAAGTCTCTTTTATTATTAATTCATACCTGGAATATTCAACATATCGATGAATTTAAAGATAGAATATTAGAAACATCAGATGTGGAATTAAGGTACTCTGTCATCCCTTTCATTGGAAAAAATTATGAGGAAAACCGAAAAATGGCTGCTCGGGGAGAGAAGGAAAGTGTTAACTTATTTGAAAAAGCTACATCGAATATCTTACCAGGTTATATTACGTTTATTGTAAATTGTGAGATCAGTCAATTAAAACATCACCTCATCAATGTACTACAGTTATGGTTAAAAGAAGTTGTTTATCCCGTTCAAGACAGTATAGAAGCCGTCTTGGCACGAGATATTAAATCAAAAAAACATGCTCAGAAACAAAAGGATTCGCTATCATTTATCCAGTGGGTACTAGACGATCAAAAATTCCGTTTAGAAGATGCAGAGACTAATATTATACTGATTCCACAAATTACTTATCGACCTTGGGTTATCTATTTGGAATTACCTTCATATCAAGTGCTTTATTATCCGGTGACAAATGAAAGTATTCATCCTGAAGATACGTTAGTTCCAGATTATCAAATGCTACAAGTGTTTAAAATATTAGGTGACGATACAAGATTACGACTGATAAAACTCTTATCCAAAAGAGATTATAGTTTATCTGAGCTTGCTTCAAAAACAAATATAGGGAAAACAACCATTCACCATCATTTAAAGCTTATGCGATCCGCACGCATACTTGAAACAAACCAATCCAAATATCACCTCAATCAGGATACATTACATAAAAATTGGAGGAAATTAGAGGACTATCTACATGAAGAATAATCAAACGATATGGCAAAACTCTTCTTTTCGCTCTTTATGGTTTGGTAGCGGTATATCTGAATTAGGTGGTGCCCTCGGTACTTTTTGTAATTCAGTATATGTATATATGCTAACAGGTTCAGAATTGGCATTAGGCAGTATGTGGTTACTATATTACGTACCATCCATACTAATACAATTTTTTATCGGTCCCTACCTAGACCATTGGAGAAAGAAAACAATAATGATCTCTGTACTGTGGTGCAGAGCTTTCTTATTCATCATACCATTGGTTTTGCTACTTCTCGATTCTCCCTCAGTATGGAGTATTTATATTATTCAATTTTTTGTTGGATTACTAACACCATTATATGTACCCGCTTCTCAGTCACTATTACCGCAAGTAGTGAGTAGTAATCAATTAATTGAAGGTAACGCCTATCTCGATAGTTTAACAAGAACTATGATGCTTGTTGCGCCGCTTATCGCAGGGTTTATCATGGATATTCTAAGTATAGAAACAACTCTAATCGTCATTATTGGTTTATTTGCTATCTCCGGAGCTATTTTATTTAGCGTTACCGAGAAAAGACAACTACAGATACAAAAGCAAGCTTGGAAAGACGAACTAAAGAATGGATGGAATAGCTTTTTTCAACAAAAACTATTATTTATACTAGCTGGATTTCTTGCAATTGTGCAATTAGGAGTAGGCGCATCCATCGTTTTGAACTTGCCTTATATCACCGTTGTCCATGGGAGTAGTATGTCTATGTACGGATTCTTCATGGCTGGATTTCCACTTGGGTATGTGATTGGTTCATTATGTATTAAATATATAAACGTAAACAATAAGCCACGTTGGATGTTATTATGTTTAATTATTGGTGGTTGTACTTATATTATTAATGGGGTCACATCCCATGTTTGGGTTGCCATTAGCTCTGAAATCTTAGCAGGAATTGCAATGAGTATATTTACAATTTGGCATCTTACCATGTTCCAGCAAAAGATTGACGATAATCAGCGCACTCAATTACTATCGATACGAATGCTAATTATTCGAATTATGTTACCTATAGGAATACTAATTGGTGGATTCATAAGTGAACTTTTTACTATACGTTTAGCATTTATCATAATGGGTTTGATCACTTGTATATCTGCAACACTCGGTTTACTCTATTTCCGTTTAAATCCAATCAGGTATTGGACTCTACGAAACTTGCACGATAAAAAAGGATAATTGAAAATAGTTGTATTCTATAATTTAATTACCCATGCCATACTCAATGAAGTCAGGTTAGAATTAGAGCAGTAGATCACCAGCAATTCTTTCATCATCGTACAAACTATCTGTCTGTATTCGAAACAAATTAATTACATTCATGGAAAAAAGGATATTTCTGTTAAAAATGAACCTCCTAAACTTTTCTATGCTTAGGAGGTTTATTTTTATCTACTACTATCCATTATTTATATATATTCGATAATGTCACCTTTACCCAAATCATATCCTTACCAATTATGCTTTAGATAATGCGATTTTTATATGTGCTAAATGATGTTCTTCGTGCCAAGCTAATTTTGCAAACTTTGTAGTAACTGATATTTCACCATTTATCTGATGAACAAAAGATTCATCTAATTGCTCTTCAGTTAAACTATATCCCAATGATACAATGCGCTCATTTATACCTTCCAACATTTTAATAGAACTTTCTATAGGCAGTTTTACATCCGGTTGAATAGCCCACTTTTCTTGATCAAAAGCAGGTACTGTTGGACTCTCATCTGTTAAAGCCAACTTCAAGCGTTGATACATGTTCAACTGAGAATCAGCAATATGATGAACAAGTTGACGAATGGTCCAGCTCCCTTCACGATAAGTTTTGCTTAATTCCTCATCATTTAATGAGTTGACCGTTTCTCCTAATCGATTCGTGTATGTTTCGATTTGTTTTAGCCATTCGTGAATATTTTCAAATGTTACTTTTTCGGGAACTTGTAATTTGCCAATTGGAAATTTAACGTCCATTTTCAACCCTCTTTCCCTTATTATATATTTCATTATCATTCTATATTAACCATCAATATACCTCAACATTTTTATAAACTATAAGCATTCAAATACAAATAAGTCAAAAAATTTGTGATGAAACTCTACGCTTTCACCTCAATCGTTTAGAATAGATTGTATAAGCAAATAATAATTAATAAAAGAACATACGGAGGATAGAAAGTGATGACACGTCTAAACATCTTAGATTATCTATTAATTGATGAAGGAAAAACAGCTATAGATGCATTTCATAACACTACAGAATTGGCAAAACTGGCTGATGATTTAGGGTATCATCGTTTTTGGGTACCGGAGCAACATCATGCACTTTCGATTGCCAGTAGTTCACCTGAATTATTAATGATGCATTTAGCTGGACAAACGAACAATATACGAATTGGCTCTGGAGGAATTATGCTTCCGCATTATAGCCCCTTCAAAGTTTCCGAGATTTTTCGTACATTGGAAGCAATTCACCCTAACCGTATTGATCTAGGTATGGGGAATAGTACGGGAGGAAGACTAGTTAACCATGCTTTAAATGAGGAAAAAGAAGAACGATTAACGTATGAGCAACAAGTAAGAGATATCCAAAAATATTTGAGTGACGACAAAGAATCTAGTCATCGTTTCCAAAAGCTAATCGCTACACCAGTGACTGATACACAACCAGAAATGTGGATGTTAGGTGCAGGAGGTTCTAGCACAAAAATTGCTGCTGAACTTGGCACTGCTTACACATATGCTCATTTCATAAAACCTTTTGATGTAGGAATTGAAATCATTAATACGTATCGAAAACAATTTAAGCCATCCTTATTTCATGACAAACCCATCGTTTCTATTGCAGTTTTTGTTGTTGTCGGAAAAACAACAGATGAAGCTGAACAGCTTGCTAAATCCTTTGATTTATGGATGGCATCATTAGAGACTGCTAAGAATCCTCCATATTTCCCAAATGTAATCACTGCTTCAAAAAAATATTTTAGTCCTTTTGAAAAGCAGAAAATAAATAATATCCGTAAACGAGCTATTATTGGCGACTCTAGTTACGTAAAGGAAGAGATTCAAAAACTGATCGCCAAATATAATTGTGATGAAGTGATATTGATTCCTAACATTCCAGGAATCGAAAATAGAAAAACAGCAATCAAGTTACTCGCTAAAGAATTCCAACTAACTTAGATTAAAAGAATAATCTATAATTTGTTAAAAGAAGGATGGGACTTAACACAAAGTTTTTGTCAAAAGAAGGATGATAGCTAGAATAAGCGTAAGAAATATGCGGAGACTTCTTGAAAACAAAAATCGATTTTCTGCGTGCGATGCAATGCTGTCGAGGTCTTCCTTGTCCTGTGGGAGGAAGGCCTAGAAGAACCTCGATGCATAAGATCCGGAGGCTCACCAGCTCCCTTAGAATAAGCGGAGTATAATTTTTGAAGTCAGGTTTCAATACCTATTGATTCGGTTTTCTCTTTTGATTAAATACTTTGGCCTCATCCTCGATTGATTATAGAAACACCAATTTTGTTCAAACTCTGTACAATAACAATTCCATGGATCATTATTCGACATTTAATTGCCAGTTAACACCAAATTTATCTTCCACCCAGCCAAATTGCTTACTAAAACCATGGTTATCGATTGGCATACGGATTTCTCCACCTTGAGAAAGCTTTGTAAAAACATCTTGTAATTCTTGTTCATCATGGCATGTAATAAAAAGAGACATCGATGGAGTAAAAGTAAAATCATGTTGAATGGAACTATCACTACACATTATTTCTAGCCCTTTAATTACAATAACTGCTCGCAATATTTTCCCTTCCATACCTTCCACTTCTGAACCATATCTTTCGATAAAAGGAATATCGACATCAGTAAATACTGATTGGTATAAGTTTACAGCCTCTTCAGCTTCTCCTTGAAACATTAAAAATGGGTGTACTTGTTGTTTTACCATAGATCTTAACCCTCCGTTTCTAATTAAGTTTTGTTATATCAAAAATAGTACGTTGCATTTATTTACAATATCAGTCTTTAGACTTAGATAAACTCCATCCAGTTACCGTTTAGAAAAAGCACTTTCCCCCTTAAACTAAAATCAGATTAGGTAGCGGAGGGGTTTATAATGAAAAATCGAAACATGAAAGTAATTGTTTCCAATCAATTTTTGACTCAATTAGCAGATAGTGTATATGATATCGCAATTTTTTGGTATGTTTATGAAGTCTCACAATCAGCATTGTTAGCTTCGATTATTACAGCGTTAACTTTTGCCACACAAATATTAGTTGGTCCATTGCTCGGGACTTTCGCTGATCGTTTTGAACCGAAGAGATTTATGCAAATTGGATTTCTTGTCATGCTAAATGTAGGAATTTTTATGGCGATTAGTTTTCATTTCTTTTTTGATTATTTTTTAATCGTAGTTTATTTTGGGCTTATATTGCATGATGTAGGAATGTTTATAGTTGCTCCGGCTAAGAACCGATTACTACCAAGAATTGTTGCTCAAAAAAATCTATTGAAAGTGAATGGTTTCATTAGTTCATCAGGGCAAGTAGCAACATTGATTGGGACCTCGATTAGCGGTTTTGCAATCGCACTTATTGGATTTGTAGGTGTTATGTTATCACATTCACTTATTTATTTAATAGCTAGCCTGATTCTTATGTTTTTAGTTGAGATTACTAGTAAAGTACAGCCTACGAATATAGGTGAGGTAGCGGTTGCTGCATCTAATGAAGAAATAACAACAAATAAAAAAACATCTATTCTTCAAGAGTTAGTACAAGGTTATAAGTATCTGCGCATGAAGACGGAAGTATTTAAACTTATTATCCTTGCAATGGTAGTAAATGTTAGTACAATGGTACTTCCTTTATTCGTTGTACTAGTGCAAGTTCAATATAATGGCGGTGCAGTCATGTTCGGACTCTTTTCAGCCGCCGCCTCTATTGCAAGTATTATTGTTGGATTGATGATTACAAAACTCACCGCAAAGTTATCTGTCGCTCAAATTTTTTCTTATTCCTTTTTGATTGCTGGGATTACATTAATGCTCCTTACTCTAACAAGTATCCCTATTATTGGAATCATCCTATATTTTTCATTCACTTTTGTAATTGTAGCCTTAAACATTAAGTTCAATACCTATTTAATTACAATGGTCGATGATGAAGTACGCGGGCGTGTTTTTGGAATTATAGGAGCCATTTCAGGATTCTTAATTCCAATTTGTTCTCTTCTCGGTGGTTGGTTGGCAGACACACTCCATGTGAACATTGTATTCCTTCTTTCAGGAGCTTGGATTTTCTGTACAGGAGTATATGTATTTTTTGATAAAGATATCCAACAAATTAAAGAACCACCTGCTAGCGAAGAACAAACCTTATCTATATAAATTAGACGATACAGTGAAACTTCATTTTGTGAGGATTCGTTTTACTCACTTAGCCCACTCGGCCTTGCCTCATAGCTGAGAAGTACGGGTATTACTGCTCCGTTATTTGCGGGAAAAACGGTAAATTAGAAAACGTTCATCCGGATTATTTTCATATAGGATCGAGTAAGGAACTTCTTGAACACATTCAAATGGTGTAGAATTATCCAGAAAATAAATATATTCTTGATGTGAATAATACATGATTATATCTACATTTCTTGGATGTGTTTCAATGGAAGTTAATATGTTTTGTATAACTTTTCGAAATATATGAATTGTAAATGGGTTAAAAAAGTAAAAATTGGAGTCGTCTTTTGAGACAAAATATTCTTCCGCAAGACTACAAATTAATTCTATATCATCACTACCATAACGATTATGATTATCCATCGCTATTTCAATTATATTTTCATCCATTTCCACCCCTTTTACCTTCATCTTGTAATAATGATGAAAGTAAAAACTCACCCTCCCTTTTCCACATCCGTAATCAACAAGGTAACCGTTTGTAGGAGAATACACACGACTTAATTCTTCTAATGCACCATAGGGAGTTGGTTCATACGGGTTATATTGTAATTCATCTGGATAATTTAAGTGCTTCTGAGGTTGTGTTCGTATATGCAAATATTTATCATATCGATAATCTTTCATCTGCTTCTTCCTTTGTACATTGATTCTTTTACTATAGCATAAGATTTTCTTGTGCGTGTTTTTGCATATCAAATTATATTCGTTCCATACTATTCGTATCAAGTTGAATAATAAAAGATAAAGTTTAAAAATATTCAAAAAAGGGTAGTTTTATATATCTATAAATAAATGCTTTTCTTTAACGAAAGGGGAACACATGAAAAAAGTCACGAATGTTTTTTATTTCTCAGTAATTTTGGTTGGTATTATGGTAGCACTTGGTGCCATTTTTCCAGTGAAATTTGAAGAAATTTCACAAAACGTTCAATCTTGGGTATCTTCAACTTTTGGTTGGTATTATTTGTTGCTTATGTCTGTTTTAGTTGCTGTAGCAATATTTATTGCTGTTAGTCCATACGGTAATATCCGCCTAGGAAAAGACAGCGATCGTCCTGATTTTTCTAATATTTCTTGGGTGGCGATGTTATTTGCTGCGGGAATTGGTATTGGTTTAGTCTTTTACGGAGCATCTGAGCCGCTTGCCCACTTTATGGTTGATGCACCGCTATCCGAACCAGGGACCGCACAAGCATTCAAAGAAGCTTTATCGCATTCATTCTTTCATTGGGGGATACATGGTTGGTCCATGTATGGACTCGTTGCTCTTGCTATTGCGTACTTTCAGTTTAGAAAAGATGAACCTGGACTTATCTCCGTTACATTAAAACCTTTATTTGGAGATCGGATGAATGGGGGATTCGGTAAAGCAATTGATGCTTTAGCAATCTTCGCAACTGTCGTTGGTGTAGCTACGTCACTTGGATTAGGGGCAATCCAAATCAATGCTGGGTTATCCCATTTATTTGGTCTTCCAGTAAACATCGGAGTACAGGCAATTATCATATTAATTGTAACAGTATTATTTATCATATCTGCTTGGAGCGGGTTAAACAAAGGGATTAAAACATTATCAAATATTAATCTTTTACTTGCTTTAACACTTTTTATTTTTGTATTAGCCGTCGGACCTACATTATTAATATTTAACATGTTCTCGGAATCAATTGGCCTGTATTTTCAAAATTTCATTCGGATGAGCTTCCGATCCGCTCCTCTAGCATCGGATAATCGAGCGTGGTTAGATATATGGACAATATTTTACTGGGCATGGTGGATATCTTGGGCACCATTCGTTGGTATCTTTGTTGCACGTATATCTAGAGGTAGAACCATTCGTCAATTCATCTTTGGCGTAATTATTGTACCTGTTCTTGTAATATCTGCATGGTTTACTGTTTTTGGTACTACCGCAGGAGAAATGCAGCAACAAGGGATTGTTGATTTAACTCAATTTTCAACAGAACTCGTTCTATTTAATATGTTTGATTACCTACCTTTATCAACGATCATCTCACTGCTTGCCATATTTTTATTGGTTATTTTCTTTATCACGTCTGCAGATTCAGCGACATTTGTATTAGGAATGCAGTCAACTGGAGGATCACTTTCACCCCCAAATTCTGTTAAAGTCGCACTTGGATTATCTATTTCAGCAGTGGCTTTAATTCTTTTATATGTAGGAGGCCTTAGCTCGCTACAAAATACAGTTATTGTTGCGGCATTGCCATTCTCCTTTGTGGTTATATTGATGGTTATTTCCCTATACAGAGCCTTAAAAGAGGATGCTTACATCAAAAGAAGGAAGACTTCACTAAAGAAAAATGAGGAGGCATAAAGCGTAACTTCATTAGTAATGTTATCACAAGGGCATGACCTAGGTGCTCTTGAACAGAATTGGACAATTAATTGACTACTATTAAATAATAATCAAAAAGTGGAGGCAAATTTTACAGCCTTCACTTTTTCTATGCCTAGATATCCGTATGTTTCCATTAGAAGTGGTAACAATAAAACTAAAATGGAAGTACGAGGTGAGTTAGTATGATTCAATTAGAAACAGACATTGAAGGAAAGCAAGCTTATTTTGGAAAATTACAGGGAGGATTGAAAGAACTAGGGTTTGGCCTTTCTGGATCATGGCAATATGATGAAGGATATTTCGATGGGATACTCTCTCGAGAAGGAGCAGAGACGATTTATTTACGCCTCCCCTTTCATGTTATTAGTGGTGAATTAGACAATGATCATGCACTACTCGAGTTTGATACACCTTTTCTTATTAAACATGTAGTAAATACAGGATTAGAAAAAGAAGGCTCAGACTTAGCAACAGCTACAGGCCTTAGTCAATTCCAAAAACCCGTAGATGCAGATGGAGAAATTGATGATAGATCTTATTGGCAGAAAAACGGTGAGCATGCTGTTCAACAAATTATTAACCATATTGACAATAATTTATAGTTGATTGACCTCTACACTTACTTCATACTATGAAGTAAGAAGAGGAGGAAACTTATGTATCATTTCGTTGAAGATAAAATTAAAGAATCGATCGAAAATGGTGAATTTGATAATCTCCCTGGAAAAGGTAAAAGATTAGATCTACGTGATGAGTTTGCGGACATTCCCGAATCAATGAAACAACCTTTGCGGATTTTAAAAAGAGCTGGTTATCTCAATGAAGAGCAGGAAAAAAACGCTTCACATCTATCTGAACGTGACTTATTACAAATTGTGACTGAAAGTAAAGTTGAAAAGAAAGACCCAAATAAAAGAGCAGCCTTTCAATCATTTACGAAAAAACGTAGTCTAGACAAATCAAAAACATTTAAACGTTATGCTACGAAAATATATCAAAAATTTTTCGGGAGCAATCAAAATATATCGTAATAGGGTTGGGACAAAAGTATTCAAGTAAAAGATAATTGGCTTTTAAAAACACGCTTCAGAAATATACTACGCTTATCCAACGGCGGCTGGTGAGTCTCCGTATATTTCTTACGTTTATTAGCTATCATCTGTCTTTTTCCTATGTTATGCCCCAACTCTATTTAAAATAAGTCTAATTGTTTAGGAGCCAAACCTTGATAATCTATCCCCAGTATCTCTTGCAATTGTTTTGCATTATTTGCAGCGTGTCCCCCAGAATTATTGTTAAATAGTACGATAACATCGTGATTAGACTGATTTAATTGAGTCACTTCATTCGCTACTGTTAATAATTCTTCTTTGTTATAGTCATAGAGATAACGAACTTCTCTCCAGTTTTCATTCCCAGATCTTGTCCATCCATGAAAATTCCGTCCATGCAATCGAATAATTGTTGTATCAGGGTGTGTAGTGATAGGAACAAAAGGTACTGACCCTTTACCAGCCTGAGGTTCATCTGCAACAGAATGCATCCATCCCTCGTCCTTCATAAAAGCAATCGTTTGTTCACGAAAGGAATCACTATACCATGATTGATGCCTAAACTCTAGCGCAACCTGTATATCCCCCATCTGTCTTTTACAGTATCGAATATATTGTACATGTTCTTTTTTACAATCAAACCAAGGCGGAAATTGGAATAATACTGTTGCTAATTTACCTGTTTTTTGAAAAGGAATAATTGATTCTTTAAACGCTTCAAACATCGCTTGCTTAGATTCAAATGGACTTTCCCCACGCTGATGACCAGTCATTCCTTGGTATGCCTTTACTACGAATTGAAACTTCTCAGGGGTTTCTTTTATCCACTTTTCGATATTACGTTTCGGTTGAATTGCATAGAAGGAAGCATCTAATTCCACGACTGGAAAGTGACTACTATAATCCTGTAATTTTTCTTGAGGCTTTGTATCGGCTGTGTACAGAGTTTCATGATCTCCCCAACCAGTTAAACCAATATAAATCATCTATTTAACCTCCTTGCTATCATGTTCTGCTCCGTTTTTTTCTCACCAGATATTGCACAAAAGGAATCACAAGTGCGGATAAAAATAAAATCCGGAATAATTGAAATGCAGTAACAACCGTGACATCTGCTTGTACAGAAGCTGCAATAATACCCATTTGATCTAAGCCTCCAGGAACAACACTTAAAAAGCTTGTAGAAAAATCAAAATACCTTTGCTTTACAAACCAACTGATACCGAGCGCAAAGCTAACTAATATGACGCATGACAGTAGAGCATACATCCATTGTTTGTTCATTTTTTTAATGCTATCTCGTTTTAGCAATAATCCGATATAAATACCAATAAAAAGTTGAGCTATATGTAGAGCCGAATCTGGCATTACTGGCACTTGCCATCCAAGTAGGTTACATGACATCACAAAGAATACTGGACCCAATAAATAAGCTGTAGGCACCTTAATCAATTTAAACAGCATACCAACAAAATATGCTACGATCATTAAACCCAATAGTATTAAACTATATTGCTCATCATGAGAAGTTTCAACCGGAAGGTTTGGTCCTTGTATTGATACAATAAATGGAACCATTGAAACAATAACAAGCACGCGTAATACATGATAAAACGTCACTAGTGTTACGTCCATCTCTTTTTGTTCTTCAGCAAATACAATGACTTGTTGTAATCCTCCTGGGACACAGCATGTCATTGCAGTACCTAAATCCATCTGTGATAATCGAGATAATACAAAACTAATAACTAAAAATAATAGAAAAAATAATACATTAATAGCTATCATTAGCGGAAAAAAATGTACCATTTGTTGTAATGCTTCCAATGTAAATGCGTATCCTATAACATAACCGGCTATAACTAATCCTGTATTTCTAAAGAAAGGATGCCATGTTAACGAAATCGGGGCCTTTAATTGAGTGATTAAAACAAAAAATAGTGGTCCTAATAACCACGGCATAGGTAAACCTATAACTGAAAATACAGAAGCTCCAATTAGTCCAACTATAAACGTAACTATCATTGTTCTATACATGATGTTCACTTCTTCTTTTTTATTACATTATAACTCTCTTGCCTTCAATCTTAAATGGTTTAGCAAACATGATTAAAATTGTAAAAATTTGGGTACATATATGAAAAGCAGTTTGGAGTGATACGATGGAAAAACGAACGATACAACTTATATCTATGTACATAGCCTTCTTTGCTATGATTGCAGTCAATGCATTAGCAAATATCCTACCATTAAACGGGTATAATACAGGTGAAGTATCTAGCATGTATACCGTATATTTTACACCAGCAAGTTATACGTTTAGCATTTGGACAGTTATTTATATCGGGCTACTTTATTGGTTGATTAGAATTAGCTTTCATAAACAGCCAGTCACTGCTACATTAATGTGGATATTTATTTCAACATGTGTATTTAACGCACTTTGGATTGTATTTTGGCATTATTTATTTGATGGAGTTGCACTGATTATCCTTGGCTTACATCTTGTTTCAGTATTAATATTGTATGCTTACCAACGCCAACAACGAGCAAGTTATTCAATGATAATTCCTATTTCCATTTATTCTGGCTGGTTAATTATTGCCTTTACAACCAACATAATTTACTTTAGTGTGGCAACGTTAGAAGTTACTGATTCTACACAATTATTACTTGCTTACCTCGCACTTACAGTAATTATCTTAATTAGTATGGCTATACTATTCTCTGTACGCGATTGGATTATATTACTTGTTTTCTTATGGTCAATGGGCGGTATTGCAGTTAAAAACTTTTCTGATCAATGGACACTAAGTTTTGTAACAATTATTTTAATGATTTTCTTAATTATAATTTCGTTTCTTTACCTAAAACAATGGAAAAAAATTAAAAATGCTGATTAACTCTTGAATCTACCGCCTTTCTGGCTGCGTGGGGTATTTTTAGGCTTGAAATACGTACTCCCAGTATTGACTAACCAAGGCTATGGCAGTGTTATCAATACATCTTCTGTTGGGGGATTAGCTGGAAGTGCTGGCGTAGCACCATATGTTACTTCGAAGCATGCAGTAGTTGGTTTAACAAAAACAGCAGCCCTTGAAGTAGCTAGCGCTAATGTTCGCGTTAATTCAATTCATCCTTCTCCTGTAAATACAAGAATGATGCGTTCCTTAGAAGAAGGATTACAAGCGGATGAAGCAACAATGTCCAAAGGAATTCCATTGGGGCGTTATGGAGAAGCTGATGATATTGCAAAATTAGTATTATTCTTAGCTTCTGATGATAGTACGTTTATTACTGGTGGTCAGTATCGAGTTGACGGCGGTATGGGGGCATAACTTGCAGACAGAGCGCCACACTTAATATAAACAATAAGAGAAATATAAACTATTTTATACAAATAGAAACTGCTCAAAATAATTTAAAAATGCTTTAAAAGAAGCGAGCGTTATGCGCTCGCTTTTGCGTTGTCAATAGCTTTTCTCCATCTTCCATCTAACACGATTTAAAGGAACTATTACCCTTTTTTAACGATATCTAAAATGCCTTACGTTGGTAAATCCAATGGCTAATACCCCACGATAGTAGATAAACAAGAATGGTGAACATTGCCCCAAAAATATATAGCATTATTTCGGTTAGTTGCATTAAAAATGTTGCGTGTTTCGATAAAAGCGTAGAAATAAATGGTAACAAAGCAGTTAAGACAAGAAAACTAATAATAATGACAATAGTAATATAACCTGGTTTAAAGATATAAAATAATGGATATGCAAATGCAACAAAAGTAAGAAATAAGCCTATACCTATCACAATATCAGTCAATGTAAAGGATTTACCAAAAATAATAAAACCAATACTCGTCCATCCCATTGCTAACAACATATATACAACAGCACCTATATATCTCGCCGCGATAATTTGTTTACGCGTATATGGAAGAGAATTCAAAAGTAAGTTCGTTTCCGTTTTTTCATCGTAGGCATGTGTATTAAATGGAATAAATATACTAGAAATTAAAAATATAAATGCAGGATGATGTTTATCTAACATAATAAAACCAATTGAGATAAGCATATATAAGATTATTAGCTTCTTCTGAAGGATTAAATCTCTTTTAATCAGATTAAACATGCTGTTTACCCCCTTTTAAATAAAACATAATATCTTCAAGAGAAGCTGGATCAATAATAACTTCATCTCCAAAAATTTGCTTTACTTGATCAACATCACTCGTTAATGCCTCAAACCCTGTAGATGAACGTTGTATTTCTTCAAAGTACTGCTCCGTATCTCTATCTAAAAGTTCTACCCCGCCCTTTACTAATGCATAACTTTCTGAGACTCCATGAATTGTTTGTGTAAATACAATTTCTCCATTCCGAATAAATGATATATAATCTGCTATTCTATCTAAATCAGATGTGATATGTGTTGAAAAGAAAATAGTACGATTTCCATCTACCATCAAATCTTGTAATATAGATAACAGCTCTCTACGAAAAATTGGATCTAGTCCAGATGTAGGCTCATCCATAATAATGAGTTCCGCATGATGGGATAAAGCTATAGCTAGAGACGCCTTCATTTGCATTCCCTTGGAAAAATTCTTTATTGGTTTGTTTAGAGGTAGATCAAATTGCTTCACATATTGATGAAAGATTTTATCATCCCATCTCTTATAAGCTGGCGCAACAATCCGCTTAATATCTTTTAGATTTAATCCTTCAAAAAACACATTTCCATCATAAACAAAGCCAATACGCTCTTTAATTTCTTTTTCATGCATCGCATAATCCAAACCAAACACTTTCACTTCTCCACTGTCAGGTCGCAATAAATTCATCATCAATTTAATTGTAGTAGATTTTCCCGCCCCATTTGCACCGATAAATCCAGTAATAAATCCCTTTTTAATATGTAAGTCCATATTTCTAATAGAAAAACCTTTCAATTCTTTCGACAAATTCGTTATCTCCACCACATTCTCCAATATAGTTCACTCCTCATATAAAATGTCTAATAATTGTTGTAAATCTTCTAATGATAGACCTATCTCTTTACTGTTTGTAATGACAGCATTTAATTGTTCTTCAATTACTTTTAATTTTTTTTCACGAATAACCTCTAGATTTTGCTCCGCTACAAACGATCCTTTACCGACGATAGAATAAATAAATTCATCTTTTTCTAGTTCTTCATAAGCACGTTTTGTAGTGATTACACTTATCTTCAAATCTTTTGCAAGTTGGCGTATAGAAGGTAATGCAGCCCCCTCTTGCAATTCACCTGATAAGATTAACGATTTAATTTGATTCGTGATTTGTTCATAAATAGGCTCTTTTGAGCTGTTTGAAATTATTACTTTCATGCTAATCCCTCTTAATTTTATGTTTTTTATATATGGTTCAATTGAGTATCTAGTAATTAATAGTTAACATATTTTCGTTAAAGGTATCCTCTCCTTCTGATTAGACATTGTTTAGATGAATAATGTATATATACAGTATATACATTATATACACACTTTATGAAAGATGCAATAATTATATAAATTAAAAAAGCAACCCCGATTTTGGCCGAGATTACTTTTTCATAGAAAGTTCTTAGATAATTGCCCTTTGCATCCACTTAATATGCGGATCTTCTTGAACGATGTTTACTGCTACCTTGCTGCGATTTACTTTTCCTTATCATCGCTTTTATTGTTTTGATTCCTGAGACATATTATCCTCATTGTATAAGTTACTTCTTCGTTTAAAGAATTCAAATAGATGCGTAATAATAACCTTTAATATAGCATAGCCTGGTACTGCTAACAAGATACCAACTACTCCAAATAGGTTACCAGCAGTTAAAATGATAAAGATAATTGTAATGGGATGAACACGTAGATTTCTTCCCATAATTTGCGGAGAAATAAACTTTCCTTCTATCAGCTGTACTACTGTCCATACCGCAATTAATTTGAACAACATAAAAGGGGAAGTTACCAGAGCAACGATTAATGCAGGAGTTATAGCAATCGCTGGTCCTAAATAAGGCACTACATTTGTAAATGCAGCAATTAATGCTAGTACTGGAGCATAATCCAATTGAATAATAGTAAAACCTATATACATTAAAAGGCCGATACAAAAAGCAACGATAATCTGTCCTCTAATATATGCACTAATTTGTGTATTCATCTCTTTAAGCACTGTATATGTTTGATCACGTAATGATACTGGTAAAAACTTAAGGAAATATCCTGGTAGTTTATCTCCATCTTTTAATAAATAAAACAAAATAAAAGGTAACGTTACAATTGCAAGGACAATTTCTGTAACCGCTCCTATCACACCACCAATATTACTAAAGGCAGTGTCTACCAAGTCTAATGACTTCTCAGATATCTGTGTAACGAAACTAGAAATATCTAAACTACTCAATATTTGAGACTGATTTATCACTTGACTTCCTACTAAACTCTCTACCATATCTTCAATATCATTAATAAAAGGAGGTAAATTTTCAATTAAACTCATTATTTGTTCGCGTAGAACCGGAATAACTGAAACAATTAGAACTGTCAGAAGGCCAATAATTATAATAAACAAACCAAATATCGAGTAGATCCGTTTTATATTTTTCTTCTCTAAATAATTTACAATTGGATTTAATAGATAGTAAGCTATTGCTGATAATACTAAAGGCAAAACTACTGTTTTCACAAGCACAACAAAAGGTGTAAATACAAAAGAAATATTTGTGAAGATAAGTATGTTTAAACCAATTAACAATAGAATTGTGAGAAATAACACAAAGCGATTGTTAAGAAAAAAACGTTTAAATAATCCTATTTTGTTATCATTAATTCCCAAATCGGCACCTTCTTTAACAGTAAATTCAATAGCAATAAATGAATAATATTAATTATTAGAATATGATATAATATTTATTTTTTCCATAAGGAAGTAGTTTTAACCTCCTACTTATATCCTAGCATAAAAAGGCAGGAACCGCCTACAATACCTGCCTTTTTTACTATAATTTTACTTTTCTATTAAAAGATATTTCTTCTCCCAGAGCTCTTCAATCTCTTCCTTTTTTTCTTGAAGCTGCATTAATTGATCCACATCGGTTGATACTTCCATCTTTCTTTCGATAATAATCAATTCTTTCTCCAGGTTATCGATCTCCTCCAGAAGAATTTTCTTGTCATTTCCCTTTAATTGTTTATGCACTTGTGACGGTGAGATATCTATATTTGTTTTATTATCCCGCGTCACCAGCATATCTTTTAATTTCAAACGTTGCTCTCTCATTTTTTCTCTAGCCCAAGAGTAATTTCCATCGTAAACATGGACCTTTTTATCTTCTATCCAATAGATTCGTTGAAATATCTTATCTAGGAAGTATCGGTCATGACTTACTGCAATTATTGTCCCTTGGAAGTTTTCTAGAGCTTCTTCTAGCACTTCTCGGGAATCTATATCGAGATGATTCGTTGGTTCGTCTAATATGAGTGTATTCATATCTTGATACATAAGTTGAGCTAATCGAAGTCGCATCTTTTCTCCTCCACTCAGTTCAGAGACCCTACGAAACACCGCATATCCATAAAATAAAAATCGCGCAAGTATATGTCTTGCCTTTCCTTCTACAACAGCTACTTCATTACGAAAGGCTTCTATTACCGTTAAAGCAGGATCGATATCTTGGAAAATATGTTGCGATAGATAACCTATCTTTACATTATTACCGATATAAACAGCTCCAGCATCAGGGTGTTGAGACTGTAATAACATTTTAATCAAGGTAGATTTCCCTGTTCCATTTTCTCCTATAATTGCTACTCTCTCTTGATAACGAATGTGCATTTCAACATGTTCAAAGAGTAGATGGTTTTCAAATCGCTTCTTTACGTCTTCCATTCTAACAACGTCTTTTCCACTTCTATCTGTTGTTTCCATATCTAACCCCATCTTATTACGATGAAGTAGTGGTTTATCTATCTTTTCCATTCGTTCTATAGCACGTTCCATATTTCTTGCACGTTTATGCAAGCCTTCATTTGGTGGATTAGCACGATTTGCCCATTCACGTAGTCGTTTTATAGCCTCTCTCATTTTTTTAATTTTCTTTTGCTGTTCTTGATAGTCTTGGAACTCTTTTAACAACCTGGATTCCTTTTCCTTTATGTGATTACTAAAATTGGTTTCATAAATAACTGCCTCTCCATCTTCTAAATCAATAATTTTGGTTATTGTTTCATCCAAAAAGTAACGATCATGAGACACGATAACCACCGTGCCCGGATAATCGTCTAGAAATGAAGCTAACCATTCAACTGCAACTAAATCAAGATGATTGGTTGGTTCATCTAACAAGAGAAGATCAGGTTGTTTCAATAAGATTGTTGCCAAGGCAACCTTTGTCTTTTCCCCTCCGCTCAATTGTTGAAAAGACAGCTCTAACAATGAAATTATATTTAATCCTCGGCAGACTTTTTCAATTTGCGCTTCTATTTCATAGCCACCTAAAAAAGAGAATCGTTCTTGAACCTCTCCATATTGGATAATGATATCTGATACATTTTCATTTAAAGGGTCTTGCATCTTTTCCTCATATTCTTGCATTTGCTTTTCTAAGTCGTTTAGAGTCTCAAATGCATTTTTCAATACATGATAAACGGTTAACCCATTCATTTCGTCCTGTATTTGTGCTAAATAACCAACTTGGATATTCTTTTTCCAATGAACCTTACCTTCATCAGGTTCTTCTATCTTTGCCATCAATCTGAGCAACGTCGATTTTCCAGCTCCATTTCTACCAACGAGTCCAACTCTTTCTTTTTCATTTATTTCCAGATTAATCCCTTCAAAAATAATATTTCCACCGTACATCTTTTTAATATTTTGTATACTACACGTAATCATGTAAATATCTCCTTTACTTTCAAGTCACCTCTCATGACAATAAAAAGAAAAAGCACAAAGAGCATCGTAACCTCTTTGTGCTAAAAAAGTTCCATATTTTAATAGGAGTTACTTCTTACGTGCATGTAGAGATGCTTTTTCACGATTCATTCACTTTTATTAAGTTACTAAAAAAGGACACACGTATCCCGTTGCTAGCAACTACAGCAAATTTCGCACGACAAAAATAAAGGAACTCTATCCAATTCGCACGCATCATTTCATGAAAAAACATCTCTACTCACCTCCGTCCATTTCTTCGAATAATTTGATTATACTGTAAAAAAAATTCAATAACAAGGTAAAATTCACGAACTTATATTATCTTATTTCCAAGATACTTTTTCTAAAGTGAAAGCTAGGAAGATTCTATACTGTTGAATAATTATTTTTATAAAGGGTTTTTTCTCTTTTAATGGAATATGTATTATAGATGTTTCTTGGGAGGTGCCACACTATTGACTACGTTTCAAAACGATTCCATCCAACATACACTACTCTATATTCATCAACATATAGATGAGGATTTAACTTTATCTAAGCTTGCTCAATATGCAGCCTATAGTCCTTATCACTTTTCGCGTGTTTTTAAAAAACACGTTGGCGTATCGCCGCAATACTATATTTCTTCCGTACGCTTACAAAAAGCAAAGGAATTACTATTACAAACTAACTTCACCATTCGTGATATTGGATTAGAAGTAGGACAGCAAAGCTTAGGTACCTTTACTTCTCGATTTACTAAAAGTGTTGGTGTCTCTCCAAATCAATTTCGCAGAATGTACAATACCACAGGGGAATATGTAAAACAAATTGAACAATTACCTACTGAACAATTGAAATTACACTCTCCAGTTACAAATACTCTAGCTGGAACTATTAAAGCTGAAACGGAATTTGAAGGCATTATCTTTATTGGCCTTTTCTCTAAACCAATACCAGAAGGGCTACCTATAGTTGGAACGGTACTTAGGAATACAGGCAATTTTCATCTCAAAAATATCCCTATAGGAATTTATTATCTTATGGCAACGGGGTTTCCATGGAGTAGTACTTCTACATCTATTCTCATACCTCATCACACATTGCGAGTGCGAAAAGTAGACCCTATTACAGTCGATGGAATATCAAAACTTTCACCCGAACATTTAATCCTTCATGAACCTAGGATTTCCGATCCACCAATTTTAGTTTCTCTTTCATTGCTCATGCAAAACTTTATAACAAGAGAGAGGAATAGTAGCAAAGTTAGCAAATGAAAAGAAATAGAAACCTCCATAATTATTTAAAATGGCTTTATAAATATGAAAATGAAGGAGGAGATGTGATGTCGATCGATTCGGTATTTATAGAGCAAATCAATAAAGCATTTTCTGTAGGAGATGTTGATTTTTTATACGATCATATTACAGATGATGTAGTATTAAATCAAATAGGTGATTCCTCATTACAAGGCAGAGAAGCTTTTATTAACAACATGGAACCAATGCGCGGAGTTGTAGCTGATAAATATGAGGTCAACCGTATATTCACAGATAAAAATTCAGCAATTGTAGAAGGTGAGATGAGTTTCTCAGATGAAAATGGTAACGTGAACGCCTATGGGTTTTGTGACATCTACACTTTTACGGATAATAAAATCAACAATCTGACAGCTTTTATGATTCCAATAAACAATTAATAAAACATAAAAACCGAATGGTAAATGGATTTACTCTTTTACTATTCGGTTTTTATGTTTTTGGGTTTAGCAATTTTGTAAGGGCACCTATAATTTTTCAATCAACTTTTACCAGTCTAACTCCTTTAATCAAGCGTTTGATTAAAGTGTACTAAATTATTCATAACCTTGTTTGAACTCATGTAAATGGTTTGAATTTTCGTTAATTGAAGAGTAATCTAAAGTTTATATATGGAAGGAGAGGATTACATGGCAAATCAGATCCCAAACATTACATTACATGATGGACTAACTATTCCGAAAGTAGGTTTTGGAACCTATCGTTTGAATGGTAACGATGGTGTACAAGCCATCAATAATGCCATCGATAATGGATATCGCTTAATTGATACTGCCTATAATTATGAGAATGAAGGAACTATTGGGGAAGCTGTTAGACGAAGTTCCACACCTCGAGAACAATTGCTTATTACTTCTAAGCTCCCAGGTCGATATCATCATTATGATAAGGCAGTTACTACGATTCAAGAATCCTTATATCGAGCAAACCTTGATTATTATGACTTATATCTTATTCACTGGCCAAATCCAATTCAGGATGTATATGTAGAAGCATGGCAAGCGTTAATTGATGCGAAGCGCTGGGGTTATATTCGTTCTATCGGAGTATGCAATTTTCTCCCAAATCATTTAGAACGACTTAAAAAAGAAACTGGGGTATTACCAACTATAAATCAGATTGAATTACATCCTTTCTTTAACCAAGAGGAGCAACGAAAATGGCATCAAGATCATCAAATTGTAACTGAATCTTGGAGTCCATTGGCACGCACTAATGATGTGCTAGATCACCTTGTTTTACAGGAGATTGCTAAGAACCATAATCGAACGGTATCTCAAATTATATTGCGTTGGCATTATCAACTCGATGCGATTGCTATACCTAAATCTGCGACGCCTTCAAGACAGCTTGAAAACATTTCAATTTTTGATTTTGAACTATCCAACGAAGAAATGTCTATCATAAATCAATTGTCAAAAGCTGATGGTCGCATGAAAGATCAAGACCCAGCAGTTTATGAAGAGTTTTAGGTTATATACATTAAGGGCTTCTTATTAACCATAACACATTCAGAAAAGTATTAAATTGTACAATAGAGTGCTTCTATTAACTAAAACGATCTTAGAAAAACATTTATTTGTTCAATAGAAATACTCCAATTCTTAAGCATACGTAGATTCACTAATCGCCCACCCAATCAGATAGATGAAGTTATCTAATTTAGTGGGCGATTTTCAAAGCTTAGATCATTCAAATTCTTTTATCCATAACTAATAAAAAATCGCTTGGCTATCAACTCCAAACGATCAAAATACATAATTACTTATCTAGAAAATTCTCCGTATAAAACGGCTGATTGTCTTCGTTAAAGTCAACACCAATTCCTAACTCGGTAAATCTATTGTTTACTATATTCTCACGATGACCTTGCGAATTCATTAAACCTTGATGAGCAAAAATACTACTGAACTGCCCATAAGCTAGATTTTCTCCAGCACTTATGAATGAAATTTCATCTTCTCGCATTCGATCAAAAGGAGATTCGCCTTCTAGATTAGTATGACTAAAATATTGATTCTCTGCCATATCCGTACTGTGATCCCTTGCAGTTCCCCTTACGTCTTCGTTCCATTCTAGGACAGATAAACCATGGTTTACCCGAGTAGCATTGGTTAAGTCAAATAACTGATATTCAAAACCTTCTTTTAATGGCTCACTACTTGGTGTATAGAGCGCTCTTTTTGAGGATTCTAAGTTCTCATCTATTAATTGAATAGCCGTCATTTCATCATCTTCATGAATATCGTAGAAAATAGTAACATAACTCCCATCCATGTGATAGATATCATATTCTCCTTTGCTGTTGATTTGATAATTAAACCAACCGTTACGAATTACTTCTTCCGGCTCACCTAGTGTTTCATTTACAGCCGATTTCGGAACACCTAATTCTAAGTCATGCTGGGAAGAAATCAAATCCTGATTGGTAAATAACCCTCGCACAACGTCTTGCTCATCATATGCAACCATCATAAAATTTTGATAGTTTTCATGATAGGTCGACCATTTTACTCCATACTCATTTTCATTTTCACGCATAGGTTCTCCATACATTTCTTCAACCACAGCTTTTGTATCTCCAAGTTCTACATTCCCAACAGAAAATGATTGTTCATCAGGAGTTGTCAGTTCAGGCTTTTCTACTGGTTCTGGTTCTGGTTCTTGTTCTGAATTTTGAATAGAATCAATTACAGAGGAGTAAAGCATAGAGACTTGATCTTTCACTCTATCAAAGTCAAAGTTAATTTCATAATCTATATTTTGAGTAGCAAGATCCGTTGCGGAATGAAAAGTATCACTAACTGATTCAGGAATAATTTCACGTACGGTATCTTCCCAATATGGTTTTGTCCAAAAAGCCAATATTATAATTAACAGCAGTAAAAACAAGCGCTTTAAAATTTCTATCCCAACCTTTTGATATTTGGATTTTCATTGGGTTAATTGCTTTATCCTAGGTTTTTATTTATATTAATAGATTAAAGCTTTTTCCCACTTTTATATTATTATTTTATAACTTAGAGTTAACTATAACGCAACTTATAGCTTCTTTTTCACTCTAAGTCTGTTCATTTTTAGCTAAAATCATACTACTAGTCTGGAGTATAGTAACAAGTCAACCAAAAAAGAATGAGCTTGTATGCGCTCATTCTTTACTATTTTTACTTCCACCATTGATCATATAACGTTACTTCGCCTTCACGTTTATGCATGGTTTTTAGATAATGTCCTTCAATTATTTTTTTACCGTCTTTCGAAACTTCTTTTCCTTCTAAGAAATCATCAATTTCTTCATAAGTAACTCCCAATGCTTCTTCATCTGGTAGAGCTGGACGATCATCTTCTAAATCGGCAGTCGGCTTCTTATTATATAGATGCTCGGGACAGTTTAATTCGATTAACATCTGTTTTCCTTGACGTTTATTAAGACCAAATAAAGGTGCTAAATCACAAGCGCCATCACCATGTTTCGTAAAGAAACCTGTTACCGCTTCTGCAGCATGATCAGTTCCTAAGACAAAACAATGAAGTGCTCCTGCTACACTATACTGAGCTTTCATGCGTTCCCTTGCTTTCTCATTCCCTTTTAGGAAATCATTAATTTCTACATTTGCTTCTTGTAAAGCTTTCACACTTGCATCTACAGATTCTTTAATATTTACTGTTACTACTTTACTTGGTTCAACAAACTTAATGGCATCATCCACATCACCCGCATCTTTTTGAACACCATAAGGTAACTTCATACCAATAAACTGGTATGTATCTGTAGCGTTTTCCTTGTTTAGTTCATTTACAGCGATTTGAGTAAGCTTTGATAGTAATGTAGAATCTTGTCCACCAGACATACCTAGTACATATCCCTTTGAGAATGAATGTTTTTTTAGATACGCTTTTAAAAAGTCAACTCGCTTACGAATTTCTTCTTTTGGATCAATTTCAGGTTCTACATGCAGATCTTCAATAATAGTTTTTTGCAAATCGCTCATACTTATTCCTCCTTCAATTTATCTTTTATTAATTTTATCTTTTACTGCTTGTTTCACTCGTTCGATATGATTCATCTTGTTATTCCATAATGCTTCACTTAAATCGACTGGATACTCTGCTGGATAGTTTGTTCTTTTGTACTCATCCCAGAATAAATTGAGTTGATTCGCAGTAAACGCTTGAATTTCTGAGAGATCAGGACATTCATAAACAATCTCCCCATCGACGAAAATATCATGATGAAGATTTACAGCTTCAAAATTAGTAACAAACTTTTTATAGTACGTATGTACCGGATGGAATAACATTACTTCTTCTTGTTCATTTGGATGCTCATTTTCAAGCGTAAGATAATCTCCTTCACTATGTTGATTTTCCTTATTTATTATTCGGTAAACCTTTTTCATAGCTGGTGTTGTCATTTTTTCTGGGTTTCCAGATAATTTAATGGTGTCTTTCATCTCACCATTTTCATCTTCAATTGACACAAGTTTATAAACTGCCCCAAGTGCAGGCTGATCATATGCAGTAATTAGCTTTGTACCAATTCCCCACACATCAATTTTCGCCCCTTGTGCGAGAAGACTTGCAATGGTATATTCATCTAAATCATTCGATGCATAAATTTTTGCATTAGGAAAACCAGCATCATCAAGCATTCTTCTTGCTTCTTTTGACAAATAAGCTAAATCTCCGCTATCTAATCGTATTCCTTGGAAATTGATACTATCGCCTAAATCTTTTGCTGCTTTGATTGCATTGGGAACTCCTGACCGTAATGTATCGTATGTATCTACAAGAAACACGCAGTCTTTATGTCGTTCTGCGTACTTCATAAACGCTTTATATTCATCTCGATATGCTTGGATCATCGAATGCGCATGGGTTCCTGAAACAGGGATTCCAAATAATTTTCCTGCACGGACATTACTTGTTGCACTAAATCCTCCAATAAATGCTGCTCGTGTACCCCAAACTGCTGCATCCATTTCCTGTGCTCTTCTCGTTCCAAATTCCATTACAAGCTGATCTCCTACAAGCTGACGAATACGTGATGCTTTGGTAGCAATAAGCGTTTGGTAATTAATAATATTTAATAAAGCCGTTTCTAATAATTGTGCCTCAGCAAGACTAGCCTCTACCCGAAGAATCGGCTCATTCGCAAATACGATTTCACCTTCTTTCATTGACTTAATTGCACCAGTAAAGCGTATACTTTTTAAATATTCAATGAAATCATCTTGATAACCAATCTCTCTTAAATAAGTTAGGTCTGCATCTGTAAATCGAAAATTATTCATATATTCAATTATTCGTTCTAATCCAGCATATACGCCATATCCGTTGCCAAATGGGAGATTACGGAAATAAAGGTCAAACACAGCTTTCCTGTTATGAACCCCATCATTCCAATATGTTTCTGCCATATTAATTTGATATAAGTCTGTATGTAGTGCCAAGCTGTCATCGATATAATTCATAGTTCTCCTCCTAAATATAGAATGCGCTACTTTCTATATATTCATAAGCGCGAAAATCAATTTATTCCCAGATGGATGGTACTATTACTTGATTCGTAAAGCGATATAATTGAGATGGGCGATAAGAATTGCGTGCTGTTTTCTTCCAATTTCCAGTTTCATCAACTACTTTTTCTATAAAAGGTAGCTTCGGTGCTTTCGTGAAGAAAACAGATTTATTTGCTATTTTTGGATGATCGGATACCGTAAGTAATACTCCTTGAAGTTCTGACAAAGTAAATTCATGTAATAAAAAATTCTTCGCTATATCTGTATTCAACATATCTCTTTCAATCCGCTTTAAGGCATCTTCAATAATTTGACGATGATCGAACGCTAATGATAATGCAAATGCTTCTTCGATAGAAAACAATTTTACTTCAGCTGCATCGTCTGCTGCTTTGCAATTAGTTAATTTATCTTCAGGAACAATAGCGTAGTGCGCATTGGATATAATCCACCCTCTTGGATCACGCCCCCATGCATCATAAACACCAAAATGTTTTAGGTATACTTTATCTACACCAGTTTCTTCATCTAATTCTCTTATAGCTGATTCATGGGCCGTCTCCTGCTGTTTTGCATCCACAAAACCTCCTGGCAAAGCCCATTTCCCACCCTCAACATTTGGATTTCCATGCTTGTCTATTTCAACTCTACGAATTAAAAGTAGTTTTAATAATTTTTTCGGTAGTACTTTTCGTCTGCTTGCATTCTCACCGATCGTATCTGATACGATTGTAAAAACAGCAATATCGCTTGTATACCCATCTGGAGTTATATAATTATTTGTAGTGTGCGGTTGGAAAAACTCTTGTTCTTGATCGAATTTGGGCATAACTTCACCTCAATTTTCAGAAGTAATTTGTAATTTTATAATTACTAATTATTATACGTCAAAAAAAGAAGATGTCAAATTCATATTTGACATCTAATAATGAGTCTTTTTCGTATACTTTTCCCATGTTTCAAATGGAAGTAAGGAATCGTTTGTAGGAATTGTGATAAACGGAAGTTTGCGTGCGCTGGGCAAAAGTTCAATTTCTTGATAGATTAAATCGTCATCAAAATTAATTTTGGCAGCATCTTTCCGATTAGCCCCATAATATACCGCATCGATTCTCGCCCAATAGATTGCACCTAAACACATTGGACATGGTTCACAACTTGTATAAAGGGTACAGCCATTTAATTCAAACGTCGAAAGCTTCTCGCAAGCTTGGCGTATTGCTTGAACTTCGGCATGTGCAGTTGGATCATTGTGATTGGTTACTTGATTTGACCCTTCAGCTATTATTTCATTATCTTTTACAATGACTGCTCCAAAAGGTCCCCCACCTTGAGAGATGTTACTAACCGCTAACTCAATAGCCTTTGCCATAAATAGATGATGATTTTGATTTATTTGCATGCTATCTTCTTCACCCCTTTATAACAGTTTACCAAATTATCGGAATTATTTCTCCTCTTTACTTGGAAAGATAGTATACGACCATGAATAAATAAAATCAACAATAAAAATAATCCCCCAAACCATGGATAATCCAAATGCTGTTTCGTTCGCATATGGAGATTGTCTATAGTCACCATTTTCAATCCATGATAAGTCGGTGATATAATCCAAAATACTTTCCGTACCACCTAGTCCATATATCCATAAAATGAATTGGACAGAAGCAAAAATAATAAGATGAATGATAGAAGAATAACGATATTTTCTGGCAATATACGTTGGATTCTTTTGTTTTGCCATTATCGCTCTATCTCTTTCCGTTAAGAGTTCTTTGCTTCTCCATTTTCCTATTATTTTTCTCATCCAGCGATCTAACCGTTTAAAATCGGTGATACCAAATGTACAAGCATAAACTACAAATATTGTAATAATGATTTGAAAGTTAGAAATTTCTCCCGTTTGTTGATAAACCCAAATACCAAGTATAGCTTCCATAATAAGAAGTACTAAAAATAAAATTATAAAAATGACACTAAGCTGTTTTCTATCTAGAAGATATCTTGTTATTCCAAATAACAAGAGCATTATCACAGATAAGATTTCTGCTGCGATAAATATCTCCCATTGGTAAGTGAATATAGATTCCACAATGGCCCCCCCAAACTTAATTCTACAATTTAAAATCTAATTTTTTTACAGACGACCTTTTGCATCCTTTCATCATTAAAAAAATTATCAACTGTTGTACGATTCAGCGCTAAAAAAGTTTCTAAAAAATTTTATAAGCCTCTAGTACCAATGACTAGAGGCTCTTTTTAATCAATTACTGTTGGTTCGCATACTTCACTATTATGTCGCGAAGTAAATCTACAATTTCTTTATCAGCCTTTTCGTTATAATACTTTCTAAAACGATCATCTGCTACATACATTTCCGCTAACCCTTTGTGTGCTTCAGCAGAGTATTCCGCCCAACTAAACATTAACCAATTCTTATGAAGGTCAAAAACTTGTTTCGCTTCTTTGGAATCTAAATCTTTTGATTGATATAATTTATCTAATGACAAAAACAATTCATTTTCTATCTCTTGCATTTGTTTGAATTCTTCTTCACTCATATTCATCCATTGTTGATTAGAGGTATTTACTGTCTCTTCCCCATATTTTTGACGAATTTCATTGCCAAATACCTTCTCATTCTCTTCCAGTCGTTCTTTCTTAAACCCTTCGAACTTCTCTTTATTAGACATATTCAATTCTCCTTTTTGATAACGTATTGTCTTATCGACAGTCAGTAATAAGTGGTCAATTTGCTTCCGTTGTGCCAGCAGTTGTTTACGATGTTCTTTTAAAGCGTTATGAATATCAAAGGTTGAATCATCAAGAACAGATTGGATTTGATTCAGCTTCATACCCATTGACCGATAAAGGAGTATTTGCTGCAGACGATTAATTTCTTCCTCTCCATAAATGCGATAACCAGAATCATTCACCAACTTCGGCTTGAGCAAATTAATTTGATCATAATATCGCAATGTTCGTGCACTAACACCCGATATTTTTGCCACTTGCTTCACCGTATAATCCACTTCATCACCTCCTGACAATTTCAGTTTAAGGGTTTACGTTGCGTAAAGGTCAATACCATCTTTTAATTTGTTTCAAAAAAAAGTTCATCGGGTAAACAGAACTTAAGGACAATCCGAAAGGGGACACATCATGAATAAACGAAAAGTTACACTCAGTACCTATACGATTTCGATTATATTAGTATTCTTGTTGTTCATTATCGACTTTTTTGTCGTATCAATACCAGTCGGATACTTATTTGTTTCTATATTTGCGATTTTACTAGCAACAACTATAGGGTTAATTGTATACTTCTCTATAAAAACAGAATAAGCCTGTATTTTTCAGGCTTACTCATCTTCATAGTATCTTCTCATTTGCTTTACATAACACCGTTGAATGATGCAAGAAATTTTCTACTTCTTTAGAATATCGTAGAATATGTACTTTTTCACGATAAGGTTGTAATTGAGTTAGAATAGTTTCCCTACTTTTATTTTCAAAATCATGATTCCACCGAATCATATGAAAAAACATGGATAATGTTGGTTTATAATTGGCTGATTCTTTTCCTAACTTCTGCAATATGAACCGACGTATGATTCGATAGATTCGTATATAGTATGGCATATCTAAAAAGATGATTGCATCTGCATTTTCTAAGCTAGAATTCACCCAGGAAATATGAACACCTTCTATAACCCAATGATTTTGTTGAACATAAGACTGTAATAAAGCATCTCTATCCTCCAAATCTCTCCTTCTATCCCCTGCACTATCTCGTATCCAAACAATATTGTCTAACTCTATATGAGGAATATCCAAAATCGTTTTTATTGCTCTTGCCATGGTAGTTTTTCCACTACCCACTGAACCAATTATATGTACCTTACTCATTCCTTAGAGACCCCTTCAATCCTTTTAATATTTTATGTAAACAAAACGAGATACAAACAAAATAAAAACATTACCCCAGATAAGGGTGTCATAACATACTTTTCTTTTTTACTCCTCGAAAAAAGGTTGGCAATCGTGTTTAACACTAAGAACCCTGTGATAATACTGGCCATCATGTGGAAATTAATAGAAGAGGATACACTCCACAAACCAGTGTAAGCAGCAAATACTCCACACATAACCAACAGTACTAAAGCATTAATACCACTTATAAATCGCAACTTCTTAGGCAAAACCTTATACATTCCTCCTAAGGCAAACTCACCTAATGGACAGCCAATAACCAATAGAATTTGAAATAGTGCAACAACCAAAAACAAAATAACAACGATAAAAGCAATAACAGTGTATAGTTCCAATTCTTTCCCCTCCTTTCGTTTATATCGTATTCGATTAGGGAATAAATAACATAGATTGAACTATAGATAAATTATATATGATGTTTTTAAATAATCACATTATTCGGAGGAAACAAATGAACAAGAAAATACACGACTTAATTGGCATCGGAGTTGGTCCATTTAATTTAAGCCTTGCTGTTTTAACAGAAGAAACAGCAGAAGTTGATGCAATATTCTTCGAGCAAGAAATGAAGTTTAATTGGCATCCGGGCATGCTTATAGAAGGAATGGATATGCAAACCCCATTTTTAGCAGACTTAGTAACATTTGCTAATCCTACAAGTCCTCATACATTTTTAAACTATTTACATGTACATAATCAACTCTATCAATTTTATTTCTTTAATCGTTTTACCATACCAAGGGAACAGTATAATGATTATTGTCAGTGGGTGGTCTCTAACCTCAATCACTGTTATTTTGGGATGCGCGTAGTTGATGTTATTGACCATCAAAATGAGAACCCGTCTCATTTTGAAGTGGTTGTGGAAAATCTCGCTGATCAAACAATAGCATCTTACTTCTCTCGTCATATCGTATTAGGTACAGGTAGTATTCCAAATATCCCTGAACCATTACAAGGTTTTCCAGATGAAGATGTCACACACACAAGCAGATATTTGTATCTTGAAGATTCACTCAAAAAATCCAATTCTATAACGGTAGTCGGTTCTGGGCAAAGTGCATCAGAGGTTTTTTATGATTTGTTAAAAGATCAAAAAAAGCATGGTTATGAATTAACCTGGTTCACTCGTTCGGGTGGGTTCTTTCAAAAAGATGAAACAAGTCTTGGTAAAGAAGTTTTTTCACCTGAGTTTATCGATTACTTCCATAAATTATCTTTTGAAGGAAGACAAGAATCACTGGAAACATTGGATAGTGTTCGAAACGGTGTCGAGCCGACCATGTTAAATAAGATTTATGAAATTCTGTATAACCGTTCTATTCATCCAGCCAATCCATCTGTAACTATCCAATCGTCCACTGCTGTCCAGGATATAAAAAAAGATACGTTCCGATCGACTTATTTGCTAACCTGCGAGCAATGGCAAAAGAAAGAGGATTTTACATATACTTCTGATAAAGTCATTCTTGCAACGGGGTATAAGCCGAATCTTCCGGATTGGTTAGAACGTTTTTCAGAACAGATTATATGGGAAGATAAAAATTTGTATAAAGTGACCAAAGATTATCGTTTAACTTTTAAAAAGGAACGCAATAATCATATCTATACATTAACTAACTTGGAGCATTCTCATGGTTCTAGTGCGACTAACTTAGGCTTATCTGTACTTCGCAATCAAAAGATTATTAATTCTATTGCTGGAAAAAGTATTTACCCTATTCCAAAACAGGCAGTTTTTCAGCGATTTGAATAAAGCGAAATTCATTGAACGGGGGTGTGGGCGTTACTTCTCCATTCTCACTCTATATAAATACCACAAAGGTATAACCTAAAGGCCCTGAACAGAAACAAACATTTTATTGGCAGTAACCCGCTTACTTCTTGGTTAAGCGGGTTACTGCCCCGTTACTTACGGGATGAAAAAGTTAGAGTTTTTAGCTTTTTATTTGACTAAGAAGGAATATCATTATAATTTGTCGAAAATAGATTAAAATAAATTCTGGAGCAAAGGAGGCAATTGATATGGAAGACACATTCCATATAAGGACCTTACCCGGATACCGATTAATTGGATTAAAATGGGAGGGGCCATATACTCAAGTCAACGAGCTAAAACATACTATTGAAAACATGTATAACCGCTCCACTGAGTTAAAAGACATCATAGATTCTCAAAAACAACTTGGTCTGTCCTACCATACTCGGCCAGATGGATTTGTACATTACTCAGGATTTCAAGTGAAAGAAAATACGGAAATTCCTCTTGGTATGATCGACATTTATATTCCTGAGTTAACTTATCTTATTACATTTCATCAAGCAGGAGATGATATAGGAAAAACATATATGAAGATTTATCATTGGTTAAAAGATTGTACCTATATCCCTTACACTGAACCGAACATTGAATACTACGATGATTTACCAATTAAACATGAAGTTTATCCTGTACATCGAGATCTCGAACAACCTCACTTCAATATTATGATTCCTATAACAAGACAAATTGATTAATTTGAAAGATGCAAAAAAGCAGATGAAGTTTCCACTAAGGAAATATACATTGATGTTCAATGTGCTAGCTGATTAACTTGTTGAGATTTTTGCACTGCATCTTTCTTCAGTTAAAGTTGAGGTCATTGTATGTTTCCAACTTTCTATATATCCATCGATAAACGAACCATATCAATTACCTGAATTCCATTTTCAAAAATCGGTTCATCATAATGTCGCACAAAAAAATCACGATCAATGCCGATCATTCGAAATCCACATTTTTGGTATAATGCTAGTTGATTAACACCACTATTACCCGTACCTATTTCAATCGTTTTATATCCAAGTTTCTTTGATTCTTCAATTGCATGAAGTATAAGTTTCTTTCCAAATCCTTGACCATGAAAGCTTTCATCAACTGCCACGTTAACAATTTCTATAGTCTCTGGTCTTGTTGGGATAAGCACATATTCTCCAATTACTTGGTTATTTTTCTCTAATACATAACAAGAGCCTCTTTGCAAATACTCGATTACAATACTTTCAGATGGATCCGCCAATAATAGTAGTTTCATTGGAGCATTTTCTATCTCTTTTAATCGTCGTATCATTAAAATTCCCTCTCTAATTCCTTTATATATTCAACCTAATTCATAGTGCACAAAATTATTCACCTGTCTAAAACCTACTGATTCATAAAGACGTATTGCACCTATATTCTCATCATTAACTGTCAAATACAAAGATGGTATTTCCATCTCTTGCATAAGTAGTGTCATGCTTTGCTGTAATAATTGCTTTCCTACACCTTGTTTTCGATAATCAGAATCAACGCCTATAAATTCCACACTTCCTTCTTTAAACTGTTTACTGCCTTCTAAATAAGCATACCCAATTACATCATTGACATCATTAGTTCGTATTAATAATCGATGTTCATCCGTGAGACGCTCAAGAATTGTTTTAGCTGGATAATATGTATCTGGAAAAAGCGTATCATGTAATGTCTTAAAACTTCCGATCATTTTTTTATTATTTAAATCTATTTCTTCATAATTTGTTTTGCCTGTGCTACCTAATTGATTGCATTGCAGTACGGTATGATATCCAAGTATACTCGCATTTAAGTTTTCCGCAAATGTTCTCATTTCAACGTTATTAACATGGTAAAAAAAATGTAAGTTCCAATTTTGTTTTGTAAACGGGTGGTGAGACCAGAGTTTATTTGCAGTTTGATTTGGATTTTCACTTGTTACGACTGGACCCCAAACTTCTGCTTCTTCATCTTCGTAATCAAAAGCAACCATACCTACAATTTGGTCTCCCTCAACCGCAATGATTATCTCATCTAGTTTAAAATCCTCTACCAACACTTCTTCGATCTGATTAAGATCCTCACCAATATAGCCACACTTTTTTGCAGGGTTAGAATTTACTTTTGCTAGAAAAGCGGCTAGGTTCGAATATGACGTTGCTTTTATTAATTCCAATTTGTTCGCCTCCATACGTATACCTTTATTACTTAAATTATTATACACGAATCCGTTTTATTTTTCAGAATGTTTTAAATGCTATTTTATTCTTCGCCAATAAATGTCAATTATCGATTTAACCACTAGCCCATTATTTGTTAGGAATAGGAGACTTATTAATTTTATAGAAATACTTTACCCAATTTGTCAACCTAGTTTGATTTATAGAACAAGTCTATTTACTACTCTTTCCAATTTTCTAGCTCCGTTTGGGTTTTAGAACGACTTTATTATCGACTTTCTTATACTCCTTCGGATTTTTTGGTGTTAGAGCACCTCTCGTTCCAGTCTTTCTTTGATTCCACTCAATAATATAGATTAGTGCGTATTATATTAGGATTCCACATTAACCACAAACCAATTTTTAATTGCAAAAATAGTAGTAATAAAAATTAATACGATTCCAATAATGAGGATAATTAAATTGCTGGTAAACAAACCGGTGAATAATGCAACCATGGAAATGATATATAATAAAAGGGCAGAGTTGTTCATGCGCACTACCACGTTGTCACCATCTTTTACTGATGTTGGCTTACTTCCCAAAAACCATTGGTTCGCAGTAATTTTCGCTTGTTCTTCAGGCAAGTCGACGAGTGTTTCCTCATTCTGCTTTAAACTTGTCAACTTCTTGCTGTCAGCTTTAACGATAATTCGAGTTGCTCCACCCATCATCCCAGTATTACGCTTTAATTTGATAGACATACAACAATCCCCTCCCGTTAATACATTCATACTATTCAGTATTTTGCAATATACCCATACGAGAGGAGGTTAATCCTTTTTCAGTTGCCTATGAAATTATCTGATAATAAAGATGGGTGACTAATTCCCCATCAATTGCTTTTATTAATTTAAGTGGAGTTTGTTGATTGTTTCTTGCAAATAATTTCTTACCATCTCCTAATAGTACAGGCGCAATATGTAAATGTAGTTCATCTACTAGTTTTTCTGCTAAACATTGCTGTGCGATACTTGCACTTCCAATACTAATCTCCTTATCCCCAGCAATTTGTCTTGCAGTATCAATTGCCTGATGAATACCACTTACAAAATGAAATGTTGTATCTTTTTTCGCGTATTCGTTCGGTGGTTCATGTGTTACAACTACGATAGGAATACCTGCTATTGGATGACTGCCATTCCATCCGTTTACGATATCAAAGGTTCTTCTTCCTACCATGATTGCACCTAACGACCCGATTGGTTTATCAAATACACGTCGATTTATTTCAGACATGGTAAAAAAAGCATTGTATTCACTAGCAAATGATCCTTGAAACATCCAATTCTGTAATGCTTCTCCACTTATTCCCAATGGTTGTTGCATAGAATCATCTTTTCCAGTGATATACCCATCTAGTGACATGGAAATATCTACATACACCTTTCCCATACTATAAATCTCCCTTTAGAATGTTATTTATTCGTGCATAGTTTAAAAAAACAGTCTCATCAAATCGCTTGTACTCTTTTAAATAATATTTTCTTTGATTTGGCATAATAGGAAACATTGGCTTGCCATCACCAAGCAATATTGGGAAAATAAATAACCAAATTTCATCTACTAAGTCATGATGAATAAATTCTCTAGCTAAACTCGCCCCACCTAGAGAAACATCCCTGCCTGTAGTTCCTTTTAATTGTAAGACGGATGACACCATATCACCATTCAGCAACTCTGTATTCCATTTAAGATCCTCTTGCTTTAATTTACTTGATATCACATATTTTTTTACGTTCATCCAGTGTTTTGCCCAATCCTTCTCTTCTTGTGAAGCATTTGGCGATTGTCCTTTACTTGGCCATATAGACATATTTTCATACATTTTCCTTCCATATAAATGTGCGTCTATATTTTCCTCCTGCTTATTTATAAATCGAAATAATTCATCACTTGGTATGCTCCAGTCCAATTCACCATTAATCCCCTCAATAAAGCCATCTAATGAAACCATTTGTGAATAAATAATTTTCCTACTCACCCTTTTCCCCCTTTCTATTAATTGCTTATAAAGGAATGTACCACAATTACCCATGCCCTATTTCTTTTTATTTGCGAACAAGTTGAAATTACTCTCCTTTTATTATAAAAAAACGCATGAGCTCTGATTTCATGCGTTTTTAGCATATTCTTATTTATTCTGAAGCGAGTGCATCCGCTTTTGTCTGATGTAGAGTACCAAAAGGATGTTCTGGTGGGGCGTAAATGGTGTATAATTTCAGTGGTTCACCTCCTGTATTAGTTATATTATGCCACGTTCCTGCAGGTATCATCACAGCACTACTATCAGAAAGTTGTCGTCGGTATGTTAAATTATTCTCTTGACTCCCCATCTGAACCAACCCGTCTCCATCTTCTATTCGAACGAATTGATCGTGAGTTGGATGTACTTCTAAACCGATATTATCACCAATAGGAATGCTCATTAATGTGACTTGTAAATGTTCTCCGGTCCAAATTGCTGTACGGTAAGCTGTATTTTGTTCAGCGGCTTCCTCTATATCAATAACAAATGGGTATCCACCCTGATCTTCCAACTGTCTATTCAGAGTGATGCCTAATTCACTATTTCTCGAATTATGATAATTATACAATTGGTTAGCAGCCATATAACCTACGGAAGATAATTGATAGTATAATTGTTGAACAACCGAGCTACTACTTCTTAGACTAGCTTTATAATTTTCTTCATAATCTTCTATACATCGTTCTACAACATCTTGTATGCCTATTTCTGTATTTCTGCTTGCTTCACTGGATTTCTGATAATTCGGGGCATTACCAGTGATATTTCTATATAAATAATCCAATTGATTTATGTTTCTCAATTTGACCTCACGTGTGTAATTTAGTGTATTCAAGTATTGTTGTTCATTCATAGATGAGCTTAACTGATCTAATAATTGAATGGTTACAGCATCTTTTTGTAAGTTCTCTAATGTGATTTCTGCTAACTTTTCTTTCTCTTTTTCCGTAATTAAGGGAGACTGAGAAGCATAACGAAGATCATTTGGATAATATGGAATATAATACATGTATTCATTAACCCACCTTTCATAGAATCTAAAATCAGCATATGCCCACATGAGGAAATCGTTCTTATTTTAATTACTGATTTAAAAGGGAGAGTAACTACAGAAAATAACTTACAAAAAGATGTAAAAAAGCAATTCTAAATAAAAAAAGCAGATGAAATATGATTATGTCCCCATCCTTTTCAATATACAAACATTAATGCTTTGTAATTGAATTCTCTATTTCTAGGAATCTCTCATATTTCATCTGCTATCATGTATCTGTTAATCTAATGAATTCTCTCGATTTATTATTGAATTGTCGTATTTTTATATTCAAATCAATTTCTTAATTGCTAAATTTCATTTAAAAAACGATTGAAGTTTCTTAAAAAACTTCTTTCTAATCTACCACAATATACGTAACATTTACTGGACCATGGACACCTACAATTAAATTCATTTCAATATCGGCGCTATTACTAGGCCCTGTGACAAAACAAACACTTGAAGGTGTCTCTATTCCATTGACATGATCATCATGAATTTGTTTTGCTGCTTGGGTCATTCGAGGTACAATTGTTTCTTTTGGAATAATAGCGATATAACTTTTAGGCATTAAACTTATCGATCTACCATTATTTTTATCGTTCTTTAAGGTTACCGTTCCTGACTCTGCAAGTGTCATATCACTAAAGGAAATTCCAACATCCGCTTTCTCTGCAATAACCTGGTTTTCTTTACCAATAGAAGCATCCCAAATATGCATATCTAGTTCTTCTGCATACTCATACTGATTATAAGCTTGATCCATCCCATATTCCACGTTACGTTTATCATTAGAAGCAATGATGGACTTTGCTGCATATCGATCAATAGTTTGTCGTACAACATTAGGTAGCTCCTGTTTACTCGTGCGCACAAAGTCTGTATGGATGACTTCGCAATGTTTTTCTAATACGTCAATTAACTCATCTTGCGAAGCTCCTTGTAGAACTTCATATTGTGGCTGCACACTATACTCCGGTCTTTCTACGCCTTCTGTTTTTCGAGGTCGGCCAAGGTTAGCAGCTAAATTACTTAAAAATTTATCTCGATTATGAATTGGCATTTTGCTTTTCTCCCTTCGCACGTTCATTCCACCAAGCACGGAAAGATTGTTTACCTGGAGCAGGAAAGTCACGTACATCTGTCCAACCTTTTAATGGTCCTGGTCCATTCTCGACAAACTCATCTTTTGTCCATGGTTTTAATGCGGTCCTAGCCACTTTCGTACTTAACTTATAAGCTGCTGGATTCGAAGCCCATTGAGCAAAACCTTTCATCATAATTTTTTCGGAAACTGGAGATTTCTTTTCCTCCTCTACAATGATTTCACGATGACGAATTAATTGCTCATGCAATGGAATTTTCACCGGACAAGCTTCTGTACAGGCTGCACAAAGAGAAGAAGCATATGGTAATTCCTTATGATCGTCATATCCATCGAGAAGCGGTGTTAATACGGCACCAATTGGACCTGGATAAATAGAGTTATACGCATGACCACCTACATGACGATAAACTGGGCATACGTTAATACATGCAGCACAGCGAATACAATGAAGTGCAGATTGAAATTCTGTTCCTAATATCTTGGATCTACCATTATCAACAATTACAAGATGATAATCATTTGGACCATCTATCTCTTCTTCCAATCTAGTTCCGGTGTAGGCTGTAATATAACTTGTAAGCTTTTGACCAACTGCTGCACGTGTTAGTAAACTAACAAGTACTTCCATGTCCTCCCATGTTGGCACTAATCGTTCCATCCCCATCACTGTAATCTGTGTATCTGGTAGTGAAGTAACCATTTCTGCATTACCTTCATTGGTTACTAATGTAATTGCTCCAGATTCTGCAATAGCGAAGTTACAACCTGTTATACCGACATCAGCAGTTAGAAAATCGTGACGTAGTTGCTCACGGGCAAAGGCTGCCAGTTCTTCTGGTGAATCTGTCTTATCATATCCACGTTTATCTGCAAATGTTTCACGAATTTGTTGACGGTTTTTATGCAAAGCAGGTGTAACAATATGCGATGGAGGATCCTCATCTAATTGGAGGATCCATTCACCTAAATCAGATTCAACTACTTCTGCACCCGATTTTTCTAAAGCTTCATTTAATCCAATTTCTTCGGTAACCATGGATTTTGTTTTTACAACTTTTTTCGCTTGTTTCTTTTTCACAACATTTTCAATATATTCATTGGCTTCTTCAGCAGTTTGTGCGAAAAATACGTTACCTCCGCGTTTCTCTACTTGTTCACTCAATTGATAAAGATAGTAATCTATATTTTCTAATGTATGTGTTCGAATCTCCGAACCTAGTTGGCGCCAATCTTCCCAATTTCCTAACTCCTCTGCTTGGGAAAGTCGTCCCTTACGAAATCTCCCTTGTGCCGAAGAAACGGCTTGACGCATAAAGTCGTTTTCAATTCCCTTATCAATTCGATCTTTATAGGAAACATCACCAATTTTTACGCTCATGCTATTCCTCCTTCACTATGTGTATTTAGTATTTCTGTAATGTGAACCACCTTGACATCTTTACCTTCACGGCGCATTCTGCCACCGATATTCATTAAGCAACCCATATCTCCACCTACTAGGTATTCAGCCTTTGTTTCGGACACATGCTGAGACTTCTCTTTTACCATTTCTCTTGATATTTCCGGGTTTTTCACGGAGAAAGTTCCACCGAATCCACAGCAATCCTCTTTTACAGGAAGTTCAACAAAATCAATACCTTTTACGCTTTGCAATAGTTTTTGTGGTGCGTCTTTTACTCCTAGTACCCTCGTCATGTGACAGGAAGGGTGGTACGTAACTCTTCCTTTGAAAGTTGAGCCTAAATCCGTTACTCCTAATACATCTACTAAAAATTGAGTAATTTCATAGCTTTTATTCGCAAGATCAATAGCAGGTTGTTCCCATTCTGGATCCCCTTGAAAAATATGAGGGTATTCTTTTAACATCCCTACGCAAGATCCAGAAGGACCAACTACATACTCTGAATTTTTAAATGCTTTAATCATCTGTTTCATTGATTTTTTAGCTTCTTGTAGGTAGCCGCTGTTATAGGCAGGTTGACCACAGCATGTCTGCGCAGCTGGAAAATCAACTTCACAACCTACTCGTTCTAAAATTTCCACAGTATGTTTACCTACATCTGCAAATACAATATCACTCACACATGTAATGAATAACGATACTTTCATTTGGTTACACCTCTTCTAATTTAAACTATGACCGAGGCTAGAATTACATATCTAGATTTTTAAACAAGAGCATTTCTACTTTTTCTAAATGATCATACATTGCGTCTCTCGCTTCATTTGGTTGTCTATTTTTTATTGCCTGATATATGCGTGCATGCTCTTCATATAGCGCATCCGCTCGGTCTTCTGAATATAATAAAATCTGTCTAGTTTCTCGAATTGTCTCTGACATCAAATCAGACACACTGCCCATTAAATGGATTAATAAATCCATATGTGTCGCTTGGGCAATCGCTAAGTGAAATTCTGTATCTGCTTGTTCTGCTAATACGTCATCCCCTTTAGCATTTTTCATTACGTTTAATGCTTCTTCCATCTTGTCTAAATCTAACTGTTCATAGCTGGTAGCAGCATACCTCGCCGTACCACCTTCAAGTATTTTACGCACTTGATATAATTCTTTTACATCATCTTGTTTCATGAGAAATGCTGTACTTACAGGTAGTGTGAATCTTTTTGGATTAAAGGTATTAATAAATGTACCTTCACCTTGCCTCATTTCTACTAATCCCATAGATCTTAAGCCACTTAGTGCTTCACGAATAGCAGATCTTCCTACTCCAAAGTTTTGTGCTAATTGTTCTACAGAATCTAGTTTATCTCCAGGCTGTATACGTCCTTGTTTAATCATATCTATTAATGAATCTGCAACTTGTTCATATATTTTTTTGGATTTAATACGTTTATACTCCATTTATTTCAACTCCTCATCGCTTGAGACCATTTTAATGGAAACGAACCGGTTTGAAAAGCTGATGGTAAGGACCACGATAATCTATAAAAAGAAATGAGCAATAATAAATCCAACGATTCCAACAATTAATGCATAAAGAATGGCAGGAAGTAAGGTCTTTCGTATAATATCCCCTTCTTTACCACTCAGCCCTACTACGGCACTAGCTGCAACAACATTATGCACACAAATCATATTGCCAGCTCCCGCTCCAATTACCTGAGCTGCAAGCACTGCATTTACATCCAATCCTATTTGATTCGCTACACTATATTGAATCGGAGAAAATGTAAGTGTAGATACCGTAGCACTTCCTGTAATGAAAGAACCTAATTCTCCTAAAAATGGCGCAACAAGCAACCAAATAAATCCTAATGAATTTGCTAATGATTCTGCAATGTATTGTGGCATGCTTGCTAGTTCATTGAGATTCATTCCCGAATTCGTAAATACATGAACCATTGCTAAGGTAGCAATTAATGAAATGGATGTTGTCTTCATGGTTGATAGTGAGTCTTTAGATGCGGTTAAAAAGGTCCGGAACGATTTTTTATGTAAAAATACAGATAGAACCGCTGCCACTGCCAATATCGTACCTGGCGAGTACAGAAACTCCCAATTGGATGAAACACCTTCTACACCCAAAATATTCGTCCAAGATAAATCTATTGCTGATTGTGTATATTCGGTTAGCCAAGGAATAATTCTAGTCATAAGTAACAAAACAACGACAACAACATACGGTGACCAAGCTGCTATAATACCCATCTCTGATTTCTTTTCCTTAACCACAAACCCTTCTCGCACAGCCTCTCTCCACGTTTCTTTTGGTAATATCCATCCTTTTTTTGCTGTAAGTGTAGCGATGACTAATGCTGTTAGCGAAGCCAATATGGCAACAAATTCTTGTCCAAATACAACTGCATATAATAAAGCAGAACCTGTATAGGAGAGACCAACCACTAGAGACCATGGAAGCATAGGTAAAGCTTGCTTGAGACTTTTGTTTTTTCCAAAGAAGATGGTTAATAATATAACCAATACAAATGGAATAAAGGTACCAGCAAAAAGATCCAATGTTGTTACCATGATACCGATATCATCATAGAACGTAGCATTTGCTATAGGAACATTACTTAATCCAACGGCAATCGGTGTTCCTACAGCTCCAAAAGCAACCGAAGCACTATCCGCTACTAAAGCAATTGTAGCTGCTGCCAATGGCCTAATACCTAGTGCTACTAACAAAGGTCCGGTTACCATTGCAGGAGTACCAAATCCCGCTGCCCCTTCAATTAAAGCCCCAAATAAAAAAGCAACAATAATCACTTGAACTCGCATGTCTGCTGAAATACTTTGAAAACCTTGATTAATTCGATCAACTGCTCCCGTATTGCGGAGAGTATTCAACAATACAAGTGCTCCAAATAAAATCCATAAAATAGTTAATGTTTTATGCGTCCCCTGGAAAATAGATGATACAATAACTTCCCCTTCCATTCCCCATACAGTAATTGCGAATAAAATTACAATTAACGCACTCCACGTCATTCCTTTTGTTGCCGGAAAACGTAATAACACTAAAAAAATAAACGGTGCAATAATCGCACTTAGTGCTATAAGTAAATACATCAAAACCCCTCTTTCTCCCCAATGAAGCGATTTCATAGATGACAAAATAAATAAGGTCATCTGATGACCTTATTTATAGTTTACTCTGATATTTATAAGAATTCAAGATAGTATTATATTATTTTTTCTATGATTCTTCCTTCCATTTAGAAAAATTACAACTATAATAAACTCTTGTTTATTCTATATATTATCTATTTAAAGTAGCATACTCTCAAAAACCTAGCCACTTCATCAACAACCGCAAGCAATTTAAATTAAGGTGGTTGTTTTGTATCAAAACAACCACCTTATGATTATTCATCTGATATAAGCCCAAAGTCAAAATATCTTGCTGCATTGTAGTAGGATATATCTTGAATAATCTTTCCTAGTAATTTTAGGTCGTAAGGAACTTCACCGTTATAAACCCATTCACCAACCAGGGAGCAAACTAAGCGCCTAAAGTATTCATGCCTAGGATACGATAAAAAGCTTCTTGAATCGGTAAGCATACCAATAAATTGGCTGAACACACCAATATCTGCTAATGTTTGCATTTGTTTTATCATCCCTGATTTTGTATCATTAAACCACCATGCTGTTCCAAATTGGAGCTTTCCTGGAACTCTCCCACTTTGAAAACTTCCGATTATAGAGGCAATAACAGGATTATCATTTGGATTAAGGGAATATAAAATCGTTTTTGGAAGTCTATCCTTCTTTTCAAGCTCATTTAATAGATTTACTAATGGTTTAGAAATTACTTCGTCATTCATGGCATCGTATCCAGTATCTGGTCCAAGATAATTGTACATTCTAGAATTATTATTACGCAATGCATTTATATGATATTGCATTACCCATTCTTTTTCTGCATATTGTTCTCCTAAAAATACTAGTGTGAAGCTCTTAAAATCACTTTCTTCTTTAAGAGAAATTTTCTGACCACTAATAGCTTTTTCATAATAATTGCTGGCGTTTTCTTTCGTTGTTTCCGTAAACATCATCGTATTTAATGCATGATCAGAGACTCTGCATCCATTTTGATGAAAATAATCTATTCTAGATCTAAGAGCTCTTAAAAAACCATCATATGTTTTTGTAGAATGAGAAGTAACTTTTTCAAGCAAATCTACATAGTCAATAAACCCATCCTGATTTATTTCTATTGCTTTATCTGGCCGAAAACCGGGTAACACCTTTACCGAAAATTCGTCATCTTCAACTAACATCTGATGAAAGGATAAGTCATCAATTGGATCGTCAGTTGTACAAACGACTTGTACATTAGACCGATTAATTAAATCTCTAACACCAAAATCATCACGGATTAAAAGTTTATTTACCTTCTTCCAAATTGATGGTCCGGATTCCTTATTTAAAATTTCATTTATACCAAAATATCTTTGTAACTCAAGGTGAGTCCAATTATATAGCGGGTTACCAATTAATTTAGGAACTGTTTCAGCCCAAGCCATAAATCTATCATAATCATTTGCATCACCAGTTATAAGTGACTCATCTACACCTGCTGCTCGCATCGCTCTCCATTTATAATGATCTCCATACAGCCAAACTTCTGTAATGTTTGAATACCTTTTATTCATATAAATTTCTTTTGGACTTAAATGGCAATGGTAGTCAATGATTGGCATATTTTTAGCATAATTATGAAATAAATCTTCTGCAATATTGTTGCTTAGTAAGAAATTATCATCCATAAACTTTTTCACCATAAATCCTCCTTTATAGATCTAATGTTTCCACATGTTTACCTATATGTTTAATAAGATATTCACGATAAACATCTTCATTTTCACTTAGCATCGAATATATTTCATCCTTAAAAAGAGAACTCTCATTTCTATTTGCAGTTAAAATCAATCCGTACGTGATATGCAGTAATTGTCTCGCATTATCATCATTAAGATACTCAGAAAGCATTGAATCCTTTGTGTCTTCAAGAGGAGTAATCGCTTCAAAATTTGGAGTAATGTGATAGTATTTCAAAGCCTGCTCTACATTTTTTTCAGCATAAGCATGTATCTTTCTATATAACGATGGATTCTTATTCGCAATTACCCTTAATGCCTCTAGCCATGAAGTACCGGCTGTTTTAATGTGTAAAATCCTTTCTGTATGCTTTGAAATAATTGGAAATACAGAAAATTTATCGCTTCCGGAATGAATGCTTAATTTATAACCAAAATGTTTTGCAATATCTACATGTTCACTTAGTTCCTTTTCAAATTGATCTATATCACCAATATAGTCAATTCCTTTTTGAAACTCTCCACAAAATCTAGGAGCAAGACTGGTTACTTCAACTTGAGACTTTCGCAACTCATTTGCAACAAAAAAATGTGCTTCTGGAGAAGTAATCGCCTCTGTTTCATCAATCGATATTTCAAAATCAAAATCTCTATCTAAATGTCGAACATAAGTGTTAAATACATGTATCATGTAAGCAACCGCTTTTCCGTATATTAAAACATTGCGCATAACATCAATTTCATTAACTGCTATTTTTCTCGTTTTGAGAGAAAACACTTGATTGGAATAGGTATTAAGGTAATATTTTTTAAGTTTTACATCTAGCTTCGCAAATTCATCTTGCACTTGTTTTTTAGATGCTGACTCCACGTCTTTTTGAATATAATCTGAGCAATCTAGTGTCAGCATGGTTACTCCTAATTCTAGTGAACGTTTAATATCTTCCTCTTTTTTAATATGGTCTGCATCTATCCCAAACCCGTCTTTATATCCTTCTTGAAATACGGCAAATGTTGCTGTATCAATCATATCTTCCATAGTACGTTTTGTTAAAGTTAGCTCGCGGATACTTTGCTGACCTAATATCGGTTTTACATCTCGATTTTTAATTGCTTCAATGTGACCAGGGGAAGCTATTCCAAGTCGGTCACCGAGCCCTATAGTTGCTGTGTTTTTTCCAAATGCACTTGGTACTGTATAATCAAAATAGCGATTTAACACCAATCGATTATGGTGAGTCAACGGACAAACTTTACCCTCATCACCAATTTCTTGCCCATTTAATTCTCTATATAATGGTCCTTCACCCGATGCTAACAAAAATTTGTTAGCGCTTTCTTTTATCATCAAAAGAAATGTTCCTTGATAATGTGTAAATGATCGTTTGTATATTTTTATGTTCTCAGTTCCCTCTCCAATTTCACCTAATTTTAAATTACTTAATAAAGTTTCTATGGAAAACTACCCCTTTCTTTTACTACATAATAACAACGTTGTTATTTTATAATAATACAAATATTTAGATTTAACAACCTTTTCTAAAAAATGTTTAATATAATTCATGCTTAATTGCTAAAAACAGTTAGATGGGTGCAAGGGTGGAACCATAAAAGAATTCACAAAAGTACAAATGCAAGTTACTTTATTGTTTAAAAGGCGTAAAATTTCTGTGTTACAAGGAAATATCCGATCAATTGCATAAATAAGGTAACCTTAATTAGGTCACCTTATTACTTACTATTCGCGCTTTTCCGCAGCAATAAGCAAAAACATTGGTCTTCGGTTTTCATGCACCATTTCAGGAATTTGGCATATCAATTCTTCCGTTGGCCCTGGCTCTACGACATTATTGATCCGAAAGCCGGCTTTAATTAATTGATTTATATAAGTCGATAACGTTCGGTGATATTTTATTACTTCCCCATTTAAAAAAGAAGTCTTTCTCTTCCCTTCATACTGATAATTATCTACTGCCCAATATAATGGTTCACTAGAATCGCTTATGTAAATCCAATCCTGGTCGTTTCTTGATGTAAAGATCGGATGCTCTACAGAAAATATAAATGTACTATTCTTCTTTAAAAGATTGTACACCTTTGTGCAAGCCTCATCAAAAGATTGAATATAATGAAATGCTAAGGAACTAATAATAATATCAAAGGATTGATTAGAAAACTCCATATCTTCAATTGCAGAGTTTACATACCTTATTCCATCGTCATTGGTTAATTCATTGGCTTTCGTGAGCATTTTCTCTGAAATATCTATTCCAACGACAGTACTTGCACCTTGAGTTCGGGCATACCTACAATGCCAGCCATATCCACAACCTAAATCGAGAACACTTTTGCCTCCCATTTCAGGTAGAAGCTTTTGGAACTCTGGCCATTCTCCAGCTGCAGCAAGCCCACCCCTCGACCTTGCCATCTCTGCATATGCTTTGAAAAATGTCGGGTCATCATATTTATTTTGTTTCATGTTATCACCTTTATATTTGTTGTTTTATTTCACTGGTTAGCAACCAAATGGTATCTCTTTGCAAATTCTCGATGGTAAACATATTTGATAGTATTTTCTTCTTTCTCTAGTTTCCTGCTTTCGATGTGTACCCCCTTTGATAATAAAGCAATTAAAAAGAAATTTGATATATCTAAATTCATTAAAATATGTCTAAGGAGTGTGGTAATCGTGGGAAAATTAACGTGGCACATTATGCTAAGTATCGATGGCTATTATGAAGGAATTGCAGGTGACTTATCCTGGCATCACGTCGATGATGAGTACCATTCTTTTGCTTTTCAAAACCTTCAACAAGCTGATCTTATTCTATTTGGTAGGAAAACATATGAACATATGGAAGCTTACTGGAATACAGAAGTAGCACTAGATGATAACCCGTCTATTGCAAAAATTATGAACGAAAAACCTAAACTTATTATTTCGAAAACTCTGACTGAAGCAAATTGGAAGAACACTACATTGTTAGGCTCAGATTATCAAAATAGTATTGAGCAATACAAGAACAGTAACGAAAATATCGTTTTATTAGGAAGTGGAGATCTAGCCCTATCGCTTATCAAAAATGATATTATTGACGAGTATCAATGTATCTTTAATCCCGTTATATTAGGTGGTGGAAAGAGACTGTCTCACAGTCACTCAAAAGAATTAAAATTAAGTTTAATGCATCGGTTTAAGTCAGGAAATGTTCTTCTGCAATATAAATAGTATAAAAGTAAGACCTAATTACTTTGAAACTCATGTTTTAATAGGGACATTACATGTAGTGATTCATATGTTTCTCCTACTTTCAAACACTCTCGTAATGTTCCTTCTAAAGTAAATCCTTCTTTTTTGTAAATATTAATTGCTTTTTTATTATCGGTTTTTACATCTAACCACAATCGATGCGCTTCAAAGGAATTAAACGCCCATACTTTAATTAAGCTCAATGCTTCTTTGCCAATGCCTTTATCTTTTTCTTCTATGGCAATACGGACGAGCTCTATACTTTTATTCGTACTGGTCAATCCTTTTAAAATAATAAATCCGACATTGCGATTCGTAATTTTCTCAACAACAATCAAATAATAGGAATCCTCCTCTTGCATAGTCTTGCGATGCTGGTCCTCTGTCCAAGGTAGAATATGAGGTTTGTTCTCTTCACTATTCTCTACGTTTGTTATATACCCTATATCATTGTTCGTTGCTTCTCTTATGTATATTTGATTCGACTGAAATATCACTTTCTCCTCACTTCCATTCATCCTTATACTAAATTAATATTATTTTATCTTTATAATACTACTTTTTCAATTATTTATTAAATTGTTTCGAATTATTAATAATTAAATTATAAACAGGTTGATAACTTGTATATTGTTGTCATCTGTTATAAATTGTTATGGTGTTTATCATTTTGGTTTAATAAATTTTAATAGATTGAAAGAGGTATAAATATGGAACAAACATGGAAGGAACAATGGTTTGGAAACATCAAAGGAGATATATTGGCAGGAATCGTTGTCGCACTTGCTTTAATTCCTGAAGCGATTGCCTTTTCTATAATTGCAGGTGTAGATCCAATGGTTGGACTTTATGCATCCTTTTGTATTGCAGTGATGATTTCATTCGTCGGCGGACGTCCTGGAATGATTTCTGCAGCAACTGGCGCAATGGCATTAGTAATGGTAACTTTGGTAGCTAATCACGGAATTGAATATTTGTTAGCAGCTACAATTTTAACGGGAATTCTTCAAATCTTATTTGGCATTTTTAAATTAGCACGCTTTATGAAATTTGTTCCTAGAACTGTAATGACAGGATTTGTTAATGCTTTAGCAATTCTTATCTTCACCTCACAATTACAGCATTTTGTAGGCGAGACATGGATTATGTATGCTTTAGTAGCCTTAACTCTAACAATAATTTATATTTTCCCTCGAATAACGAAAGCTGTGCCATCTACTTTAGTAGCAATTATTGTTGTTACAATTATTGCATTAACAATGAATATAGGTGTACGTAATGTTGGCGATATGGGAGAGTTAACACAATCTTTACCTATGTTTGCTCTACCTAATATACCACTAAACTTTGAGACATTAATGATTATCTTGCCGTATGCCCTCGCTTTAGCAATTGTTGGGATTCTGGAATCATTATTAACAGCCAATATTATTGATGATATGACAGATACGGAAAGCAATAAAAACAAAGAAACCAGAGGGCAAGGAATTGCTAACATTGTAGCAGGTTGTTTTGGAGGTATGGCTGGATGTGCCATGATCGGACAATCCGTTATTAATGTGAAGTCTGGTGGAAGTGGGCGACTATCTGCATTTGTTGCTGGTGTGTTCTTAATGTTCCTTATATTAATTTTAGGAGATATCGTAGTTCAAATTCCAATGGCAGCTCTAGCGGGAGTAATGATTATGGTATCAGTGAGTACATTTGATTGGAATTCGGTACTACACATTCACCGTATTCCACGTACTGACGCTATAGTAATGATTGTTACTGTTGGTACGGTTGTATTAACTCATAATCTTGCATACGGAGTTCTTGCAGGGGTCCTTCTCAGCATGATATTCTTCGCTGCGAAAATCTCAAAAGTAAACGTAATTAAAACATTAAATCATGACACACGTTATTATAAAGTACAAGGTCCGCTATTCTTTGCATCCGTTACGGACTTTTTATTACAGATTGATTTTCATGACAGTGTAAATAATATAGAAATCGACCTAAGCGAATCTCATTTATGGGATGATTCTGCAGTCGGTGCATTAGACAAGATTAAAACAAAGTTTGAGGCAAACGATATTGTTGTACGAATTAGAGGTATGAACAAAGAGAGTACACAACTTCTTCAATCAATGGATAAGCTTTCGAATAATTCCATGCACTAACATAGAGAAACGCATATCCGACAAAGGGATATGCGTCTCATTTATAACATCTTCTCATAACGGCAGTGTTCGTGATTAGTTCCTTTATAATCATAGCCAAGGTTTTGATAAATGGAATTAAGCTTTTCGTTATTTTCTACACAATCTAGGCGAATGCGTTTCATTCCTTGTGTTTTTGTATATGTTTCCATCCAGGCAATGACATCACGACCTAGACCTGTTCCTAATCGAGAGTAATCAACGGATAGCCTATGTAAGTAAAAGGCATCATCGCTGGATTGCCCCCAAATATTTTTATCCCAAGGATTTTGAATTTCATATAGCGTAAAGGTTGCTATTAAATCGTCACCTTCTTTAACTACAAACGTATTCTCATCCTCAATCGCCTGTTTAATTTCTGGATCTTCTCCGCCTTCATTTAGAAACTCCCATTGTTTTAAACGACTCTCCTGTAACCATGAAGAGACTCCTTTCAACAAGCGAACAATGCCTTTCATATCATCCTTTTCTGCAATGTAAACGTGTTGATCTTTATTGATAGAACCTATATGTTTAGACATTTTTATTTCCTCCTTAATCCTATTAATATTCGACATGAATTAAGAAGATTCCTGCTATTTTTACCGAAGTATTTATAAATGATTATATATACTTATGCATACAAAAAAGCAGGGGACCTCCCCTGCTTTTGCTTATACTATAGATAAACCCATCTCCGTATCATTTACTGTTACTTGCTTCATATTCTCTTTTTCTAAAAATTGAATACTGTTAACAATTAATCCCTCATGGATTAGAGAATCGAATTCTGATAAAATCCGCTCTGCATTTTCATTGGAATTTACGTACACATCCACACGTTGTTCAACTGGAAGGTCAAGTTCTTTACGATATGTTTGTACCGCACGAATAAACTCTCTTACAAAACCTTCTTCCTTTAACTTCTCCGTCAAGTTGGTATCCAATAAAAGCACAAATCGATTGCCTTCAAATAATTGATATCCTTTTTGGCCTTTTTTCTCTACTATAATGTCTTCTTTTTCAAGAGTGGCCTTACTACCATCTTGAAGCTCAACAGTAATTGTACCGTCCACTAAGAATGCTTCTTTTTCTTGTTCCGTAAAGTTTTCTACTTTTCCTTTTGCTTGGCCAACTTGTTTACCCAGTTTTGGTCCAGCAACTGGGAAATTAAGTTTCATCTCTGTATCCAAGAAATCAGCAGTGTCTTTCTTAAAACTAACTTGTTTTACATTAATTTCCTCTTCAATAATAGAGGTATATGCCTGTAACCCAGATTGAAGTTGGGCGTCATTTGGTACAACCACTAGTTCTGCTAGAGGTTGCTTTGTTTTAATGTTTACTTCATTACGGAGTGAACGTGCTCCCTCAATGACTTCAAGCACCCCCTGCATATCTGCTTCTAGTTTCTCATCGATTGCATCTTCGTCCGCTTTCGGGAAGTCCGATACATGAACACTGTCCCCTTGCAGATTTGTATAAATATCATCTGCAACGAATGGTGTATATGGCGCCATTAACTGAGTGAGTTTTGTTAGTACTTCGTGCAATGTAGTGAAGGCAGCTTTCTTATCTTCATTCATGCCACTGCTCCAAAAACGCTGTCTAGAACGACGTACATACCAGTTACTTAATTCATCTACAAATAACGCAATGGATCGAGCACCTTTTGTAATATCATATTGATCGAGACTTGTGGTAACTTCTTTAATCACCGAATTTAATCGGGACAGAATCCAATGATCCATTGTCGTTTTAGCATCACTTGCATGTTCTTCAACAGTAAATTTATCAATGTCAGCATACATAGAGTAGAATGAAAACACATTTAATATGGTGTCAATCACTTTTGATTTTGCTTGACTAACTGTCTTTTTTGAGAAACGCTTATTATTCCATGGTGAACTGTCAGCAAGTAGTGCCCAACGAAGTGCGTCTGCACCAAACTCTTCAATAAGTTCTACAGGATTTAAAGCATTCCCTTTACTTTTAGACATTTTTTGCCCATGTTCATCTAGAATATGGCCAAGCGACAATACTCGTTTGTACGGTGTTTTTCCGGTAAACAGTGTAGATACCGCTAGGAGACTGTAAAACCAGCCACGTGTCTGATCGACACCTTCAATAACCACATCCGCTGGGAATTGTTTATTAAATAGTTCATCGTTTTCAAACGGGTGATGATACTGTGCAAATGGCATCGATCCACTGTCGAACCAAACATCAATAACTTCTTTCGTACGATGCATTTTACCGCCACATTCACAGTCAAACGTAATTTTATCAACATATGGTTTATGCAATTCAATATCTTCTGGTACGTCACTATCTGCAAAAGTACGTAATTCTTGGATTGAGTGAGGAGATTTTTGTTTACCACAATCATCACATACCCATACATTTAATGGTGTTCCCCAATAGCGATTACGTCCAATATTCCAATCGACCATATTATCTAAGAAGTTACCAAAACGCCCATCACGCATATGGTTCGGGAACCACTCAACAGATTGATTATTTTCCTGCATTTTTTCTTTTACTGCAGTGGTTTTAATGAACCAACCTTCCATTGCATAGTAAAGTAATGGTGTATCACATCTCCAGCAATGAGGATAGCTATGCTCATATTTTTGCTTTTCATATAGTGTTCCATCTTTTGCTAGCATTTTAATGATATCTACATCGCTATCCTTCACAAACTGTCCTACAAGTGGAGCGATTTCATCCTTATATCTTCCTTTTGAATCGACTACATTTACAAAATCCATCCCTTTTGCCTGGATAGCATTATAGTCGTCTTCCCCATGTGCTGGGTTTAAATGAACAATACCCGTACCACTTGTATCGGTAACAAAATCTGCACCGATAACGTAATGACCATTATCTAAAGAAATAAAGTCAAATGGAGCTTCATAATTGATACCGATTAAATCTTCTCCAGCTAGTTCTTCTACCACTTCATACGCTTCACCTAGAACAGAGTTCACTAACGATTTAGCAACGACATAGATTTCTTCACCCTGTTTTGCTTTTACATAGGTCATTTCCGGATTCACCGCTAACGCAACATTTCCGGGTAATGTCCAAGGAGTTGTTGTCCATCCAAGGATAAATTCATTTTCTTTGTCACTAACTCGGAATTTAGCAGTTACGGATAAATCCGTCACATCTTTATAACCTTGTGCCACCTCATGAGAACTTAAAGATGTCTCACAGTTTGGGCAATATGGAACTACACGATGGCCTTTATAAAGTAAATCTTCATCATGAATAGTAGCAAGGATATTCCAAACAGACTCAATATATGGGTTATTTAATGTTTTGTATGGATTTTCCATATCTACCCAATACCCAAGCTTATCCGTGAATTCCTTCCATTCATTTTCATAAACAAAGACGCTTTCTTTACATTTCTCAATAAATTTCTCTACACCGAACTTCTCAATATCATCTTTTCCGCGGATATTAAGCTGTTTTTCTACTTCTAATTCTACTGGTAGACCATGTGTGTCCCAGCCTGCTTTACGTAATACTTGATAACCAGACATTGTTTTGTAACGGGCAACAAAGTCTTTTATCGTACGACCTAGCGCATGGCCAGCATGTGGCATTCCATTTGCCGTTGGTGGTCCTTCATAAAATACATACGTTTGTTGACCTTCTCTATTTTCAATGGAGCGTTGAAACGTTTTATTGTCTTTCCAATGTGCCCTCATGCTTCGTTCACGTTGTGCGTGATCCATTCCATTCACCTCTTCATTAAATTAAAAAAACTCGAATCCACCACGTAGAATCGAGTATTACCATTATTAGACAAAAATAAAAAACCATCGTAGCGGTTTTTTCTAATTAGCACTACGTACCATCATACGCGTCCAAGATATCGGTTGGAGACCGTCAAAGTTTACCAGTAACCGTTCAACTTTGCTTCTCGGAGATGATTTTCATTAAGCTTCTCACCATTGACTTTCAGCTATTGTCAACTCTCTGTAGATAAGACGTTCCTAATTACTCGTTCTCGTCATCGAATTCATCATTTTATTGACCGTAAGAATATAGTATCGAATGCAAGAAAGAAAGTCAATATAATGAACTAGGAAGCATCTTGATATAGTTTTACATGCGTTGGTTTTAATACAAAAAACATATACATTATCGATAATATGAACATTGAAATTGATAAACTAACGATTGTACCACGCAATGATATAATATCTGCCAGTAATCCTACCGCTAGAACAATTAATACTTGCAACGTACTTTGAATCAAATCAAGGATACTCGTCACTCTCCCCATTAAATCAATTGGGATATTGTTTTGATAAAACGTCATCATTCCAGCATTTAAGAATACAAGAAAGAAACCTAAAATGATAAACCCAATCGTAATCGATATAAAAGACCAAGAAAACGCGTATATGATATATCCAATTGCCACAAATGTTAATCCCACAACAATCATCATTCGTAAAGATAACTTATTAGAAATGATCGATAGCAAAATTGCACCGGTAACTGAACCAATCCCTGTAATACTAATCAATAACGTATAATCCACTTCCGACAGACCAACCTCTTGTTGAGTAAAGACTACTTCTTGTGCATCCATGGCAAATGTACATAATAATACAACAATGAAGCCTAGATATATACCAGTTACATATCGGTTATGTTTCATAAAGTTCTGGACGACGGTGAAATCTTTCATAACTTGTTTGATTGTCAATTGTGGAATCTGCTCTGCACGCTTTCTTTCTTCCGGCAACGACCATAATAGACCAGCAGACAGTAAGAAAAAGATCGCATTAATCCATAATGTTACATCAATAGAAGTCGCATAGATTAATGCTCCTCCAATAGACGGGCCAATAATAAAGGCACCAGAAGATGCAAAAGCGCGAATAGAGTTAAACCTTTTTCTCATGTTTTTCGGTACGACTATTGTAATATATGTCATCGATGCCGGGTTAAAGAATGCCTTAGCAATACTTAATATTATTAAAACACTATATAACAAAAACAAATTATCCATAAATGGGAGAATGAATATAAATATACCTCGAATTGCATATGTAGACATCATCACTTTTCGCTTACTACGATAATCAATAAAACTCCCTGTCCAAAACTTTGCAAATATATTTGTCAATGGTCCGATTAACCACAATGCAGCTACTGCTGCTGCAGACCCTGTCATTTGAAATACTAGAATATTGATCGCAACTAAGTAAATAAAATCACCAATATTTGCAATTCCAATAGAAGTAAGAAGTAAAGAAGGATTCTTCCATTTTTGTAGGTTCATACCATCACCTCAATCATTCCGATATAGTTTTATATTCTATACACTGCTTAATAATCCCTCTACATTCACAAAATGTTCTTTTTTATAGCATAGTGAAAAAGACCAAAAGCGCAAGCGCCCGTTTAGAAATGTAGCGAGTGCGCCCCCTGTTTTTTAGGGGGGTGGTTCAACGAAGGTCGAACTTCCTCTTTCCTTTGAGATAAAGGAATCACGGTGAGGGACGAGCCGTAATGACTTTCACCGCAAGGGTATAAGTGCGGCTATGCCTCATAAAGAACATTCGGCAAGTCTTCTGTATCGTAGGGCGATTTCGTGAAGTCGCCTAGTTTTTGGGCGCTGGAGATGGACGTGGCAATTTCTATCTACAAATATGAGGTCCAAATTTATATACTGTCTTACCTGTAAAAAAAACGCATGTAATATGATAAGTGGTCATCATATTACATGCGCTTCCTAATTAAATATTTTCTTGTCTTAATGTTTCAATAATATTATCGTCCTTAATTTTCGAAATCGAATATAACATAGCTACACTAACAATGACAAATACAGCCAATATAGCAATTGCAATATTTATCCAAGGTATGGAGAACGAATAAGAAAAAGTATTCTGTGTTTGATTATAAATTAAATACATAACACCTATACTAATCGGCAACCCGTATAAAAGAGACTTCAATCCATAAAAAACACTTTCAAATTGAATCATTTTACGGAAGGCTTTAGGTGTCATTCCAATCGACTTCATGGTTGCGAATTCTCTTCGACGTAATGCCACACTCGTTGATATTGTATTAAAGATATTCGCGACAGAAATCAATGTGATTAAAGTAATGAATCCATAAACAAATATGGAAAGGATTAGTGTCATCTGTCTATCTTGTTGTTCATAAAAATATTGGTTGGCTATATTAAGTTCACTTGCCACTTCTAATTCTTCTATATGCTCTTGTGTACTTACTGGATCTTCCGTTTGAATATATAATGTCATTCCATCTGGTTGATAATCTGTCTGTTCATCAATGTTAGCCAATGTCTTTTCAGATACTACAAAAAATAATGTGTCCGGTGAGGGATAAAAATTACCCATCGGGAAATGATCGGCTAGACCAGCTATATCTATTTGGGATACTCTTTCAAAAGAAACTTCTCCAGTCTCTTCATCGTAATTTTCTTGAGCTGCTATCACCGAATCTCCAACTTCTGCATCAAGTACTTCTGTTTCTACATACTTACCCTGATTATCATCTGGATAAGATACATGATTAATCAGTATACCTTCTCCTTCATCTATATCACTGTATGAGATTCCATTTTCTTCGGCATAATCTTGTAAAGCTTTATCATCCAAAGCAATAAACTGCATGAAATATTGTACTCCTTGATCACTAATATAATCAGAAGCATTTTCCAAAGAAGTAATTGGCTCCCCTGCCATTTCCTCTTTTACGATTCCACTCATATTCATTTTTTGATACATGATCGTGTTGTTTACTTCTTGAAGTCCTTGGATATTATCCATTACTTGTTTCAATTCTTCTACTCCACCATAACCAGTAGATGAAGAAGCTGCTATATCATAATTTAATTGATTTGATTGTAACTCAAATGATTTTGTCATTGTGTTGGAAAAATACCCTACGGATAAAAATAAAACTATACTCACAATCAAAGATAAAACTGTAACATTATACCGTTTCTTATTTCGTTTAAGATTTTTTAAAGCTATTTCCGCCTCGTAGCCAAATATTTTTCGCACAAGTGGATTTGCTTTTACTTTTTTCTTAGTTAGTTTTATATCTTTCGATTGACGAATAGCATCAATCGCCGTTACTTTTGAGGCACGAATTGCTGGAATATATGCTGAAATCATAATCGTGATAAAAGAAATTACAACCGCAATTCCGATCGAGCCAAACGAAGCAATGAGCTGTAAATCCACATCAAACTGTGCTTCCGAAAGGATACGATTAACAAAGTATAAAGTAATGCCGATCCCTAAAAGTCCTGCTCCAACTCCCAAAGGAATACTAATTAAACTAATAATAATTCCTTCAAAAAATACTGAATTCCGCTTTTGTCGTTTTGTCGCCCCAATACTAGATAACATTCCTAAGTAACGTGATCGTTCTGATACTGAGATGGCAAATGCGTTATAAATCAAGGCAACAGAGCCAATCATGATAATGACAATGATAATCGCTATTAAGCCAAAAACAGTTGTCATTGCTCCTTCGTTCGGAGATACAACATATGCTTCGAGAAGGTTGTAATTAAATTCAATTTGATTTTGGTCTATGTTTTGATTCTTAGCAAACACTGGAATAGCATCAAAAAGCGAAGTTGAGATATCATTGCTTTTCACAAAGACGGTTACATTTTCCTCTGTGGCGAGAATGTCCTCATCAATATACGAAAGCATACTATATCCCGGTGCCCAAGAATAATCCCATAAAGGCTCTTCTATCGTACCGACAACTGTAAACGTATATTCTTCTGTATTTCTTAACTCTTCTTCCAATTCACCTTCGGCCACGGAAGCTGAAGTATTTTGATTTAGTGGGCCTTCCCCTGCCATTTCTTCAGATAATGAATAACGTTTTCCAACTTCTAAATGGATTGTATCTCCAATTTCCTTATCATAGCCTGACTGTAATAACACTTCAGATAGAACAACTTCGTTTGGTTTCTTAGGAAGTCTACCATCCTGTAATTTCACTTGAAATTGGTCCATTCCTGCTTTATTTAATTGATGCACATACACATATGGTTTACTACCTTCTCCTTCTAGTGGTGCAAACCCGAGTTCGTTCATAAGAGCAATAGATTCCGTTTTATCATGATCTTTCACTGCTTGATATTGTTCTTCATTTAAATCGTTATAGCTATAATGCCATTCTCCTGTATTTTCAATAGTTTGACGCTGATTTAAATCTAGAAAGGACAGACCTAACGTTGCAACTGCGGTAATCATAGCTACCGAGATAATTACTCCTATAATGGTTACAAGTGTTCGTCGTTTATTTTCTTTCAAATGCCTTATCGTTACTTTATTTACGATATTCACGGACGGATCACCTCATCCTTAGCAATCCTTCCATCTTCAATTGAGATAACACGATCTGCTTGTAGTGCAATTCGATCGTCATGTGTAATAACTACAAGTGTCTGGTTATAAGTTCGATTAAACATTTTCAATAAATCCACGATTTCCTTACTATTTTCACTATCTAAATTCCCTGTTGGTTCATCTGCTAAAATAATAGAAGGGTTACTAATTATTGCTCTTCCTATCGAAACACGTTGTTGTTGCCCTCCTGATAATTGATTAGGCAAGTACTCGATACGTTTTTGTAAACCTAAAATGTCTACAATCTCTTTAAAGTGTTTTTGATCCACTTTATGAGAATCTAATAGTAATGGCAATGTAATATTCTCTTCAACTGTTAGTATTGGTAGTAAATTATAGAATTGGTATATCAATCCAATTTGCCTTCTTCGAAAAATCGCCAATTGTGTTTCATTCAATTGATACATGTCCGTTCCATCTACGAATACCTTTCCTTCTGTAGGACGATCTACGCCTCCAAGTAAATGAAGTAACGTAGATTTACCAGAACCGGATGGACCAATAATTGCTACAAATTCTCCTTTGTCGACAGAGAATGATATATCATCTAGTGCTTTTACCGCAGTGTCACCTTTCCCATAAACTTTAGACAAGTTTTCTATTCTTAACATTTCCATGTGAATCTTCCTCCTCGTATTGCTTTATCTTTATCATACTTGTCCAAAATGACGGCTCAGTGACTAATTCAGTGACAATATTGTCACCTTCTAAATCAAATCACTTGTTTATATAATTTTATAGTAAACGTTGTTCCCCTTCCTTCTTCACTTACTACTTCAATATCGCCGTGTTGATTTGTAATAATACTATGCGCCATTGCTAATCCGATTCCTACGCTTCCATCTATGGCATTTCCACCTTTATAAAACCGCTTAAAAATATAAGGAATATCTTGTTTTGCAATTCCCTTCCCAGTATCCTGTATGATAATCTCTGTATAAAGTGCATTCTCTTTAAAGCTTATGGCGATACGTTCAGCCTCAGGTGTATGCTCAATCGCATTTTTCATAATATTAATCAACGCTTCTTTCGTCCAATTGTAATCCCCTAAAAAAGTAACTTCTCTATCACCTAGCTTTTGGAAACTGATGTCTTTTAGTTCCAGCGGTATTTCCAAAGAAGCAATGACTTCATCAACTAGATTAGATACAATTACTCGTTCCTTCGCAAACTGAATGGTACCTGCGTCTATTTTTGATAACTTTAATAAAGAAGACACCAACCAGTCCATACGTTCAAGTTGTTTACGAATATTATGTGTGAACTCCAATCGTTTATCATCATCCATCGTCTCATCACTAAGTAATTCTGCCATTACCGTCATCGATGTAAGTGGAGTTTTTAGCTGATGAGAAATATCAGAGATAGCATCTGTTAATTTTTGTTTATCTTTTTTTAGGTCTTCACGTTGCTCAGATAGCATTAAGCTCATTTTATAAATATCATTTTTTAATATGCTCAGTTCTCCTTCCCGATTATCCCGTACATCAAGTGACATATTCCCAGCTGATATTTGTCGCAAATAATGAGAAAGTTTTTTAATTTGTTTATATCTCCAGTATGTCATCCATAAAAAAACAGTAATAATTAGAGAAGTCGATACAAAAACAAATACAGCAGCTACAGTCGAAATAAATGATATCGAAATCGTACTAATTATTAGAATGCCAATTGAGATAAACAAATATCTCTGAACCTCATTATTTCTTAACATGTGTATTTACCATCCTATATCCCATCCCTCGAACAGTCTCAATTACTGTAGGATGTTGTGCATCATTTTCAATCTTTTTTCTTAGGCGCTTAATATATACGGTTAATGTATTATCGTTCACAAAGTCACCAGCCACATCCCATATTAATTCAAGCAATTGTTTTCTAGACAAAACTTGTCCACGATGGTTAACGAAAATCATTAACAAACGATATTCTAAAGCTGTTAATAGTATTTCTTCTGTCCCTTTATATACTTTTCCTTCCAATGTATGAACGTTGATCGGACCAATAGGAATAATGCTGGATGATTGGTCATTATTTATTTTACTTCTTTCATATCGCCGAAGTACTGTTTTTATTCGAGAGATTAATTCACGAATTCGAAAAGGCTTCGTTATATAATCATCAGCACCCATATCAAGCCCCATAACAACATTTACTTCATCATCCACTACCGTAAGAAAAATCACCGGGATATCTGCTTGTTGCTTCACCATTTCACAAAGTTCATAGCCGCTCCCATCAGGTAAGGACAAATCCAACAAGCACAATGATATATCATCTAAATCATTATTTATTTTCATCTGTGCCTCTTGAACTTTATGGCAAACCATCACATCATAGCCTTCTTGTTTTAACGAGTACTCTAATCCTGCCGCAATGGTCTTATCGTCTTCCACAATTAATATATTCATATTATATTCATCCACCTTTAAGGTTTTAGCATTTCTTTTATTCTACATTTTTTCTCTTTAATTATCATCCTCACTACAATCGATTGCTAACATTTATGAGTTACCATTTCCCCTTACTCTTCTGCACTCTGGACACTCAGCAATCAAGCCTGCAGACTAAAAAAAACTTACCTCCTAAGAGATAAGTTTTTTGCACTTAACCGCTATTTAAAAATCATATTTGTCATCTTTTTCTTCTCGAATTTTTTGAAATGCACGCGTTACATCTATGGAGTCTTCCACTAATCGTTCGATACGGAATTGTACATCGACATTAGTGATTTCTTTTTGATAAAAATCTTTTTCTTCAATAAATACATAGGTTTGTACAATTGTTGCTTTCATGTAACCAAGAATCGGTTTCAAATGTTGTTCTACCGTTAGAAAATGCTTGGTCGAACCTGCTGTCACAATTATACTTACAACTTTATCTTGGAAAGCTTGCACTGGTAAAAGGTCAAAGATATTTTTCAATGCACCAGGTATTGATGCTTGAAATATTGGGGTACCGATAATAATTATATCTGCTCCCATTAGCTCTTTCGCAACATATCCTGTATCACCTGTATAGTCCAAATAGTTTCTGCCATCACTAATTTGCACGTCATAGTCCGCTAAGTCAATGAGTGAAATATCTTCCTCTGGATATTTTTCTTTAAACTTATCTATCGTAAAATTCATTGCCGTTCTCGTTTTTGATCCAACTACCGACCCTGATAATCCTACTATCTTCACGACACGTCCTCCTATTTCTTCGCTGTATATTTTCGTACTTGAGGTAGTATCTCATTACCAATGTATTCAATATTCCGCTCCAAGTTTTCAAATGGAACACCGCCGAAATCCATTTGGCCAATGTATCGTTGGTGACCAAACATTTCATGTTGATAAAGAATTTTCTCGACAATTTCTTGAGGACTACCAATATTCATTACATCTCTTGGGTCTGCCCCTTGAGCAAAATGTTGCTTCGGAAACCCTCTTCCGTTTGAAAGCTTCATTCCTTCGTTAATAAAAGGATACATTTCACGTTGAGCTTGCTGTGTTGTTTCCGCAGCATAAAAGAATCCTGCTGTAGCAATTGGAAGTTGTTCAGGATCATGTCCCCCACGACGTGCAGCTTCACGGTACGCATCTATGGATGTTTTAAAACTTTGTGCTGGTCCTCCAAGCATCGCTAAGAACATTGGCACGCCAGCATAACCAGCTTTAATGGCACTAGCGGGAGGTCCTCCGACAGCACGCCAAATAGGCATACTTCCTTCTTTCGGACGTGGAAGCACTTTAGCGTCTTTTAAAGGGGCACGAAACTCCCCTTCCCAGTTTACAACTTCATTTTCATTAAGCTGTAATAATAAATCCAGCTTCTCCTCATATAATTCTTCATAGTCACGTAAATCATAGCCTAATAACTCAAAAACTCCCACTCTAGATGCCCGTCCAGCAATAATCTCTGCACGTCCACCAGAAATAAGGTCTATCGTCGCAAAATCTTCATAGACTCTTACTGGATCTAATGTACTAATGATTGTAGAAGAACTAGCGATTTTTATTTTCTCTGTTGCCTGTGCAATGGCGCCCAGTACAACCGAGTGTGCTTGCGTAGCAAAATAATCTTGATGACTCTCACCGACACTAAAAAAATCTATCCCTGCTTGTTCTGCAAGTTGAGCAAGACGAATAATCTCATTTAATCGCTGTTCAGCAGAAATGCGCTTATTCGTGTTTGGATCTGTCATATGATCCCCTAATGTATATAAACCAAATTCTAATCCTTGGTTCGGATTAATACGATATTTCTCCATTACCAACACCTCTAATATTTTGAATTGTCGCTGTACCATATTTTCTATTAATGCTATTATGAATGATATAGTGTTATTTTAGAAGTACGCACCTAGAAGAAACATAGTTTCCTAAAAGATACTATTGTTATTTTGAAAGGGATGAGCAGATGAACATTGATGCAAATCATTGTAGTGTAGAAGATGCCCTAGGTATATTGGTCGGAAAATGGAAGCCAATTATTCTATTACATTTAATGGAAAAAGGAACCGTTCGTTTTAGTGATCTTAAACGTAGTATTCCAGGAATCACACAAAAAATGCTTACCAAACATCTACGAGAGTTAGAAAGTGAGGAGATCATTGATCGCGTCGTCTACCCTGAAGTTCCTCCTCGTGTAGAATATTCTATAAGTGAATATGGAAGAACCTTAGAAGATTTGCTTCATGCAATGCATGAATGGGGACAAGCTCACACTAAACGTAAACAACAGAAACTTCAAGAGAATTTAAAGACATAAACCTCCAATCCATGCATTCTTCTCATAGATATGGAGGTTTTTTTTTATTTCTTTAATATCATTGATTGAAAACTTAGCTCTCGCTCTCCACCAATAATATTTTTAGGAATAATGTTGATATACTCTACTTTAAAGACTTTTTCTACAACATCTCTTATCTTTTCATCGGGGTAGAAAGAAAAAAATCTTTTTGGATTATACGTATCTTTTTCCCAAATCCCTTGAGAGTCTTTACCTCCATATACACCCATGTAAAATATACCGTCTGGCTTTAGGACTCGTTTAATTTCATGTAATGCCCGTGGTAAGTCTTCCTTCGTAATATGTAGTAAACAGTTTAATGACCACACTACATCAAAGATATCGTCTGGAAATTCCAAATCAAAGACACTCATTTCTTTTGCATGTAGCCCTTTGGCTATACAAAGCTTTACCATCTCTGGCGACAAATCCACGCTAGTTACCTCTAATCCTAGTTGTTGAAAATAAAGGCTGTCCTGACCTGTCCCAGCACCAACTTCAAGTAAATTTTTACTTTCTTTCTCCAATATAAAACGCTTGAAAACGTCTCTTTCCCGCTTTTTCCATTCACTAATATGGAGCTTATCTCTTTCCTCAGCCATTTTATTATAGGATTCTATCAAGTTATTTTCGATTCTCTTCAATACGATCACTCTCCCCCATATTTAGCTTTGTATAATACGTATCCCAGTTCCTTTTTCAGCTCTTTCTTTAGCATAGTTATTCATTTGTTGCGCTTTCGTGGAAACATGTGACACCGGAATAACTTCGTCGCCAATTATAATATCTGGATCAATTAAGCGTGGTTTCATTTTTATGTAGATATCGAAATTATCATCAACGGTTACCACTTGAATATCTTTATGAATAGACTTCAACATTTCTGTTATATCCTTATTTCCCGATCTCTTCAGTAACTCTAACACTTCGTTATCTCGCTTTAGAAAATCATCCTCAACAATCACTTTCTCATCCAACGCATCTCTTAATACTTTTGATAACTGATCATAGGCGTATATGTTTTTCGGATGCAAAAAATAATCTAACACCTCTTGATAGTATATTTGAACAAACCACTCTGCGACATTAATTGTACGCAAATGCATATAACCATCTATTATTGTAAGGTCTTCTAAAAATCGTTCGATATCTTGACACTCAACCTGTCTCGAACGATATAGATCTCGCAAGGTGTAATCCACACGATCTGCACATAAGTGAGGAGCATCTCGTTCGAGTATTCTCCATTGTTCAATATGGAAAAGAATCGTTTGGTAGTCGTATCCATAACTCTCTAATATAGTTGGAATAGTAGATTCTTCAATAAGTCTCTGAAATATTAACTCATGATAGTTTTCTTGTCTATTATCCATCACATGGTCGATGACGTGCGAAAAAGCAGTGTGTGATACATCATGGAGTAAAGCTGCGATTTGTTCTTCCAATGATCCCCCTAATTGTTTTACCAGTAGCATAACACCGAGAGAATGTTCAAACCTAGTAACATTCCATTTATCACTTACAAGTGCACTGGCACCACCTTGATAGACTCCTTTTAATCGTTGTATAGAATCTCTTTCTATTAGATCAACAAGTACTCCACCAATTTCAAACTCACCATATATCTCATCTACATACAACAAACAAATTACCCCCTGATTGAACTTACTCTAGCAATCCTTCTAAAAACTTGCGGTCTTCTGGAAATGTTAAATTTAGATCTCGTAACTCTTGTAAATTTATCCACCTAATATCATAGATTAATTCATCTGGATCCTGTATACGCATACTTCCGCCAATAATCTTAACTTCATAATATTTTACTTTTATAGATATATCTTTTTCTATTCTGTTTTTAGTTTTAATAGGGTGTGAACCAATTAATTCTCCAATATATCCCGTTTCTTCATTTAACTCACGTATACAACATTCCTCAAATGTTTCTCCACCTTCCACTCCGCCAGAAGGAATTGACCACGTTTTGATTTCTTTTGTCTTTCCTTGAAAAACCATTAAAACTTCTCTCTGATTATTTATACAAACTGCCGCTGCACCTATCCATTTGTTCAATTATATCCACTCCAAAATCTACTACTCTAGGAGTATTTATTGGTTTTTCATTCAAAATTATACAAATTTACCTATTTTTATTGTTCAATTATAAGATTACCGTTAAACTAATAATAACAGACAATTCTAATTAATATACAAAATAACAATTTTATAGATACGTGCAATGTGGGGGAGAACTATGAATAACATTGGGGACATTATTAAACTAGAACGGCTGAAGCAGCAAATTAAACAAACTCAATTAGCAAAAGGTATTTGTTCCACATCCTATTTAAGTAAAATTGAAAACAATACCACTACAGCAAGTGATGAGGTCATTAACCTTTTATTACAAAAATTGAATATTGAGCTTTCCGATCAGGAAAAAAATGAGGATGCATTTATTGAGGAAATACGCGCCATTTCTAAGCGAGCTCGAATTTATCGAGAATCCAAATTTATAGAAGAAAAATTAAATGAACTGCAATATATAAAGAATATTTACCGTAAAACGACATTTTTAGAACTGCAATTACTGATTTTACGATTAACACTTTTCTTTGAAGACAAAGAACGTAGTACTTTTTATCTAGAATACTTAGAACAAGAAAAAGACAACTTTACACCAAATCAAAAATTTTTATTTTTACAGTGCAAAGCGATTTTTCACCATACTTATGCAGATATTCATCAAGCCTTAAAGTGTTTTAAAGAGGCTTTAGTAGTATCAGATGATATAGTACTAGAAGGATGGGAGAGAGCTGATCATCACTACATGCTTGCCATTGCATATAATTCCTGTGACGAAGTAATTAATACAATAGAATACGGAAAACTTTCTTTAAAGTATTTTCAACGTGCCTTCATTATCAACCGGACCATTGACTGTTATCTGTTAATTGGAATTGCTTATAAGAAAGGAAATAATCTTAAAGAAGCACTCGATTCTTATGAGCTAGCTTTAAAAATGACAAATGAAACTCGAATGTTAGAGGATGTTGAACTCTTAAAAGGAGTAATTTATCAAAATCTAGGTTCATTGAGTTCTCATTTACAGCCAGAAAAGGTCATTCCATATTATAAAAAAAGCCTATCCTATAAACAAAAAGCAAACAACAAACTTGTTACCATTTTCTCTATCGTAATTGAATATGCAAAATATGAGAAATGGGATAAGGTTTCTTATTGGATAGATCAAGGATTTGCCTTAATAAAAGACGCACCGGAAGCTCACCCAAAATACACGTATCATTTGAAAGTGTATCAAGACCTTGCCAATTATCAATATATAACGGAAGAGGTAGGAGTTGCAGCAATTAATTACTTTGATGAAATTCAAGACCTGAGACATTGTTTAAAGTATTCCGGATGGCTTGCTAATGGATTCAAAACAAGAGGAAAGTATAAGCTTGCTTCTATATACTTTCAAATGTCTCAAGAATACCTATTAAAACGTATGAACATTGAATATATTGGCGATTTATAGATTGTACATAAAAAGAGTAAACATGTGAGTGGGGGGAAGCTTTTATGCTAATACCACATGTTTACTTTTTCTACTTTAATCTTATCATTGATAATATTAGATTTATAGACAATTAAGTTGGGAAACTCCCTTTCATTTTTCAAGATATTTTTCAATTTTGTTGGATGAGTTTCCTAGATGTTTTTCACACTTCACTGGTAGTAAAGTAGTTGTTTTTCAGTATTAAGTCCTTTTGTCACACTCTCTATTCTAATATGCTGCTTTACCCATACTTCTTGCTCCTATTCAACCATGTCAACTTAAATCAAACGTTTGCTCAAACCGTTTAGACTAATCTACGTTTTAAATACTCCATATGTTCATATGATAATGATAAGATTGAAAATGAATTCTTCTTAATTTGTTCTTGTATTCTGTTAGATTCCTCTCGTGCCAAATCATACATACCGTGATTAATTTCATTATTTAATAAGGCATCCTTTAGTTCATCTTCGTCTAACATAAACGTTTCTCCGGATGGCAAATGAACGATATCAAGATATAAATCATCAACGTATGGAATCCCCTCTTCCACCCCATTAGTCCACGCAATATCAATGTACCACTGCTTCACATTACCATTATCATCAAATGTTGTAGTAACAGCAAAATGTTTACAATCTGGAAATTGTTGTAACCACATATAGCCATCCTCAACAATGCTCAATTGTTCTCCTTGCTCATAATTAATAACCAACGGTTGGGCCACTTTTTTCATATGAATTAATGTTATATATCCTTTAAAGTCTTTTTCGTTTAAGTAGGCTTGAGCATATCTTCTCTCTAGAATCCTCTGCCAATTACCTCGATCACCATATTTTCTTTTCAATCTTGTTCTCCCCTTTATGTATCATTATACTATTCATGTTATAAAATTCTGAATACCATCTGTAATTCATCATCTCACTTCAACTAAAAAAGACTACCAAGCTATTAAACTCGATAGTCCTCATATATATTTTATCGAAATAAATCTTTTAATTTTTCTAAGAACCCTTTATCTTCTTCAGTTTCCTCTTCCGTATTTTCTTGTTCTTCTTTTACAAGACTGTCCGTACTAATAACAAATTCAACCGAATCCGTTATTTCATCATTCTTATCGGAAATAAATGAAATTGGATCAAAATCCGATTTATCATATTGTGAAATCATAGAATCAATTTCTTCTTGCATTTCATCAGGTATTTCTGAGGTTGCATCATAAAGCTGTCCAGTACCATCTTCTAATTCACTAGCGCCATCAGCAATTTGGTCTGCACCGTCAGCAGATTCACCGATTCCATTATGAATATCACCATATGAATTAGCTAATTCATTAACACCATTTGTATATTCTATCAATCCATCATGAAATTGGCTGTAATTAGCAGACATTTCCTCTAAGCCAGACGTAAGTTCATTCAGCCCTTCATCAACATCCACTTGATTCATAGATTCTTCTAAACCGGCTCCTAAATCACGTAAATGACCTGATACTTCTCTTGTAGACTCACTAAAAGTAGTTAAGCTAGGTTCAATTGCACCGAACGCTTTTCCAACTGAATCAAACGTTCCTTTTACCGCCTGAGCTGCTTCGTATGTTTTTACCAATTCATCAACAACTTCTTGATCTGCACCACTTTGGTATAACTCCTCAATATCTGAGTCTGAAATTGAACTGTCAGGAATCTGGTTAATTGCATTCTTTAAAGCTTGATTTGCGTCACTGTAGTTGGAAGCTAATTGATCCATGCCATTAGCTAATTCTTCTAATCCATCGGACATTTCAGTTACAGCAGTCTCTAATTCTTCCAATTGCTCTAATCCACTTGCACCGCTTGCTTGCCCTATTTGGGATTGAATCGCAGATAATGCATCATTGATTTGAGACGAAGCATTTGTTAATTGACTGCTAGATTGGTTCAATTCATCCATACCATTTTTATATTGGGATGAGCCATTTTCTAGTTCTGACAATCCAGAAGCTAATCCAGTTATGCCATTATTTAATTCTCCTACGCCATCATCGATATCTCCAACAGCATCCGTTAGAGATTCAAACTCACTCGTTATTTCACCTGTATCTGGACTATCTATAGACATAGAAGATGGTAATGCAGAAATTTCTAAGCCATCTATTTCAAAATTATCTGTTTGTGCTTTAATGGAAAACGTTTCCTCTTCCTCAGGCATTACGGTGAACGCAATTTGCTTATTCTTACCTGCATTTGCTATGGTTGCATCCTGTGCCTCTATTTTTTGAAAGTGATCTGTATTCAATGGTAATGAAATTTGAAGCATATAGTTTTCAAAGAATGCAGATGTATCCATATCATTTTCTTGAACATCAATGATTATTTCAACTTCTCCAGGTTTACCAATCATCTCTTTAGGTTCCATTTCTTTACCATCTAGAAAATACGCGATATCAAAAGCCCAAGGTAACTCTTTAGCAATATTGCCTTGATAATAAAAAGTATCATTTTCTGCTATCATCGAAATCTTATTATCATTCTGTTCTACAGGTGACGTATCTGTTAGATTTTTCACACCTTGATAATTACCATAATCCTCAATCAAACCAGGCTTTGATAATTCAAAAGCATTAACAACATACATATCTTTCAAGCTTCCACCGGCTTGTAAATTTGCGTAAATAACTTCATTCTTACTGGAAACCTCTCCAGCTTCTGTATTTTCACTATCTATATCATTAGAATCAGAAGTATTCGCTTCTGCATTTGTAATCAATACAGGAAAGAAAAAGATTGCTAGTGTAAGCCATAACCATTTAATTATCTTCATGCTTTTCCTCCTTATAAACTCTCGTACCGAGTGTAGTCTTCCATATCAACTTATCTCCAATAACAAGCAATGCTGGTAATAATGTAATTACTAGAATAAAGGCTAATAACGCCCCTCTACCTAGCAATAGACCAATCGATCCTACAATCGGATTTGATGATGTTAACCACAATATAAATCCTACACTAGACAATATTGATGCAGATACCGCTATGGAGAATAATTTATCATCAAGCGTCTTTTTAATGGCAGGTAAGGCAGCCATATCTTTACGATTTTGTTTATACGTCTCGGTTAAAAGAATTGCATAATCTACCGTTGCAGCCAATTGTACCGTACTCACAATTAAATATCCTACAAATACGAGGGAGGTATCTGTAAAATATGGTACTGATAAGTTAATCCATACTGCTGATTGTATAGTCAGCAATAATACAACAGGTATAGATATCGAACGGAAGCTGAATAACAAAACAATTGCTATAGTTACAATTGTAAGGATATTAACTAATTTGTTATCCGCCGTGACCGTTTCTTTCATATCATAGAGCGCAACACTTTCTCCAAGCGTTAATGCTTCATCTCCATAATAAGAGGAGGCTACATTTCGAACTTCTTCAACTAACGAAAATGGTACATCTCCTTCTGCACCAACGTCAGTATTAATAATAATTCTGCTGTAGTTTTCCGAAAGAAATTGTTCGGTTACATTTTCCTCTAAATAATCCTGTGGAATTGTACTTCCAACCATATTAGCGTAACCCACAACAGATGTTACATGTTCTATCGTATCAATTTCTTGTATCATTTCTTGTTCTTTTCCAATATCATTATTTGGCACTAATAGAACGACAGATGTTGATTCTCCAAAAATCTCTTCAATCTGATTTATATCAGAACCTAAGCGAGTGTTTTCTGGCTGCTCACCCATACCATAAGTGAATTCAGTACTACTTTGAGCAAGAAAACTCGGAACAATTACCAGTGCTATAAGAATAAATACCGGAATTCGTAATTTGATTAATTTCTTTCCTACACCTTTGAAACTTGGAATAAGTGATTTATGCTGTGTTTTATCAATCAAAGGATAGAATAATAATGTTAATGCTGGTAGAAACACCATGACACTAATGAAACTCAATAAAATACCTTTAACAAGACTTAATCCTAAATCAGCACCAATTCCAAAGTCCATAAACATTAGAGCTGTGAATCCAAAGAAAGTAGTTAAGGCACTAGCACTAACAACTGGGAAAGATTCTTTCATTGCCAGTTTCATAGCTTCTTCAGGCCTATTTCCCCTATTACGATAATCCTGGAAACTATGTAATAGGAATATGGCATAATCCAGTGAGACTGCTAGTTGTAAGATTGGCGCTACCGATTGAGTGATAAAAGAAACTTCACCTACAAAGATATTTGTACCTAGGTTAATCAGTACAGATACACCAATTGCAGTTAGGAAAAATACCGGTTCTAACCATGAATTTGTCGATAGAACAAGTATGATAACAATAATCGGGATTAGTAAAGCTGCAGCATACATTGTTTCACTACCAGCCATCTTCTGTTGTGTCGCTGTATTCGCTGCTTCACCAGAGATAGCATTTTCTTCACCGATTAGTTCGTAAATTTGATCGGTAGCTTCTACTTCTTCACCACTTTCTATCGTAACAGCCAAAAGTGCCTTATTATCCTTATAGTAATTCTCTACAGTATCAGTATCAGCCACTTCGATTGGTTCACGCAGGTCGACGACATCATCTAGCCATAACACCTCGGTGACACCATCAAGTGACTCTATTTCTTGCTTATAGTCTATTGCTTCTTGAATCGTGACATTCTCAATCATTACATTCGTATTAGTAACACCGCTTGAAAACTCTTCATCCATTACGTCTAATCCTACAGTTGATTCTGCATCCTCTGGTAAATAATCTTGCATATTATAATTAACATCTACAAATAAGAAAGCAACTGCTGAGATCACCATTAATACGAAGAACAGAATGACCACAGATTTTTTAAATCGAATAATTATATTTGACAATGTAATTTCCCCACATCTTGATGATTTAATGATTTTACATTAACATTATATATACATGATGTTAGTTACACAACAAACAGTTGTTTAACTTGTGTTACTTTAACAACACTTATCTGAAAAATGTTGGAAAACACAAAATGAAAGGGTTTTTATATGGAAAAGAAATTAGATCGAAGAAAAAAATATACTCGAATGGTATTAAAAAACAGTTTAATGGAACTTTTAAATGAGAAACCCATTTCTTCTATTACTATTAAAGAACTATGTTCTCAAGCGGATATCAATCGCTCCACTTTTTATAGCCATTTCACGGATCAATATGATTTACTTAATCATATTGAAGAAGAGATAATTGAAGAATTGGATCAAAGTTTACTGCAATATAATTATCAAAATAAAAAAGAAATGTTTGCAATGGCAAAATACTTACTGGACTATGTAGTTAATAGAAGTGAGCATTTCCGAATTCTTTTTAGTGAACATGGTAACAAGGGTTTTCAGCATAGAGTAATGGAAGCTGCCCAGTCGCATATCATGAGTTCATTAACTCATGACCATATAATATCCAATAAAACCCGTTCCAAGTATATTAGTCTATATGTGATTAGTGGTAGTATTAACGTCATTGAGCGTTGGCTAGAAGATGGAATGAAGGAGTCAACGGAAGAAATGACTAAAATAATTACAGAAGTCAGCAACAATGGTATGCTACATGCTAATTTATAGGATAACAAAAGAAGTTGAGACAAAGGTTTTTACACAAAAGTTAAACCCGTCTGAATAGATTTTGAAAACCCGCTTCAGAAATATACTGCGCTTATCTTAAGGCGGCTGGTGAGCCTTCAGACGCTTATGCACCGGGGTCTCGCCTATGCCTCTCTCCTATAGGACAAGGAAGACCTCGACAGCATTGCATCACACGCAGAAAATATTTTTTGATTTTCAAAGTATCTCCGTATATTTTTTTCGCTTATTCTAAATATCATTTGTCTTTTAAACAAAACGTTATATTATGTCCTATCCTCTATCGTTCATTTTAAAAAGAACAGGCATCGGTTTTTACAGAAACAATCAGTTCAGTTTCAGCTCTTTATTTTTACGGGGACGCAGTCTTTCATTACTAATTTAAATAATAAATCACTTCTTTACTGTAGCTTCTCAATTATGAAAATGAGTTCAGTGAAATCGCTAAATGTTGGAAATTGGCTTTCGACTTCTTGATTTCTAATTTTCCATATGCTATGTAAACCTGCATTTTCCGCAGCTTTCACATCATTTTCATAATGATCACCTATAAATATTGCCTCTTCCGGTGATAGTTGTAACCGATTCAAAGCACGTTGAAATATCTTAGCGTTTGGTTTCTTTATTTTCTCTTTTTCAGATATAAGGATTAGGTCAAAAAATCCTTCTATTCGTAAAGCTTTAATGCTTGCCGACTGAAAATCCGTCAACCCGTTAGTTATAATCCCTAATTGATATCCAGATTGTTTCAAATTACTCAATGTATCAATTATATGGGAAAATGGTACGCAATATTGATGAAAATGATTCATGTAGTCTTCATAAAGTAAATCTCTAGCAAAAACAGGTAAGGAAAGTTCCTGAGTTAGCACATTATATACCTTCTCTTTGGGCTCATATCCTTGTTTATCCAATTCGATAAAACGATTGACATAATAATACTGACTAATATCAATAAATATATATTTCATACGACTATATTGGCTCTCGATAAATCGGATAATGGATTCATCTCGGTCTAATAATGTGTTATCCAAATCAAATAGGACCGCTTTTATCAAACTTGTTCACTTCCCTCTATTCCAAATAATGTGATACTTGAATCATATCCCTGTCAACAAAATTAGCAGAGACAGGTTCTAGTCCTATTTCCCGCGCCCAGATAGATAATTGACCAATGTGATGAATTTCATGAACAATGATATGGTATAAGATATCTTGTATGGATAGGCTTGTTTTTTCCCATTCTGGCTGAACTTGTTTGTTACTATCAAAAGTAGGATTGTCGACGAAGAAACTAGCTATTTCAAGCCGACATTCTTTTGATAAGGATTGTAATGACGCAATAGATGAATAGTCTTTATAGTTTATCGGAACATCTTGCTTCTCTTGAATGGCTCTGAGCCAACTATACTCCACTTCAATAATATGAAATAACGTATAATGAATACTATTTACTCCACCGACTCTTCTTTTAAACAACTCATCTTCAGGTAGAGTTTCACACCAATTAAGCCACTCGTCACGAACTTGCCAATTATACTCAAAGAACTTTAACAAATCTTTTCCTCCATTAACTGTAGGCCTTCACATACCATTCATGTATGTAATCCAACAGTTTCTCCTGTACATTTACGGATAAATTTTTTTGATTCAAAAAGAAATATGCTGCTTTATAAAAATTGATAACATTCCACTTAAGTCGATAAGACCTATTACTTTGTTTATTTCCAGCTATCAACATTTCTACTTTTTGTTGATCCCATCGAGCCAATTTAAAATGATATTCTCTCCTGATTCTTTTTTTAATAATATTGGAAGTATATAAGAAAGTCTTACTTCTTCATCATCTATATAAGGATTTTCAACCATAATTGTTTAAGCAATCATCCCTTAATAACTAAATAAGATTATCCCGCAGTTCACTGTCCGTACTACCGATATAACGTAGCATATGGATTAATACATATTCTAAATCATTATCTTTTAATCTAATTTTTTCTTCATCATACAATTGTTTTAATTTAGTTTTAAAATCCTGTTCACTTAACACTACCGCACCCACCTATAAGTAATTAAATCGTCAGTTGTATTATTAAACGATACTTTATACTTCGCCACAGATGTATCCTCTACAAAACCATTTCGCAGTAATACCTTTTGCGATCCTTTATTTTCTATCGTAGTTTGAGCGCTTAAACTATGGATTGCTAAAGTATCAGCATTATCTAATAACATTTGTAGAGCTTTACTAGCAATTCCCTGTTTTATGTATAGTTTCCCAATTCGATAACCCAGAATTCCATGCCCACTTTCTCTATCGAATTCAGCAACATTGATACGCCCTAAAATATTTCCATGGTTATTCTTAATTAAGAAGTAAATTCCAATTCCAGCCTTTTGCTCTTTAATTAAATTTTCCATACGGTGCATAAAGCTATAATGGTCATAAAAGTCCTCTCCTCTTGAAGGGACAAACCTCTCAAAATAATCTTTATTTTCTTTTTCAAATGAAAGAAGTTCATATGCATCCTCTAACTTTAAAGGTTCTAGTAAAACATATTCCATTAGAATCATCCTTTAATTTATTCTCGTTCTTTTACTTTACCATGAAAAATCAGTATAATCGCCTAATTTTTCTATATTTTCTTTACATTATTCCGAAATTGTTGTATGATGAATGAAAATAATGTGGAGGAAGGTGATGTGTGATGAAAATGATAAATGTAAATTATCGTATTTTTCTTATGCACTTGCCTACCTATACGCCGGACGCCCATTAACATGTAATTGTTTATACATGTTTATTCTAGTGTTTTGTCTTATTCGGTTGGCGAGTGCCTATCCGAATTTTTTTATGTCAACAAAACACTAGGAGGAAATGAACTTGAACGAATTTCAACAAAAATATGCATATCGAGAAGAAATCAATTATAACGGACAAATGGATCTATTAGCTCGTGTAGTAACGGAACAAAAAGAACGATACATCTTACAGACGATAAATGGTTCCAAACCCGCAGTAATAAAAGGAAAATTGCGACATGAAGCTATCTCTAGAGAAGATTATCCAGCAGTTGGAGATTGGGTGACCTTACAAGAAAAAGACTCTAATGATATCGTAATTATTGATAAAGTGCTACCTAGATTTAGTAGTATTGTACGAAAGGTTGCTGGCTTGAAGACAGACGCACAAATCGTTGCTAGTAATGTTACAAAAGTATTTATTGTCATTAGTGCGGATGAAAAATTAAATGAACGGAAATTAGAACGTTATTTAACTGCTGTTTGGGAGAGCGGAGCCTCACCATGTATTATATTTTCGAAAGTAGACCTCGCCAGCGATATTGATACAAACATTGAACATGCTGACAGTATTGCTTTTGGTATTCCAATATTCAAATGGAATGCGACTACTGAAGAAGGCAAGGAAAACATTTTGGCCAATATTCACGAGGATGATTCTGTCGTCTTAATTGGAAGTTCAGGCGCTGGGAAATCTACACTTATTAATGCACTTTTGACGGAAAAAGTTCTAAAGACGGGATCTGTTAGAGAAGATGATAAACGCGGTAGGCATACCACTACACATCGAGAATTATTTATCTTACCAACTGGCGGGGTAATTATTGATACTCCCGGAATGCGAGAATTACAATTATGGACAGAAGATGGCGATACATTAAGCCATACTTTCTCAGATATTAATAATTTGATAGCTGAATGTAGATTTACAGACTGCAAACATGATACGGAGCCAAGCTGCGCAGTTAAAGAAGCTTTGCAAACGGGTGATCTTGATGAAGGGCGTTGGAATAGTTATCTTAAGTTACAACGTGAGTTAGCTTATATCGAACGAAAACAAAATGCAAAATTAGCTTCTGAAGAAAAAAAGAAGTGGAAGAAAATCAGCATGCAGCATAAAAAGAAAAGATAAAATGAAACTTTATTCCGTGGTGATGCCCCATTAAAGACGGGAAACCGTATAGCTATCCTAATAACTTAGGATTTGCTATACGGTTTTAATCCATTTGAAACAGGTATGACAACCGCTAGACATAATCTCTCTTAAAATTCGATTGGGCCAACCCCTTCTATAATTGCATAGGGTCTCGCCAACTTTCCTAGTGATGAGTGGGGTATATTTTTGTTACACTTTTCAAAAGCCTACTCCACATATTGCGCACAGGATTCTTCCTGAATCAAGTTCACTTTATCTATAAATTAATCTCTTCTCTCATCCCTAGTCTTAGTAACAGCTACTTAGTTCGCTCTTCTTATAGCTATTCTTTTGCTTGTGAGTAATATAACACCCACTACGATAATCATTGCTCCGAACATAACATAATTTAAGTTATTTGTAGCAGTTTGAGGCAGTTCTTCACCTTCTTGTAGTGCAGGTGCTTCACGGTGTTGCGTAGCTTGCTCATAATCATACGCCATAGCTAATAATTCTGCTTCACTCCATTGTTTACCGAAGAATGCTAATGCAAATGGTGATCCACTTTCATAGTAACCTGCAGGAACTGTCACAAGTGGTAACCCACTTATGTTAATTTCTGATACTGTTGTTGCTTCAATGCTTCCCTCTTCATCATGCAAAAGAGGTGTTTCTTGTGACATTTGAGGATAAACGAAACCGTCCAAATCGTTTTCCTCCATAACTTGATCTATTATTTCGATATACTTATTTCTAACCTCTTCAAATTCATTTTGGTCTGGTACTTCGTAAGGGTCTTTTAAATCCTCTTCAAAATTAATTCCGCGCTCTTCTTTAAAGTGATTCAGAGGGCCACCTTCCGCCCAAGGGACTTCTTCTACTTGATTAAATATTTCTGATATTGTGGGCATATTCCCGTCTAGGTCCATACGATCCAAATAGCTTTGCATATCACTTACTAGTGCATCGTATCCGATATTTCCTGACTCTTCCACAAACTCCTTAAATCCCGAATTAGCAAATGGGTCTTCGACAATCTCTGCTCCTTGTGCTTCTAACTCTTTGATTTCACGATCATACATCTCTTGAGTCTCTTTAGAAAGTTCTTCATCACGCCAACCGTCACCATAAACTCCTAGACGCTTTCCTTCTAAACTTGAAGCATCAAGACTGCTTGAGTAACCCTCTTCTGGAATAACCGCTTGCTCTGTATTTTCATCCTGGTCATTTTGCCCAGCAATCACATCCAACATCGCTGCAGCATCTTCCACTGTTCTAGCATGTGGACCTAATACATCCCTAGTATTAGCTGCTAAAGGTGTTGTACCAGCACTAGTAACCAAACCAAACGTCGGTTTCACCCCTACAATACCTTGAGCGGCTGCTGGATTTTGAATCGATCCACCAGTTTCTTCAGCAATACCTAGAACTGCGAAGTTACCAGAAATCGCTGTTGCTGTACCCGAACTACTTCCACCCGGTGCAAATTTAGGATTAACAGCGTTATAAGTATCTCCTGCCCAACTTGAACTAGCATTTGTTCCAGAAGCACTAAATGCAGGAATATTTGTCTTACCTAAAATAATAGCTCCAGCTTCTTTTAACTCCTGTACAATAGGTGCGTCCACCTCCGGCATAATTTCAACGCCCCCATTCGCTTTACTAAAACCTTCCCATCCAAAAGTGGAAGGAAAACCAGCTACATCTACTGCTTCTTTTATTACAATTGGTACCCCTGCAAGTTCGCCTTCAGCTTCCCCGCTCTGTATTCGTTGGTCCATTTCTTTTGCTTGATCTAATGCATCTTCATTCATAAATGTGAATGCATTGTACGTATTCTCATATTGTTCAATTTTTTCTAAATATGCCGCTACTACTTCTTCTACTGTAAAATCACCATCTTGATAGCCCTGCTTTAACTCCTTAACAGTAATCTCTTCAAGGCTGAATTGTTCTTCTGCGAAAACAGTAGGAGTAAAGGCAACTCCTATCAGTAGTGTAAATGAAAGTACAAAGATCGCTACAGTGTTGTTCATCATTGCTTTAATTCTCATGGTTTCCGCCTCCTGTAAATCTATTTTGAAAGAATGATTCTACTAAAATCATATCTTTATCCAAATAGATATCTAGGAGTTTGTCAGATTTCCTTACATAAAATGGAAAAAATAAGCTAATAGAACGAATTCTTATTTTTACTCATGAGTTATAATACACAAAAAGAAGCTATCAAATAAATTTAGATAACTTCTTTCCTATGTCAATAATTGATACTGTTCTGTTAACTAAATACGTTTTGGCCTGAAACAGAAGATATCGCAATTATAAGAGGTTTTTCCATCTCTATTCCTCCCAAACCTAACATCAGATATCCCACTTTCCTCCAGATGGATAGGGACATGTTTTATAAGCTAATCGCGCTCTAAACTTTACAAAGCAACCACAATAACTGCAAGTGGTTTGATTGAGCAAGGCTGTACATTGATTACACTTGTCTAGTCTATGTTCAAATATTGCGTCATCAACTAAATCCTCTTCCAAAGCAAGCTGTTCTTTTACAAGTTCATCCACTTGAATTGAGGAAAAGTCAGTTTTCCTATTGCAGCCTTTACAACTCATAACCTATTATCCGATTATGAGTTGATAATGTATTTAATAGAAAGAGACCTGTACATCTTTCTCGCAACGTGTGCGCATTCTGTAGACTTTCTAGTACTAACTCTTTCTCTAATCCTAATTCTTCAACCGTTGAAGGTCCATGAACAAGTGATAACATCTCAGCTACTTCTTTTACTGAAGGTAGCTTATCTATTAGAGTCATTATCTCTGGCCAATGTTGCTTTAGTTGTTGTTCAAAAGTTGTTCCAATAAATGAATCGAAACTTTTTGTTGCCAATTCATTCTTATATTCATTGATAATAATCGTACTAGCGACCCCAACCTTTGCTCCATGTAATAGTTGTTTTTTATCTTTTTCTAATAAGGACATTTCCCAATAATGAGACAGATGATGTTCAGCTCCGGAAGCTGGTCGAGAATAATTCAATAATAGCATAACTAATCCAGATTCAATTAATGCTTTCATTAGGATTTCCAATCCATAACTGCTCCGGTCCGCGATTTCTTCACGGTGATCTACACAAAGTTGTAAAGAAGCTTTTGTAATATCTGCAGCCTGTTGATTATATGGTTCATTTGCTATCCATGCTGAAATCTTCCAATCTATCAGCGATGTATATTTTGCAATCATATCCCCAAATCCTGCTGCTGTAAGTTCTTTTGGAGAGTTTGCTAAAATGTTTGTATCTGCAAAAACTGCTATCGGTGAGGAAGTTTGAAGTGTTTTCTTCACTCCTTTCAAGATGACAGGTGCCCCTTTCGATGTGAATCCATCGACAGATGCAGCAGTCGGCACGGATATAAATGGCAGTTTCATATAGTAAGCACAAAAACGAGTAATATCATGAATAGTACCGGATCCAACAGCAATATACACATCCGTATACACTGATGTTTTTGTAAAAAGTTCCACCAACGTTTGTTCATCAGCAATAACTTGTTGATGTTCATTGTCTGTCAGAACCACTACATTGACTTCAATTCCTTCATTTATTACATTTGATTTAATTCTATTACCTGCAGCTTCATACGTATTGTTATCTACAACAATCGTAATATGTTGGAACTCTTTTTGTTTTAAATACTCCGTTATTTCCTTTATTACTCCTTGACCAAGAAAAATAGACGGTAATTCGACATGTTCCAAATTTAAATTTTGAGCAAGAATATTGATTTTTTCTAAGCTTACCATACTATCCCTCCAATAGTTTTAAATCGTTACATCTCATTCGTTTGTTCTTTATCCATCTTCTTAAAAACACGTAAGGAGAACCAAATCCACACTACTGCAATTAAACTAGAAAAGAACAAAAATAAAAATGCAGGAAATTGCAATGAAACATATACAACGGAAAATAAACTAATCATAATCAATAGAGAAACATGAATTTTTGAGATTCCGATAATAAAAGCAATCTTCAACAGTTTTAAAACAGAAGTATTATAGTGTGTTAACAGCGGAAAGGACCAAACAAATACGATAAAATAAAAAAGTATAATCAAATAAAATGAAAATGGTACTACTATTGGCAAATTCATTGGATAACTCTCTATGACTTTGAAATTTAAATATAGAACTATTCCTACCGTAAGTAGCACCCATCCTAATACATTTGATTTTTTAAACTCATCAACATATATTTGTTTGAATGTTTTCCAAATCGGAATATCGTCATTTCCTTGCAGCCATTTTCTAGCTATTCCTAAGGCAGCAATCGTCGCAGGGAATATACCCAAAACTATTAATCCAGCAATGGTATACCATAACCAAATTAGCTGGAGTAACGCTGCTTTAGAAATCCAAACAAAAATTCGATCGATTGAATGTATCAAACCACCAGAGTACATCATATATCTCCACCTTTGTCTTTAACCTTTTACTCCACCGGTCGTTAATCCTGCAATAAAATAACGTTGGAAGAAAATAAACAAAATTACAATTGGTATAATTGTTAAGACTGATCCAACAATAAGTACGTCATAATTATTTCCATATGGTGTAAGTAAAGTAGCTAATCCTAAAGGAAGCGTAAACATATCGTTAGATCTGAGTACCAATAACGGCCATAAAAAGTTATTCCAGCTTGATAAACCTTGCAGAATTGCCATTGCTGCTAAGGAAGGACCCATTAAAGGCAACATTATTTTAAAGAAAATGCCATATTCGGTGCTTCCGTCAATTCGAGCTGCATCCATTAACTGTACTGGTAATCCTAACGCATATTGTCTAAAGAAGAATACAGCAACTGGAGCCACCACCATTGGTAATATAACCGCAAAATAAGTATCAATTAATTGTGTATTTATCATAAGCTGATAGAGAGGTAGCATCAAAATTTCAAAAGGTATCATAAGTATTAATAAAACTAAGACAAAGAATAAATTTTTCCCTTTAAAATCATATACTGCTAATGCATATCCAACCATTGAAGAAAAGAATAATGAAAGAATGATGGTCAAAGCTGAGATAACCAAGCTATTTCCATACCATGCCCAATATTCGCCTGCTTGAGTAAATAAATAAGTATAATTATCGAGACTTAATTCACTCAAATTGATTTTAAAAGATATTCCTTGTCGCATTAATTCTGAAGATGGACGAAACGATGATATAATCAAACTAATAATTGGGAATAACGCTATAAGGGATATAATAGTAAAACTAATTGTGCCTATCCATGTAAGTATTGTATTCTTTCTTTTTTCTACCATTTTACTGATCCCCCTTCTTAAAGGCCCCTGTTGCAATCAAGTAAATCATACTTACAACAGCAATTATCAACATTAAAACTACCCCTATTGCCGCTCCGAACCCCATATCATTTTGACGGATTCCCTCTTGATAGATGTAACCAACAACCGATAGGCCTATATTTCCAGGCGAACCAGCTTCCCAAAATACAAAACTCTCTTCAAACATTCTAAATCCGTTAATAATCGTAATCGAACTAACAAAAATAATTATCGGTTTTAATTGCGGAACAGTAATAAATCGAAGTTTTTGCCATTTCGATGCACCGTCGATTTCAGCTGCTTCATATAACTCTCGTGGAATATTTTGTAAGGCGGCAAGAAAATATAAAATATTAACCCCTATCCAGCGCCAAGATGCTAAAATAACCATTAAGAAAATAGCCGACCAAGCTGTAAATCTCCAATTCATGGTCTCAAATCCAAGAAAATTAATAATTTGATTTGCCACAGCTGTATCCTGTTCACCAAACATTAACCGAAAAATCATACCGCCGACAATCGTCGATGTTAATGCAGGTATAAATAGAGAGGCACGGAAAAGAGTCTTAAACTTCACAAATTTTGAATCTAAAAACACTGCTAAAAACAATGGTAGTACTGTTAGAATCAACACAGTAAATAATACATAAAGTGATGTATTAGAAAGTGCTTTGAAAAATACTGGATTGAACAATCGTTCATAATTAGAAAAACCAATAAATGTATTTTGTCCAGGGAGGATTTGCTGAAAACTCATTGTTATCCCTTGTATTGCTGGATATAACGTTAACACCAAGAAAGACAATATGAATGGCGAAACAAATAAATATGGTACAACTTTTCTCGAATTAATAAAATTGAGAAATTTATTGTTTGGCTTTTTTGGTTTTGGTGGTTTGCCTTTCTGAATAGATCCAGGTTTTTGATGCGAGAGTTCTTCAGAATTTGACATTGACTCCATTTTATTCCCTCCTATTTGAACCAATTTCATAATAAGATAATTTATATGAAATCCGAATGTGATGCTGTTTGATCTCCATTGCAGACGACGCTTTCCGAAGACACTGGGTTTTAGCTTACTTGTAAAAGAAGAACACAATTTCTGAGAGAATCTTCAAACTCCCTGTTCTGACCAGGAGTCGCCGCCTTCCATTCCAATCAAAATCAAGTTGTTCCTATATTCCGATCAATAATATATAACTACTAATAATTCTTTTTTTTAATAATAATTGGCAATTATGAAATTGACTCATTTTCAATTCAATTTCGTTATTCATGATTCTTTCTTAACCGAATAACATTCCATGATGCCGATGTACATTGAATTTGCAATTCTCCATCTTCTATAACAGATTCCCCTTGGTTATGAGGGACAACATTTGAACGATGAACGGTATTCGTCGCTTTTAAATCATTATTTTCAAGAACGATATGTTCTATTAACTCGTAACCTTGAAAGCTACGTATATCGACATCTAGTACTATATTTTCTTCTAGATGTTTATTCACAGCAAAAATAGTAAGCTCTTCCTTTTCTTCGTTATATACAACTGCGCTATCTATATAAGGGACATCTGTAAAGTCCTTACTATCATATTTAGGAGAATCTATTATTGAGTGTAAGGAGATACCTCTCCCAAACACAGAAACATGTTTGTATGGGTAAAAAATAGATTGTCTCCATGAAGAACCTTGATTGTCTGTCATAATAGGTGCAATAACATTTACGAGTTGAGCCATACATGCCATCTTCACTCTATCTGCATGTTTTAAAAGTGTAATCAACATACTTCCAACTAATAAAGCATCTTCAAAATTGTAAATATCTTCTAATAAAGGAGGAGCAACACTCCATGGTTCTACCTTTTGGTCTGCTTCATTGGAATGGTACCAAACATTCCATTCATCAAAACTCAACATGATTTTTTTCTTACTTCTTTTTTTCGCTTTGATATAATCACATGTAGATATAACTGTCTGAATAAAGTGGTCCATATCCATACTTTTTGCTAAATAGTTAGGGGTATCATCAGACTTGTTTCCATAGTATTGATGAAGCGAGATATAATCTACTTCGTCATAAGCTAAATCTAATACAGTTGCTTCATACTCAGGAAAAGTTGGCATATCCGTATTTGAGCTACCACAGGCAACTAATTCGATTGATGAATCTACAAGCTTCATTGCCTTACCTGTTTCTTGTGCAATTCTTCCATATTCAACTGCCGTTTTATGCCCTACTTGCCATGGCCCATCCATTTCATTTCCGAGACACCAAGTTTTTATATTATGCGGATTTTCGTAGCCATGTGATCTCCTTAAATCACTCCAGTAAGTTCCATGCGAATGGTTTGTATACTCAATTAAATTACGGGCTGCATCGATTCCTCTAGTACCAAGGTTAACTGCCATCATCACATCAGCATGTACTTTTTTTGACCAATCCATAAATTCATTTGTACCTACTTCATTTGTTTCAATTGTTCTCCAGGCTAATTCGAGTCGTCTAGGTCGGTCACTCGCATTACCAATTCCATCCTCCCAATGATAACCAGAAACCATATTTCCACCAGGATAGCGAACAATCGGAACTTGTAATTCTTTTACAAGATTAATAACATCTTTTCTAAATCCCTGCTCATCAGCTTCTGGATGATTAGGTTCGTAAATCCCACCGTATACCGCTCTACCAAGATGTTCGATAAATGAACCATAGATTCTTTTATCAATCACTCCAATTTTATAGTTTTTATCCAATAACATTTTCGCTTTCCATTGATTTACCATATGTCACTCTCCTCAATCCATATTTGTATACGGTTTCATTTGCAGTTATTAATTTGTACGTATAAGTTGCAATATGGTTATTATACATCATTTTTCTTATAATTCAATATTTTTGTTATTTTACATAAAAGAAGAGCAGGTATGACCATCCTACTCTTCTTAAGTTTATTCATTCATACTAGACTTAATCGTCTCGGAAGCTTGTTTAAGCGCTTCTTCCGGCGTTTGTGCTTGTTGCCTTAAAACATTCTCCGCCACGTTTGTATTATACTCCGTTACTACATCTGGAGTATATTCTGTAATATTTAATACATTGATCTCCTCTCGTACATCTAACAATACATCGAATATGTTATCCCCAAAATATTGATAATATTTATTATTTTCTCTCACCGCTTCGCTTTCCCATACATCCCATCTCGGAGGATCAAATCCAAGTACCGTCCAAAGATCTTGACTACCTTCCTCAGATAATTTTGTGTATGCTAAAAACTCTTTAGCAAGTTCTACCTCTTCGGTTTGGTTCGTAACTACAGTCCCAGTTCCCCCCATTCCAGCAGAACGATCTCCACCTTCTTCCCATGCAGGCATTGGTCTAATTGCAATCTTACCTTCCAATTCCGGCATATTATCAAGAAAACGTCCCATATACCAAATAGGAGCTAATATACTTGCTGATTTTCCTTCCGACATGTATCCGTAGAATTCTTCAGATTGGTTCATACCACCAGGAGTTAACTCTGCTATTTCATGTTCATAAATGACATCTTGTAAGAATTGTAATGTATCAATATGTGTCTGGCTATCCATGATTAGATTGCCGTTTTCATCAAACATATCCGTATCCTGTTGGGAAATCATTGGCCAGTAGTCCATTAACCAATCCGTTGTGCTGACATTCCACATAACTGAATCTGTATTCGCAACAACTTCTTTACCAGCATTTATAAAATCGTCCCAAGTTTTAATAGAATCAATATCTACACCAGCTTCATCCATAATTTCAGTATTGTAATACATCACTGTTGCTCCCACATGCGTTGGGATACCATAATATTCTCCATCTTTTGCATAAATTTCAAAACGTGAGTCTACCACTTGATTGATTATAGGTTCAACATACTCATTCATTGATTCTAATTGAGGTTCACCTTGTAAGTAATTTGCAAATCTACCAAGCTCAATATCAACAATATCTGGTGCGCCTTTTCCTGATTGTAAAGACAGTAAAAGATTATTATGCATTTGATCAAATGGATAAGCCTCTGCAACTAATTTAATAGGATTATCCGGATTTTCTTCATTCCATCTTTTAGCAGATTCTTCAAATAAATCGACATGTTGTGTCGCAAATGTCCAATAGGTTAATTCTGTAGCTCCTTCAATATCATCACCAATAACACTAGTTTCATCAGCCTGTGCTTCTTCATCACCGCCACCACCACATGCAACTAATAGGGTGGAAATAATTAATAAAATAAGTAAATAAAACTTTTTCATTTTAACCCTCCTTTTATTAAGCGCTTACAATTTATCTAATTAACTCTATCCCCCTTATTAAGAAAGATATACACCTTAAATGTACGTATGAATTCTAGTTAGACTGATAAGTTGTTTATTGTGTAAATATTAGCACTTTAACAAAAATTAGTCAATAACTTACTTGAATTATATTTACAACTTATACGCATAAGTAAAAAAGATGCCTTTATATAGGCATCTCTTCTTCTTGATTATTAATGGAAATCGTTGAATTTCTTATAATTAATTCTGGCTCATATACAATCGATTCATTTTTTCTTGTTAATGGTTTATTACCTTTTACCAAACTCAATATCATTTCAGCTGCTTTTGATCCCATCTCACTTAACGGATGAGCAATTGTAGTCAATTTCACTTCTGAAACTTTAGCTAAGAATGAATCGTCGTATCCTACGATCGACATATCATGGGGTACTGATATATTTCTTTCTCTAAGAACATCAAGTAATTTGATTGCAAGTTCATCATTATAACAAACAATTGCAGTAGGTCTTTCCTCCGTTGAATTATCTAGTAACCTACTTAGTTCTTTTAATGGTTTTGTTCCTTTTTCATTTGTAAAATACGTTATTATGTTTGTTGGGTCAATAGTTAAATTATTTTTTCTATGAGCTTTTAAATAACCTTTCATCCGTTTATTTCCTTGAATATCATCTGTTTTAAACAATCCAATGATATTCTTATGACCTAAGTTAATTAGGTGTTCGGTTTGTTTATAACCACCTGCTTCATCATCCATCGTAAGACTTAGTGGTTCCAGCTCATCATAATATGAATTAATCATAATATATGGTATTTGCGATTTCTCCAAACTTAAATAATAATTTATATTAGGATTGGATATCGAACTTCTAGTTGGTTCAATTATTACTCCGTCGAAATGTTGAGTTAGGATTTGTTGTAAAAATTGCTTCTCTTTTTCATGATCGTTATTCGTACTAAACAAGCTTACCTGATAACCTTGTTGACTAAGGACCGATTCAGCTCCTCTAATTATGGACGGGAAAATATAATCAGAAATATACGTTGTCATTATAGCAATGTTTTTTTGATTTACCACTGATGCTGAATTCATTATATTCTTGCGATCCGCACAAAAAGTACCTGCCCCTTGTTCTCTGTATAAATATCCTTGACTAACTAAATCTCCAATCGCAAGTCTAACCGTATGACGACTCACATTAAATTGCTTCATATATTCACTTTCTGAACTAATCTTTTGATTGGGTTTAAATGTACCGTCTAAGATTTTTGAAAGAATATATTCTTTTACCATACTATATTTTGTTTTCAATCAAACTCCCCCTTTCGCTCATCCAAAATAAAAGTTGTACTCTGATTGTTATTAACTATCAGAATACAACAAAAAACTTATACGTTCAAATTATAGTGGATAACTCATCATGTAACCACGTCTTCTTTTTTTATTTTTACGATAGCTTTAGCCTGTAACGTAGTATTTTCCAATCGCATACCCGGGGAAGCAAAATATGGGAAACCATCCTTTCTCCATAATAATTGCTGTACACGAGCATGACGATTATGATCATAAAGTGGATTACCGTTTATTTCTTTATATGGTCTAGCATGATAAACAAGTACATCCCCTCCAAAATCATCTACAGTAAAACTATTATGACCTGGCCCAAATTCATGGTGATTCGATTCCATTACAGGATTTGACGATTTCATCCATGAATGAGGGTCTAATAGATCACTATTTTCATCGGCATAGAGTAATCCCATGCAATAACGGTCATCTGTTGCACTAGCGGAATACGATATGTAAACCCTTCCATTTTTACTTATAAAAGCTGGTCCTTCATTCACATAGAACCCTTGTTGTTCCCATTCATATTCCGGTGTCGCTATAAGTACTTGCTCTCCCTTTAGAGTCCAAGGATTATCCATTTTAGAAATATATAAGTTTGATATTGTATCTTCTTTAACTTTTTGCGCCCAAACGAGGTATCTTTCTCCTTGGTGCTCAAACGTTGTCGCATCTAATGAGAAACTTTGAAAACTCGTATTTACTTGACCCTTCTCCCCCCATCTTCCATCTAGTGGGTTTTTGTCAGTACACTCAATCACATACGGTCGTATAGCCCATATATCATCTCGGTCACCGGCTGCGAAGTGAATATACCAATGATTATCTATAAAATGAATTTCTGGTGCCCAAATATGTTCTGACATAATTCCTTTTTCATGTTTGTGCCAAATTTCTACTTCCTCCGCATCTGTAAGTCCTTGAATGGATTTCGATCTTCGCAATATGATACGATCGTATAATGGGTATGAAGCTGTAAAGTAGTAATACCCATCTACATGTTTGTATATATAGGGATCTGCTCGTTGTTCAATTAAAGGGTTGGGGTAATCATTTACATGTACTTCACCATAAACAACTGTTTCTCCTGTTTCTTTTAACTCTTTTTTGTTCAACTCTCCCCAAGAAACACCGATTTCTCCAACCACACTATCTTCTAATTCAACGGCTACTTTTCGTGGAAGAATGGATGATTTCACATCATTACTATCATTTATCTCCAATTCGACTGGGTTAATATTTTTAATTTTCATATTATTACCTCCTTATCGATATTATACATAGCCAAAGTTATTCGTACAAGTTAGATTTTTATTTATTCTCTTTATAATTTACACGAATACATGTAAAAAAGCTGAAAAAATTGTATTATCTCAGCGTTAATGAGAGCTTAAGAATTAAAGATAATGTAAGCGATAATCAATAAAATGCCAACAACAATAATTGTTGTCCAAAATGGAGTCTCAGCCAACGTATATTTATAATTGGTTGTAATGTTATCGGAGCTAGTACAATAACTACCATTTGTATTATTTTATCTATTTTTTCATGTTGTTCATTTAAATAGTTATACGAGAAAACCTTTCTTTTTTCCCTTTTAGTACCAACAAAAACCGTTATATCCAACCACATATTTCGCATACAACCAGTAGTTAACGTTAAGCCAAAGACGAAGATAAAAATAAGGAGTTGTTTTTTCTGCATCTTTTCAACACCTATTTAAAAAAGAATATTCAGAAAAAAAGGAGTGGATAGGACAAAAGTATGTACACAAAAAATAAATCCGAATGAATGGGTTTTGAAAACCCGCTTCATAAATATACTCTGCTTATCAGAGGCGGCTGGTGAGCTTCACTCCTACTGGACAAGGAAGACCTCGATAGCATTGCATCACGCGCAGAAAATCGATTACGCTTAATTGTGATTATAATCCGTCTTTTGGCTGAAAAATTCTAGTTACGTCCTGAGCACCTTTCTCTGTACTACGTATTATACTAAAATAGGTATAAAATAAATTATTGGCTCCTCATATGGATGATTATCAATGATTATCTTTCGGACTTGTTCAATTTGATCCCGCATACAGCTAAACTCCATTTTACACTCTGTTCCATGAGTTATTTTCCCGTGCTCTCCCTCAAAAGGAGTAGCAAATTCCAGCGGTCTCCAAAACCCTTTTACCTTTGAATAGGAAATAATATGATCATAATTACCGACGGTTAAAAAACCATGGTCATTTAACTCATTCCTCATGGTTTCTACATATTCTTCTGGTAAGTATACCTCTACTTTTACATAGTCGACATTCATCTGTTTTTCTCCTTCTCATCCTAAAGGCAATTCATTTTCATGGTAATTCTTTCGTCATCTTAATAACATCTTCTTCAAAATCCATATGTTGATAAAACTGTCTCGCACGATTATTTGAAGCAAATACATCTAATGTTAACACAGATATATCCCGTTGCACGGCCCAATCTTCTGCATGCTTCATCAATCGTTTTGCAACACCTTTACCTTCTGCCCGTTCATCTACGACTAACGTGGCAACATATGCATATATCTTATCGGAGAAGAAGTCTTGTTTTTCTTTCATTTCGATAAAACCAATACATTCTCCTTCAACTTCAGCAATAAATATATTATCTTTATTATTCTCAAGACTTTTCAAAGCAAGTTGCTTTTGTTTTATCTCCATAACTTCCATATCTCTATACTGGGGGAAATCCACATTTGTTAATCGATTAGATAAACGTAAAAAACTCCCCTTATCTTTCTTCATATAACTTCTAATTCTCACAATAAATCCCTCACTTTAGCAATTTATAATACTTATATTATGACACAAAAATATCTAAGCTTACTAGTTGAGTCAATTTCATAATTGTCATCTGATTCAATTCTAAAAAAGTAAAACACCTCGAACAATGTGGAAATAATTCTAAAATATACTATAATGCTAGTGAAGGAGGAGGGAAAAACAATGAATTTAAATAATATTGCTATCTTCTGTGGTTCAAGTAATGGAGCCAACGAAAGCTATGTAAAAGCAGCTAATGACATGGGAAAGTTCTTGGCATTAACCAATCGAAAATTAATTTATGGCGGTGCAAAAGTAGGATGCATGGGAGAATTAGCAAATGCGTCTCTTACTTATCACGGTCACGTCATTGGGGTTATTCCTCAAAAACTGGTAGATGTTGAAATCGCTCATGAAGATATAAATGAATTACATACTGTTGCTGATATGCACGAACGAAAAGCGAAGATGGCAGAACTCGCAGATGGTTTTATTGCATTACCCGGAGGTGCTGGAACCCTCGAGGAATGGTTTGAAGTCTTTACATGGCTACAATTAGGTTACCACAAAAAGCCTTGTGGATTTCTAAATATAAATGGGTTTTATGATCCTTTAATAAGCATGTTGGAAAACACGGTCAAAGAGGGATTTATGAAAAAATCATACTTAGATTTAATTATTATCGACCCAAATCCTAAATCTTTAATAGAAAAAATGGAAGCTTTTGAAATGAACTCTATTTCAAAATGGTGACTATAAATCCCCTTCTAACGATACCAAAGTCTTGAAGGGGTCTCTATTACCATATCCGGAACGGCCCTTTTATAGAAATAATCATCTGCTCTTCTGCTTGTCCAAAAGACTGGATATTCGTCTGCGTAACTGTTAAATTATCATGTAATAACCCTTTATATCCTCAATTAAAAAAATTATTATTTTATAATGTCGTGGTTTTTAGTATAGTATCATCAATTAATTCTCCTGTTTATGTTCGTTTCTACAGAATCATTAGTACGCTGAACCGCTAAAAACCTACTAAATTATAATTCAGTTGGATTTCCTAACTCATGATAATCTCCTCATTTCATTTCTCCTATCTATTAAACTTCTCTTACTTGATTCCAGGGTATTAATAGAACTATTTAGCGCACTTATGTCTCCTTCAAGTTCCTTAATCTTAGTTTCAATCTGATCAATCTTCCTATGTAACTGATTATCTGTAATGTCCTTATAACTAGGAATGATGTCACTATCACGTAGCCCTTCAACAGTATCTGCATTATTCCCAAAAAAAGTAGACTTTGAACATTCTGGTTTCGTACATAATTGATTATTTCCACGAAAGTCCCCTCGTTTGGAATCAAGGCTATGCAATGTACGCTTTAATCGCTCTAAATATTCTTGCTTTGCTTGTAAGTCGTTATTATTTAAATAAATACGATGTTGTAGTCGGCTTAATTCTGCATTAATAGAAAATACATCCATTGTGTTACCACCTCTTTATACCCGATTTATTATTCTATATTGGTTTTATTTTCCTACTTATATGCATCATTATAATAAAACACCTTCTCCATTTGCAGGGTAAATAGTACTGTTTTTGTTATGAAAATATTGTCTAAAACAAGGCAGAACATACTTTTGTACCAGTTAAGACTTTAAGACTTCATTTCGATGGTATTACTGCCGACTCCATACAGATTAAAAATCCTGAATAAGCTCATACATACTTACTCAGGATTTTTAAAATGAATTCACTATTAAATTAATCATTCACAGTTATTAGATGATCCGTGTTATTATAATCTTTAATTACAAACACTTTATCAACGAAAGTGAGCTTATTAATACACGTATTGTTTAAATGTGTTTTCCCAGTTCCAATTTCTCCTTTAGAAATTACCGATAGAATCGCATTGATTAACGCTCCGTGAGCTACGATTACGATTTTTTTATTTGGAAATCGTTGACATACTTCTTGTATTCCCTTAATCCCCCGTTGTTTTACATCTTCCAATTTTTCCATATTCGGAATGTCTTTATCAGGAAAGAATCGTTCCCTATCCGCCAATGTCATTCCTTCCGCATCACCATAGGACCGTTCCTTAAATTCTTCCATTTCAATAATGGGTAAACCCCATTGTTCATTTAGAATTTCAGCTGTTACTTTGGCTCGTTGTAAAGGGCTGGCAATTAGAATCGATGGTTCAAATTCTTTCACTCCGTTAAAGCAAAGTTTTGCTTGCATTCTTCCCGTTTCATTTAGAGGAATGTCCGTTCTTCCTTGTACTCTTCCTTCCTTATTCCAATTCGTTTCCCCATGCCTAACTAAATATATTTCTGTCATAGAAAACCCTCTTTTCTTCATCTTCCATCTATCTAATTATTTTATCATTTGTTATACGTGAACGGCTATGAACTTATAATGCTTTCTCATAAATCACTTTACCATTTTTATTTATTCCAAGTAATTTCTCCCAATTACCATAACCAACATGATTATCTTCAATGAAAAACGCAAACATACCACTATCTTTTATCGGATAAGCTAATGTTTTTTCATCATTAAACTGTATTCGTATCTTTTTAATATCCGGATCATTGACAACGCCTACTAGGTAAATAGAGTACACATCATTATTTTCCATATATCCATCGTTTAAGTAGGTTATAGGGTCTTCATCTTCCCTTTTAATACTAAAAAAGGAATTTTCATATTTCCAAAGAAGTCCAAAATCTTTCTTTAATATTCCAACAGAGAATTGATCATCATATGTATTCAAGTAAAATACCCGATCATCAATAACCACTTTTTCAACTTTCTTCGATGGTCCGTAAAAGTTTAAATCTTGTTCTTCTTCAAAAGCAGCATCTGCAGAAAAATGATATTGTGTGTAATCAAACCACTTCATAATAAAGAAGCTCAACAATAAAATCACAACTCCCCACTCAAGCAAATACAATACCCCTTTTTGCTTTCCATGAAATAATCTCATTATAAAACTCCTCATCTATGTATCTCAATTTCCTTTTCAATCACCCGTCCATAATGTGGTATAAAATCAGAATATTAATATTAAAACAAATAACCCCTATTGTAAAGTGAATTTTAGGCATTTTTTTCCATGAAAAAAGGATTACACAAGTTAATCCTTTTACTTACTTATTTTATTAAGCTTTTCCCAAATATAATAACGTCCCTATCCACACGATCCAGTTTCGCAACGCTCGGTAGATGAGCCCATTGTTCAAACCCGAAGTGCTCAAATAATTTAATGCTTGGCTCATTATGCGCAAATATGAATCCCAATAATATTTCGATTCCATAAACAGGACTTTTTTCTATAATATAGCTTAATAATTTCTTTCCCAATCCTTTTCCTCTAAAGCGACTGTCCATATATATACTAACCTCTGCAGTATGATTATAAGCAGGTCGTCCGTAGAAGGACTCCAAACTAATCCACCCACAGATTTCTCCATTCAATTCTGCTACTAATAAAGGTCGTCTTTCAGATTCATGTTCACTAAACCAATGATATCTATCTTCTACGGTGACAGGTTCTGTATCCGCTGTTACCATTCTACTTGCGATCGTCGAATTATATATAGCAACTATTTCTGGTAAATCTTCTATAGTGGCGTTTCTAAATGTTAATTTTTCACTCATGCTGTGGACCTACCTTTGTTTAGTTTTTCTCTTGAAATAATGTATTGCAAAGTTCTATTTTCAAACGAATAATACAACTTAATTAAACGTTTGATTAATTTCTTTCTGATTGTAGAAAATGCTTTACTGCTCCAACTAAATTCGCATGTTGTTTAAAAGAACACGTATCTAGTATTGGTCGAACCGTTTCAAAATGCATATTTTCCGTTAAGGCGTCATACTCACGATATAACTCAGTTATGAAATTCTCTCTCGCGCTGATTCCCCCACCAAAAAGAATTATATCAGGATCATACATATGCTGGATATTATAAATTCCCACTGCAAGGTAATAAAAGAACTGTTTAATCGCACGTATACATTCAGGATCCCCGTTTGCAGCCATTTCAAAAATTTGCTCTCCAGTGAATATACTTTCGTACGGAACACTTTTTTGCCTAGCAACTTCTTTTCTTAATGAAGACATCGCGGCAACCTCACTCCAAGAATGCCATTGACCTTCATGCTTTAGCAGCATATAACCAAATTCACCAGCATGTAAATGCTTTCCTTGCTGAACAACTCCTTGATGAATAAAAGCCCCACCTATTCCAGTTCCTACAACAATAACAATAGCATTTTGTACTTCTTGCGCATTACCTTTCCAGCTTTCTGCTAGAGCAGCACAATTTGCATCATTTTCAATTGAAACTTTTTTATCAGTAGATTGCTGCATTAATTTTTTAATGTTTGGACCATGTATATATGGTATTGCACTCGTTCCGTGAATGACCCCTGAATGTGAAACTGCTCCAGGAGCACTAATAGCGATACCATCGATGGTTGGATTTTGATTTACCATTACTCTTGCTGCTTCTAATAATGCTGACAAGTCCTTTGGTGTTATTATCTTATATGTTTTACTTACATTACCCTTTTGATCAACCAATCCATATTTTGTATATGTTCCCCCTAAATCAATAGATAGAAAAGATTTTTCCATATATTTCTCACCTTCCCAATATAATAAGTGAGAATTCCATCAGCAGGACTTCTCCTATCAAAGAGCACAGAACGAGTGAAACGAATCAAAAATCGTTCTTTCTTTACCGGATTAGTGATCTATGTCCGTAGCAAGCAATTCAAGTGCCTACCTAAAATGCTCATTAGTCGCTATTTGCATGCATCTCTACGGGATAAGCGTACGTAACAAAACGTTCCGGTGCATTTCCTACGTAGTGGAATGGATAACACGTTGTTACGACTAGAACTTCTTCACCCATTTGTCTGATTACGGATGTGTCATCCTCTGGAACTATTTCTGTCTCTTTAATTTCATATGTGTACGATCCATAAGGTAAGTGGACAATATATTGATCCCCTATTTCTATTTGATCAAAATTACGAAATACAGTATCACGATGACCAGATAAGACGATTTGTTCTCCTTGACTAGGCAACATAGAATTATCTAAATGTCCCACTCCTCGATCTAAAGAATCTGGATCTGTCCCAGCTACAATCGGTAGTGTTTTTTCTAGTTTTGGAATTTCTAAAGTCCCAAATGCTTCTCCAGTTTCTGTTTGAAAATCTATTGGTTCCTTTTTATCAACTGATGCAGAACCTTCTGTTTCCCCTTCAGTTTCCGTTAGGCCTTGCTTTATACGTTCTTCTGCTTCAAGTAAAGCTTCATCTTGGGATTTTTCAGTCTGATATAAATGAAATCCAGCTACCGCAACCATGACTATTCCAACTATTAACAGCAGTCTACCAATGAGCTTCATCCGATCACCCTCTACAAAAGAATTCGTTAAAGACTGTATATTCTATATATTATAGGAAATGACCTTTGATCACAATATGTGTTTATCTCTTGATTAAATAAAATATTTACCTTCACCTTACATAAATATCTGCTTGTACAGCCCGCTCCTGCAGAATTTTTAAAAAGGTATCTTGATTGACAGGAGATAATTTTAATTCTCCCATAATCCCACTCGAATAATAGATAACAATTCCTTTTGTCGCCATCATTGCTCTTGTTCCAATTAAAAAGTTGGATGTCGCTTCTACTTTGGTTATTTGATTATACTGAATATGAAAACGGAATAAACCACTTTTAACAAAAAGGTGATCAGAACAAAAAATATAACGAAGATTAAAGTATGGCAACAAAATAAGTAATGTAGATAAAACAAATACACTAACAAGTATAATCAAAATTACCCAATTAAAAGGAAGAAGGATAAGCGGGAATATGCAAGCTACAAATAAAATGAGCGTCGCAATACATAAAACTAATTTGTAGCCTCCATCTACTTCTGATTTAAACTCTAAATCCTTCATTAAATTGTCCCCACCTTTTCGACGATTTACATAGTTCAATTACGGGTAATTATATATTATCCACAATAAAAAGCATATCCCTTAACTATCCTGAATAAGATAGGTAGGAACAGCGGATATTTGATACTATATCAGATATCCTTTTTTTGATTTATTACAAAACAATAAAAAGGAGGAGGAAGTAAATTGCTATCCACATTATTAGAAGCATTGTTTTATATATTCTTTTTAATAGGCTTGATTAGTTTAATTATATCTGGGCTGGTACTTGGAACATGGAAGACAGGACCCGATAACCGTGCCGATTATTATTCCCAATCAAAAGAACAACGTCATTATCGCACTAATTTTGGATTAAAGGCAGGAGGCATTGGTATCCTCTCTGCGTTAATAGCTGTATGTATTTATTTCGTTCAATGAAAATGCCTACAGGATATCCACATTCACATGATAAAAGTAACCTCAATCCTAAACTTACTTGCACTAAAACACACACCTCAGGTTCAAATAAATTTTTTTTAGAAACAGTTAAGCCATCAAAAGAGTAAGACAACTCCTTGATGGCTGTTCACTAATACACATCATGTTTTGTAAAGTTTCCACCTCGTACTTCAGCAACATCGTATACTGTCACAAAAGCCTTTGGATCAATTTCTTGGATAATTTCCTTCATTTTACTTTCTTCTAATCGATTGATTACACACGAGATTTCTCTATAAGATTCTTTTGAATAACTTCCCTGTACAGTTTTATACGTAGCTCCTCTTCCTAATCTTTCATAAATCGTTTTAACCATTTGTTCAGGCTCATCTGTGATAATATTGAAAGTTTTTGAACCACTTAGTCCTTCTTCTACAATATGAATCACCTTGGAAGCAATAAAATATGCTATGGCTGATAATATCGCTCCTTGTAATCCAAATACTGTAGAGACAATTATAAAAACAAACATATTTAAGAATAGAATAAGATCACTTGTACCGAATGGTAGTTTTCGAGATAACAATACCGCAAGCATATCAATACCATCTAATGCTCCGCCGTTGCGAAGTGCTAACCCCATTCCAAAACCAATGATAATACCACCGACCACCGTAATCAACAATGTATCTCCTTCAATAATGGTTGGGATATGATGCATTAAACTAGTGCTCACAGCTAATGAAACAATACCGATTATAGAATATACAGCAAAGCTCTTTCCGATTTGTTTATACCCTAAATAAACAAAAGGAATATTAAGTAATGCTATTAGTACACCTAATGGTAACCCTGTTAATTGTGAACCAACAATACTTAATCCGGTCACGCCCCCATCGGATACACTGTTTGGAATTAACACAGCTTCTAATCCATAAGCAGTGATAAACCCTCCAATAATAATCATCATTCCACGCACAATCATCATAGTCTTCCTTTGTTGCTTCTTTCTTACATTCATTACTCTTCCTCGATTCTTTTAATTTCTATAGATAATGTATAGACCTTATTATACGCTTCTGTTTTTATTCTTAAAGTTTTAAGGTAGCTAAAACTACTACAAAATCAAAAACCTCTATAAGAAAGAATCGCTCTTCTCATAGAGGTAATACTTTAAAAAATCTATTTATTACATTGCTGTTAAACCACCATCGATGACAAATTCAGAACCTGTAGAGTAGCTAGATTCATCAGATGCAAGGAAAAGTACCATGTTGGAAACTTCTTCTGGCTGTGCCATGCGTTGAGATGGTATTTGTTTCGCAAATTCTTTAATTTGTTCTATTGCATCGCCTTGCGTAACCATTGGAGTCTCGATTACACCAGGATGAACAGAGTTCACGCGAATTCCTAACCCGCCTAGTTGAACTGCAGCTGCTTTTGTAGCTCCACGTACAGCGAATTTAGAATCTGTATATCCTACTGCACCTGCTACAATTCCATTCATAGAGGAAATATTAACGATCGATCCGCTTCCTGATTTTTGCATAGAAGGAACTACTGCTTTCATTCCTAAAAATACGGATACTTGGTTAATATCAATAATTTTACGATATTGTTCCTCTGTCATCTCCATCAAAGGAACACTTAAACTAATTCCCGCATTATTTACTAATACATTTACAGGACCAAAAGCTTCTTCTGTCTCAGAAATAACCGTAGCCCAGTCTTCTGCATTTGTTACGTCTTGCTTTACAAATTTAACATTGTCTCCTAATTCATTTGCTAAAGCAATTCCACCCTCTTCATTTAAATCAGTGAACACTACTTTTGCTCCTTCTTTTGCAAAAAGCCTCACATGAGAAGCACCCATGCCTCTTGCTCCTCCTGTAATAATAGCCACCTTATTCACTAATCGCCCCATTGTAATTCCTCCATTCATTATGGAATGCTCTACCTATGAACATTTCCATAAAATATATAAATACACTATAATAGCGAATTCTATCATAAATACTTTAATTAGATAAATTAATGATAGTTAAACTATCATTAATTAAATTGTATACGAATTCTGATATAATTGCAAAATAAATTTATTCCATGTATAAATTAAATATAGATTTATCATGAAGGAGATTGTTATGGACGCTTCCAATAAAACAGGATTGCGAGAAAAAAATAGAAACAAGCGCTATCAAAGTATCATTCAAACTGCGGAACGATTATTTGCGGAATCAGGATTAGAAAATGTAAAAATGCAAAATATTGCAGATGAAGAAGGAATTGGAGTAGCAACATTATTTCGATACTTTCCAAGGAAAGATAAACTTATCGTCGCCGTTGCAACATCCATCATGGAAGAAGAACTTTATCAGTTTCAATTAATTATCAATAACACCGAAAATGCATATAAAAAATTTGAAAAGGTATTTGATTTCCTAAGTCAAATTGTTACACATGCTTCTAAAAACTCTACAAAGTTTATTGATTCATTTGAAAACTACGTAGCTATTTCCAAAGAACCCTTAGAGGATATAGATTTGTACGATGCAGTTAGAGAAGAAATTTATATCTTAATGTCTACACTTATCCAAGAAGGTTCAAGAGATGGATCGATTCGTAATAATTTAAATATAAAAGAAACAATGATATCGTTCATAAATAACTTTGGTTTATTCGCTCGCAAATTGGCATTAATGAAAGCTGTTAACTACTATGATGTAGAAGTTGAGCCAAGGCGTCAGTTAGAAATTATGAAAGATCTTTATTTATCTCATATAAAAGCTTAATGTGAAACTATGCAGTGGGGAATTTTCTCCTACTGCTTGTTAATTTACAGACAGTCCAAATAAATTCACAGAATGGAGCTAGTAGAATCTTTTCAAATAGAAAAGGCAATGCTTATTATTGAAATTGGATATGGTTAAAGAGATATAATAGCTTCTCTCGCCCTGGGTAAGATGCGACATATTTACAAGATGGTCAATGGGAGATATCCTATGTAAACCCATTATAGAATCATTTTCCCAGGAGGCTCCAACGATACAAACACATGTTAAAATTAATACGATTATGAACAAACCATCAGAGGTTCAATTTTTAAATTGCTTTGTGTTATGTGCAAACTAAATGGGGAACTAGAAATTCCCTAGAATCCAAATAAAAGCGAACATTATATTGGATTGAATAAAAGTTCGCTTCTATTTATATTCTTTTATCACAATTAATTAAGTATATACACAAGTTACTTTGCATTGAGACTAGTATATATTTAGCTGGCACAACATGTATTACGCTCTATTTCACTATCTGCTTTTGTGTAGAAGAATTCCCATTCGTTACCGTCAGGATCGGTCACCCAAAACTTATCTTGCACTGCATAACAACAAGTTGTATTCATTTCCTTACGAGCAAAAAAACCCTCTTTTTCTAATCTTTTTTTGTGCAATAAAATTTCTTCAGCTGTCTCTACTTGAAACCCAAAATGGTTGATCTGGTTTCCTCCTACGTCATCCTTCACATTAAGTGTGAAATTAAGGCCAGGTTGATCGAGTAAGAACTTAGCATAGTTAAACTTCGATTTTACTGGTGACACTCCAAAAACTTTTGAATAAAATTCTACAGATTCATTAAGGTTTGTTACGTTTACACCAACATGAACATACTTCATTAAAAATTCCCCCTCTAAATAGTTATATCAAAAAAAATTGATGTATTAGATAAAAAATAAAAAAATCTTTTTCTCCTTATTTCCTAAAAATACAGCATAGTTCTTCTGATAGCAGGTTATTTACTTCCTTATCATTTAAAACGTAATAATTCCATTTACCTTTTGTATCTTTAGTAATTAACCCTGCCTCTAATAATATCTTGAGATGATAAGAAAGTTTTGATTGAGAAACATCAAATACATCAGTTAAATCACATACACAGGTTCTTCCTCTTTGACAAAGTTCATACATTATTTCTAAGCGTTTTTGGTCAGCTAGTGCCTTGAATTTTTTTTCATACTCTAAAAATTGGTTCATTTAGATCAACCCCTCACATCAATTTTTCTTGATGTATTAATTATAAAATATTTAAATAAATCACACAAGAAATATATCAAATTTTTTTGATGAATCTTATCCGAATAAATTTATTAATATTTCTTTTAATCCCTCACAATATCATATAATTTTTCTGCGTTTTTTTCAGAAATTGAATAAACTGTATGCGTATCTTCGACTGTCATTACTGATCCAGAAGTTTCATACAACCACAAATACAATTCTTGTGTTTGATCATCATCGCTTATCAACTTCACATCGTAAATTGGATCTATCATATCTACTACTCCAGATTGTTTTACAGCACTATTAATAGCATCCTTAAAAAGTTTAACTTTTTCTTTGTCCCTTATTTCATTAAGAAAGTCATTACTAGCATAAGATCCAAAACCTTTGGATTTAGCTATTTGAATGCTTTGCACATCTCCCTTGATCAATCCATTCTCTAAAAAAGAGCAACTTATTAAAATAATAATAAATAACAAGCCCATATACAAATATATCTTTTTAATATTCACCTATACATTCTCCCTTCCAATCTGATTGTATTTAATTAGACGATTAATATATAAGAAAAGTTTCACTACTTTCTTTGTTAAGATAAATTAATGGCATTAAAAAAGCATACCAACTATGAGTGTTGATATGCTTTCTCTATATTATAATTACTTCTGATATTTTTCTTTATATGACTTCGCATATTGATCTGCGGCATAGATAGCATCTGCCACATCATCTGCTGTTAATTTAAAAGCTTCGTGAATTGTTTCTTCATCAACTGTAGCTGCTTCGGCAACTTTCATAATATCTTCACGAGACGCATCTTTTAACTTGATGTCTTCTAGTGTTACTGGAAGTTCAAGACTTATATATAATTTTATATAACGTTCAATCTCTTCTTTAGAGCGCTCCTCTAAAGCCAATTGAACTAAGGTACCAAATGCAACTTTCTCACCGTGAGTTAAGTGATGGATGTCACCATCTAACGCAGTGAAACCATTATGAATTGCATGTGCTGCACCTAAGCCGCCACTTTCAAATCCAAGCCCACTTAATAATGTATTTGCTTCAACAACATTCTCTAGAGCAGGTGTTACAGCTTTCGCCTTCACAGATTCATATGCCAATTCCGCATATTTAAATAAGGTTTCTTCACATTTTTCCGCAATAGCTTGTGCTGCAATAGTCGTATATCCACCCGCCATTGTTTTACCTTTATTTTCGATTACACTACGTGCTTCCACCCAAGTTGCTAGAGCATCCGCAATACCTGAAGATAAGAAACGTTTAGGAGCTCCTGCTACGATTTTCGTATCTACAATTACTAAATCTGGGTTCTTATCGTAAAAACGATATCCCTCAAATACGCCTTCATTGGAATAAACTACAGAAAGCGCACTAGTTGGAGCATCAGTTGAAGCAGTTGTTGGCACAATAACAGTCTGACCTTTTACTTCATCAGAAACAGCTTTTGCCGTATCAAGCGTTTTACCGCCACCAACTCCAACAACTACAGTAGAATTAGATTCACCTGCAATCTTAGAAATCCGTTCCATTTCAGCTTTTGAAGCTTCTCCATTAAATACTACTTCCTCTACTTCAATACTTTCTTCTTTTAAATGCTTTACAACGTCATTTGCTGCTATTTCCCAGACAGTTTCATCTGCAATAACAATGGCTTGATTACCAATATCTTTCACATATTCACCAATTCGTTGGATGGCATTCTTTCCTTGTACATATTTTGCTGGACTTATAAAAATTCGTTCACTCAATTTGTACACTCCTTTATACCTATGTGTACTTATATATTCCCATGTTTTACAAATTTAAATCATTGAATCTAAATAAGCGTACATTTATTATTTTTATAATTTAAATGATTCATCAATCAAGTCAGAAACAATCATAGCTCCAACTTTATTACCTTCACCAGCAGCCATAATTAATTGGGAAGGAGTAGAGATTGTAGCATCTCCACTGGCATAAATACCAGGAATACTTGTTCTACCCAAACCATCCGTTTTAATTCCTCCATTATCTGACATCACACAACCTAAACTTTCTGCAAATGGAGAAGCTTGCTCTAAACCTACTGTAACAAGGCCACCTTCACGAAGAATTTCTTCACCACTGATAAATCTTATCTTCTGAAGCTGTCCATTGTTTCCTATAAGTTCATCTATCTCCTCTTCCAATACTTGAATGCCATTTTTAGCAAAAGAACGTTTCTGTTCTTCAGTTAATACTTGATTTCCGTTCGTACAGACGATAATATCTTTACTCCAATTAGATAACTTTTTACCCATTTGAAATGCTGCATTTTTATTGTCAGAAATGACTACTAAAGCTTGATTTCTCATTTCCCAGCCATCACAGAACGGACAACTAAATAAGCTGGAACCGTAGAACTTATCGAGTCCTTTCACTTTTGGAAAAACATCCTTAAGCCCCGTTGCTAGGAGAACTTTTTTTGTTTGATATAAATCCCCCTTCTCGGTAATTAATTGAAAATGATTCTTCTCCCTATGGATTTCATTCACACGTTGCATTTCCATACTAACCGTCGGATATTTTAATATATCCAGTTTCCCTAATTCTTTTAGTTCTGAAGGATGAATACCATCTCTCGTTAAAAAACTATGTGATTCATGGGTGACTTTATTTCTTGGATTATCATCATCGAAGACAACCGCTCTTTTTCCAGCTCTACCTAATACAAGTGCCGCACTTAACCCTGCAGGTCCTCCACCAATAACAATACTGTCTAACATTCATCATACACTCCTTATAACAAATATATTAAAGACTCATAATATCTATAATAGGTTTAAAAAAGAACACTCTCATTGAAGATTTTTTTGAGAGCGCATTAACTTTGCAATATCCATGATATACTTACGATCTAAGGATTCTTTCATTTTTTCCTCTGCTTCAATCATAGCATTCTCTATTAAACATTCTTCATTTCTAGAAAAGTCGTCATCATGATCTATAGAACAATAAAATAACACTGTTTGTCCTTCAATGGCATGAATAACGTCTAAAAACGTAATATTATCCCCTTTTCTCGCTAATCGATAACCACCTTTAGCACCTGGTGTGGATTCAATTAATCCTGCTTTCACTAGTTTGGTCAATATTTTGGATAGATACGTTGGAGACAACTTTTGTGTTTCCGCTAATCGCTCCACACCAATAGATGTTCCTTTTGGCTTATCCGCTAAATACACCATTGTGTGCAATGCATAATTTGTCGCTTTAGAAAATTTCATGTTATTACCCTTTCTCAAATAACTATTATAGACCTTTATTATCTGTAATTGATTTTACAATGAGATTATCTTATTTGCAAATGGAATATTTTTCATTGTGTGAATTTCATAATTATGATACATTTATATGATAAAAATTATTTAATAAGTTTATTTGAAGTACTAAATTCATTTCAATAACATATTGTAAGAATAAATGAAAAAGGACGTGACTTAATGAATCGATATTTAATAATTGCATTAATGATTCTTTTATTGCCGGTTTCTCAATTAACCGTCGGCTCACATAGTCACGTAAGTTTAGAAAAAGCAAACATTGTAGAACATCAGAACACACTTGATTTATCTTATTCTCAAAGCGGCTATAACGATAAGGTTATTTTTTTATCTATTTTTTCAGCTATCATTATAATTAATTTGATTCAACGACTTTCGAGTAATTTTCAAGTTTTATCTATTACTCGCAGAATTCAGTTCACTCCGATATTTTATCAGTCGAGTTATCTGGGTGAATCTCCTTTGACAAACATAAAGTAAAAGTTTTTCAAGGGAGGTAACAATCAATGATTATTCGTTATATCATTGTTGGATTCTTTTCATTAACAGCCTTGTCAGTCTTTACGTATCAAGGCGTAGAAGTATTCCATGCTGTAGCAGACATGTTACGATCCAAATCATAAGAACGAGCAGAATAAACATGTCACAATATCACTAAAAAAGGAAGTGCCTCCGACCGGCATTTCCTTTTTTTATGTACATGTTTAGAGAATAAATTCTATTCCAAGATAAATCGTTACAATAGTTAAAGCAATAAGAACAATATTCTCAACTGCCCCTCCAGTTTTTGTCGTTATTGGCAAACGTACAGTTACCGAAGCAGGATATAAAAGCTTTATGCCATTTTTTGTACATGCGTCTAAAATCAAATGACTCGCCATTCCAATCACCACACCCATAATAATTGACTGATTATCGGTGATTAGTGTGAGAATATATCCTATTAGTACTAAAAATATCAAACTATGTGTAATGGTGCGATGTCCAAAAATTGCATTGATAATGTTTGATAAAATCGGAAAACGCCTTCCAATTTTACTTCCACCATGACAAATATCCGGTATGATGGAACCAATGGCACCTGAAATAATTAATGCAGTAGGATCATAATTTGAATAATAGGCATAGGCAGTCGTAGCTGCAATACCTCCCATTATATGTGTCTTTCCCGTCATTGTTTTCTCCTCAGATTTATAATTTATTTCTTATGCTGTGCAGTATAATGAGCTTGAATTACTTCCAGTAATTCAGGAGGACGCATATCAACAATAGAGAGCTTATCGATTTCCATCCACTCGGGTGTATATGACCCTCTACCTTCATTAAAAAATTCTGCTCCTTTTCCTGTTCCAAACTCACCATCGATGACTTGAGCAGCAAAATAATATTGTATACCATTATATGCTATTTCTGCAATACACTCTCCAATTGTCACCTGTAATCCTAACTCTTCATAAGCTTCTCTCTTCGCAGCTTCTTGGGGCGTTTCACCTTTTTCAATTCCTCCGCCTGGAAAAACATAATAAACTTTATTACCGAATTCTCTCTTGATGACTGCCACTTTATTGTTTACAGCTAATATAATCGACCCTCTATCTCTCAATAACCTTCCCCCCCACAATTATTTTTGAGCCTCAATGGTTACTAAAAGTATTGTAATTATGTTAAAATATAACTACCGAACGTTAGGTTTTATTTTGTGTATACAGAGGTGATATGTATGATGGAGTACATTGTATTAGCAGCTACAGCTTGGTTTATGGGTTTCTTCCCTTTATTCGAAATTTATTTAGCAATTCCAGTTAGTATGGGTTTAGGGTTAGATATGGTATCTTCTATTGTGTGGGCCTGGTTTGGTAATTTTTTTGCCATTCCTTTTATTGCATATAGTTATGATTGGTTAACGAAATTCGAGAGGATTCAAAGATATTTTCATAAGTTAACTCATTCGAAAACAAGCCAACGTTTAAATAAAGGTGGATTTATGATAGTACTTATAGGTACTCCATTATTCGGATCTTGGGCAATTGGAGTGGTTGGTAAAGTAATTGGAATGGATAAAAAACGCCTGTTTTTATCATCCGCAATAAGCATTGGTATTTATGGAATCTTAATAGGCGTCCTTACAAAACTTGGGATTGATTTATTTTCATAATCTCGCATCATTTTTTACCACATAGGTAATCGCCTTCGTTTTCATTAACACAGGCTTTCCTTGTCTTTCAATCGTATACTCGAGTGGTTTCACTACATGTTTCATAACTGACCAGCTTTGGTATGCTTTTTTTAATTTGTTTGTCATATCTGCTGTCCGTAAATTCACTTCCATCTGGGCCTCTAAATGAAGGCCTGTTTTTATATCTACTTCCTCAACTTCTGAATTAATAATTATGCAATTTATACCTTTCTGTTTCGTCCCCTCTGCCATCCCATGGAGAACGTAATCGAGTTCTGACTCTGTCCTAACATGTTCAAGACTGGAAACTGCAATAATAAAATCATATGTATTTGGTTTGATTTGAAAAGTGGCTATATCTTGTTTTACTACTTGAATTCGATCTTCAACCTGATAAATTTTACTATACTCTTTAAGTTTTTCTATTGCAGAATCTAGTAAATCAACACAAGTTATACAGCCTGTACGAATAGAAATTGCTTCGGCAATTGGTATGCTATTCCTTCCAACCCCCGCACCTAAGTCAAGCACCTCTAACGGCTCTACTCCTTTAAAATACGGGATAATATCCAGTACAGTTTGAACAGGTTTATATAGCCAAGACCCTTTTTCAAATAGAGCGAATTTTTCATAACAGTGATCATGATATAATTTCTCTTCAAGACGTATCTTGGCTATACGATCCATTCTATTCCTCCTCAACTTAGTTAGATTGAAACTCCCTACTACTCCATTAGAGATACGATCAACAATAACATGTTCTATTCCTTGTATTTGGAATACCTCTTCTGAACTATCGCCAGAAAGTAGTACATTCAGCTTTATCAGTAATATTAAAATTGATTAATTTTTCAATTAATGAATAATCAATCTCACTGGTCCAAGGTATACGAATGATTTCCTTCGTGTGGTCATAACCAGCCTGTACAATTTCATCTAAAAACTGATTTATTCCTGCCTGTTCTGGGGCAACGGCTAAATGCTTTTTAGAAACACTAAAACCAATAATATACGTATTATGATCGGTAAACATTGGCTGTTTCCATTTAATTTCTTGATTTAATTCAGGATATTTCTTTGTTATCCATTTTAGGATTTCCTCCGTTCTAGAACGATGGTTAGAATTTTCTATTGTCTCTAAAAATTCATCAAATGTATTCATAATCGAACCTCCTTGTTATCTAAATAATCTACTACATATATTTAATTGGATCCGTAGCACCAGCTTCTTCAAATCCTTGCAACCTCAATCTACAACTATCACATTCACCACATGCTTCTTCACCACCTAAGTAACAAGATGTAGTTAAATGATAAGGCACGTTTAATTCCATACCTAACTTGACTGTATCTCCTTTGGATAAATCAATCAGTGGTGCCTCAATCGTTATTGTAGGTTCTGCATTGGTCCCTTGAAATATGGTTTGTTGCATTGCTTCTATAAATTCTGGGCGACAGTCTGGATATCCACTGAAATCAACTGCAGATACACCTACATATATTTTTTCAGCACCTATCGCCTCTGCATAGGAAGCAGCAATTGATAGGAAAATTGTATTTCTTCCCGGAACATATGTATTCGGTACATCTTCACCAACGCCTTCTTGATTTACTTCCATTAATTGATCAGTCAAGGAACTGCCACCAATCTCTTTTAAAAATTCCAGTGAAAATACCTTATGCTCCGCTGCATCAAAATAGGAAGCTACCTTTTTAGCATTCTCAATCTCGCGATCATGCCGCTGACCATAGTGGAAAGTAATTGGATAGATATCATACCCTGCTTCTTTAGCTACTCCCATACATGTCGTACTATCTAATCCGCCACTTAAAATAACTATTGCCTTTTTACTATTCATTTTTTAACACTCCTATGTAATAAATTCCAACTTATTCTAAACTAGCATATTAGTGACTAGACGTGAAGGTTGGTTTTATTTTCTAATAGGATAGAGGCCTTCATTTTGATTTAAATACATAACTAACTTTCTCATAGCCCATCTTTTCTTCGTAAAAACGATGGGCTTGATGACGTTGGATTCCCGAAGAAAGGGCAACACTTTCGTATTCATTATCTGTTGCCCACGTATGTACATAGTTTAATAGATATTCACCATAGCCCTTCGAACGATTGATATTATCTGTAACCAAATCACACACCCATACAAATCTGCCATAATAGAGCGTGATCATTGGTTTGAATCCTACAACAGCTACAATTTCTTGCTGGTCATACAACGCATAAAGACGATAATTATCTTTTTCTACTGCTTCCGATATGAGGATAACATAAGATGCTTTATCGAGATGCGTTCGTAACTGCCTCATAATTGGAAAAGCTTCTAGCCATTGATCTTTTGTTGTTAACCTTGTAACTTTCATTTTGGACCCTCCATTAAAACATTCTTAACAATCGCCCACCCTGTATTGGAATTATTAATCACAATATCAAAGTCTTCGTGATATTTATGCATAAATAACTTGTATTGAACCCTTCTTTCTTTATGTGCAAATATAATGTATTCTTTATTCGCCCCTCTGTCCGCTACATCTCGGTGCATCCTTCTTATAAATTCGGTTTCATCATCCGTATATAAATATATTCTTAAATCAAAAATATTAGGTTCAATAAAAGCCACACTCATTCCTTCTACAATCGTTATCGGAACATTTGCGTAATGTGTTTGCTTTCACTATATTGAGTTTCTAGTGTTAATAAATCGAGTCCATTCTGAATCATACGAATATCTCTAGTTAGGGAAACTAGATGGTGTGCCGACGGGTGAGATGCCGTCATCTTATAATGATGTAAATTACCTTTATATGTATATTCCATAATAGATTTTTTCCTAACTACCGAATCTATAATATATGGATCGGTATTTAGAATATTTACTTGCTCTTTTTGTAGAAGTGCTTTTAGTTTTGTAGCAAAAGTGGTTTTCCCTGAAACACCATGTCCGGAAATTCCAATTATCAGCTTTCCATCTTGTTTTTTAATCCAATTAACAACAAGTGTAAGTAATTCATCCATCAAGTGACTTCTCCTTCCACCAAAGTGCTCTATTCTCTAAATCACTTACAAACTGTTTTTTCGCCTTACTATATTCAGAGGTATATGTATACCTTTTCGCAATCTTTTCCTTAAAAGCACTATACTGTGCTGCTTCAGATGAATGTTGTAATAAGTAATCTCTCAATATTAAATGACGGTCTATCTGTGGATTGCCATATTGATATACATGTATATGATGAGATCTGTTAACTCCTCCCTTTCTAAACAACCTTCTCCCTTCAATTCCCCATTCACCAGCTATATCGTACCCTACCACGGTCCATATAGGTATTATATGAATCAATTCGATAAATATCTTTTACGATACACATCATATCGACTACGGGTTTAGCAAGCATTCCAGGTATTGCAGTGCTACCAAAATGTTTAAAAGAAAGTATCTCTTTGCCAAATATACATCTGAGATTAGCTTGCTCTTCTTTATACATCGTTTTCCAATTAGGTGTATACGCTGTTAATCTCACTTTCAAGATGTATCCCTCCCACTTCGGTTTTGAATACTGTTAATCTGCTTTTGCTTTATTGCTTTCGTGAATATCCCTCATGCCCTCAAAAAAATCATATTCTTTTTGGCAAAATTCCTCTAACTGTTCGTTTCCTTTACCTAACTGTTCTAAATAATACCGAGATATCTCTACTCTTCTTGTAATTTCTTTTCTATCAACAGTAGTTGTTCCGTGTCCGGGAACATGATAGTAAATTGGATGCTCTTTAAAGATCCTTATTGCTTTATCTACCGTACTAACATAGTCCCGATAACCACTAAAAATAAAAGGAAATTCTACGTCTGATAGATAATCCCCAGACAAAAAAATTCCATACGGCTCTATAACCGTAAATATTCCATCAGACGTATGTCCAGGCGATTTATAAAAATATAGTGTAACATTACCAATCTGTAATGTTTCTCCATCATTGACTACTTGATAATCCACGTTAGGATACGCCGGCGTATAATTTCGATATATATAATATTTTTGATCAAACTCTTCAATCTGCTTCTTAATTTCTTCCTTATGTTCATTGTTACTAAACTCTTCTGAAGCAACCACATAGGCTTCTGGAAAAGCACTAGCTCCAATAATATGGTCAAAGTCACTATGTGTATAAATGATGTATAATTTTTTATTCCCGATATGTTGCGATATGTAGTTTCTAATTTCTTGCACTTCTTCTGGTAACCAATTCGGATCTGTCATAATAAGTGCTTCTTCCGTGTCAATAACGGCAGTCGTTGTCTTGTATAAGGCACTTTGAAAGACGGTAAGGTTCTTATCCTTGAATTGAATCATTTTAGCATTCCTTTCATTAACATATTCTAGACTCATAGGTTAGTTTTATATATCTTTTCGGAAACATATAATTCGATTCGCCTCTGTAAATCCTAGACGAAGATGCATAGCAAGACTTTGTTCATTACCCAGTTCGCAGTCACTTGCAAACTCTGAACATCCTTTTCTTTTTGCCCAACGCTCACATTCCTTCACCAATTCTCTTGCTATTCCTGACTTTCTATAACTTTCCAATACATACAGCCCTTCTAAATATCCAACTGGACTTGAATTTGTTCCTTCTACGTAATCAAACCTTAGCTGACATTGTGCAAACCCAATTGCTTCATTGTTTTGATAAGCAAGTAAGATAGTAGCGTGGTTATCCTTAATAAGTAGTTCCATTTCTTTTTCAAATTCGTTAACAGTCTGACTCGGCCATAATTTACAAGCAAACACCGCTGCTATTCTAGCTTCATCTAATATTATTTCTTTAATCATATACTTTCCCTTTCTATTTTTCCTGACATGCTAGTATTTGAGATCGCTTTTCCATTAACCCAATCATCCAAGTAAAAGGATAATACGTGCTCACTTTTTGCCAAACAAGTAGTTATTTTGGAATCATGGAAGGAATAACAAAAAGTATGAAGTGTGCCGAAGTAATCATCATAGTTCTTAAAGAATAATGGAGAATGACTATCTTTAAATCGTTCAAACATTTGCTTCTCGGAAAATCCTTTTTTATTCAATTCCTGCATATGCATATTTCTCTTCATAGAAAACTCTATATACTTTCTATTTTTTTGATGCAAATCTTGGTTTTGAAAGTGATTTACACAAGTAAGGTAGCTTTTGTCTTCACGCATTACAACTTTATTTGGACTAGCTTCAACAACAGCTATATCACCAGACTTATCACCAATAGAAAAATTGTAGCAAGCGGCATGTGGAATTACTTTTAACAGATCAACCGCTTCACTAGTACTAGAACATGTATCCAACACCATTCGTATGGCTGTCCAAGCCGATATACCATTCTGAAACTCCTTAAAACTCACAAAATGAAGTCCCATTACTAGACCCTCACTATTCACCCCATCTAACCTCCCGAGAACTTGTTGCGAATAACCAGCAGATGCATAAGCAACTTCAGAGTCTACTAAGCTAAATATATGATCATATAATAGTGGAGAAAAGTCATAGTTTCGAACATAGAAATCATTTGTAATTGTTGCTGAGCACCCCATTGCATCCATTTTTGGAATATCATAGCCACTAAATATTGCTGCAGCCTCCTTATAGGAAATCTCTAATCCTTCTGATATCCCTTTCAATTCTTCTATAAGATGTGGCGCGTAAGTAGAAAACACGGATTCCATATTTGCTATATCTATCGTTGGTTTCATCTTTTCTTTATACACATCTACAATTTTGTTATTTTTGAGTTGTTCTCCAATTTGATAACCAATGTCAAATGAACTCCCCCTACATTGAAATATATCTACTTCATAAAATTCACTCATTATCCATCACGCCTTCCATGATTCCATTCCTCATTTTATAATTTTCAGATTATTTTTATTGTATCATAAATTATTCATAAATTTACTAATTTACCAGCAACTTAATGGTATAATCATGGCTTTGATTGGTTTTTTTGGAATGCAGTAAAATTAACCTTATACAATGTAATCTTACTGTTGCCATTAGGTGTGTATATCTCATTATTATGGAAAACCCTACGATTAGAGCATGTTGCACTTATTATTTTTCTTAGCAGTCTAACTATTGAAATTTCACAATTAGCATTGGGTTCACTTGGATTTGTAATCAGTAGAAGTTTTGATGTAGATAATCTGATATTAAATACCTTAGGAGAAGCAATTGGATATATCATTGCACAATATTTATTAAGTGTTTGTAAGAAAAAAACGCTCAAAGTTTCTTGAGCGTTTTTTCATAAATTCTATTTTGGTAAGGGAGCTTTATCAGAAATCAATCCTTCTCTAATCAGCTCTTGCCAAAACACCGCAGGAATGGTTTCTTGCATCGCGCTTAAATCTTCCTTGATACGACTCGGTCTTGTAGAGCCAGGAATTACTGCACTAACTGCAGGATGTGCGGTAGAGAACTGTAGCGCTGCTGCTTTTAGACTAATCCCATGTTTGTCGGCAATTTGTCTTAATTGCTGTGCTTGTTTTTTTACTTCTTCGGTCGCCGGTTGATAATCAAAATAATCTCCTCCAAGCAATGCTCCTGAATTATATGGTGCACCAACCACAAATTTTTTTCCTGTTTTTTCACCGAGAGACATCATACGCTCCAATGCACGATCATGCTGCATCAGTGTATATTGTGTTGCTGTCAGGGAAAGATCTGGATTTGCTTCTTCTAATTCCATGGCGACTTCAATTGGAATAGTTGTGTTAACACCAATCCCCCATGATTTGATTACTCCCTCATCACGCAGTCGATCCAGTACTTTAAATGCACCATTTCGTGCTTCTTCAAATTTTGTAATCCATTCATCACCTAAGAAATCTGGTGAAATGTCATGTACAAATATCATATCTAGATAATCTGTATTTAATCGTTTTAGACTATCTTCAATGGAACGTAAAGTCGCTTCCTCTGTATAATCTGTTAGAATCTTATTTTGACGCGCATCTTCAAACAATCCCGATTTTTCTTCCATTTCATCTTCTAAAATAATTCTGCCAACCTTTGAGCTTAAAAGATAATCGCTTCGTTTTTTATCAGACAATGCTTCTCCAAGACGAATTTCCGATAATCCCGCTCCATAAAAAGGTGCCGTATCAAAATATCGAATGCCTTGTTCCCACGCATTTCGGATAGTCTCTTGTGCTTCTTCTTCAGATACCTTTCGGAACATATTTCCTAACGGAGCAGTGCCTAAACCAATTTTTTTATTTAAAGCTTCATGTAGCTTCACTATTCATCACCCCTTAATATTTTTCGTCTTCTTTTGATTTTTTCCCTATAAAATAGAATAATTAAACATAAGAAATCGCGGATATTATATATCAAGATCCCATGAAACTTTTCATATAATTTAATCGTATTACATTATAAGAGGTGATGATAATGAAACAAGGTCAAGGTTGTATAAAGTGCGGTAGTAGAAATGCAGATCAAAAGGATGTATCAATGACTGGTTCAGGATTATCAAAAATGTTTGATGTCCAAAATAACCGTTTCACCGTAGTTTACTGCCAAGATTGCGGTTACTCTGAGTTCTATAATAAAGATAGCTCAACTGCTAGTAATGCATTTGATCTATTCTTCGGTGGTTAAATACATAAAAAATAAAAAAACCGTCTGAGATTATACACTTTAATGTATAGGTCTCAGGCGGATCTTTTAATTACTATTTTTCTATTTTCCCGTCTTTAATAACCGTTTTTATGTTTTCATTATTCGCTAGTAAGTTAATATCCTCTAATGGATTTCCATTAACAATAATAATATCTGCTAACTTTCCTTCTTCAACGGTCCCAACTTTATCTTCCCAACCAAGACACTCTGCAGCTGTCTTAGTAGAAGCTATAATAGCCTCCATTGGTGTCATCCCAGCTTCTGTCATTAAACCAAGTTCGCGTAAGTTTGTTCCATGCTTCATCACACCAGCATCGGTTCCCATTGCAATTTTCACACCAGCTTTATGCGCTTTAGCAATACTTGCTTTATGAAATTCAATAACTTCTTTTGATTTTTGTACTGCGGTATCAGGCATTCCCGTCTCTTTGGCTGTTTCAAGAACAGCAACTGGTGCTAGTAGTGTTGGAACGAGGTAAGTCCCTTTTTCTATCATCATGTCAATTGCCTCATCATCAAGAAATATTCCATGTTCAATCGAATGTACCCCAGCTCTTACTGCGTTTTTGATTCCTTCTGCTCCTTGAGCATGTGCCATTACTTTGACGCCTTTACGGAAGCGTCCTTCTTCTACGATCGTCTCTAGTTCCTCTTGCGAAAATTGAGTGAATTCTGGATGATCCGTAGCACTTAGAACGCCTCCAGTAGCATGCACTTTGATAACTTCTGCACCGGCACGTAACATTTCACGTGTTTTCTTGCGCACTTCTTCTACACCATCACATTTACCACTTGGCATCCCCGGATAATCCGATGGCAATAAATCGACTTCACGTCCGGAAACAGTATAACCATCTCCATGTCCACCGGTAATCGTAAGTGCATTGATACTTAACTGTAATCGAGGACCTGAAATTAAACCTTCTTCTACCGCTTTCTTCACACCAAGATCAGTACCAAGAGCGTCTCTTACAGTGGTAATTCCTGCTTTTAATGTGTTCTCTAAATATTTTGCTGCTTGATAATACATAAAAGAAAAAGGTGTCTCCAATCTTTCTGCAACTGGAGAAAACTCCATCATCATATGCACATGTGTATCAATCATCCCAGGAAGTATTGTTCCACCTTGGGCATCTACTACTTGTTCCTCACCACTGATAGAATAAGCCGTTTCTAATCCTACGTAAGCAATTTGATTATCCTTTACTACAACAATTACATCTTTCTCTGGTTCACCGCCATTTCCATCTATAAACAATCCGTTTTTTATTAATAAGCTTGTCATGATATCTTCCCCCAAATATTATAATGTTTCTACTAATATCCCTGCTATTACAACAGAAGCAACAGTTACTGTTGTAAATCCACCGATTAACATTGGTGTTAAAATTTCATCAAAAATAGTCTGTTCCTCTTCTTTATTCCGAGCAATACTTCTACTTACTTCTTCACAAAGTATATAGTCTGCTGGAAACCCAAATAATGCCGTTAATGCGACAGGCATTCCTTTATATGGATGCCATTTGAGCAACTTAGATACAACATACCCACCAAGCGAAAGACCAAATGTACCAAGTAACAGCAACACAATAATACTAGGTAAATTGTTTAACACATCTTGTGGTCCAACATCCGCCATGGTTCCAATTACGACAAAGATAATTCCAATCATCGTTAAATTAAACGAATTGGCTTTCTCCAATGATTTATGCTGGAATATACCTAATTTCAAGCCACCAACACCAATTGCCAGACACCATAGACTGTAATGTACTGGTGTTAACTCTCCCAGCACAATACCGATAGATGCCCCAACAAATATAAAGAACAACTTTAATGTCGCACTTGATTTAATTGGACCATCTAGCTTCACTGTTTCTTGGGTAGCGCTTGCTTGATCTTGGTTTATCGGTACAAAAGTGCCGTTGTCGATTTTCTCTTGAATAGTAAATGCATACCTACGCAAGAAATACTGTGCTAAAGGCATACCTAGTACACCCTGAAAAGCGACAACTAATGCAGGAATTACAACTAAACTCGTTAAACCAATTTCTGCTAGTCTTTCTGAAGTAACAATAAGTGCAACAATACCTCCACTCAATGGTCCAACACCTGCTACAGCAGTAGGATAATCAAAGATTAGGCTCACGATAATTAATACGAGTGCCCCTGACACAACTAGTCCACCTAATGAAATAAGTACAGCTTTATACTGACTTTTTAAAAGTGAGAAAGGAATCATCGTCCCCATATGCAAAATTGCTGGTCCAACTAAGATAGCCCCTAGCGCTGCGAACTGTGAAGTTGCGAGCAAATCATTTGGAAAAATACCTGACCATACACAAATGAGATATCCAACCATCGCAGTAAGCAACATTGGAACTCTTGCCCTTGTAATAATAGAGATATATTCTCCTAGAGCAATTAATGCAAAAATAAGTGTTGTAGCAACCAGTGGATTACTGATCATGAAATAGCCCTCCTTCTTTGATGATAATTAATTAACGATTCCGAAAATTCACTCTGTTGATAGGGCTACATCTATATAATAGTCCAAAGTCTGAAAATGTAGAGTGATTGCTAATTATTATAAACGCATAATTAGTCAAAAATCAACATATTTTTCAGAAAAAATCGAACAGTTTCGTTATTCCACTTATTCCCAACATTAATTTGATAGAACCCCATAACCAAAAAAGACTAGACTATTCCTTAAATTACATGAGTGACCATTTCTTCTTGCTTCCTCTGATTCTGGGCACTTATCTTCCTTATGAGCGACCATTTTCTACTTCTCCCTCCGATTATGGGCACTCATCTTCCTTATGAGTGACCATTTTCTACTTCTCCCTCCGATTATGGGCACTCATCTTCCTTATGAGTGACCATTTTCTACTTCTCCCTCCGATTATGGGCACTTATCTTCCTTATGAGCGACCATTTTCTACTTCTCCCTCCGATTATGGGCACTCATCTTCCTTATGAGTGACCATTTTCTACTTCTCCCTCCGATTGTGGGCACTCATCTTCCTTATGAATGAAAACTTTTTCTACATCTCCTTACTTTGAGCACTTTCCATCTTTCCCAGTAGAAAACCCTCAAAGAATCTTCCGCCATATGGTTCTAGGATTCTATCGACAAATTCAATCATAGACTTCTTCTCATTATATTGATAGAAAGTATCCACGCTCCTTATCAATTCTTCAGTTAGAGTATCATCATGCCTCTGTAAAGCACGATACATTCCTTTCGAATCTCCAACCCATTGATTTTTTGTTCGTAATATAAATTCACAAACAAGATCCATGAGCTTATTTAATATAAATAATTCCTCTGGTCTATATTCACTACCGATAAAATCATCTAACACATCCGTTAAGAAATAGCGCTTTAAGTCAATCTCTTCTTTCGTCCACTTATCAGGTCCATTCGTTAAAATTTGGTTCGCTTCTACTTTAATCTTATCCATTATCCCATCCTCATTCTTGATAATTACTCCATTAGCTACCATATCCGGCAAAGATGGCCGAGCTCGCTTGCGGTCAGACTCAAAGAAAAACTTGTATGATTCACTATTATGTACAAATGCTTCCACTGGCCACCAAAAGAATTAAATGAAGTTCGATAAGATGCTGGTAATTTTTTATCAAAAATAACGATATCTAGATCAGAAGTATTTGTTGCTTCCCCACGTAGAACACTCCCTGCTAAAACCGCTCCAGTACAAGAGGGGAAATGTTGCTCTACTATTTTCCTAGCTGCTTCTCTTGCATTCATGCGATTTCTTATATCTTTCATTACATCTCCTCCTCAAATTAATAATTACCATTTAAAGGGAATATCCGATATACTATTGAATAAATACCTACATAAATTATCAAGGAGGGAAAACAGTGTTACGTATCATTATGATCATTCTCTTCGTGCCAATCTTTACATTAACCGGTTGTACTGAGGAAGAAGAAAAATCCGTAACAAAAAACCCAACTCCATATGAATTCCTCCAAAATGAAAACGCAGACATTTTTCTATTAGAAGATACTGTTTTTTCCAATGCAATAAACATTGAATGGGTTCAAGAAGAAGAATATACAATTGGCGAGGAAATAGGAGAGATTTCTTTCCAATCGAATGAAGCTAAAGATTTTGAAAACGGAACCGCTAATAAACTGCCTGTAGGAACGAAAATTTATGAAACCGATACGCAAGTATTTATTGCAATTGTAGAAAACAGAGAGATTCCATATCTACAGATGGTGGAAGGATAATGGAATTCGTTTCTACAGAATCATATTGAAATAGGAAAAGTTACGTTGTAAAAGGTTCTCCTCAACAGGAACTATCGGACTTATTTCATCTGCTTGGTCTCAGAGCTTCAAACCTGAAGTCCTAGGTATAAATGGTTGAAGCTCTTCTACTCTAGCGTAAAACAATGAATTATATTTAACTTTTCCAAGTCTATCTCTAGAAATTAATATTACTATAGATGCCATATCCGATATGGACTGACCTGTCTTTTCATACCGTTATCTAATTTTCTTCTTTTTCCCATCAGGTAGTTCCCCCTGTCTTCTCAACGTATGAAAGCATCATAAGATAGTTACTTCAACATTCGATTATCACAAAAATACCTGCTTGGTCAGGAATTCCCGCTAAGTCAGACTCATTTAACATTAAAACATCTACAATACTTATACCATTAACATTTGGTATTAAATTTTCTCCCTCAAACTAATACTCACCTATAAACTCCAATGTTTTCTCAATTATATAAGCCTGGTCATTATCCAGCGTTGCCACGTGATAACTATCTTTTAATGGAATTATTTCTTTCACGTTAGATTCGATTTCTTTATATATGACCTCTGAATTATATGGTGGTACCACATGATCCACATCCGATACAAATATACATGTGGGGCACGTAACTTTATTTAAATCTAATCGTACTTGTTCCATCAGCCCTACAATCTCTCTAATCGATTGAACTGGTGTTTTTTCATATGCTAATTCCTGCACATTCAGCTTTTTTATATCTGATCCAATTGCATCAATAAAACGTGTATCTTTTATATCTGTTGCTGTTTCCATATCTGGCACTTCTATAGCGGCATTTATTAAGACAATTCCTTTTAATTCACTGTACTTCTGTGCCATGTATAGAGATAATGTTCCTCCCATTGACAAGCCGCACATGTAAATAGAGTCACAACGCTCTTGGAGCCACTGATATCCTTCTTCAATAGATTCAATCCAATCATGGAATGTCGTTTTCTCCATATCTTTATAATGGGTTCCATGTCCCTTCAATCTTGGGCTACATACAGTATATCCAGCATCCGCAAATGCTTCCCCAAGCGGTCGCATACTTTGTGTCGTACCGGTAAAACCATGAGAAACCAATACTCCTACACGATTCCCTTCAAAATAAAATGGCTCCGCTCCTTCTAATACGGCATATTGCTCTGGCATCTCTAGCCCTCCATTTTTGAATTTTAACAGAACTATAAGTCAGTAAAATCTTTCCCTATAATTCGATTTACGACTTTACTCATCATCATGAAAATAACCCAAAATGAAATAATTACAACTAAAACCCTCAATACTGTTCTTATACTTCCATCAGGGAAAAACTCGTCTACCAAGTAAACAAAGTAAAGAATAAGACCAGCCCCAATTAATATTCCTAAAACAAACGTCAGTGCAACTCCAAATATTTGCAACATCGTTAACTTCTTGAGCCGATCTTTATTAAGATATAACGCAATGAGAAAAACTAAAATAAATAAGATAACCATTTACATTCACCTTCTTGCAAACTATTCAACTCTCCGATATAGAAAAAATGCCACAACAAAAGAAATCAAAGGAAGGATGATAAAAACTCTGAACTAATTCTCTGCACCAAGAAAATAAAATGCAGGAAATAAAAATACAATGGCACTTCCAATTAAAAAAACAACTTCATAAAAATCAAATATTCAAAAAATTAAACGTATTAATAAAAATTATCCAGTACTGATCACCTCCATCAGGTAAGACTAATTCCACTTAAATGTCTTAACAGTTAACCAATAAAAGATGACACTGATTCCAATAATAATAAGGACATCAGCAATAATAGGGATATTTCCTTCTACACCAAATAAAAATTGATGATAGATATCCGTTAAATACGTAATTGGTATAAAATATGAAATGGTTTGAAATACATCTGGTAAAATATATAATGGCAGCATTGCACCACTTAACATGATAAGAGGGACCATCAAAAAACTTAAGACACCTGAAGCTAGTTCAACATGATTAAAAAGACCACCAAATAGAAACCCAAATATCAAAAACATACAAATACCCAATAATGAAATGACTAGAAAAAGCAAGAGATTACTCATATCAATCATATTTAAGAAAACACCTATTACAACAAATATTACTAATTGAATGCAGGCAAGTACCAACCGGACAATAACCTGCGACAAAACAAAAGTAATCTCCTTTAAAGGCGTAGTTCGAAATGTTTTTAATACCCCTTTTTGTCTCATTTCAATAATTGGTACAGATGTGCCTAAAAAGCCTATACTTGCAAATGCCATCATTAAAATACCAGGAAACATAAACTCGATCAACGTCATTTCCATTACTTCTGATGAAGGAATAACAAAACTCATTCCATAAAATAAGCCTAGGAAAAACAAAGGAAAGATCATTGAAAAGAACAAAATTTTTGGGTCACGAGTAATTTCTTTCAAGCCAACCACAACTAAATTTTGAATAATGGCCATTTCTTTCATAATCCTTAATCAATCTCCCTTCGTAAATCCGTTCCAGTAAGATTAAGGAATACATCTTCTAAACTATCAGATAAGTGCTTTTTATGTGCATTTATTATTTCTTCAGGAGTTCCAGTAACCAAAAACCTATTATTATGTAAAATAGAAATACGATCACATAACTTATGAGCCTCTTCCATATAGTGAGTAGTTAATAAGATTGTGCTTCCCGAATCTCTTACTTCTTTTAATACTTCCCAGATTAGTTGACGTATTTGAGGATCAATACCAGTTGTCGGTTCATCTAATATGATTAATGATGGATTACCAATCAAAGCTAACCCTACTAGTAATCGTTGCTTTTGGCCAACAGATAGGTCTTTTATTTTCTTAGTTTCCAGTTGATTTAAAGCTAGTAAATCCATTAATTTTTCAACAGGGATGGATTCTTTATAAAAGCTTGTAAATAATTGAATCGTTTCATAAACCGTTTGTCTTGGCAATAGGTTTCCGACTTGAGGTTGTATACCAATATGTTGCATTATCTGTTTTTGGTTTTGTGGACCCTCAAGGTTCAAAAGCTTGACTTCTCCACTATCAAAAGGTAGAAATCCTGTTATACATTCAATAAATGTTGTTTTCCCTGCTCCATTTCGACCAATAATTCCATGTATCTCATTTTTTGAAATGGTTATATCTACATTATCTAAAACTACTTCACTCTGAAATCGCTTTGTTAGCCCCTTTATAACGACACTTGACTTTTCTTCAATATTTACAGAATGAGACATATCATCCCTCCAATAATCTATACTTTTCCTTAAAACGAGGACTCAATTCACTCCACACATCAAATTTATTGCCATCTGGATCATAAAACACGAAATTCCTTCCCGCATGACCTCTATCTTCTAGTTCACCTACACGAACATCATCTACCGCTAATTCAAGCCGGAGAAATTCTAGTGATTTTACTCCATCCACTTCAAACGTTATGGAAAAATGTTCTTCTCCAGCTAAATCTATAAAATTAGCATTTTGACCAGATGGAGATCTAACAAGAAAAATGCTTTGATTTGCCAGATCTAGAATACATTTATCATCATCTTGATAGTTCACCCGTGCACCTAACTTTTCCACGTACCAATTTGCAGAAAGTTCTATATCGCTTACCGGAATATATGTTGTTCCAATTCTCCAAAGCTTTTCATTCATCAATTTCACCCCTTCACACCATCTTCTTTATTCCAACTCCCTTGTAATTTCCTAAGGAAAATAATCTGACCAGTATGATAGGTTATATGAATAGTTAAATGGGCTATTACCTCTGCTTGCTCCTCCACTTTATTCATACCTGCATTTTGCAATTCCATTTTCCAGCTTTCAATTCCCTTTGTAATCCTTTCACGTACATCATCCCAAGTAAGTCCATCTCTATTCGAAAAAGTGGATTCAACTTTTTTCGTGTCTGTCGGTGCGTTCTTAAATCTGTTTAGATGTCGTTCATTATAAAAAATCAAATGATTTACTATTTCTCGAATGGAGTTTACTTCACTTGAAGGTTTCCAATCTGCCTCTTCTTCTGTCAGTCCTTCTATAGAATAAAATAATGATACAAACCATGTATTTTCCAAACAAGCGTCAATCTGAGCTAATAAAACTTCTTTCGTATTCATTGATTTCCTCCTTATTTTTTAATATTTATAATGTCTATGAATACATCTACCTAATTATTTCTACATAAATATGTGAATCCCTTTGTCTTTCCAATGAATAACGATATTTTATTTTGATACAAAAGGATTGCCATCTACCCAAAATCGATAAGGATAATCCTTTGCCTCACCAGTATTATCTATGCCAATTCGACTTCCGCTTTTCACTGATATGGGAGATTTTCCTTCAGATATAAATAAAGGAGGCTCTAGCATGTAGCGGCCATAATCCTCCATGTGTATCCCCATAGCTTGTGTTAATTTTCCTGGCCCACTGGTTAAGTTCTGAAACTTCTTCACTGGTCTCCGCATAAGCATTTCATCTATACCGGAAAAAGGTTCGACCGCTCGAATTAGCACACTTTCAGGATCACCTTCCATACTACTAACCACATTAATCAGACGATGATTATGAATGAGATGCACATATGCATGCCCTGGTTTAGCATAGAGAATTTCTGTACGTTTTGTCCTTCGATTTCCATAACCGTGAGCTGCTCGGTCTGAATTTCCCAGATAAGCCTCTGTCTCAACAATAATACCTGAAGTTGTTCCTTCTTCCGTTTGTTTCACTAAAATACAACCTAATAGATTTTTCGCTAATTCAAGTGTTGGTACTTGGTAAAATGATTCAACTAATGGTTCGAAATTCTGCTGTTGCTCCATTATCTACACATCCTTTTTCATTTTCTTTCAGTGTACCCGTTCTCAGCAGTTCATAAATATAACCAATATTTTAAACTATTTATGATATATTAAATTTAAAGATGTATTGGAGGTGTATCATGAAAACATTCTATTATTGATTATATGTTGTACTTTCCTCTTTCTTGTAGGATGTGTGGAAGAAACGATAACTATTGATAAATCAGTTCATTCAAGTGCTAAAGAAAATCAATTACTGGAACCACCACAATTATCAATCGATATTGGTAATAAAATAATCACAACCATTCAAGGAACATACAGTTGGGAATACGAAAATAAAGATGGGCCCATGACAAATACTACGGTAGATATAGACGGGCCATCTGAATTAGCAAAACAATTCGATTCACCTAATGTGACTACAAACTCTCAAGTTACATTAAACTTTGACATGGAACCTAGTAAATATGCTGTTAGAATCTGGGAGGATAATCAAGTGGTAAGTTCTTCTGATTCTATAGATTTAATGAATAAAGGAGAGATAATCTATGAAATTATAGGTTATTGGGATCAAGGAGAAGCATCTTATATATTCTCTCTCCATATCGACTAAAAGAAATTAAAAATTACCGATAAAGCCCATTTACCACATTTATTAAACGTTGCTTATTTTCAGAAGGGACCACCTCAAATAATCGTGCACCAGCGATAATTGGTCCCCATTGAAAAACTTCATCTTGAGTTATTTCTGAAGTTGAACAATACTGATTTACATAAAGATCCGCTAACTCTTGATTGGATCCAGATAGCAATAAATAAGTTCGGTAAACATCTGCCCGAATATCTCCAGCACTAGCATCAACCCAATCAATAATGATAGTTTCATCCTTTTTCTCATCTATTAACACATTAAACGGATGCAAATCACCATGACAAAGATATGCTGTATAATCGATTTTATTTAATTCCTTTAGTAAATCCCTCTTTTGTTTCTTATTTAATACAGCATTGTTCGTTATTTGGTATTCGAGCTTTTCACTCATCGATTCAATTAAATGGTCCTTGACTGCAATTTGATGGATATGTTGTTGGACTTTAACGCAAATCAACATAATCTCTTCGATAGTCTTTGTTTGTCCTAAAATATACTCACCAAGCGGAGTAGCATTCATATATTCCATAATAATCGCCTGTCGATTGTTTATTATAGTCACATCAAAAATTTTCGGTACATGTAACCCACATTTTTTAGCAAATTGCTGCTTGCTAGCCTCTTTTTCCGCTTCAACTCCAGGAAAATCTGGTTTGAATAGCTTTACAACCTTTTTATCATCCATAGCGTAAATATCTGCTGTATTCCCTTTTGCTATTAATTCACCTAGCTTCATTACTATTCACCAACTTGTTCAATCATTTATTACATCTGCTTTGCTCTATTTCGTCCTAACTGGTGATATCAAATAACTCAATGATGAATTATTGGTTGGTCGTATAAAAACCGGAGACATAGATTGTCCAAAATTCAACATTACCCTATCTTCTTCAATTTTCTTTAACGCCTCCAACATATATTTACCATCAAACGTTAGATTAATATTTGATTTCCCTTTGACTACTTCAATCTCTTGTCGTTCTTGAATTGTTCCATACTCTGTAGAATTGGATGATATATCTATGCACTTATCCAAAATTTGTAGATTCACATTGTTGTTCTCCCATTCAGTTGCAAAAACACATGCTCGATCAATTCCTTTAATCAAGCTATCTTTTGACATTGAAATTACCAAATTAGCATCTCTATTTAATAAGCTTTGCACATTTGGGTATGTGCCGTTAATTAATTTTGTATAAAGTGATACATTTTTATATTTGAATATAGCATGATTATTATATACGTATATAGATGTATTGTGTGCGGAATCAGAAGGAAGCGTATTTACAAAATAGGTTATCCCTACTGTAGGAACAATAAAGGATTCTTGATGATTACTAGATTCGATGTCTATCTCTTTTGTTGCTAGTCGATAAGAATTCGTTGCTATTAACTTTAGCTTTTTATTTTCGAGCAATATGTTTATCCCAGTTAATACTGGCTTTGTCTCATTAATAGAAACAGCAAAAGCAGTTTGCAGTATAGCTTTTTTTAACTCATTAGAAGAGATTGTTATTGGTTCAACGCTACCCCGTTGAGGTAATTGTGGAAATTCATCTGCTATCAGTCCATTAATAGTTGTTTGAATCGACCCGGACATAATTGAAACTTGATTACCTTGTAATTTCATATGCACTTCATTTTCACATTTTTTTATAATAGCAACTACTATTTTCGCAGGTAATACAACCGTTCCTGTATTAATAATATCAACTACGTGTCGATGCTTATTTCCTGTAGTTATTGGAATGGTGTTCGTTAAAAACATATCTGAATTAGCTCCAGTAACTATTATCTTTTCATTTGTTACTTCTAATTTTATTCCTGTTAATACGGTTATTGTGGTATTTGAGGAAACAGCTTTATTCACTATAGATAGTGCTTTATAAAAAACTTCTTTATTCAATCGAAATTCCAATTTTCAGCAACCCTTTCATCAGTTCATTAACTCCTTTAATACAATTGAGAAACGACCTTGCCTACTGCTTTTTCGATAACATCTGGTCTATCCAAATGGACATTGTGACTCGCGTTTTCTGCGATGATTAGTTCGCTGTGACAACTTAACGAAAGCTGATCAATAATTAGTTGATGCCAGGTATTTTCAAACAACTCCAGTTCTGACTTTGGGGACCCGTCATTTATACCAGTCTGGATATTGAATTGTTTGTCCCGTCCTATAACAATCAACGGTGTGTTTTTTGGATTATGCAAGTGTTTTATGTGCTCCGCATCATATTTCCAATTTCTTATTTCGGATGCCATGGCTTTATATAGAAGTGGATTTAGAGAAAATGTTAAAATGTTTCGTTGAATTTCAGTTGGTAATTGTTTTTCTTTTTCAGTTAAACTTGGTTGTAACTCATGAAATATTTCATCCTCACTCATAGTAGAATATTCCATACATTTTTGTATCCAAATTTCATCTGTAGAATCCTTATTCAAAAGAGGTAGATCAAGCTCATCTAACTCATGTAAGTCAACAGATGTAGAATCTACTAGTATTAATCCACCTACTAAATATGGATACTTTTTTAGAAAATGTTGGGCACACAAACCTCCATATGAATGGCCAACAAGGATTATTGGTTCTTTAAAATCCAAGCATTCTATAAGATTAAATAATTCTTGAACTGCTTTTCTAGTATTTCGATTATCATCCTGCAACTGACTTCTTCCTAGTCCTGGTCTATGATACATTAGCACCCTATTTGTTTTACAAAGCGATTCACTAACACTGTGCCATTCGTAAAAAGAACAACCCATGCCAGTTAAAATGACAACTGGTGCTCCAGTTGATCCTTTCAAACTAATTTCAACACCTTTAAGAAAAGTAATATGATCACCACCAAGTTTCCGTTTTCTTAGCTAATTTTCTCTACTTGATAGTAGATTTCCTTCTCGAAATTTTGAAGGGCCAGCTTACTTCACTATCCCAATCACGAAAGCGTCATAACCTTTGGAACCAACTGTTTGAATAGCAGTAGATTCAATACGTTCTTCGTTTTCAAGCATATTCATAAATTCTCTTAGCCCTTGGATACGTTCATCTTCACTTTTTTGATCAATTACTTCTCCATTTCGCACAACATTATCTGCAATAAGGAGCGCCCCTTCATTCGCTAACCGTAAAGCCCATTCTAAATACTTGGGATTATTTTGTTTATCGGCATCAATAAAAATAACATCAAAAGACTCGCCTGCATTTTCTAAGGTTGGAAGAGTATCAATTGCATTTCCAACAAGCACTTGTACCGTTTGTTTGAATCCTGCGTTCTCTATATTTTTCCTTGCTATTTCCGCATGGGTTTGATTTGCTTCTAAAGTTACTACTTTACCATTCTGAGTTACTCCTTTGGCAAACCATATTGAACTGTAACCACCCAATGTTCCAATCTCTAACACTTGTCTCGCGGACTTCATTTTTGTTAATAGGTATAATAACTTCCCTTGTAAAGGTGCCACATCAATTTGTGGTAATCCTGCTGCTTGATTATTCTCTAATATTTGATTTAATATTTTGTCTTCAGGTAAAAGCTTTTCCTCAAAGTACTCGTCTACATTATTCCATAATGAATGATTTTTCATAAAGTTCTCTCCTCTCTGTATACTATTATATACTAATAAACAATTAAACTATGAATATCTCTCCATATAGATTCTCTCCTTAAAACCTTTTAAAGAAGAAAACCGTTCTTTCTTCCGCTTTGTTTCTATAAATCCTAACTTAGAATACATTTTGCGAGCTGCTACATTGGTATCTACTACTTCTAACATATAGTGTTGATGTGGAGCGTGCACTAACATATCGTTAAATAAAGCCGTAGATACACCTTTTCCCCTTGACTTTTCCTTAGTTGCAACACATTCAATATAGCCAGCTTCATTTCCAAAAAGAAGCTTACTATTAAATTCATCTTTCATCAAGCGGTATGCTATACGACCTTTCCAGGCTCCAAAATGTTCTTTGAGTACTTCTTGCTTTATTGTTATTGCTCGTTGTTTATTATTTGAACAGGCTAGAATTCCTACAATTTCATTATCTAAAATTCCAATATAAAATACTTCTGGACAAATCATTTGTTGAAAAGCACTGACTAACTTTTCCTCGTCCTTCGAAAGAAAAGATAACTCCCTATCATAACCATTTACAAATACCTGTGCCACTTCCCTTCTCACATCAGTATTTAATTCCTTCATTAGTCTTACCTCAACGTTAGATTTATACATATTCTTCTCCTTTCTCTTCGTTAATAAGAAATACTGTTAAATCTTGACTTTCTAGTGCGATAAACTTATCTTCCAAAAACAACTTCATACTAGCTATTCCTTGTATTAATGAGAAGAAAAGCAATGAAAGTTTATCAGCATTTCCTTCTTTCAGCTCCCCTAGTTGTTGTCCTTTTTCTATTAGATTAGACATTTTTTGAAACAATATTAAATTTATTGTTTTCAAGTTTTCCTGTTGCTTAGTGACATCATTATCAATGAATGAACGAGATACCAGCAAATAATAATGGGCGATAAGTTCACTTGACTCAATTCCAGCGATTATCTTCTCTACCAAGCTATTTATCATATCCTTTGGGTTAATATCTGTATCTAAAAAGTTTATCAGTTCTTTTATTTCTATTATGGCCATTTCAATCAGTGTGTCGAATAGTTCTTCTTTTGAATGAAAATGCCTATAAATTAGACCTGTACTTATGCCAGCCGTTTTCGAAACATCTTTGATTGTTGTTAATGCATAGCCTTTATATGCAAATAGGCTTAATGCTGCTTCTATAATCTTCTCTCTGGTAACATACGACATTCGTTCATTTTGCTCTTTCGACCTTACCAATTATATTCCTCCTCTTTATAATGAATTGAACTTATGTTCATTATATGAAGTAATTATCAATATGTTATCCACCTAGGGGCTGATATTTCTTATGTTCTTTTCAAGTACCCGTTAATTGAATTTTATTTTTAACAATGAAATAATAAAGATAATACCTATTGACTTACTAAGTATTTAAGGAGGTTTTAAGTAATGAATAATTTACTCGATCTAAATACAACAGATAAACGCATACAATTATTAAAAAATACCGTTGCATCATTTAATGAACGAGCACAAAAACATGATAAAGACGTATCTTTTCCATTTGAAAACTTTAAGGATTTACAATCGATTGGTTATCCTAGTTTGACAATACCAAAAGAATACGGAGGGGCCGGGATATCTTTAGATGAATTACTGACATATCAAGAAATCATTGCAAATGCAGATGGTTCCACCGCTTTATCAATAGGGTGGCATATGGGGATTATGAAATATCTTGGCGAAAATAAAATATGGAAAGAAGAAATGTATTCCGCTGTAGCAAATGATGTTATTCAGAACGGAGCTCTACTCAACAATGCAGCGACAGAACCAGCTACTGGAAGCCCTACACGGGGCGGAAAACCAGAAACGCACGCGATTAAACAAGGTAATAAGTGGATAATTAATGGCAGAAAAACATTCACAACACTATCTCCAATTCTTACTTACTTTGTTGTAAGTGCAACCATTGATGAGACAGGAGAAGTCGGCAATTTCTTAATCAAACGGGATAAACAGGGCGTGAAAGTAGAAGAGACGTGGGATTCTATTGCGATGCGTGGCAGTGGGAGTCATGATCTGGTATTAAAGAATGTTCACCTAGATGAGAAAGATTTAGTTGAGATGCTATCAAGTAAGAAAAGAAAACCAGCTGGTTGGTTACTTCACATACCCGCTTGTTATCTAGGAATTGCTCAAGCAGCACAAAAAGAAGCTATACAATTCGCAATGAATTATTCACCAAATAGTATTGAAGGAACTATTTCTGATTTACCTAATGTAAAACAAAAGATGGGTGACCTTGAATTGTTATTAATGGAATCTAAACATTTCCTTCATTCCATTGCACAACAATGGGATAATGGCGATGAAAATATTCGTGTTGCGATGGGACCTGAACTTGGTGCAGCAAAACTATCGGTTACTAATAAGGCTGTGCAAGCCGTTGATCTAGCCATGCGAATTGTTGGAGCAAAAAGCTTATCTGAGAAAAACAATTTACAACGCTACTATCGTGACGTTCGAGCGGGATTACACAATCCTCCGATGGATGATATGACAATTATACAGTTAGCTGATAGATCGATGAAAAAGAATAACTAATTACTATGTAACCTCCTTTTTCATAAAGTTCGTTCTTTGGACTTTTTATGACAAAAAATATATACAAATGAATAAGTTTTGAAAACCCGCTTCAGAGATATACTCCGCTTTCCGTGGGCGGCTGGTGAGCCTCCGGATACACCGCATTCCAGGGTCTCACCTATGCCTCACTCCCACAGGACAAGGAAGACATCGACAGCATTGCATCGCACGCAGAAAATCGATTTTTGATTTTTAAGGAGTCTCCGTATATTTCTTGCGCTAGTTGTAGCTATCATACGTTTTTTATCAAAGCGTCTAGATATAACCCAACCCCTTTACGTTCTATTTATATAATCTCGTCAATCAATCCATATTCTTTTGCTTCCTTTGCAGTCAAAAAGTAATCACGATCGGTATCTTTTCTTACCTTCTCCACGGATTGCCCCGTGCGTTCAGCAATTATTTGATTGATTTTTTCTCTTAATTTAATTATCCGCTTCGCAGAAATATCAATTTCTGTTGCCTGGCCACGCGCACCTCCAAGCGGTTGATGGAGCATGATCTCACTATTGGGGAGTGCAAAACGTTTTCCCTTGGCTCCAGCCAATAACAACATAGCTCCAAACGACGCCGCCATTCCCGTACATATAGTTCGAACATCTGGTTTTATATATTGCATCGTATCAAAAATCGCAAAGCCAGCAGAAGTCGAACCGCCAGGACTATTTATATAAAGAGAGATATCTTTGTCTGCATCTTCTGCTGCTAAAAACAATAGCTGAGCTACAATACTATTTGCCATCTGATCATTTATTTCATCACTTACCATTATAATTCGATCTTTTAACAGTCTGGAAAAAATATCGTAGGATCTCTCCCCACGATTCGATTGTTCAATCACATAAGGTACTGTATTCATCGTTTTCCTCCTTATATCAGCTTTTATTAAGCTGCCATTGAGAGAGCGCAACAAGGAGAAGTAGATGATTTTACAGAAAGCATCGTAACTTGATGATTTTCTTTAAACAGTGTTGGAATCCATTTTATTAAAAGATAAGGATCATCTGCTTTAATAACCCCTACCACCAATGTGATAAAATCTTTGGCATGTTTTTCCTTAATTGAATCTTCACAGAAAACATCAGTCATATCAAATTCACTTATATGTTTTCTACATCGATATAATAAAGCTTTTATTGCAACTTCTGAAGACCCACAGATATCCGCTATTTCCAAGTTCTTAAAGTTAAAAACTTCTTTTAATAAGAAAACAGACAGTTGTTTTTCAGTCAATTTAGTAAGTAACATCCTTACTAATGCTTCAGCTTCTCCATGTTTTTCTTCATGGATCTGTTCATGCTCAAACTGTGGTATGGGAGCAGTTCGTTGTCTACGCATTTTGTCTATCCAGTTATTATGAGCAATTTTTTTAAGCAAACCTATATTCCACAAATGTGAATCGTTATATTTTGCTAACGCATTAACTATCGTATCCTGGAGTAGTTCTTCTCCATCCCATTTATTTTGAGATAAGAAAAAACAATAATATGAAAGTTGCTGATACATCTTTAAAAAATCTTGTTTTTCTTCACGAAAACTTGTGCTAGGCCTAGCGCACATATTCATCACTCCTTTTACGCTTCTCATCAATATAAACGATTAATGATAGAAAAAAGATATGTGTAACGAAAAATTTTTCAATTTTATTGATTAATGTATGCGTTTTTCATAAAATATTACAACTTCTTTAAAAACCATGAGAAACTTTATATTTATTTTGACTGGTTCTATCGTGTATTGGCTGAGAAGTTTTCATTTAAAGCTGATAATTTTCCAAAACCTCTTTTAAAACCAGAACATGATTATGCTCTTTATCTTTCGCTGCATAAAGCAAAATTAGATTTTGATTTTCCTGTATTTCTTTTAAATTTAATAATTTATTTATCTTTGATTGATTTTCAAGTAGTTCTTTTTTATATTCCTTTTTAAATTGATTAAATTTTTCCGGTTCATGATTGAACCATTTTCTTAGAGTTGGACTAGGGGTAATATCTTTCGCCCAGTCATCTAAATTAGCGGTTACTTTTGATATTCCTCTAGGCCACACTCGATCAACTAAAACTCTATAACCGTCGAATTGAGAATGTTCATAAATTCTTTGTAAGACAATCGGCATATTATTCCCCTCCTCCATCAATCATTCTTTTCTATTCCCATTAGTGCTAGTAATTCTTCTTCATTCTTAATTAAATCCTCAAGTGTATATTCTTCTAACACCTTAAAGAAAGCTACCAATGCTTTATTAATCACATGTTTGAGTGTACATCCAGGAGAAATAACACAATGGTTTGTCCCTTTATCAAAGCACTCCAATAAAACAAAACCATTCTCTAACTGTCGAATTAAATGTCCTATATTTATCTCTGAAGCGGGTTTTGCTAGCTTAATCCCACCATTTCTCCCACGAATCGTGACAACTAATTCTTTTTTCGTTAACTCATGTACAACTTTCCTCAGGTGCTCTTGTGATATCTGATATACTTCAGCTATTTCCTTAATATTCGCAAGCTCTTGATCCGATTTTAAACCAGTAAAAATCAATACTCGCAATGCATAGTCGGTATATTTTTTTAAATTCATCTTACACACCTACTCGAATAGATCTTTCACATTATTGTAACACAAGGTTTATTAGACTTATTGTAATAGCAATTTAAACATATAAAATAAAAGATGTATAGAAAATACATCTTTTATTTAGGAGTGATTTCATGTTAAATACAACCGTACCTTTAGACAAAAGAACGACAGAAATTATTAAAACCACCGTACCAGTATTAAAAGAACATGGAGAAACCATAACAAAACATTTTTATAAGCTACTTTTAGAAAACAATCCAGAACTAAGAAATGTCTTTAATCAAACAAATCAACGGAAAGGATCCCAATCTAAAGCACTAGCAAATACGGTATATGCTGCTGCAGCTAACATTGAGAAATTGGAAGAAATATTACCACATGTAAAACAAATTGCACATAAACATACAAGTTTAAATATTAAACCAGAACAATATCCGATTGTTGGTAAATACTTGCTGATAGCGATTAAAGAAGTATTAGGGGATGCAGCTACCGACGAAATTATAGAAGCATGGGAAAAAGCTTATTTTGTTATCGCCGACATCTTTATTTCAGTAGAGAAAGAGATGTACAACGAAAAGAAGAACAAGATTGGTGGGTGGACCGGTTTTCGTGATTTTATGATTATAAAAAAAGTGAAAGAAAGTAAAGACATTACTTCCTTTTATTTAAAACCTGTTGATAATTTACCAATCTCTACCTTCAAACCTGGTCAATATATTACGATAAAAGCTCAGATAGAAAATGAATTATATGATCATCTACGACAATATAGTTTATCAACTGCACCAGGTAATAATTTTTATCGTATTAGTGTAAAACGAGAAGCTTCAAGTCATCCGTTTGGGATTGTATCTAATTATCTACATGATTCTGTGGAGGAGGGATCTGTTTTACCAATTAGTGCACCTGCAGGTGATTTTGTTTTAGATGAACGTGATCACCGTCCACTAGTTTTAATTAGTGGTGGCGTTGGTTTAACTCCAATCATGAGCATGTTAGAATCCGTTGTAGAACTTCAGCCAAATAGAAATGTTATATTCATTCAAGCTGCCAAATCTATCGATCATCAAGCCATGAGAGAAAGAGTATCTGAAATAGCAAATTCTTATGAACAAGTGAAGCAATATGTTGTATTTAGTACCCCCAAGAATGGTACAGATGGAGATAAACAAGGGTATATCGATTGTGACTGGTTAGAAGAAGTGATACCTACAAAAAATGCTGCCTTTTATTTGTGCGGACCTAAGCCTTTCATGAGTGCAATAAACCATGACCTACAAATTATGGATGTCTCCGATAAAGATATTCACATGGAATTATTTGGCCCTCTCGAACCTATTGCGAAGTAAAGATAAAAAAGGATTGACAGTCAGAGTGTCAATCCTTTTTATCCCTTCCTGAGCAGGACAAACATAAAAGTGTGTTATTGTCTTGTAAAACTCCTTCTAAAAAACCACCAGAACAATAAACGTTGCCTCCACATATCTTACATTTGCCAACAACTTCTTTATTCATTAAATACTCACCTCTTTATGGCTATTAGAAAATGGCTTTCACAAAACGTGTATATCCTCCGTTCCTCCATATGTCAATCCTATATGTTACATTATTGAATGTCATCACATCATTAACCAGCCAGTGCTTGGATAATCACTGTAAGCCACGTAATGGTTCAGCTTCTTGCTCATTCTTTTCTTTCGGCCAAATAAAGATTGTTAAATAGCCTATTAGAGAAGAAAAAATAAACAAGAATGAATAACCTATCGCTTCACTTATTGTTCCTGCAATAATCGAACCAATCACTTGCCCTAAAGCTAATAATAAAAATGGCACACCTAAACCAAACGATGCGTTAGTAATAAAAGTATTTGTTCCCCATACTATCAGTAATCCTGTTACAAATATATAAGAACTTCCAAATAGGATGGGAGAAATAATCCCGCTCAGAGTATTTGTTGGAAATAACCCTAATAATAAAGAAGCGGTGGATAACAAAACAATTGTTATAACATACGCTTTGGTTAATCCAATTTTGGAAACAAAGTAACCAGCCATACCACCAGCGAGTCCAGATAGTCCAATAAGAACCCAGAATAAATCGCCTAATAACGTTGGTAATTGTTCAATCCCAATAATATAATCACGTGAAAAAGTCCAATATGCGGCACTAGAGATACCTAAAAGAATAGAAGCACTGATTAATCCAATAGCATTTTTCCACTCCTTTTTGTAAGGAAAAAATGATAATGGTGATGCCTCTTTTTTAGAAATATTTTTACGTGGAAGACTAAAATAATTAAGTAGTAGAACTACGAAAGCTACGATTGCGAAAATAATGTAAACCTGTCTCCAATCATTCGTCATTGTGAGTGCGATCATACCTGTAAACGCAGTTCCAATACTTGTACCTGAATTTATCCAGGAGTTTGTTTGATCTTTTTTATCTGGATTGATTTTAGTACTAACAATATCTGCATAAGGCGGCGAAGCTAATCCAGTGCTTAAACCAGCGATAAATACTCCCATACCCAATAACAAAGAATTAGTCGAACCAGCGATCAACCCTAATCCGGTGATAGAAAAAAGACCAGCTATCATAATAATATTTTTGGAACCAATCTTAACTGCAAAAATCATCGCCATGATAATGGCAATACAATAAGCAAAGTACGATAGTGATGAAATAACCCCCGAGACACTTTGACTAATTGATAATGATTCACGAATATAAGGAAGCATCAAACCAAAACTGAATCTTGATAAACCATACGTTACTGCTATCATCGGCAATCCAGCCATTATTAATGTCCTTGATTTCATTGTGCATCCTCCTTTTTAGATAGAACGTTCATTATATTAAAGTTTTAAAATAAAGAAAATAGATCAACATCTATTTTCCAATCAACTTCGATACAACCTTTTTTGTTTCTCTTCTGGTCACTTCCGTACCTAAAATTTGAAACATGGAAGTCGCACCTTCTAAGATAAGTGTGATTTGCATGCTGGCAGAATAGTTATCTTCCATATTTAAACTAGCCAGGTCTTGACTAATTTTATCAATTAATTTCTGCTTATACTCAACACTTAATGAAGTAATATCTTCATTAATTCCTTCGTACTCTTGTTTTGCTCGTAAAAATAAACAACCATTAAAACCATCCTTTACAAGCCAGTCAACATGAAAATCAATTAATGATTCTATATAGGCTTCTACATCTGTTTGCCCTGATGTATGAGACTTTAACAAATCAAAATAAATTTTCTCTCTACGCTTCAATACTTCTGTAATTAATTCTTCTTTCGAATCGAAATGATTATACATTGTCATTGTCGCCACATTAGCTTCGTTTAAAATTTGCTTAATGCCAATCGTATGAAATCCTTGTTTGTAAAAAAGAGCTTCCGCTGCATCCAATAAATCTTCTCTTTTCTTTGATTTCTTCATGCTTACTCTCCTTAGATAGAACGTTCATTATATTTAAAGGCTAACATAGATTATTTTCTCATACAATTAAAAATTTAAGCTTGACTGTATATCCTCTGGTCCCCAGTATGCTTTCATATCAATAATAAATCCGTCATCATTAAATGTCATCACATCAATACAGCGAATAACCGATTCTTTACCTTCTATTTCAACGTAAATGTTAAATGCCATCGCCGCTGAATTACTATGTGATCCACGTATCGGTGCAGCTAATTCCAATCTTTTAACCGACGGAACAGATTGTTGAAAGAATGATGCAATGGATGCTATTCCTTTTAAAGGATCACTCCCAACAGGATCTTCTACACGTGCATCTTCTGCAAATAACGAAATTACTTTTTCTGAATCCCCTTCATTAAATCCATCTAAATAATTTTGCAGGTTTGCTTTCATTTCTTGCTCTCTTGGCATGTAAAATCACCGCTCCTTTCCTTTTCTAATCATATTTACTTATTTGTTGATTCCTAAACTCTTTTCATAAATAAGACCCTGTCTTGTCCGTGTCCATCATAATTAGAAACAACTTCAATTCCCTCTACTTCTTTATCTCCTTCTTCAATATTAAATCCCATCTGTTTATGAAAAGCTATAGACCCTTTATTGACCGGAGATGTTACCGAGCGGACAATGTTTCTTCCTTTCTGTTGAATCACCTTAAAAAAAGTATTATATAATTTTTTCGCTACCTGCTGGTTACGATAATCGGGATGTACACCAACAAAATGAATATATGCCGTATTTTTCTTACTTTGTGATAAGAATCCAATTAAAAACCCTACTACTGCTTCTTCATCATTTTCCACTATAAAGCTCGTATCATTAAAATGATTAAAAAATAATTTAGGTAACATATCTGACATTTCCCTACCTCCCCACCACTCATTTACTAATGGGGATATAGTATAATAATCTGAACTTTGGATGTGTCTTATTTGCAAATATTTTTCTCCTTTCCCGTATTCTCATGAGAAATTATATAATCTATTATTAAATCCGTCTTTCAATTCCGATAAGGAGGGGTGCAGTTGAATAATATTGTTTTGATATGTTTTCTTTTTATCCTCTATTTAACTTATACATGAAGTAAAATTATAAAAAGCAAAGAAACTACTAAACAAAACCTGCTTCAAGGATACACTGTATGAACCGTTGCTCTCTTATGTGTATTTGCTGGATGCAGTCAACTTCTATGTTAGATTAACCATTCAAAAAGGTCGTAACCGTATATCATTATCTCTCATTTCTATTGCCTCTTATTCTAGTGATAATGCAACTTTTAATATATCTTCGTAAATAGCATTCCAATTATGATGATATAGCCACGCTGTTTCAGATCAATCATTAATAACTTTCCATCTTGAAAACATAATCCATGTACACTTGTAATTAGATGAAGTGATGGTAGCACCCTACTCGGCACTCATGTTAACTTTATTTTAGAATCTCCCCAGTTTACGTAAGTTGGTCTCAAGCAGCCTTTCCTCCTGCCCAAAAAATTCTTGATTTTAAAAGGGCTGGGCAATCTAGCCCAGCCTTTTCTCTTTACTTATACCAATACATCTTCTATCTTCTTTAAAATTTCATAGGCACCTTCTGATTTATTCGAACACACTACAATCGTTGACGACGTAGCAGGATAGTGTACAAAACGAAAATTAACTCCTGGGTCATATCCCATCAAAATATGCTTTATTGTTTTGTTTTCCATTACTTGCATATAACCAGCATAGCCATAGTAAATATCGTCATCAACATGTATTCTTCGCTTTAAGAATTGGTCTGTCATATCTTCTGATAAAAGTAGGTTGTTCATTAGCGCATCCCAGAATAATGCCATATCTCTAGCTGTTACATATGCACCACCATCAGAAGCTGATTTGACTGGAAGAGAATATATATTTGTCTTCCAATCCCCGTTCGGCTTTTCAATATAACCGAAAGCAGTTCGTTCCGGTAAACCATCCATTTCAAAGTACCCGGAGTCTTCCATTCCTGCCTTTTGGAATATATACTTCTGGATATAATCACCAAATACATATCCAGAAACTTTCTCGACAATTAATCCTAGCAGAATATAACCAGCATTATTGTATGAAAAAGAGCTTCCTACTTCCGCCTTCATCTTCATATTTTTAAATAATGGCAAGAAGTCCTTTAGACTTCTTATATGATACATTGGTATGGATACCCACAGTTCTTCATAATCGTCCATCTCATCTTCATCGAAATAATCCGGAACGCCTGAAGTGTGGGTTAATAAATGATGTACAGTGATATTCTCATCAAAATACGGAAAATCAACATCTAAACATTGATTTAATGTAGTGTCAAAAGATAATTTCCCTGCGTCAATTAATTGGCAAATGGCAATAGATGTAAAGATTTTACATCCTGAAGCAATACCATAACGAGTATTGGTTTGATTTTTAATTCTTTCCGCACGATTGGAATAACCGTAACTTTTCGTTGTTATTCCTTCAGAACTTTTCACATGAATAGTACCTGAAAATTGAATATCATTAGCTACTTTATCAACATATTGAATCAGTTTACTCATCTTATATCCTCCTAAATGTCCTTTGATATTTTTTTGATAATGTACGGTAAGGATCATTTAGTTAGACTGTTCACACTAAAAATCTACGCATCGAGATCTCCCCCCTCTTTAGCAGTAAGAATACCACATTTTTCATTTTTCTGAAATAACCAACTAATCAAGGAATTACATGTTGAAAAAATTATTGCGATTACTTTTGGATACGGAGACCATTACCATAATTCCTAGTACGAAAAAACAGATAGAACTTACTAATCCTATAGAGCGAATAGCTATTATATCCGCAAAGAATCCCACTAAGATTGTTAGTCCAATGATAAATATTGCTTCTATGATGTTAAATACACTTCCAAAACGTCCCATTATAATTACAGGAACATGATTCTGATAGAATGTTAAGTAACCAGTGTTCGCAAAAGTTACTGAAAACCCAATAATAACTACTCCGAAAACGGCCGTTACAAATCCTTGAGAGCTATAAAAAACCACATACCCTAACGCAGTAAATATAGTTCCAAAAGCAATTAAATAATTGATTTTAAATCGACTTGCACAGATCGTATTCATTATAGACCCCGCTATAATACCAACTCCAAACAAACTTAGTAAAAATCCATAACTGGTGTCTGATATTAATAAAACACCTTTCGCAAAAGATGCTTCTAATGAATCTATCGCTGCCATAAAAATAGTCGTACCACAGAAAAATAAATATATTTTTGCTACCAACAAATGCTTTTTACTATAATCCAGCACTACCTTAATATCCATACGAATTATATTGAAATTAAAGTCTTGATTCTTAGCTTTATATGTCGTCACATTTGGCAAGAAAAAAATAATAACAGCAGAACAAAACATTGCAAGAGCATTTACATAAATAGCTGTAGGCGGTGTTCCTAACCAAAACAAACCTCCTGCAATAACTGGTCCAATCATTGCTCCACAAGAGTTAATAAAACTTCTTAGGGCATTAAATCGTTGTCTATCTTTCTTGGGAATTAACTTCGTCATATAAACCATAGAAGCAGGTTCAAATATCGACGTTCCCATATTAATTATAAATGCAACAACATATACCAATGGTAATGATGGAATTAGTGGAATCAGAGCAATACACACCCCTCGAAATAGATCAAGACTAATCATAAGTTTTCTTGTATTTACTCGATCAATCATGCTACCTGACCAAAAATTTGAACAGATTGTAGCCAGTGGTATTAAAATGTACAAAATTGCTACTGCAAAAGGAGAACCCGTTTCATTTAATATTATTAAATTTAATGCGATTAAATACACCCATCCTCCAATGTTAGATATACCAATACCACTTAATAACAAAAGCGGGTATTTCCAGTTAAACAATCACACCACTTCCTTTTTATTTGAATCAAAAATTAGGAAAACAAATAAAAAACTCACCCCCAAAACAAATTGTTTTGAGGGCGAGATTAATCGCGGTGCCACCTCTGTTTGTCTTTACATCACTGTATAGACCTCTTCAAGTACAGCAATAATAATTGCGATACTCTATCTCTATAACGGGAGAACCCGTTGCACTATCATGAAAAAAATCTCTTTCAATCCAATACACAGCTCCAAGCCTTGATTCAGCATCTTCCCGCACGCTCCTTCACAGCTTACCGGAGTTCTCTGTAGATTGTTCAGATGCTTACTCTTCTCTTCATCGCATTTGTATAAATTTTCATTATTCTACCTTGTTTATTTAAAAAAGTAAATACCAAACCTATTTCCGTTCATCTTTCACATGATACGTGTCCAAATGATGAAACTCTATTAATTCTCCACCAGCCTGAACAACAAGCAAGTCTTCACCATATATTTGTTTATTACCATAGTATGGAAAAACTTTCAATGTGATTTCATATGCTTCTCCAACTTCGCCGAGTTGTTTAATCTTTAATATCTCTGCTTCATCGACGGACCACTCTAAATCTTCCGGCGCATTTTTATCATCTTTGTATATGGTAGTAATCGCTTCGTCAATTGGTTCTATGAGACTAATGATAAGTGCATACTCGAGAGTCTTAGTAAAATCCGTATCCGCTTCATTAATCGGCTTTGCAAAAGCAGATGGAACACTTATACATAAACTGAGGATACACGTTAAAACAAGAATTCTTTTCATTGAAAAAATCACCTCTGTTTAGCGTTTGTAACTAGAATGATCTTATGCAATATATATTTAGCACAAAAACGTTATGCGAAAAAATTTTAAAGTGATAATCCAGTCCATGTCCAATACGTATAATAGAATATCAACATAGAAATAAAATAAACAGGCATTAGTATCATGCTTAACTTCAATAAATCTCGAGCTTCAAAGTTCATGTCCTCCTGTTCAAAATAAACAAGCAATGCTTTGGAGCTTATTGGAAAAGTCACACAATAATTCATCCCAATCAAACATAAAAACAAAACTGCAGTAGAATTTAAGTCTAACGAGGTACTTAACATAAGAAATCCAGGTAGAAATACAATGGCTCTTGTCGTATGAGAGGTCACATATAAATGACTCGTAATGGAAATAAGTAAGATTACGCAAAGTATTCCCCAATGACTGAATCCTGAATACTTTAAAATGTATTGAAAGATATGTTCCTCAACCCATCCAACAACCCCCGTTTCCACTAGGTTAATCCCTAATGCAGTTGCTGCCGATACAAATATAATTAAATTCCAAGATACCGCCCTTATCCCTTGTTTCCACGAAATCAGACCATACTTAGGAGTCATCAAAACAATTGCCCCCAAAATGGTGACAAATCCAATTTCATATCCATGTACTGCCTCTGTTAACCAAAGAAGAACAAGTATGCCGATGATTACTAAGGTTTGCGACTCTTTTTTTGTCATTACCTTTTTCTCATGGTCAACTGAATCATTAACCACTTCCATGGATACAGGGTTAGAACCTTGCCGTACAAAATATAGTTTTATTACCAAATAAGTAATAAAACTGATAAACAAGGCAAATGGTAACCCCCAAATTAGCCAATTAAAAAAGGAAATCGAACCCCCTGTTGTTTGGTTTAAAAGTTCTATTCCTATAAGATGTGACCCCGCTCCAATGATAGTAGCTGAAGTTGTCATCAAAATAATGATGGGGACAAACAAAGCTAGTGTTTGCTTCTGTTTCTCATCCTTGATTCGTCTACCCAATTCCTTAACAACAGGCAACGTTAACGCAGCCCTCCCAGATGTAGAAGGTATAAAAATAGCCAACGGAAAAAGTGCTATCATGACATAAAATAAAAGCCCATTATAACTTGTAGAGCGGTGAAGGATTGAGTTCATCATTCGATCAGCTAATCCAGAACGTTTCACTGCTTCACCTATAATAAATGCCCCAATCATTAACCAGACTATTTCAAGTGAAAATGATTCATATAATAAGCTTGGGCTAGCTCCTTTTAATAGAATGATAAATAATAATGATCCAAGTGCTACATACCCAGCAGGAAGCTTCGTAACCACCCATAATACCATCGCAATAATAAAAATAATAAGTGTAATTTTCGCCTCATAATCTAACGATCTAGTAAATGCTATTGCTACAAATAAAATGATGAATATACTGTAAAGAAATACAGAACGATAAGACATCTCATTAAAATATTTAGTGATCGGAGATATTCTCGTATTTCTTCTTTCTATTCGAGTATCGCCTATCATATTACATCCCGCTTATATTTACGTTGCGCGATGTTATATCCTATTTGTATTTGTCTTATCGCTGCTTCTGCACTATCCGCAATCCAAATAGCTGCTTCTTCCATTGCACTTTCTAATGAAGTCGGCTTTTGGATAATACTCGTATATGCGTCAATTCCACTTGTATAATTAATACTTGCTCCTTCACCAATGGTACCGGTAATAGCAATCACCGGAACTCCTGCTAGTTTGGCAATTCTTGAAACTTCCGATGGTATCTTTCCATTAGGCGTTTGGCCATCTAAACATCCTTCCGCTGTTAAAACCAAATCAGCATCCTGAATATGCTCTTCAAGCTGAATATATTGCATGATGATATCATATCGAGGATGGAGCACAGCATTTGTGAAGGCAAGCAATCCTGCTCCCAGTCCACCCGAAGCTCCACTTCCTGGTACAAACCTAACATCAACACCCTTTGCTTCCTGAATCAAAGATGCATAGTGTTCTAATCCATGACTTAAAATCTCTACTTCTCCAGGAGTAGCTCCCTTTTGAGGAGCAAATACACGGGCGACTCCTTTTGCTCCACAAAGAATATTATGCCAATTACAAGCAACATCAATTCTCACATTACAAACTCTTTCATCTAGATGAGAAAGATCAATATGTGAGACTTGGCTTAAGTCGCCGCCTCCGCGAATATCCAATAACTGATGACGCTGATCGAGAAATTGAACCCCTAACGCTTGAGCCATACCAGCTCCCCCATCGGATGTTCCCGAATCACCGCATCCAATAATAATTTGATCGACATTTTCATCTAAAGCAGCTGCTATTAGTTCACCCACACCAAATGTAGTCGTTTTCAAAGGATTGCGCATGGATCGAGGAACTAACCTTAACCCTGCAACAGCGGCCATTTCTATAACAGCCTTCTTTACTCCTTTCTCTTCATATACTCCAAAATGGCTCATTATCTGTCCACCTACTGGTCCAGTGACTCTCTTGTAAATAAGTTCTCCTTTTTTAATATTGATAATTGTTTCCGCAAAACCTTCCCCACCATCAATCATTGGAATGACAACTGTTTTTACATTTCGATCAAACCGACGGATTCCCATATCCATTGAACTAGCAACTTCTTCTGCATTTAAGCACTCTTTAAATCCGGATGGTATAATTACAATTTTCATAAGATAGCCTCCAATATCATCTTTATAAGTTATAAATAACATTTTAATTGTGATTAATGAGATAGCTATTAGGGCTTTCTTAGAAATAGATTAGAATATGGTTAATTTTGGAAATTGGGGAATTAAAATTACTGCTGCTGGATTTTAGTGTAAATTAAATGGTGTGAAAAATAGAAGTAGTAACAACACATTAGTCAATCTTATAGAAAGCATAAACTCCATTTTTATCAGATAATAATAAATGAGGTTCAATAATGTGTGAATCTTTATAGTTGTACGTTACATGCACACGATGAGGAATCACGACACGCTTTCAATTTATGAATCTATAATGTTTTATCAACAATAAATATTCAAACACAAATCATTATTAACAATGACCAAAATATAATCTGTCTAATAAACTGACGTTCTTTAGGAGAATTATCGTTATTAAACCAATGAGGCTGAAATATATCTGGAGTTTCACCACGATTTAATATCTAAAATAGTAAATGAGAAAATAAAAATAATCCTATCGGCAAAATTAAAAAATGGGCTAGTTTTTGATTTCTTGTTAATGACATGTTGATCCTTCCTTATTATTTGAGGACCCTCCATGTATATATGTGTAAACTATTAAACTAACACTACATAATGCGAATAACTATTTAGGTAAGTTCTACTAAAAAATAAAATCTAACTTTTATTAAACTTGAATAAACCTGCTTGAATCAAAATTCAAGCAGGTTTATATATAATTTTATATTTATACGCCAGAATAAGCCATAAATCCTCCGTCAACAGGTACTGTTATTCCCGTTACAAATCCAGATGTATTATCATCAGCGAGCCAAAGTAAAGTGCCCAATAAATCTTCCGGATTCCCAAACCGACGTTGTGGTGTATGATTAATGATTTTTTCTGCACGGTTAGATAAAGAACCATCTTCATTTAGTAAAAGATTTCTATTTTGATTGGTCAAAAAGAACCCAGGAGCAATCGCATTAACTCTAATACCCACTTCCGCGAAATGAACAGATAACCATTTAGTAAGATTATCTATACCTGCTTTAGCAGCACTATATGCTGGAACTTTTGTCATTGGTGCAGGTGCCGCCATGGATGAAATATTGATAACATTCCCTCCGCGTGTAGCCATATTCTGTGCAAATACTTGTGTAGGAATAAGTGACCCGACTAAATTCAGCTGAAACACATGGTCAAATCCATTTAATTGCAAATCAAAGAAAGATTTTACAGTATTGTCATCGATGTCTCCTGCTTCAAACTTCTCCTTGTCTGTAATAGCATCTGGATGATTTCCTCCAGCTCCATTTATTAATAAATCACATTCTCCTAATTCTTTTTTTACTATCTTATAAGCTTCCTTTACATGCTTTTCCTTTAATACATCGCAACCAACTGCTATTGCTATACCGCCATGTCCTATGATTTCTTCAGCAACCTTTTCTCCATTCTCAACATTACGATTTAAAATAGCGATTTTCATACCCTGACGTGCAAGTTCTTTTGCCATTGCTTGACATAATACTCCGCTACCACCAGTAATAACTGCTACTTTTCCAACTAGTCCTTCATAAATTGGTAACAATATCATTCACTCCTTTCTTGCTTCACTAATTCATAAGCATCCCATAATCCCCAAAGATGCATTACACCTAAAGCACGATCATATAATCCATAACCAGGACGACATTCTTCGTTCCATAAATGTCTTCCATGATCCGGACGAATATATCCTTTAAATTCAGTGTCATGATACGCTTTTACAATTTCGTCAATTGGAACGGATCCATCTTTCGTTCGATGAGATGTTTCTATAAAGTCACCATTATCATAGATTCTCACATTACGAACATGGGCAAAAGCAATCCGATTATGAAATCTTCGTATAATACCTGGGATATCATTATTAGGATTTGCACCTAAAGATCCACTACATAAAGTTAGACAATGAGATGGGCTATCTGAAATTGCTAGATATCTTTCAACAGCTCGTTCATTCGTAATAATTCGGGGTAGATTGAACACTGGCCATGGCGGATCATCAGGATGAATAGCCAATTTGATATCCTCCTCTTCTGCTACAGGCAACACCTCATTTAAAAAATATTCTAAGTTTATCCACAATTGTTCTTCATCTACTTCTTCATAAGCTTTAAATGAATTTTTAATAGTTTTTAAACGTTCAGGTTCCCAGCCAGGCATTGTATAACCTGAATTGGTTATTTGCTTAATCAACTCAGTCGGATCCATTTGATTCACTTTTGATGTTTCGTAAAACAATGCCGTTGAACCATCCTCTAATTCTTTGTAAAGGTCGGTACGCGTCCAATCAAAAACAGGCATAAAGTTAAAACAAATAACTTTCGCTCCTACAGCTGCAACATGTCGAATACTTTCCTTATAGTTATCTATATACTGATCTCTTGATTCCTTTCCTAATTTAATATCCTCATGAACGTTAATACTTTCCACAACGTCCAAGTGAAAGCCATACTTATCTGCTTGCTTTTTCACTTCCAATACTTCTTCTAACGGCCATACTTCTCCTGCTGAACGATGATGCAATGCCCATACCAAACCTTCTACACCAGGAATTTGCTTAATATGTTTTAATGAAACAGAGTCATTATTCTCACCATACCATCTAAATGTCATTCGCATTCTTCAATCACTCCTAAAACTAAAATGTTAGTACTATTTTTCTAACTTCATCTGGATGGTTTTCTAATAAATCAAACGCACCTTTTATTTGCTCCATTGGATATTGATGAGAAATTATTTTACTTGGATCTAACTTTCTTTCATTAACTTTATCGATTACATTTTTAAACTGATGTGACTGTAGTCTTGATCCAACAACTTTTAATTCTTTTTTCGTTAATAACAGAGACGGTATTGAAGATGGTTCTTCATTAAAACCTAATGTAACTACTGTCCCCGCTATTGAAGTAAGTTCAACTGCTTGTTGAAAAGTCTCAGGTAATCCTACGGCATCGATTACAACATTTGCTAGCTCTCCATCTGTTAATCTATCTATCTCCGATGCTACATTAACTTTTTTAGGCTGTATGGTAACATCTGCACCAATAGAATCTGCATAATCTAATCTTGTTTGATTGAAGTCAGAGATGAATACTGTAGCACCTCGTTCTTTTGCTAATAACAGACAAGCAATACCTGTAGGACCAGCGCCAATAATAAAAACTTTCTCTCCTTCACGCACTTCTCCTCTATACGTTGCTTGCGCTCCAATTGTTAAAGGTTCAATTAAAGCCGCCGCTTCTTCAGAAACATGACTAGAGACTTTATGCCAATTCTTTTCTTCAGCTTTAAGCCATTCACTCATCCCTCCATCTCGATGAACACCAAAAACCTCTAATGATTTGCATACATTAGGTTGACCTTTTCTACATGCATAACATTCTCCACAGTAGATAATAGGTTCTAACGCTACTAAATCACCTTTTTTTATACTAACAACTTTGTTTCCAACTTCTTCCACTACACCAGATACTTCATGACCAATTACTCTTGGATATTTGGTAAATGGGTTAGTTCCATGGTAGATGTGAACATCTGAACCACATATACCAACTCTTTTCACTTTTACAATGACGTCATAGTCATCTTTTATAGTAGGTTTATTCATTTCTACAATTTCTAATTTCCCTGGTTTCTCAACCTGTATTGCTTTCATTACTTTCCACATCCTTTATTCAAATAGACTCGGTAGGTACAAAGATAGAGAAGGTACAAAGGCTACAACAAGGAGCACAAAAATTGCGATACCAAAAAAAGGCAGTAGTTCTCTTATCGTTTTGGTAATTGGAACTTCCGCGAATGTTGATGCTACAAATAAACAAACACCCACAGGCGGAGTTGATAAACCTATCATTAAGGATAATACCATCACCACGCCAAAGTGAATTGGATCCATTCCTATACTTTCTGCAACTGGCAACAATACAGGGAATAGAATAACTAATGCTGCTATTGTTTCCATAAACATTCCAACCATAAGGAGCAACAATATAATTAATAAAGTTACAAAGATTGGATTTTCTGAAACAGAAAGGATTCCATCTGCAATTAGAAGTGGCACACCTTCACTTACTAAAATCCAACCAAAAGTATTTGCAAATCCTACAAGTAATAAAATGGAAGCTGTTGATCTTAACGTTGTAAGCAAAATAGCAGGTACTTGTTTTAAGTCCAGTTCTTTATAAACAAATTTCCCTACAATAAATGCATATACCACACAAACTACCGCTGCTTCTGTTGGGGTAAAATATCCTCCAAGAATCCCCCAAAGAATAATAACTACCATTAATAGCGCCCAAAACGCTCCCATAAAGGTTTTACCAACTACAGCGATTGTCTGTCTTTCACCTTTAGGATATTGACGGTTTACAGAAATAATATATGTAACTAGTAAAAATCCTAATGCTAATAATACCCCTGGGATTGCACCTGCTAAAAATAAATCACCAATAGAAATACTGGCTAAAGTTCCAATAATAATCATTGGTAAAGATGGGGGTAGCATCGGTCCCACAGTTGATGATATTGAAGTTACTGCTGCTGAGAACCCAGCACCATACCCCTGTTTTTTCATCGCTGGAATCATTACAGATCCTATACTTGCTGTATCAGATAAAGCTGTTCCAGATATTCCTGCAAATCCTAGAGAAGAAGCTACGTTTGTTAAGCCTAAGCCACCTCTTATATGACCCACTACTGCGTTCGCAAAGTCAATAATACGGTTTGTAATCCCACCAGCATTCATCAAATTACCTGCCAAAATGAATGCTGGAATCGCAAGCATGACAAAAGAATCTAAGCCCGCAAATAAGGTTTGTGGAATAACGGTTAACGGTACTCCTGCAATTAATAGATAAACCAATGAAGATAATACTAAACTAAATGCAATTGGCACACCGGTAACAATGAGTATTAAGAACAGACCAAAAAGCAATAAAGCCATCATAATTGTTCCTCCTCACTCTCTTGACTTTCAATACTAAATTGATCGATGATGTACACTACAGAGTAAACAATTAATAAAACCGCTAATAGCGGAATTGCTGCATAGGTATACGCCATAGAAAACCCTAAAGTAGGAGCATAAAAATCTATACCCAATGTCACTAAATTGAATCCATAGATGAATAACACCACTGAAAACAGCAAAATTAAAACAGCGATTACGCTCTCATAAATTCTTCGAACATGCTTCGGCAAGAATTCTATAAGCATATCTACTTTTATAAATTCTTGTTTCCTTAAAGCAAGTGGTGCTGCTATTACAATAGAATAGACAAATAGATACCGAGAAAGCTCTTCAGTCCATATAAAATCATACGGAAAATAACGACTTAAGATCTGAATAATAACAACTAACAATAAAGCGGCAAATAATAACATTGCTATTATTCCGAGAATTTTATCTATTTTTCTCATTACATTCATTATTGATTACCTCCGTTTTCATCGGCAACATCTAATATGTCCTGGTAAAGCTCTAATTGTTCCTCTTTAAAATATTCTTTTAACGCTGGTAACATTGCTTCACGAAATGCATCTGTATCAACATCTTCATTAATTTGCATACCAGCATCAATTAATCTTTGTCGGACTTCTTCTGTCTCTTGTTCTAATAAATCTTGTGCATACTTCTCTGCTTCTGCAGCAGCTTCTTTGACTGCTTCTTGTTGATTCTCAGGTAGCGCTTTCAATTGTTCCGTACCTACTACCACATAAATCCAAGAACGAACATGCTCTGTTAAATTTAAATAATCTTGCACTTCATAAAATCCATTACTTTCAATTAAGTCATTGGGATTTTCTTGACCATCAATAACTCCCTGTTGCAATCCAGTAAATACTTCACTTAAACTCATTACTTGTGGTTGAGCACCAGCTTCTGACCACGAATCTAAAAATAACGGTACGTTTGGAACCCGCATACTAAATCCTCGCAAATCATCCGGTGTTGAGATGGGATAGTTTGAAGTCAAGTTTCGTGGAGCACGTTCCATATAAAATAAAGGAGTCAGACCAATATCACGCTTAATATCGTTTTCGATTTTCTCCCCAATGTCACCTTCAATGACCTCCCTCATATGATTATTGCTTTCAAAAGCATATGGTACCGCTAACATAACAGCATTCGGTGTCCATACCTCTAAAGTTTCCCCCGTAATGGTTAAATCCGTAGCACCGTAACGAATCGAATTAATATTATCTACTTCACTGCCAAGCTGGCTATTAGGAAATAACTCAATTATTACCTTTCCATTGGTTTTTTCCTCTACAAGATTTGCAAATTCAACTGCTGTACGATGCCATAAATGGCTTGAATCGGAAATATGGGTCATTTTCCAATGTGTAACGTCCTCTTCCTTCGCAGAACTTTGATTTGTTGAACAACCGTTTAAGAAAAGGAAAGTAAGTAAAACAAATAATACTAACTTTTTGATCATCATTGCCAACCCCTTGTTATCATTTTATTTAATAAAAATAATCAGGATAATTCGCTTTTAGCTCCTCTTGATCATAGATTAAGAGTGATAAATGCTCACGCATTATATCTTCAGCCAAATCTGGTTTATTTGATTTAACAGCATTCAGCATCGCCTCATGTTGATCAACTAGCTTTCTCCAATTTAATTTCAATTCTATACTTAATTTCCTAAGTCTGTTGGAATGTGTATCCATCTTTTGAACAACATTCCACACACGATGTTTATCCGTCCCTTCTGCAAATATACGATGAAACTCTTTATCTAAAATGTACAGGGTGTTTTCATCATCACTGTCTCTTGCTTCCTTCTGCTCACTCAAATTTGATTGGAGTTTTTCTATATAACTCTCATTTAGCACTTCACAAGCTAATCGAATAATCCCTACTTCTGCTTGCTCACGTAAAAAACGAGCTTCCTCTACATGGTCTAAATCAATAAGTGCAACAAACGAACCTCTTTGCGGTAAAACAGTTAATAATTCATCTTGAGTTAACCTTAAGAAAGCTTCTCTAACAGGTGTACGACTAACTTCTAATTCTTCAGCAATTTCTTTCTCTGAGATAGCTTTACCAGGTGGCATTTCTAGGTTCATGATAGATTCTCGCATTGTATCATATACAAAATCTCTTGTTGAATTTTTAAATTTCGTCCTGTTTAACATATAATTCACTCCTTTCTGAAAATAATTCTACCATACTACCATACAAGTATGCTAGTATTAATTTAAGCGTTTTCAAAAGAAAGGAGTGTATTTAATATGATTCTTAAAGATGAGTTAACACAAATGACCAAAAAAGTATTCGAAAAATATGGCATTGAAGAAGAGATCGCTAATATCATTACTGACGTACTTGTTCACGCTAACCTCAGAGGGGTTGATTCACATGGCGTATTAAGAGTAGAACACTATATTAAACGAATTAAAGAAGGCGGAATCAATCCTAAGCCGGTATTGCAAGAAACAGACACATCCCCGTCCACTAGCATTTTAGATGGTGATAATGGGTTTGGACATTATATTTCCAAAGAAGCAATGAACATAGCAATTAAAAAAGCTAAACAAACAGGGACTGGTGCAGTTGCAGTACAGAACAGTAGTCACTGTGGGGCGTTATCGTATTTCGTTCAACAAGCTGCAAAGAATAACTTGATTGGTATAGCTATGACCCATACGGATAAAGTAGTTGTTCCATTTGGTGGGGCAGAACCATTCTTTGGTACAAATCCAATCGCCTTCGGTTTTCCGGCAAATAAAGAAGAAGCAATAATTTTAGATTTCGCTACAAGCACTGTTGCATTAGGGAAAATATTAAATGCCAAAGAAAAAGGAGAGAAAATTCCTCATGGTTGGGGGGTAGACAACAATGGAGAAGCTACAATAGATCCTAATGAAGTTGTAGCATTGTCACCATTCGGAGGTCCAAAAGGATATGGCTTAGCAATGGTAGTAGAAATATTCTCTTCTATGCTTACAGGAGCTGCTTTTGGACCACATATATCTAAAATGTATGGAGATTATGATAAAAACAGGGAACTTGGACACTTCTTCATGGCAATTGACCCATCTAAATTTGTATCAATTGAAGTATTCACAACAAGACTCGACGCTATGATTCAAGAATTACGTAACACAACTCCTAGCACTCATGTAGAAAGAGTATTTATTCCAGGAGAGATAGAAAATATAACAGCTAAAAAGAGAGAAACAGAAGGGATTCCATTACCAAAATCAGTATATACCTATATTAAAAACGAATCAGAAAATTATTAGACACAAAAAATCGCTTGAAGCTTAAGCTCCAAGCGATTTCTACATTGTATCCTTTATTTTAGCACTATTTGTGCTCTTTCATCTTTGACAATTAAAAAGACTTTTCCTTCATCCATATCCTCTTCGAATTCATGAGCTTCTGCGTCTGCTACTCCTAATTCGATAAGCTTTTCTCTTAATTCATCACCTTGTTTTTCAAAGGAACCGATGTTTTCTTTATTATAGTCAATTCCTGAAATATCTGTATTGCTAACAATTCTTGCTGTACGATCATCATCATGTGATAACACAAAAATTTCTTTAGAATTAATATCACTTTCTTTTAAAGTATTAATATCCTTTTCTAGTGCTTCATCGTTTGTATAAGCTTTTACAAATGGCATGATATTTACCTCCTATTAATTTGATTATATAATCTGTATTCCCAGTTTTAATAAAGTTAATCATTTTTATGGAAGGTAAAATACGCCAACTAATAATAGATTGCTAATATCAATAATTGCCGATCAAATATACATTTCACTTAGATTTAATAAAGTATGGTTATTTTCTATCTTAATTCTAAAGTGATTCATAATCCACACTTGTTCCCCACTTAGCGTATGCCTCTTATCCGCCTTACATCGATACAGTTCATTTGTTACTTCAATTTCAGTAATCTGGAGTGGATATATTTCATTTAATAATTTGAGTATTTTTGTGTTCATATATTATTTCCCTCTTTATTCACCTATAGTTATCATGAGTAGGAATAAATAGATCTTCATTTGAATTCCGAACGACAGAAAAATGATCTACATTATAATAACCGTGGAGGGTTGTATTATGGTGTCGGATAATTTGTTCTCCACTTAACACTTCATTGCCTTTCGTTGAATGTCCGTCTCTGACAAGTGTTACATCCATGCCATTAATAGTAGCAGTTCGAACAGCACTATCAATACAGTGCTGGGTTTCACAGCCCATAATAATTAAATGGTTAAACTCCTCAGCCTTTACATACTCTAATAGACCAGTCCCGTAGAAAGCATTTGTTGCCGATTTATTAAAAAATCTCGCATCTTCCGGTACATGTATGTTGCGATGAACTTCAAATCCCTCTCCTTTACCTCCTGCCACATCAAGATCTCTAACGAATACGACAGGAATATTTTCTTTATGTGCTTTTTCAATCACAATATTAACATTACTTATAAGTTGATCCTTCAAGAAAACAGGCGGTTCTGTATCATTTCCTTCCATCAAATCTTGTTGCACATCAATAATTAAAAGTAGTTGCTTGATCAAATCAATACCCTCCTTCCCTTCTATACCACTTCGGTACAATTTCTTCAAAATAATTGTGATCCTCTAGAAATGTGTATACTTTATCCAGCATCTGATTCAAATTCTCTGGTATCGTTTTCAATGTCCATACAACTGTCGAGAACACACACATTGCAAGATAAAGAGAATATAATCGCCAAAACCCTTCATCCGGTTCTCTTCCACTGAAGTAGCCTTTAATCTGTCCAGTACAAAATGGAATACTAATTTCCCGGCTAAAAATACCAATTTTCAAGAATTCATGAACAGGGTCTCCCCAATCGTATCGATTGAAATCAATGACTCCTGCGAACTCGCCGTTATTAATAATCAGATTAGAAAGGTGATAATCATCGTGCTGAAATACATTCGGACGATCTTTCATCAAATGCATATGGTCTTTAATAAAACGTATGATTTTTTCATCATTCTTTACTTGTACTCCGCAATTTTGATAAGCTTCCATATAACTTTGGTGTTTGATCACTTTTCTGGAATACCAAGAAGAAATCTGTGGTGGCACTTGAAGTCTATGTATCTTCTTCAGTTCTTCTCCCGCCTCTACGCCCACCTGAAATTGCTTTTCTTCAGATAGTTTGAGGACTTCTATTTCCGCATCTTCTCCTTCGATATATGAAGTAATCATATACCCATGCTGACCCACCTCACCAATGGCTTTAGGTCTGGAACAGGCTACTTGGTTTTCTTCCATTTTCTTCAACACCATAAATTCTAGTTGTTTCTGCTTCATATCAGCGCAATCAAATATACGTAGTAATCGTTTCTGATTTTTCTCTGTATGAATAATATATTTCTTATCAGCAGAGAACCCTTTTTCAATTTGGATAATTTCCTTACATTCACGTAATTCTGGTATTTTTCTTATTAATCCTTGATTAGTCATCATATCCCCCTTTAACCACCTCTACTTACTATTCTATCTTTATCTTTATTTTCCTTTATGAGAGTATACAAACTAACATTCAAACGAATACTTGAATATAAATAAATTTAGTAATACAATACAATCAAATGAATATTTGAACAAGGACGTGAATTTTATGATAACTAAAGATACTTGCGATATATATTGTCATAATGAAGAAAAGGTTAATCGTGTTCAATCCAAGATGAAAAACAATGATTTAGAAGGTATGGCAAAAATATTCAAAGCCTTATCTGATCAAAATAGAGCGAAAATTACTTATGCTTTATGTGAAGAAGATGATCTTTGTGTTTGTGATATTGCGAATATCATCGAGACATCAGTCGCAACAGCTTCTCATCATTTGAGAACGTTATATAAACAAGGAATTGTGAACTACCGTAAAGAAGGAAAGCTCGCTTTCTACTCTCTAGATGATGATCATATTCGTCAACTTGTATCTATTGCACTAATTCATCATCAAGAGGGGGAAAACCATGTCTTATAGTCAAATAAACACTAATCCTAATGCAGAAACATATCGAATACAAGGTTTAAGCTGTACGAACTGTGCAGCAAAGTTTGAAAACAATGTAAAACAATTACCTGGTGTTGAGAATGCTCAAGTAAATTTTGGAGCATCTAAAGTATATGTTGAGGGAAATACAACCATTCAAGATTTAGAAAAAGCAGGTTCGTTTGAGAATCTAAAAATCTCAGATGAAAGAGAACGTAAATCCAAAAAGAAGATTTCTTTTTGGAAACAAAAAGACAATATCCGTCTCTACATTGCCGCTTTTATTATAGTTATCAGTCTTATCGCTAGTTATTCCTTAAATGAACAAAGTATGATACCAACTATAGGTTTTGGCGCAGCAATTCTGATTGGCGGCTACTCTCTATTTATCAAAGGACTCAAGAATTTAATCCAGTTCCAGTTTGATATGAATACATTAATGACTATCGCCGTTGTTGGTGCAGCATTAATAGGAGAATGGTTAGAAGGCGCAGCGGTCGTCATTCTATTTGCGATAAGTGAAGCATTAGAACGATTTTCTATGGATAAAGCGAGACATTCCATTCAGTCTCTAATGGACATCGCACCAAACGAAGCACTTATACGCAGAGGTAATATAGAGCAAACAGTCGATGTCAACGACATACAGATAAACGATATTATGATTGTGAAACCTGGACAAAAAATAGCGATGGATGGCACTGTCATCAAAGGATCTTCATCTGTTAACCAATCAGCTATTACGGGCGAAAGTATTCCTGTTGCTCGAATGACGGACGATGAAGTTTTTGCAGGTACATTTAATGTAGATGGATTATTAGAAATACGTGTTACGAAAAAAGTGGAAGATAACACTATCTCCAAGATTATTCATCTTGTAGAGGAGGCACAGGCGGAACGTGCGCCTTCACAAGCTTTCGTAGATAAATTTGCTAAATACTATACCCCAGTAATCATGCTCGTTGCTCTCATGGTGGCGATTGTTCCTTCAGCTATCACAGGAGATTGGAGTACTTGGGTATATCAAGGATTAGCTATATTAGTCGTTGGTTGCCCTTGTGCACTTGTAATCTCTACTCCCGTTGCAATTGTTACTGCAATTGGTAATGCCGCTAAAAATGGTGTACTGATTAAAGGTGGCGTGTATTTAGAAGAGACTGGATCACTACAGACTATCGCTTTTGATAAAACAGGTACCTTAACAGAAGGTGTACCGCACGTAACCAATATTGTATCCTATCAAGGCGAAGAAGATTATAACTTATCACTCATCGCCGCTATTGAAAATGGTTCCCAGCATCCACTAGCTGCTGCGATTATACGTAAAGCGGATGAAAATAACATTGTATTTAAAAATGTGGAAATGGAAAACTTTAAATCGATCACAGGAAAAGGTGTTCAAGCTACGCTAGACAACAAAGATTATTACGTTGGTAGCCCTGACTTTTTTAAAGATTTACACACATCCATCGATTCAACTATCCAAAAACAAATAGAAGACTTACAATTAGAAGGAAAAACGGTGATCATTCTAGGAACTAATCAAGATATTCTCTCGTTATATGCCATCGCAGATAAAGTTAGAGAAGCATCAAAAAATGTAGTGATAAAACTAAATAAGCTTGGTATGAATACTGTCATGCTAACAGGTGACAATCACAATACTGCTTCAGCAATTGGAAATCAAGTCGGTGTCACCAATGTTAAGTCAAATCTATTGCCAGAAGATAAATTGAAGTACATTAAAGAGTTATCAACTAACCATCAAAAAACAGCGATGGTAGGAGATGGCATTAACGATTCTCCAGCACTCGCAGCTTCTACTGTCGGCATTGCAATGGGTGGTGCAGGTACCGATACCGCTTTAGAAACCGCTGATATCGTATTAATGTCGGATGACCTTAATAAATTACCATATACGATGAACTTAAGTAAGAAAACGCTAAGAATTATTAAAGAAAACATTATCTTTTCATTAGGAATTAAACTAGCAGCCCTATTACTCGTTATTCCAGGATGGTTAACGCTTTGGTTAGCAATCTTTGCAGATATTGGTGCAACATTAATCGTAACACTCAACAGCTTACGCCTGCTTAGAGTAAAAGATGACGCATAACTAAAAAGGAGTCGCTGTATGAAAGAATACACACAACTAACTTCTATCGAGATGGTTAGAGAATTTACGAGGGACAATCAATTATCATTCATATATATTTCTAGAGAAAACTGTAGTGTTTGTCATGCCGTGTGGCCAAAGGTTCAAGAGCTATTAAGTGACTACCCACAAATCCAAGTAGGAAAAGTCGATGCAGATGAAGTGAAAGAAATTGCAGGAGAATACCTAGTATTTACGGTACCTACCATGTTTTTGCTTCTAGAGCAAAAAGAATTATTTAGGGAAAGCCGATTTATTCGTATCGATCAATTAAAACAAAACCTAGAACGAGCTATACTAGATATCTAGTAAAAACCCAATTTAACTAGACATGTATTGAATAATTTAAAGACGTTATCAAGAAAAAACTCCTTGAGTATGGTTTATTATTCCTTTAATGTAGCTGCTTGGATTCGGCTTTGATTGTAATGGAAGACGGCGACTCCTGCTCAGAATAACGAACTGAAGATCCACTTGAAAAGTGTTCTTCTTTTCAAGTTAGCTGAGGCCGTGCCTGCTAAAAAGCGTCCGTCTATAATGGAAATCAAACAGCACAACATTCGAATTTTATACTAAATATATTAATTATGAAATTGGTTCATTAAATTAAAAATAAAACACAAAGAAAAGAGGCTAGATTTTACTAGCCTCTTTTCTTTGAGTAATCATACTAATTTTTTTAGATTATATTATTCAGTGAAAGACTTTGCGCCAATGTAATGATCTTGCCAGTAATCAATGGTGAAATCAGCGACACTGACACCGTCATTTCCAGCATGAATCATTTGACCATTACCAATATAGATACCACTGTGTGAAGCTCCTTTAGTGTCATAGGTTCCTTCAAAGAATACAACGTCTCCAATTTCAGGAGAATCTACATGTACTCCATCATTTACCCACATCTCACTATGCGTACGAGAAATATCAATATCTACTTGATTGAATACATAGTTAATAAATCCACTACTATCCATTCCATCTGTAGTTGTTCCTCCCCATACATAAGGAGTACCTACAACGCTCTCTGCTGCAGCAACAATATCGGATTGGATGTCTCCAGACTCAGTTGTATTCTCATCTTCGTCTTTTTCTACAATATTTAATTCTCCATCAGAACCTTCATTTTCTACTGCCAACGCTTCTTCTGTATTTGGTCCTACAATACCATCCACTTGTAAATCTTGGTCTGCTTGATATTCTCTTACTGCTTCTTCAGTAATTGGACCAAAGATACCATCAATGTTATATGTATAATAACCTTGATCTTGTAATTCTTCTTGCAAGTTCTCCACTGCAGAGCTTACATCCCCGCGCTGAATGAGTCCTACACTCGTGGAAGTTTCTTCTTGCTCTGTTACGTTAGGAAGGTTACTTTCGCTAGCAGGTATATCTCCCTCTGAAGCTCCTGCTCCAGCATTAGCAAACACGCTTCCCGCAAAAATAGGTGTTAGGGCTAAAGAAGTAACAAATGCTGTAGAAAGCACGTATTTCTTAGCTGATAGATTGGACTTTGCCAACGTTATTCCTCCTTTGTTTCTCTACTATACTAGTTAAAATATGATGAATATCGATAAAATCCATCATATTTTATCACTGCACCTAATCTATCATATGAAAATCACAGTGTATTAACATTGAGTTTAAGGAGAAATAACAATTTATTTTAGTATTTTACAGCTCTTTTTTCTTTAATCAGGAAAATAATACCGGTAGATAGCTAGATTTTAAATATATGTTAAAAATATCCAATTAAAATTAAATTAAGAATCTCTTTATACCCCCAATAAATAAAAAAGGTCAAGAGACTTTATTTAAAATCTCTTGAACCTTCTCGTTAATCCATTGAAAGTATGTCTGAGGAGTTTCTTCGTTTGAAAGTTTGTATTTCCTTTTTAAATGAATGATTCTTTCAACACTTTCGTTAATATTCACTTCACTTATATCGCCATTTTCTACAGCTGCTTTCAATGCCTCATGAACAGAAGTCACCGCATTTGGATGATGTGCGATAAGTATCATATCACTGCCAGCTTTTACTGATTGGATAGCCGCTTCTTCTATTCTAAAGTTTTCCGTTATTGCTCCCATCGTTAAATCGTCTGAGATAACAACTCCATTAAAACCCATATCGTCTCTCAATAATCCAGTAATCATATTTTCAGACATAGATGCTGGGTATGTGGCATCCATTTGCGGCAATAAAATATGTGCAGTCATAACTACGTCAGCTCCATTGGAAATTGCTTTTTCGAAAGGAACCAGTTCAACTTCTAAAAGTTCCTTCAAGCTCTTGTCCACTTTTGGAAGCTCTAAATGTGAATCCTCACTTGTATCCCCATGTCCAGGAAAGTGTTTGACGACAGAGATAATTCCTTCACTCTGAATTCCTTTCATGGTTTGGATTCCCATATCACTCACTATATCTGGATTGTCACCAAAGGAACGATCTCCAATAACAGGATTATCTGGGTTACTATTTACATCAAGCACTGGAGCAAAATCTAAGTTAAAACCTAACCCCTGCATCTGTTTTCCTAAAAGCGTACCAACTTCAAAAGCAAGTTCCTGATCTTGTTCTTTTCCTATAGACCCACTAGGAGGAAGACTTGTAATCTCTTCTGGCATTCTTGTTACACTTCCACCTTCTTCATCAACCCCAAGAAGCAATGGATAGGGATTATTCTCATTCACTTTTTTCATGTCATTCATAAGATTTACAGTTTGCGTCTTACTTTCGATATTGTCTGCAAATAGAATGACTCCTCCAATATGATAATGTTCAATCATATCTTTTGTTTCATTATTTATTTCTGTTCCGTCAATTCCACCAACGATCAGTTGGCCGATCTTTTCATCTAAACTCATCTCTTCTACCTTCGCGGATATTTCACGAATATTATCTGATGATCTGTATCTTTGTTTGTCCTCTACATTTATTAAAAACATTAACGCTCCAACGATTAATATTGCAGTTATCGTAATGCTAATCCACTTCATCATGATGCTACCTCCGGGGTGTTAGATTTAACTTTCATTCCTTCACTTTCCCCCATTCCCTCAGAAGTATTTATAATTTATAAAACTTGTCTTATATTACTTAATCAATCACATATCTGTCTTTACCAACTTGATATCCAATAATAATCAATAATACCGCTATTATAATCAATGTTAACAGTGGAAACGTCCAGCTTGCTGTAACATCATAAATAGAACCAATCGCAAACGGACCTATAGCAGCAAGTAAATAACCGACAGATTGTGCCATTCCCGAAAGTTCCGTTGCTTGTTCCGCATCCTTAGACCGAAGCCCTAAGAAAGTTAAAGCCAAAGCAAATCCTCCACCTAATGCGATTCCAATAAAAATCAAACTAAATATTATCATTGCCCAAGAATCTCCCAATAACAATCCACCATATCCAATTAATGAGAAAACACCAATCGAACAAGCAATAAAGGATTGTTTTTGTAACTTACCAGCTAGGATAGGGATAGCAAAACTCGCTGGTAATCCAATAATTTGTGTAATGGAAAGGAGCCATCCAGCCGTCGCCATGCTCATACCAAAATTATGCAAAATTTCAGGAAGCCAAGAGATCGTAACGTAAAAAAGCGTTGATTGTAAGCCTAAAAAAGCAGCAACGACCCATGCCAGCGGTATCCGCCACATACGATTACCAGATAGAATTCCTTTTTTAGAAGGAGTAATGTTTTCTTCCTTCGTTGTGTCTTTTCTTATGATAATCATCCATATTACAGCCGCAAACACAGCAGGTATTGCCCAAATAAGTAAAGAAAGCTGCCAACCCAGGCCTAGATCTTTCGCAAGAGGGTTACTTAACCCAGATCCAGCCGCAGCAAAAATATTCATAACCGTGGTATAAATACTAGTCATCAATGCCACCTTTAACGGAAAGTGACTCTTAATCACACTCGGTAATAATACATTACATATTGCTATCCCTGTACCGATGATTAAGGTTCCTATTAGTAATAAAGTAAATACAGAAATAGATCGAATTAAAATTCCAATCATAATTAATATAAGTCCATAGATTAATACTTTTTCTCTTGTAAATTTATGAGCAAAGTTTGGTACCATAGGTGAAATAACTGCAAATGCTATCAATGGCAAGCTCGTTAATAATCCTGCCGTACCATTTGAAATATCAATATCTTCTCGAATAAAACTTATCAATGGACCTACTGATGTAATGGCCGGACGTAGATTAAATGCCACAACAATAATTCCTATAAATAAAAGTACAAATTGAAGCTGATTATTACTCTTTTGATTCTCTTGAGATTCTACCATGATGAACCTTCTTTCTAACGCAAAACATTATTCTTTAACAATTTAATATACGCTTCATTGAATAATATAGCAACCTCTCCAGGTGAATTTTTGACAATATAAAAAAGGCTAGATATACCAGCCTAACTAATCGTAGGAATGTTAAAAACGTTTATAAACGAATGGTTGAATAAAGAAGATAAAAATGATTCCCCAAAAGGAAGTAGCAAACCATCTGTAGAATGAATCATCTATTTCCGAGAAAGCAAGCAAAGGAAGTACCACGATTATAGAAAGTAATACTTTTGCCTTAACAGTTGAGCTTTTATCCAAAACATCCACCTCATTCTATATGATTATTTATCCAGTACAAATCATAATCATATTCTTATCTGGGTCGCTTATATTAAAAAAAGAAAAATCATCAAACTCTACGATATCTGACTCTATTTGAAATCCTAATTGTTGAAGATATTCATATGCTTGATAAATATCCTCTGTGTAGAAGTTAAATAGTGGATACGGTAATGGCTGTATTTCTTTTGTCATTCCTGGAGGTCCTGCATCTAACGTTATACCTGTATTCTGTTCCATCTTTAAGTTATGTACTGGATCAGCGACTTTACTTACATCTACTTCTTCACTTAGCAAATCACTATACCATTGAACCGAACGTTGTAAATCACTCACATGAATAAAAATGGTATTGGTACGTTTTATAATTGGGTTACTCATTCTTTATCTCTCCTTCAAATAAACGTTTGATTAAAATTGTGGTTGTAATATTCTGTCAATTATTATAACATAATCCTTTTTGACAGTAGTAATCTTGTTTAAAAAAAGTAATATTTTTTACTTATTTGAAGTCCATATCATACTCCATTCGCTTTGCCGTATCTAACGCAACTGTACACCCAACAGCTTTCGAACGAAAAGAAATGACATGTTTATACCCTCTAAAATCCCATCAGATATAATTATCGGAAATACATACAAGTTACATATGAAAATAGTATTTATGTAGAATAAGAAGGCAGATGTTTACCTTCTCATTTATCTTCATAAAGCCTAACATTGGAAACATCATTTCTGTTAAAGTTGTGAGTTAATTCTTCTAGCTCACGAACTGCTTTTTCAAATTCACGTCTCGTAAGTTGCTTGGTGGCTAGTAATGAACATAACATCGCATATGCTATCGGTTTAGTATCAACAAGAATACTAATATCGACATCTGAATTTCCGCTTTCCCTAATCGTTGACTCGATAGCTTGTGTATCGTTTGAATAAGGTCTTCTTTTACCTTTAATATTATATAGATTATCTATATTCGCCATATTACAACCTCCTTTTCGCCAAAGTTATAGGGACAAAGTGGGATGGTTGGATATCCCACTTTGAAAACATTGTATTAAAATCTTTTTCTTTTTTTGCAACAATGATGATTATCTTTATGACGATCATCGTCGTCGTTATTATCTTGTTCGCCTGCTACATCACCATTATCGTTAAAGTTATCGTCGTCAGTATCTGCTTTAGACTTAGACTTAGAATCGGATTTTACATCTACATAAGAATTTCCACTGTTAACTACTTTTGCAATATTGATATTACGATTTTTGTTCTTTGATTTGTTGTCGTTATCGTTATCGTTGTCATTGTCAAGCTTTATATCAGAATCAAAATCAACATTTGATTTCGAATCTGCATCTGCCTGTGCACGCGCTTTTGAAAAACTGAATTCTTGATTCCCATCTTTATCATATTTTTTCCACATATTATTATTTCCCCCCTTTACTTTACATTGATAATCTATGCGTTTTTTCTTTTTATGTGGGGGCGGATACTCTAAGGCAATTGCTTGTTTTTAATGTTTTTAGTATATCTATCACATTAGGAAGTATTTATTACATAAATTAACTTTACATAGGAAAAATAAGTTAGGAGGTGTTTTTTATGAATAAAAAGTCAAAGAAAGATCGTGCTAATATGAGCGATGAACAAGCAGTCAGAGGAAATCTTTCCAAACAATTTGATCATGAATTTGCCAATGAACCATTAACAGCCGAAGAAAAGTTTAACAATAAAAAAACAAAGAAAAGACAGTAATGGATATGGTATTAGCCCCTTGACTTAATTTCCATGGGGCTAATTTTTAAATAGAAATCATTTTTTTGATCTATGTATCCTGGAAATAGTTTCTAAAAACCACTAACCTCCCTTGGTGTGATTTCAAAATAATAATTTGTTTTGTATCTGATAGTTGTTTAAGACTCGCTAAATTTAATACTTCTTTTTATCGCTCGGAACAAACAAATATACCTTGATATATGTAGAAAAATAATGGTATCCACAGCATGTAATCTGATTTCCATCGTACCACCGTAATTACCATCAATAATCCAAGATTCTCTTTCCACTAGTTCCTCCTGGTTAGGTTTCTCAAAAAGTGCATCAACGGGCGTAATACTTGCATCACCCTTCACCCAAGCATCTGTTTAGCCATGCACAAACTGTTCCCTTGTTTTTATGGGTGGTTCGACAATGGGCATTGAACTTCCTGTTTCTTTTGAGGTAAAGGAAACGCAATGAGCTGAAAGCAAACCGATGTCGACTTTCATCACCCAAAGGAATAAGCACGACTTGTCTGATGAGTAATATTCAATTTATTATTTATGCAACGCAAAAAATCAGCAGTCTTAAAGACTGCTGATTTTATTTTTTTATTTTTTTATCTTTTTAAATTTCAGCCCCAAAATCACCTAAGCTTATAAAAGCGCTTTGATATCATTTTCTATTTTTGCTGGTTTATCTTTAGGAGCGAACCTCTTCACTACGTTACCATTTCGATCTACAAGAAACTTTGTAAAATTCCATTTCACGTTACTGCCTAACAATCCTTTTTGTTCCTCTGTTAAATACTTAAATAATGGAGCAGCATTAGGACCTTTTACATCAATCTTTTTAAACAATGGAAATGTAACACCAAAATTAATCTTACACGCTTCTTCCATATTGTCATCATCGACCGGTTCTTGTTCATTGAACTGATTACTTGGAAATCCAAGAACACGCAGTCCCTGATCTTGATATTCTTGGTGCAATTCTTCTAATCCTTCAAATTGATTCGCAAACCCGCATTTGGTTGCTGTATTAACAATTAATAAGACATTGTCACGATACTGAGATAATGAAATTTCTTCTCCATTACTTTTTTCAACTTGATACTTGTATATAGACATAATGTCATGCACCTCCTACTACTTAGAATAAAGTAACTTCACGAATTTATAAACTATCAAGCTTACATTCTCATAAGATGCAATAAGACAAATAATTACTTTTAACTATATCACAATAAACCTTAAGCTTTTACATGATACCGACCTTTTGGAATCACTAATGGAGTTTGTGAAATAGGATCTGGAATAACAATGCAATCTAAATCAAACACAGTTTTCACGAGCTCACTTGTTAGAACTTCCGTTGGATTCCCTTCTTCTATAAGTTTGCCTTCTTTTATCGCAAAGATATGGTCTGCATACCGTGCTGATAAATTTATATCATGCAATACCATCACAATGGTTGTACCGTATTTTCGATTTAATTTCGTTAGTAAATCTAAAATCTCCACCTGATACGTGATATCTAAAAAGGTAGTTGGTTCATCTAGAAGTAAGATATCTGTTTGTTGCGCTAAAGACATGGCAATCCATACACGCTGTCTTTGACCACCTGAAAGCTCATCAATATGTCGATCGGCAAACTCAGTAATATTCATAATTTCCATTGCTTCACTAACCGCTTCATAATCTTTTTTTGTCCAGCCTTTTAGAAATGTTTGATGCGGAAACCTTCCTCTTCCCACCAAGTCTGCAACTGTTATTCCCTCAGGAACAATTGGTGACTGTGGTAATAATCCTAATACTTTAGCTACCTGTTTCGGGGGAATTTTTTGAATTGATTTTCCCCCTAAGATAACTTGACCAGAGGAAGGCTTGATAAGCCTTGCCATTGTCTTAAGCAGAGTAGATTTCCCACAACCGTTCGCTCCAATAATAATGCTGATTTTATTACTTGGAATGGAAATATCTACATCGTGTAAGATAGCTTTATTATCGTATCCAGCAGTAATTCCCTCTGTATGAAAATCATGTGTCGGTTTCATTATAAATCTCCCTTTCGATTCATTCGGATTAGCAAATAAATCAAGTATGGTGCTCCGATAATACCTGTGATTACACCTACAGGGTACCTAGCAGCGAATGCAAATTGTCCTACAAGATCTGATGCCAAAACTAAAATGATGCCAACAAGTCCTGCTGGAATAATACTGGAAAAACCTGCACCAACTAACCTTTTGGCAATAGGCCCAGACAGAAAAGCAATAAATGCGATAGGTCCTGTTGTAGCGGTAGCTAACGCAAGAATCAGTACGGAGGTAATAATTAGTATAACTCGCGTTTTATCCGTGTTGACTCCAAGTGAAATGGCAGTTTGCTCGCCAAGTTCTAGCATATCCAATCGCTTTCCAAGCGCTACGATAATTGGCGCGAAAATAATAACAGCAATGATAAGAGGATAAACATCCTCCATCTTAGCACCATTTAAACTACCATTAAGCCATCTCATTGCTGTAGGAATATCATTTTCCTGACCAATCATTAATAAGTAAGATATTACTGCATTTAGCATAGCCTGAATGCCAATTCCTACTAAGATTAATCTACCAATTGAAAAAGAAGTACCTCTTGCTAATAAAAAGATAACAATTACTGTAGCAAGTCCACCAATAATAGAAGCAATAGAAACAACTGTAGTACTTGCTTGAAGTACAATGATACAGAAAACAGCTGCAGCGCTGGAACCAGCTGTTATTCCGATAACATTTGGATTTGCTAGTGGATTACGAAGCATCGTTTGAAATACATATCCAGCAACCCCAAAAGCAAACCCCGCAAAAACACCCGCTACCATTCTTGGAAGACGAATCGTTCCTACAGCAAATGAAGCACCTTGGACCTCCTCACCAAGCAATACACTTATGACATCCGAAATAGGATAGATTGTATTACCTAGCATAAGCATAGTACAACTTAGCACAAAAGCAGTGATTGCCAGTAAAGAAGTGACAAGGATAAAACGACGACGTCTTTTTATTCTACCTATCATAATAAGATTCATTGATTTATTCATCATAAAGCACGCATTTTCGCTTTCATAGTTATTAAGATTAATATAGGAGCTCCGATAAAGGCCGTAACCACACCAACTTCAAGCTCACCAGGACTTCCGATAACTCGACCGAATACATCAGATATCGTTAAAATAACGGCACCTGCTAAAGCAGATAGAGGGATAACATAGCGTAAATCAGGGCCAATCACGAGTCGGATTACATGTGTTGCTAACAAACCGATAAAACCGATAGGACCTGCTAGTGCTGTTGCTACACCACACAATATCACGCCTCCAAAAGCTGCAATAAGTCTTAGTGTTCCTGTACGTACACCTAGCCCAGTAGCTGCTTCATCACCTAATGCTAATGCATTTAGAGCTGGTGAAGTAGCAATCGCTATGATTATCCCCACAAGAAGAAAAGGAATAAACAGAGAGACAGAGTTCCAATCTCCAGCTCCTACACTACCTACCTGCCAAAATCTAAATTCATCCATAACGCTGGAACGAGGAATCATAACTGCCATTACGAGTGAAGATAACGCTGCACTCGTCGCTGCACCCGCTAAAACGAGTTTAAGGGGCGTGGCACCGCCACTCCCCATCGAACCAATTCCGAATACAAAAATGGCAGTTAAAATTGCTCCTACTAATGCAAACCAAATATAATGACTAGCACTACCAATATTAAAAAAGGCAATTCCACACACGACGAATAACGCTGCACCTGTGTTAACTCCTAATATACTAGGATCTGCAATTGGATTACGAGTAACTGATTGCATTAGTGCTCCAGAAACTCCAAGTGCAGCACCACACATTAAACTAAATACAGTTCTCGCAATTCTTTGGCGAACAACATTTGCTCCGTGGGTCTGTACTTCCGGATGGAACAAGCCATCCATTAAATCATTCCACCCAACAACACGAGACCCAAAAGCAAGCGAAGCTAATATACTTATACCAAGCAATACAATTGAAAGCAAAAGTACTTTTATTAAATTCTTCGGTAAATGCAACTGCTTATTTTCTGAAACGGATAGATTATTCATTTTATTCGACTTTATTAGCAGCTTCTGAGAGTAAAGTTAAGTATTCATCAATAGTGTATTGAATAGACAGTACGCTTGGAGTTCCTGATGCTGCAAGTGGCGTATTATCTCCAATAACTACGACAGAACCTCTTTCAATTGCTGGCACTTTCCCGAAAATTGGATCTGCTTGTAGCGCTTCAAGTGTATATTCATTACCATAGGTTACTAAAATATCAACATCATTAAGCATATCTGCATTTTCAGCACTTGGTTCTATATAGAAACTATCTGAATCCTGTATTTCATTTGTAATACTTTCAGGATATTCCATCCCTAGCTCAGAAAGGAATCCACCACGTGGATCTGCAGGTGTGTAGACAAAGAAACTAGATAAATCTTCCGCATTTACACTTAGAAAAGCAGCTGATTTTCCTTCAAGTTCAGGATATTCACTAACCTTTTCATCAATTTGGTTCTCTACATCTGCAATTAATTGTTCGCCTTCTTCTTTCATTCCCATAGCAGTAGAATTCATTTCTAACTGCTCTCTCCATGTAGTCAACCAAGGAGCATTTGGATAGGCAACAACCGGAGCAATTTGAGTTAATGTATCATAATCTTCTTGCGTTATACCTGAGTATGCTGCAAGAATAACGTCTGGATTACTATCAGCAATTGCTTCGAAATCTAAACCATCCGTATCTTGAAAAAGATTCGGGGCTTCTTCACCCAGTTCTTGTACTTTTTCTGCAGTCCAAGGTAACATTCCACTATCATCTTGAACACCATAGTTTGCAGCAGAAAATCCTGCTGGAACTACCCCAAGAGCTAAAGCGTCATCATGGTTTCCCCACTGAATCGTTGTAATTCTTTCTGGTTTACTTTCAATAACGGTCTCGCCTAAAGCATGTTCAATTGTGATTGGGTATTGATCTTCTGTTTCTGCTGAATCATTAGATTCTTCTTCTGGCTCATCTGTCTCCTCTGTTGAGGATTGGCCCGAACAACCTACTAATACTAAAGTAGCAATAATAGTAAACATTAATACTAGTAAAAATGGTTTCTTTTTAAGCATATGTAAACCCTTCCTATCTATTATTTAGTTTTTGGTCTAAGGGTTTTTGACCGATAAACCTTATTGTAATAATGATAATCATTATCAATTAATATACTTTAATCCTATGTTATTGTCAATAATCAAAATATAATATCTATTACTATTAACCTACCTTAGGAAGTAGTAATTTAGGCATATAAGAACAAAGGCGCAAGCTCTATCTACAGTAAACAAATTTTACTAATACACCAAAAAAACTCCTTTAAAGTAATACAAAAGAATTACTCTAATAGAGTTTCTGCCAAATCTGTATATTTTTTTACCCATATTGAAAAAGAAAGCTCATCATCCCAAGTAACCATCTTCGTCGCTTTTGCATTTCCCCAATCAAGCACTCTTTGATGAAGCATATGCACTTTTAGACGTTTTTTTCCATTCTCTTTTCCAGCTAAACTGTTAAAATAAACATCTATTAAGTGCTTAGCTGGCACTATTTCATTTTTATCAATATAATATGTAATCATCTTTATCAAATCTGAAATAGGATCAGCAAAATAAGCATTTGTAAAATCAAATACGCCGCTTACCTCCCAACCGCTACGGTCCTTATTAATTAAGAAGTTTCCAGGTTTAAAATCTCCCATCACAAATGTTGGCGAGCAAAAATGATTAAAATCTTCCTTGGATTCAGTTAGTAAGGATCTTACCCATTCCATATCTTCATGCGTTATTTTCGAGAATCTCTTCGCATCTTCTAACCAGTACATTATTCTGCTAAATAGCCACTTCGTATAACTATCCTCAAAAGGTGCTATCTTCAAGCTTACAGTATCTAGTTCACCAAACGTATTCACCTTCCAATTATGCATTGAAGATAACGTTTGGCCAATTAACTCAGCTATTTTAAGTTTCTCCTCTACATGAAGGTTATCTTCTAATTCTTTTGAATTTAAATGCTTTCCTTCAAGGCGTTGGATAATGGCGTAATTCCATCCAAAGATGTCATTGGAATCATCAATTATATAGAGTTTTGGAACTTTCACATTTGTTCTATTATCTATATTATCAATAAAAAAATTCTCCTCGACCAGCTGACCGGGATAGAGAGGGTTGCCTTTTAATACAAAATTTCCTTTTGTTGATGTAACAAACATTGTTTGTCCCATAGCTCCATGTTCTGTTTTACTCGACGTTAGGAGTTTACCTAAATCATACTTATCAAGCATTGACTGTAACTGAGAGTTTTTTACTTCTCCTAATCTCTTTGAACCAAAAATTATTTTTGAAGTCATATAAAGTCCTCCACATGAAAAAGCATCTTTTAAATGATTCACTTATTCAAAATAGATTCACTTGAGTCAATCTCATACTAGATATTTTGTGAAATCCAAATGTTCGATGTTTTGATTTTCATTACATTTGCGCTTTCCGCAGGCACCGGTTTTTAGCTAACTTGAAAAGAAGTACACTTTTCAAGTGGATCTTCAGCCCGCGCAATTCTTATAGGAGTAGCAATCCTCATTCCAATCAAATTCAAGTTTTTGTCTTAACCTTAATATTTTATCCAAACACCACTAGAATTTCCTGTTTTCAAATAAAAATTACCAATTATAAAATTCATTCACTTATAAATTAATATCATATTCCATTCGTTTGGCTGTCTCTTTCGCAACTTCAATTCCATGTAACCTAGAAATCAAATGAAAAGACATATTAATTCCTGCTGAAATCCCTCCAGAAGTAATAATGGAACCCTCATCAATAAACTTAGTATCACGTTGGACTAATACAGATGAATATTCCTTCTCTAGTCTATCTAAATCCATCCAATGTGTAGTTGCTCTTTTCCCATCTAGAATTCCTGCTTTTGCAAGTAGCAGCGCACCAGTACAGACCGAAGTCATAAATTCTACTTTTGCTTGTTGATTTTTAATCCAATTAATTACGTTAGGATTGCTAATTTCAATTTCTTCAGCACCATATCCTCCAGGAATTATTACGATATCAAAGGAAGGATGATTGACAAAACTATAGTCTGGATAAACTTTCAAACCATTTCTTGCAGTAACTAGTTCTCCATTTTCTGAGATAGTACTCACATTGAACAACTTATCATTCGAATTATGTAATGTTGTAATAGAAAAAACTTCAAATGGTCCTGCAAAATCTAAAACTTCTACTTCATTAAATAATAATATACCAACTGTTCGCTGTGACATCTTATACCTCCCAAATTATTATGTATATTCAGCAAATTAAAAGTGTAAGTTAACGAACAGGTTATTTCATATATTCTTCCACTAATTGAAAGCATCTTTCCTCCGTTAAATTGTTTTGAACAGTTACATACTCCAACTGCTCCATAGTGCCATTTTCATATACTAGCGATGCCTCCTTCGCAGTATTATCCCTGTATTCTAACCACTCTCGTTGTTCTACTCTTAAAGCTTCCATTTCTTTTGTTGATAACTGAACTTCTAAAATACCGTAAATTTCATTTAATAAACCATCCCAAACATCGTATCTGTCACCTTCTACTTTTTTTAAAGCATAAGTAATATCATCTTCTGATTCTTTACGAATTTTATCTGTCTCTTTTTTGGTTTTATATAGTTTTTCAAGATATTCCTCTTTCAAACTTTGTATATTATTAGTAGAATTTCCAGTTTCCTCATCACTTTTCTCTTCAATTTTTCCAGCTGTATTAGGATTATTTTTCTGAACAATGGTATCTGAATCAGAAGTATCTCTATCTGTCTCCTCTTCCAATGCATCCGTTGGGGAAGACGTATGGTTTGAATCTGGAGAAGCTTGATTCGAGCTATGATTTTGTTCGGTATTATCTGTGCCGTTTGATTCTTCTGCAGAAGTATTACAACCTGCAGTTATTGCTATAGTAATCAACACTATTCCTAATAAGCTTGTATATTTTGAATTCATGACAACATATCCTTTCTCATTTTATCCATATTGATGAGCTCACTCTGAATATTTGGTCAAATCTATATTGCATCTAACCACCAAATAATCTTGGGAAACAAAAATATAGAAAATCAACCATAATAGGGAAGCTATCCCTAAAATAAATCCTATATATTTACTTAATCTGTTCATCGTAGTTATCCCTACATAAAAAGATATGAGACAAATTAATAAGGGAAATACAAGTAGAACTATAAAATAGCAAACACCTCCAATATAAGTAAGACAGAAAAAAAGAACACCATTATAATATCTTGATGTCCCACTTCTTGTTTGTTAAATTTCATCTCTATTGAAAGTTGTGTTTAAATTCGATTACTTTAGCAGTTCTTTCTGCAATTGATTCTCCTAAAGTTTGCGAAACAAGATAAAGAGCCATATTAATTCCTGAAGATACTCCTGCAGCTGTTATAATATTTTCATCATGAACAACTTTCTTATTAGCTAAAACTATAATATCAGGGTATCTTTCTTGTAATAACTTTAAAGCTAAATGGTGAGTGGTTGCTTCTTTATTGCTTAACAATCCTGTTTTACCTAATATAAATGCTCCCGTACATACAGAGCATATATATTCAATATTTTTTTGATTAATAATCCAATTAATTATATTTTTGTTTTCCACTGTAGATTCTACGGCTTTTAAAGGACCGCCCGGGATTATTAAAATATCTAGCTTGGGACAATTATTAATACCGAATTGGGGCTCAATCTTTACTCCTGAGTGAGTATTTGTGCTTTCTCCAGTTTCTGTTAGGGTCAATACATCGAATGGCCTAGTTGGTAAAAGTTTCTTTCTATATAGAGTCAAGGTTTATTCAGCTTTTAAATTAGTCGTTAGTGACAATACTTCTGCCGGACCCGCAAAATCTAAAATATCTACATAATCATACAATAAAATACCTACTTTACGTTTCTTCATTTAGTAACTCCTTGGCATAAACTCTAATAAATATTTTAACACAAAACACAAAACATTAAATCAAATATAAATTTTAAAACAATTAATACTGTGATAATATTAGGTGAAAAGATCTACATAAGCGATGAAGGGTAGTGAAATTATCTTTAAAAACAAAAAGCAATTTCATATTACTTTGGTTATTTTTACTATCTACGTAGTGTTAAGTTTCCCTTTCTTTCATGAAAATTTTCCTGAGAGTAATGTCTTTATATTCAATATTGCTATCAATTCATGGGATGGTCTAAATTATCTTGGCATTATAGCTTTAATTTTACTGTTTACTAGTCTTACTCTAGCTGTAAAATCATTAAATCAATTTAAAAAACGTACTGTTCTTATAGGGATATTATTAGCAACCTTCATTCCTCAATATCTTGCTGATGCATACCAAAAAACACTTGCTACAGGAGTATATGCAATATCTTATAAACAAGAGTTTAGTGAATGTGATATTCGAAAGAATGGAGATACTACCTTAGTGGCTGAATGTAACCTTATGTTAACCAATCATAGCAACAGCGATGTAGAATTATTACTTTCTTTTATTGATAAATACAATGATGAAAAACATGACATGATTAAAATCGTTAACAATGGTGCTCCATACAATCTAAAATTACATAAAAATGAAAGCAAACACGTAGAAATTTATTCAACAATTGACGCTTCCAGGTTAGAAGAAGCAATGGATACTGGGAATATGAAAATGCTCAATATCAAGATTGAATCTGATGGTAAAGAAAGAAAGTTGTAAGAATTTAAAAGGTGAGTTTATTTTAAGGCCAATTACTGGAATTATCATACTGTGCTTATACTGTTTTCCTTTTGTTTATTTTTCTATGTACATAGATTTTGTGAATAATCTAATGTTTGGATATCTGATTATGATTGTTTCTACTGCTATTCTTGCTTTCATTAGCAAATTTTTTCGTAATTCATTTATTATCGTTTCCGGAAATTTTCTATCTCTATTGTTTTCGTTATACTTTACTAGCCTGTTAGCCGATAACGATTATTGGACTGGCTATTTTAAGCCTTTTTGGCCATACCAGCTAGTAATTTTAGTAACTATTTTAAATCTAATTCCACAGTTAATAGCGATAAAATTATCCTCTAACTTTAGGAAAAGGAGAGAGTAGTATTACCCTTATACAATTAATAGTAATCATTTTTCAATACAAACTTTATATACACTAAAATAAAGTGCTTAACTTCTAATATATCTGTCTGGAAAGGAGACCAGGATAGTCTCTCATTCATAGCAAACTTATCATCTTTGTAAATTTCTTTTATATAGCTTTATCAGTAGGTCCCTTCAAACTGTTTATAAATGCATACATAAGTGTATCGCTTAAATCTGTATCAACATGATTTGTTGTTTCAGCATAAGCAGTTGTGTGAGAGCTAATAAACATAACGATTAACATACTTCAGAAAACCAATATCTTATTCTCCATTTCGCTTATCTGAAATATCCCATAGTAAGCCAACAATTATACCCAAGAAAATTGATATACCATACTAATGTGTCGTATCCGTATTATTAAAAATGCTTAAACCAACATTCACTGTCCATCCCGCTATTCCACCAGCAACTACACTTACCAACGTCAGACCTTGATTTCTTTTTTCTGTCTTTTCCAATATTGAACACTCCTTCTATAAAACAACACCTCATTGAAATCCTTCTTTTTCTATCTTTTTAATACATCATCTATTCATTTGTTAGTGCTGGGAGTAAAGTAATTAAAAGGGTGTAGAGCAATAATTACCGGCATTCATATACACTCATTGACGATACATTAACTGAACTTCTTCAAGGTCACTTATAAAGAGGCTAATTTCCTCCTGGTTTAACCTTATAGGCAATTGATCATATAAAGTAATGATTTGACCACCCATGTCGCCCTCGTGTTTTTTCAAATAATCATAAAGACTTTTTAATTGGCTTTCTTTAATAGTCGATTCTGTAGTGAAATGTTTTACTCTCTGTATAGAGAATTCATTCATGACTTCATCAAATTGCCCAGAAATAATGTTTCCAGTCAGTAACATGTGATCACTCCTAAGAAAATAGCTTCTATTAGTTTATCCCAAAATGGTAAATCTATATTATAAGAATTAACCAACTGATAATTATACTTGCATTAATTAATAGCTAATGACAAAAATATACTATAAAATCTGTTAAAATAAAGACTAACAATATTTTTAAAAAATATGAGCAACAGAGCAAGAGAGGTTCAAAAAATGGATGAATGGTACAAACTTGATAATGCCGGAAAAATGTTTCATGCTGTATCTGAACAGTCAAATTCGTCCGTCTTTCGATTAGCTACGGTCATGAAAGAAACAATAGACCCAGACAAACTTCAGCTTGCATTAGACGACGTTATTTATCGTCTTCCGATGTTTGCAGTAAAGCTAAATAAAGGTGTATTCTGGGATTTCCTTGTGGAAAATAATGAGAAGCTTTTTGTTCAGCCGGAGAATCAATATCCATGTGCACCGATTGACCCAATCGAAACAAGTGGGTTTTTACTTCGTGTCACATATTATAAAAAAAGAATAGCAGTAGAGTTTTTTCATTCTGTCACAGACGGAACAGGAGCTTTAGAATTTGTGAATGCACTCATTTATTACTACCTTGTTCATGTAGGAAAAGATGTGAGCTATGAGAGTAGTCTAATTGATATCAATGACCGCCCAAGCTATTACGAACGTGACGACAGTTATCAAAACTACGTAACAAAAGAGAAACCAGAAAAACTCAAAGAGACTTCATCTTATCAAATCCGCGGAGGAGCGATCGATCAAACAGTTGTTATTCATGGAAAAATGAGCGCAGCAAGTATTCATCAGCTTGCAAAAAAACATGGAACAACAATTACTGCTTTTATTTCATCTCTCCTTATTGCATCAATTTATAAAGAAAGATTAAAATTCCGTGCTTACCAGGAAGAAATAAAGATTGCTATTCCAGTAAACCTACGAAAGTTCTTTCCTTCTAATACACTCCGTAATTTCTTTGGAGTTGTTCATGTTGGTATGGCGGTTAACGATCACACAACAATGGAAGAAATTATCTTAGAGGTTTCGAAGCAATTACGTGAGAAAGTCCAAAAAGAAAACTTACAACATAGTATCAATGATCGAGTGAAATGGCAGACTAGACTCACAGCACGATTTATTCCGCTCCCATTGAAGTACCACGCTATACGTTATGGGTACAAAAGTTTTAGTGAGCGTACAAAAACAATGACGATGACGAATGTTGGACGAGTCCAACTCCCTGAATCGATGCAATCCCATATCTCTCACATGGAATTGATTTTATATCCAACAAAGAAAAGCCCAATCAATAGCGCAATGATTGCATTTGATGACGAGCTTGTCATTAGTTTTTCACGTATTATAAAAGAAGCAGATATTATCCGTACTTTCTTTCGGGAACTTTCGCAAACATACAATATGGAAGTTGAGGTATACTCCAATGACAGTAGGTGAAAACAATGCAGCATTATTGCAGTAACTGCGATATCTATACCAAACAACAATACTGTCCGTTATGTAAGAATAAGCTTTCTGAAAAAGCAGGAGATAACGAATACTATCCTGTATATGAAACGAAGGTAAAAAGACGACGTTTTGCACAGCGTCTCGTATTGTTTATTGCTATCTTCGCAATCAGTACGAGCATACTAATTAATCTATTGATTAACTCGGAGAGATTGTGGTTCTTATATGTACTAGGACCTGCATTATATGGATTACTAACTATTAACCACACTATACTTTCTAGGGCTCATACCGGTTCTAAAGTGATACTTCAAGTCATTGCGCTATCCGTAACACTTTTCATCCTAGACGCAGCTTCCGGAAGTTCTAAATGGTCAATTCATTATGTAATACCATTTCTTGTTACAATCGCCACTTTATTTGTAACCATTATCGTATTACGAAAACCAATGAAATGGCGCGAATACATTGGATACTTGAGCACAATGGTTATACTCGGATTTCTACCTGTGCTCCTTTTCTTAAGTTCATGGTCTACTGTATTATGGCCAAGTGCTGCTACTGCTTTATATGCTTTGCTAACACTAATTGGGATGGTACTATTTTCTGAAAAAACCATGAAAAATGAAATTGTACGCCGTTTTCATTTTTAGATATTTATAATACAGTCGGAGTGAGCAAATGGCTATAGCTCACTCTATACTATTTTTTCAATATAAATTATTCTTTTAATACTATAATTCTATACTATGGAGATGTGTAAGGAGTCGGTAAACTTGGATAATAACAGACTAGCTATGGTTATTGCAGTAATCGGAAGTATCGCAATTCTAATAACGGGTTTCCTACTATTTAATCAAATACATAAAAACCATAAAGCAAATGAATTAATTATCGAGAAGTGCTTCGATAATTTTGATGAAAAAGGACAAGTGGTGATAAAAAAGGATGGATTTTGGTCTCCAGTTACATGTGAAAAGAATTAAGTATTTTTCCAACTTGTGATGCTCATTATGTTTTAGAACTCTATTTATCTATTAATATTTGTTTCATACTCTTAATTAGTCCCATATGCAGATTCTCATGAATCATATGAAAAACCACCATATCACCTAGTGTTTTCATGCCTAAAAATGACTCCTTCAATGGATCATTGAGATGTCCTGAACATGCTTGTTCAATCCTAAACGGCTGCTCTTCAAGGTGATTTATTAACTTATTCATTGATGGAGGTTGTTCTTTCCAATCACCTGGATTACTACCACTAGGGAAAAGTAAGTGATATGATAAAGGTATTTTCCTCTGTTCATTAACTGCGGGAAACATAGTATTATCCCAACCAACTAAAATATGTCCGGCGTTCCAACGTATACTGTTATTGTGTCCTTCTGGAATGATATCTACATAGCTTTTGGGATAGTACGAAGAAATTCAACCGTCCAATCACGCCACAACTTCATTTGTTCAAATAGTTGTCCTTCTCTCATAAACAACTTCCTCCCTTTTTATTACTTTGTAGCTTTTAGCTATTATCAATATCTAGTTTTCACATTAAAACTATTTCATCTCTAATAGCAATTCCTTCATTATTTACAAAATTTTAAACTTTAATCCTTAATTCCATAATAAACTGCTCTCCGATGTCACCTATTTTTCTCCTTCCTGTATCAATAAACCCTACATGTTTATAAAGTTGTTGAGCAAGAAGATTTTTATGATTAACTGCTAAAACAATTTCATCACAGTTGGGAAAATTACTTAAGATGAAACGCTCCAATTCAAGCATTCCCATCTTTGCATAACCCTTGCCCTGATGTTTATGATTGATCGAAAATGAAGTTAATAATATCGATTTGGGGTTATTCGAATACGCTTGAACCCTTTCCGTACGATGTAATAAAAAGAATCCCACTGGAGTTCCGTGTTTCAAAATGACCACGCGATATTGGCCCTCAGTGACGGTTAGTACTTTTTCCGGCAGAGCTGTAAAACGTTCTTGATCATCTGGTAAAGTAAAGCTTTTTAGTTCATCTTCAAACTCATCATTAAATAAATGTAATTCTACTGTACGCAATTGACTCTCCCCCTATTTATAAGAATATTTTATCAAAAGAACATATATTCGTACACGTTTTCTTTTCTGATAGTTAAAAAAGCCGGATCACTCGATCCAGCTTCATAAATCATTATCCATCTATGCCATTTTTCTTATACGCGTATACAAAAACAATAGTAGAAACCAATAACCAACTAAAGAGAACAGCACTGTCTGTTACATTCCATTGGTATCCACTTTCAGTAAATATGCTATTCGAGTAATTTGTTAACACACCTGTATACGTGTAATTCAAAAATTGACCGAAATCTTCTTGTAAAAACTTCAATACCGGTACAGACGTCAAAATTAGTGTAATCGGCATACCAATTAGTGAGGCTTGCGTTTGATTTTTGGAGAAAATACCTACGACATACCCAATTAACAAACTAATGACACTAGCTACAGTTGAAATTACTAAATAACTTCCTAGTTGAATGTCAGCAAACGAGGCACCACTAACTGGAATCATCATTATATTCATAACGATCAAGATAATTAATGGAGGAATCAATGTTCCAATTAAATATTCTAATCCATTAACGGATGAAGTCATTAATACTCTCAGTGTATTCTTTTCTTTTTCTTCTGCTAATGGGCTACTGCTCATCGAAATACCTGCGATAGCAATATTAAAGATAAGCCCAAAACTTAACACAAACCCGCTTGTGGAAAAATTCATTCCCGCTTCATTCACATTTACGTCTGGCATGATTCTTTTCATAATAAACACAAAGCCTAATGCTAAGATTGGTGCAAGTATAACACTAGTATTACTTAGTAACGTCTGGAACTTCATTGCTATAATTGCTTTTATTTTTCGTAAGGAAAACTTCATACTAGTTCCCTCCCCGTGACCTCTAAAAATACTTTTTCTAATGTTGGTTCACAAGAATGAATCGTTAATAGCTCATCATTCTCCATCCACTTATTTATCTGTTCTGTTGTCTCTTTAGAATGAGGTAACTCAAGTTCTTTTTCCCCCTTTAACAGAACCTGGTATCGTTTGTTTGTATTAAAACGTAAACATATCGCTTTCGGTGCCCCATGTTCTACGATTAAGCCATCATTTAATAATGCAATATGATCACAAAGTTTAGTGGCTTCATCCATATTGTGGGTGGTAAGAAAAATAGCCGTACCGCTCTTTTTTAATTCAAACAATAATTCATGCACCGCTTCTGCTGTGCTCGGATCGAGCCCACTCGTTGGCTCATCTAAAAATAATACTTTTGGTTTGTGTAATAAGGCTCTTGCCAGCACTAGTCGCTGAGACATCCCTTTCGATAAATTAGATGCAATCTTATCTTTATGCTCCAATAAGCCTACCCTTTCTAATAGAAAGTTTATACGCTCTTTCTTCACATTTAATATATTTGCGAATACTTTCAGGTTATTATAGACCGTCATTTTTTCGTACAGACCACTATTATCTGTAACAATACCAACTTGCTCGTAAATACTTTCATCAATCTGATTTACAGTTTTCCCTAATACTCTAGCTTGCCCTGATGTTTGTACCAATTGTCCAGTCAATATCTTAATAGTTGTTGTTTTTCCTGAACCAGAAGGACCAAGAAAGCCAAAGATTTCTCCAATATGAACGGAAAAATTAAGATCTTTTAAAGCAGATTCATTTTTGAACTTTTTAGATAGATGTTCAACGTGAATCACCATTTGCTTTTCCATTTTGTTTTTCTCTCCTTAAAATGAATTTGAAGGACTTAAAGATTTTCGATTATCGATATTACTTTAAGTTACCCGTCTGATTCTCAGTTTAGTAAACAAATATAGAAAAGTCGTAAAAACCCCTTGAAAAGTACTCTAAAAATCCCAATTGTAACAAAATAAGGCTGAAATGATCTCATTTCAACCTCAACTGTACGCTAAAATTCTATTAATTGCTTCATTTCTTCCAATCGATTTCTAGACAGAGGGAGCTTCGCACTTGGATTTCCTTTTAAGATTAAGGTATAACTATTTTTTGAGTAACTAATTAATTCCGACACACGTTGAAGATTAACTAAGTAAGAACGATGGCATCTAAAAAAGCCAAATTTGCTTAGCTTGTCTTCCAACTCATTCATCGTTAAATCTGCAGGGAAATATTCATCATCTATTCGGATATTGCTCACACTGTTAATGCTTTCAATAAAATCAATTTCATCCGGACTAAAAAAGATAGTTTTATCTTCTAATTTACAGGTAACTTTGAATACATTTTTAGGTTGGTTACTTTCACTCTCGTTGTTTTTCTGTGTATCCATATCCGTTTCTTCGGCTAAATCCGTTTTTTCTAATCCAGTTATTCGATGATAGCGATACACCTCATTACTTAAGAGAAGTAAGTCTTCCGTATAATTGGAAGTAAATAATGTGGCGATATTACTTGTACGCAGTTGTTTCAATGATTTCAGATAAAGTTCGATACCTTCATCTGTTAGATCATTAAAGGGATCCTCAATTAATATGACTTCTGGAGAAAATAAAAACATCCGATATAAACTAACCCTCTTCTTCTGATCCTTAGTCAATTTCTTAATTTTTGTTTGCCAAACGTCCGATAGAGAAAATGTTGCGATATATTCTTCTAAAGGAGCTTTAAAGTCTGCAATTTGTTTAAAAAACTTCAAGTAGCCCTGTACAGTTAAATCATCATATAAGCCATCACTTTTATTTTCTACATATAACGATTCAGTGATCCGGCTAATTTTACCGCTGGAAGGATATTGTTTTCCAGAAATCAACTCAAATAACATTCTGCTTTCTTCACCAGACATTTTAATGCCAATTTGAGATGAATTTTTTATCGTTAGATTAATATTCTTTAAAACTGTCCGATTTCTGTCCTGTTTTAATACATTTTCTAATGTTATTAATGCCATGTAACACACTCTTTCATTCGAGTATTTAAACTTATTTGAAGTATATCGATAGCTTCAGCTATTAGCAACTATTCTTAACTTAAATCATCTGAAGCAATCAATCCGTTTAATTGAGAATTATTATCAATTATAGTATATTAAATAGTAAGGTAAGTAAAAATTAAGTAAGGGAGATATATCATGCAAATATATTGGACTAAAATAAATAAGATTATTGAAGAAACACCTGAGGTTAAAACGTATTTGCTCGACTGCCCGGAAGACTTCACATGGGAAGAAGGTGCTCATACCCACTTGGCATTAGAAGGTTTTAATGCGGAAGATAAACCAAACCGCAGCTTAATTCGCCACATGTCAATTTCCACTTTACCATATGAAAATTCAATCGGTATTACAACGCGCATCAGAGAGCAATGCTCTGAGTATAAAGCAATTTTAAGAAATCTTGAGGTGGGCAGTGAACTTGCAATATTTAAAACGCATTCGAATGTACCGCTAAAAAGAGAAGACAAAAATGTTTACTTACTATCATCAGGCGTAGGACTAGCAACATTCAGACCACTTGTACTTGATTATTTCGAACGAGCGGATAACGTCAATAAAATTCATTCCCTAAACATCGATTCTTCAAAAGATTTCTTATTCAAAAATGTTTTTGAATCTGCACCTGACAAAAAGTTCACATCACAGTTTGTCGATAATCGTAAAGACTACTATGAAGAAGTGAGAAATCTTGCTACAGACAAGGAGGGACTATTCTATATCGTCGGCAGTGACGAATTCCTTGTGCAAAACATAGAATTACTGCGCGAACAGGGGATCAACCTGGATCAGATTATGCTCGACAAGCATGAACAAACACTGTCTAAGTTTTTATCAATGGATGCACCAGTTTAAGAGATACAACATACTATGGTAATAAATAGTTTTTTCTACTAACGGGAGCGATTGTGACATAGGCAAATCATAATCGCTCTTTTAAGAATGTACTACTTTAAGATTGGCTCTATTGTACATTTATTGTGATTTTCAAGGTTTAACGCCAGCTCTATTCACTACTTCACTTCATCATTCTTTTAACAATCTTTGAACAGCAATTTTATTCAACTTAATTGTTATGTATTCTTGAAATGAATAGGAAACTTATAACTGCTAACAGCCTCACTTTATCTTCTTCAGATAATGTATTGGACACTTCGACGATATCGTTGTCCACATCACGGAAAATTTTTGTATACTCATGTGGAAATCGTCCGTGGTAAAAATAAGCCCACTGTTCATTTTCGCAATTTAATGAAAAATTTCCGGATAATCCGGAAACAGTGACCGGTAATAGGAATTCATTATTTTCATCAAATAATTCTTCTTTAATATTAAGGAGACTTTTAAATTCCTCCTGTTTATAGTAACCCATTATATGATCATGCTGATCAAATATAGTTAACAGCGTTCTCTTAAAGCCTTTCTATTTAAATGTAAATAATGTATTTTCTTGATTATCTATAAATGCGTAAGTCAACGGGATGTGTACCACCAACGATGAATAAATGAATCCAAAAGGATATACATACCAAGGTATGTTTATTGGTTCAAGGGAACCCACATAATTTCCATCCTTCTCAAAACACAATAACCTTGGAAAAAAAGCAGCATCTTTCTTCATAACAAGATGATCCAAATCAAATATTGAACTGGTGGATTTCGGTATGTCGACTGAAACTATTTTGTTATAATGTCTCCTATTCAAAACTGCAATTGTCACTAACATAACAACAGGAATAAGAAAAACAGCAAATTCACCCCAATCTGCTGTAGTTTTAGGCGGTTCAATATAAGCGTAACCAAGAATAACAATAGCTACCAAACCTAACAATGTGTAACTCATTGTGACTCTCCGTTTATACATCTCTGCAATCATAAAAATTCTCTTTACAATTGATTGATAAATTAATATTAGTCAACTACTGGAAATTATATCCAATATATAAGAGGGGTTCAAGACTTCAGCTAAATGTTCGTACAGTAATGCATGATTATGGACAAGAAGTTATTTTTTGATTTTTCATTTTATTTCCGAAATTGAGAATTTGTTTCTTGGATTAATAAGACGTGGAAAAATGCATGCTCTATGATTGGGATAAGAAAGTATGATGAAGGTTTACAAATTATATTGATCTGTTTTAATGAAGGGATGTAAAAAGTTTAATCAGCATGTGATTGATTTATCATCTTTGTCACACAAAGCAACAAAATGTATTCGCTTACAAAAATGAACTATTGACAAATCTTTAAGGTAATTTATTTCAACACAACAAATTGAAGAAAAGATTTTCATAGTTTTAGTACTTAGTTGGAATAACTACGGGCAAGTATGTTGCATAGCAGTTTGTAATTTTAGGATTTCAAATAAAAATGGGGGGATTCATGATGAAGAGAGTCGTTATTAATTGGGTGGTTAGCAGTTTGATTATCGTTTTGTTTTTGGCAGGGTGTGGAGATGGTGAATCAGCTTCTGGTGAAGGCGATAATCAAGAATATACCATTAAATTCGCTCATGTTGTAAGCCCATCTACAGCGAAAGGAAAAGCAGCAGAGAAATTCGGTGAACTCATTGAAGAAAGAACAGATGGGAGAATTAAAGTAGAGATCTACCCGGATTCCCAACTCGGAAGTGATCGTGAAATAATAGAACAGATGCAGTCTGGTACTGTGCATATGAACGCTCCATTTACAGGAGTATTACCTACTTTTGTAAAAGAATTTGAAGTGTTCGATCTACCTTTTTTATTTGAGGACAGAGAGCATGCCTTTAAGGCTACTAATGGTGAACTAGGAGATATTCTAGGGGAGAAGTTAGAATCGCAAGGCATGCACCTATTAGGTTTCTGGGATGGAGGGTTTAAGCATCTGACGAATTCCGTACATCCAATTGAAACACCTAACGACATGAATGAGCTAAAAATGAGAGTATCGCAAAGTCCACTATTAATCTCGCAGTTTCAAGCTGTAAATGCAGGTGGAGTGTCCATTGATTTTTCTGAGCTTTATACGGCTTTACAAACTGGTACAGTAGATGGTCAGGAAAATCCATTGTCAAATATCGTTAGTAAAAAGTTCTATGAAGTACAGGAATATCTTACACTGAGTAGTCATGGTTACATGGCATATCCACTTGTGATAAGCAATAGTTTCTATCAAGATCTGCCAGAGGATTTAAAAACTGCGGTTGATGAAGTTTCAATGGAAGTGACAGAATGGCAATGGGATGAAGCAAAAAGTGATGAAGAGGCTTATTTAAAAGAGTTAAACGAAACAGATATTAAGATCAATGAACTGAGCCCTGAGCAGAAGGAAGCTTTTAAAGAAGCAATGTCAACTGTATATGATGAATTTAATAAGATAGAAGATAGTGAGGAGTTATTTGATGCCATCAATCAATAATCATCATATTATAGAGCGGTTTAGGCCGTTCTCTCTTTTTTCTTTAATAGATTCTAAAGGAGCATTTTTATGAAACTAAATAAATTATTAAATAATTTGGAAGAGTATTCGGCAGTGCTTTCCCTTCTCATTGCTTCTTTACTAGTCTTTCTTCAAGTTGTACTACGATATGTATTTAATATTTCTTTAGTCTGGTCAGAAGAGGTTTCAAGATATATTATCATTTGGTTTGTTTTAATAGGGAGCAGTATAGCAGTGAGAGAGAAGGCACATGCAACAGTAGATGCGGTGGTAACCTATCTGCCGTACATACTAAAGAGGGTATGTTCGGTCTTAGCAAGTTTTATAGGGATGACTTTCAGCGTTATTCTTATCTGGTCTGGATCCGTTACGGTTTCTAATGTTATCGAATTTGGAAATGTAACACCCGCTGTAGGTATTCCAATGTCCATACCATATTTAGCACTTCCTGTAGGCGGGTTGTTAATGTTCATTCGTTTTCTACAATTACTGATACAAGATGTTATCAATATGAGAAAGAATGATTCTAATAAAAAACCTCCCATTATAGAAGGGGGAATAAAGGAATGATTATTGTTATTTTCGTCCTTCTTTTAATTATTGGTGCACCGATTGCTGTAGCTATAGGTTTATCGAGTTTTATTGCCATGATGCAAGAAGGAGTTTCAATTGATGTATTCTCTAGAACCATTTTTGCTGGAATAGACTCGTTTACTCTAATGGCCATTCCTTTTTTTATCTTTGCTGGAGATTTAATGTTAGCTGGAGGCACATCGAAAAGATTAATAGATTTTGCTAAAAAGTTAGTCGGCTGGTCAACTGGTGGATTACCAATTGCAGGTGTTATGTCATCCATGCTATTTGCTGCACTTTCAGGATCAAGCCCGGCTACGGTAGCTGCGATCGGTGGAATAATGATTCCTTCATTAAATGACGCTGGCTATTCACGAAAATTTGCAATAGGCTTAATGACAACTGCTGGTACCTTAGGAATTATTATCCCACCAAGTATCACACTTTTAGTGTATGGTTCATCTGCTGAGGTGTCCATCAGTAATTTGTTTCTTGCTGGAATCGTTCCAGGAATTTTTATAGGATTAGTACTCATTATTGTCAGTTATATCATCTCGAAAAAGGAAGGTTTTAAGTCAGAAGGAAGGGCTAGTCTAGGAGCAGTTGGAAAATCATTTATCTCTGCTATATGGGGAATATTGCTTCCGATTATTGTTTTAGGAGGCATCTATTTTGGAATCTTCACACCTACAGAAGCTGCTGCTGTTGCAATTGTTTATAGTCTAATTATTGGATTATTTGTTTATAAGGAGTTAACATTAAGAAGTTTAATTGATGTTACGAAGAAATCGGTTATTACCTCTTCTATGATCATGCTTGTTATTGCAGCCTCTAATGTGTTTAGTTGGTATTTGACCTTTGAACAAATACCTACTAATCTTGCATCTGTTTTGCTTAATTATGCAAATACAGAAGTAGCTTTCTTATTCCTGGTTATAGTTATTTTGTTACTAGTTGGAATGTTTATGGATACAAGTGCTGCGGTGTTAATATTCGTTCCATTATTTCTTCCAATGGTAAGTCAACTAGGTATTGATCCCATCCATTTTGGAATAATTATGATTGTCGCCCTATCTATTGGGATGATTACACCACCATTTGGTTTGAATTTATTTGTAGCTTCAGGGATAAGTAAAGTATCATTATTAGAAGTAATTAAAAGTACAGCGCCGTTTATTTTGGTTATGATATTTACCTTACTTATTATAACATTCGTTCCAGAACTTTCCCTATTTTTACTTGGGATTTTTGAATAATAGGCAAGCAACTATTTAAAAGAGAGAATATAAACTGAAAAGTACATATTTCGTCGATTAGACGAGATAGACTTTCATCTTTGATCTCTGTCTTAATACTAATTGCCACATGCGTACTCCTCTAACTCAGCATGTGGCAATTAAAAATGTACAATATTGATTCAACATTCCTATGTATCTTTTCATTCAGGGATTTTCTTTACTAGAAACACTGAATCATCCAAAACCGAAAACTTATTTTTCTGGTAAAAATGATATGCTGGAACTGTTTTTTCAGTAGATAATAATATGTGTTTAATATCTTTATCTCTTAGTATGTCATCCATTAAATCAAGAAAAGTACTGCCTTCACCTTGACCTTGTTTTCTTCTTGAAATGAAAAATTCTTTAATAAAATACTCTCGACCTTCCCACCAGTTAAAAACATAACCTAATGAGCAACCAATAAGCTCTTCTGTCTCATCATACATAGCTATCGAGAGCGAGTTATTATTCTCTGTCAGGTCTTTCATATATAAGTCTAATTGCTTTTCATCCCACTTATCAAACCAAGGTTCATTAGAAAATACGTCTAAAAATAATTTTTTCATTTTTCCATAATCACTTGCTCGTAATACACATGCCTTCATAATAATTACCCCCTACTAGAATTACATTTTTTTATTGTCTTCTCTAAATTCCAGTATTCAAAAACTTCTCTATAAGTTTACACTGATCTGGGCTCAAAATGAATAGATAGGTAATCTAATTGCTGTATCGACTTAAAAATGATGAATACACAATTAAACACGTCCTCTACCTATAAAGGTTAGAGGACGTGTTGCAATGTTTTACTTAATGAAACAACTTGTAACTATTAAAAATTGAGATGAATTGTTCTTTTGAGAGTTTATTAAAGTTCGTGACATTGGCATGTTTCAAGACTTGTCTGAATTGATTTTTAGTAAAAAGAGTTTGGTATTCTCTGTTTACCCACCTATATACAAAGGTTTCGTACTTTTTAAAGTCTTTCTTTAAAATCAATGGTTCGTGTCGTTCAAGAAGGATTAGTACACATTCCACGCCTGGCTTAGGATGAAAATACGCTTTCGGTACTTTTTTAATGATAATTACATCCATTTCCACCATCAATAACAACCCTAAAGCCCGTTGCATGTTTTGCAATCTTTTCGCAAAACCTTTCTCAACGATAAGGTAGCTATATTTTGCCTTACTTTCAAAAGTAATTTTTTTAACAATATCCGTACTTATATTAAATGGGATATTACCAAATATTGTATACCTTGTATTTTTAGGGAAGGCGTAATTTAAAATATTCGAATGGACCACCTTTATGTTTTCATAAGAACCCACTGCATTTTGAGTGATTCGGCATAAATCTTCATCGATTTCTATGCCAGTCACTGATCGACTCATTTTAACTAGTTCTTTTGTAAAATGCCCTTTTCCTAATCCGATTTCTATCACATTATCTTGTTTACAAATATTCGTACGACCTAATATTTCTCTTACATACTTTTTAGAAGTAATAAAATTTTGCGTGTCTTTTGGATTTTTTCTATTCATTATAACCTTCTCCTTGCTGGTTATAACAAACTGATCTTAAGAGTTCATTATAACCAATTATTTTTGATCTGGTTGATAACGAACTCTTTTAAAGACACATATAGAAAATATTCCCATACTTTATCTCCTTTCCATTCTTTTCATTATGAAAGAGATAAAGTAAACTCTACTACTGCTACGCTAGCACACATATTTAACCCTCCATATCTTGTTTAAACAAGTTAATTATATCATTCTCTACTTTTTTTAATTTCTTTTTGTACTTTTCGAAGTGCTTTTTTGGAACCACGTTCTAAATCATGTTCTATTTTTCGAGTCTTATGATCAACAAACAATGTCTCTAAATCATAGCCTTCTGGATATAATTCCTTCGCTGTTATATCTAAAGAAATTCGCTTCACATTTACATCAATAAATTCTCCTTTATAAAACACAACAACATTATAGAAATTATCCATTTCTTTATATACAATTCCAAAATCATCATGTTCTAATAACTTCACACGGTCACCTTTTCTGTAATCATACTTGTACTTAATACTTTTCTCTTTTATAATTTTAGGTTTCCGAATTTTACTTTCATCGACATGTTCTAATTGATAACCTTTGTTCTGCATATAATTACTCGCTCTTCGTAAAATATTCTCTGAAACATTCATTTTTCTAGAAATCCAAAGAGCGTTACTCTCTCCTGATTTTCCTATCACTAATTGATACATAGGTTCCAACGTATCATTATTAAATCGCATTGCTGCGTTCATAAAGTCCTCGTGTATTTCTGAAAATCGCTTAATTTCTCCGTAATGAGTTGTCGCTACGGTAATGCATCCCATGTAATAAAATTCCTCTAAAATCGAAATTGCAAGTGCTGATCCTTCATTCGGTTCTGTTCCACTTCCTATTTCATCAAATAATAAAAGGGTATTATTATTTGATAACCGCATTATCTCTGAAAGGTTTTTCATATGAGATGAAAATGTACTTAGCGCATTTTCTATACTTTGATTGTCTCCAATATCTGCAAAGATGTTTTCAAATACTGCTATTTCCGAATCCTTATTTGCGGCAATATGAAAGCCTGACATGGTTGCTAAAGTGAGCAATCCAATTGTCTTTAACACAATAGTTTTCCCGCCAGCATTAGGGCCAGTAATAATTAAACTACGGTAATTCTGCCCTATTTCAAAATTAAGTGGCACAGCTTCTCCTACTAAGAGCGGATGCTTACAATCAACTAATTTTATATAGCCATAATCGTTTAGTTTCGGTTCTAAACCGTCAATCTCCTTACTGAACTTGGCTTTTGCAAATACCATATCATATTGACTAATAAGCTCCATGTTTATCTTGATTTCATAAATATTTTCTAAAATCATTCCAGATAAGGTAGCTAGTATTTGATATTCTTCTATCGCCTCTTCCGCTTTTAAACTCGCAAGTTCTTCACCTAACTTTGTAACTGTATTTGGTTCTATAAACACGGTGGAACCTTTAGAAGAAACATCAATTATGGTACCTGAAACTTGATTTTTATAAGATGCCTTAATAGGAATCGTATAACGATCATCTTTTTTACTAATAAAGGCCTCTTGAATATACTTCTTGTTTGTATCATTATTTAAAAATTTATTTAAGCGGTCTTTTATCTTTTCCTCCGCTATTTCAATTTTGCTTCGAATTCTTTTTAATTCTCTGCTTGCAGCTGAATTAACACTGTTCCCTTTGATTGAGAAATTAATTTCTTCTTCGATATGCTGGAATCCAGTCATTGAATTAGCATAAGATGCTAGTACTGGTGCAAAAAATTCTTTTTCCATCATAAACGTTTTAATTTTTCTACATCCTCTTAAAAAGTCTGAGACACTTATCAATTCACTTGGATCAAGAATTATATCTTTTTCAATATTTTGTATGGTGCTATCAATGTTAGATACTCCTAAAAATGGGATATGCCCTTTTGCATCTATGATTTTTCGCGCTTCTGTTGTTTCATTCAAACGATTTTTAACAACTTTTAGATTTGAACTTGGTTCTAATTTATCTAGTAATTGTTTACCTAATCCACTTACACAGTAAGATTTAATTATTTGTTTTAATTCATTGTATTGTAACTTCTCAAAAGTTGCATTATTCATTTTGTAATCTCCTCATTCTTTTTAGACTATGAATGAAGATACCTACGCTTAGATTTCAATGATATTGCAACTATAGGTTATTCACTTAAATAAACACAAAAAAACTGCGGGGATACCGCAGTTTTTATAACGTTTATAAGGCATGTGTAATCTACATAATGAAATAAACTATAATAATATAGTTTCATCCCTAACCATTACATGCTTTATAAAGTGGTACTGTAGGTATCTTCATAGGATTTGGAATAAAGACATAACAAAATATAAGGACATTATGAAAATAATTCCCTTCTGCTATCGTGTTTATTCCATTAAATTTTACCTATTTAATACCTACCGCACTCACAAAAAGCACCTCTTCTTAATATATAGTCATTTTCATTGAAATCTAATTTTGTGTTTCTAATCATACTATGTCTTAATAAAAAAGTAAAGTGAAAATAAAATCTCTAACTTAGTTGATGTGTAATTTACACTCTAATTATAAAATATATTTGTTATTTACATAATCCGTAATCTAATTAGTAATTCCCCTCAACCAAGAACTTCAAATGTAAAGAATTAGGTCAAGTTTGTTAAGTGCTCACTCTCATCAAAAATTGGAAAAGATTTTACTTTGTCAATTCTTTTCCTAGAATTATGAACCAAAAAAAGAACTTCCCTTTACTTAAGGAAAGCTGCAATTTTATTTATCCATCATTTAATGACGAATGATACCTAAGAATTATTTCCTAATATATTCGCTCTATATCGTACCCTTTCTCTTTAAGAATGCTCGGCACACTTGGTTCAATTACAGTGTGCGCAGCACCAATAATTGCGAAATAGGTTTGACCACTATTACTTTGTAATAAATCATCAATCTTATTTGCCATATCTATATTACGATTGTCATTCATCTCTTGTTGAAATTCATCATCAGAACTCTCGAATCCGGTTGAAAGCGACTCTTTAACGCCTTCTTTACCTTCTTCCGTGTTGCTGTTAATCCAATGATATCCTAAGTTGTTTAATCCTTCCGCTTGTTCTTCGTACGTCTCAATAAATATTTCAAGTCTATCTGTTTGCGTATCGAGACTAAAACCAGTTAGCATATCATATTGACTTTCAACCGTCTCTAACTCAATGATTTCTTTATTATCTTCTATGGCCCGTTGTAGAAAGTATAAATCAACTCCATACTCTGCAGACAAATCACTTTCTTCCTGAACAAATCCAGAGAGTAAGGTCTCTATATACCAAGGTTCGTACTTATTTAACGACTCCAATTCTACGCCATTTTTCTTAAAAATATCTGAAAGATGATTATATACATCTTCTGACAATACTTCATCAAGCGTTTTACCATCGTCAAATATAGCCATTTCATTTAATTCTTCTTCTGTTATATCTACTTCAAACATATTAATTTCCGGAAGAATGATATCAGAACTTGCATAGGCTTCTTCAATTTCATTAGAAAGTGGGTAGTAATCTACGTGACCTAAATGGATGCTACCATGGATGTATGCAGTGGTTTCTTCATGATCAATTTTCCATAAAAAACCTCCATCTCCATCATAGTTATAGGTAGTATCACTTGTGTATTCTTCTGTTTCTTCGTTCATTTTTTCATGTTCATTAGGGGATTCGTCATTAGTAACACACCCCGTTAGCACGATCATAAGAAATACAGAATATAGTAAGAATTTCATTTTAGGCATAGTATAAACCCTTCCTTTTTATATTAAGTTCCTCTTCAAACTATTCTTTTTGTACTACGAGTTCAGTTTTCACCCCAGCCGGCTGTCTCCATGTCAATTAGCCAATGACTACGGAGCATAAGTGCTCTTTCTGTCGCAGCTATGGCCCCTGCGATACCAATTGCTACATTCATCCAAATAGATAATGTAAATGGAGACTGAAACGTACCAATATTTTCAGCAACCCATGGAATTTTAGAAATGGACTCGATAAGTTGAGGTAAACTTAGAGCGATTGACATTAATAGAATGACGATTGCTACCCCTGCCATAAGAGAACTAACCATCGGGTAGCTTTTATGCAACCACATTCTTACCCCTCGAATCGATCGTTTATCCGGGGAAACAGAAAATGTTGCTTTTTTATCAGTTATATACTGAATACTATTAATCCCGCTTCCTCCGCTTTTCACCTCAATAATTCCATCTTTTATTGGAATAGTTGCTGGAAGTGTAGAGTAGGCAATATGTTTTCTATTGAGGTATAAATCAACACTAGAGTCTTCTGCAAAATACCTTGATTTGAGTGCGTAGTAGGTTTTCTCATTATTTTCACTCGTGATCGTTATATGAAATAATGAATGAGTAAATATGTGCCATAATCGATAATTTTTTAAAAGATGTCCATCCCCTGCTTTTACTTTCTTCATACCTCTACGACGTTTACGCTGACGAACGGATTGGAACATGTGACATTTATTCTCCTTTCCTTAGGACCATTATTTCACCATCTTGAGAATATTCTCCATCACCTTTTCACTATAATCTTCAAGATCGAGCTCAATTTCATATTGTGGCAACGATACCGACCCTGATATAGATCCCCGAATCATTGTTGCCATGACCTGAGAGTCAAAATCGCCAAACTCTTTCAATTCCTGTCCTTTATGAAGAATTTCTTTCAACAATTCATGCAATTCATCATCAGCGTCCGTTTTTACTAAATAGTAAGGAATATTATCTGGTGTACGTGCATTGAAAACAATCTCGAGTAAAGCTGTTGTATTTGCCTTATAAATGACTTGATGTACTAAACTTGCTTCAATAAAAGCGAGTAACTTCTCCATATAAGTTTGCTTATTGTCTACTTTATCTTTAATAAAAGCTCGTTCTTCTTGAACCAGAAAAGCTAAAGTATTATTCATTAAATCATCTTTACCTGAGAAGTGGTAAGAAATTAATCCTGTACTGATTTGTGCTTTTTTAGCAATTTTAGAAAGGCTTGTTTTGATGTAGCCTATCTCTGTTAAAACTTCTATGGCAGCCTTTATAATTTGTTCTTTTCTTGCATCGGCAATTAAATATTGTTTCGTATCCATATTACACCCTCCTTAATGTTGATTATACAATTAAAAAATTGAACGGTCAATCAAAATTATTGAAAATTCACCTAATAGTATTTTAATGTTTCCTAGAATCTTCAACTTATATCTAATCCACATTTGTGTGATCAAAAGGTGCTGGACATTTGTTTGTTGACAATAAAATTAAATTCAGTAAAGGAACATAAGGGGCTTTTTTTCTATAAATCTAAATGTAGTTTAGAAATAAAGATTGATAAAAATTATTCTTTTTTTGTTCAATTTTTAAAAGTTTGATCACTTTCTAATGTTGATCTTCAACAAGCGCCTGATTTAAGAAGAGGGAATTTTATTTAGTATTCCAGTGACTAAAATTTAAATCCCATTAACTGAAGAGTTTTCTTCACCTTACAGGTAAACGTAAATTTCTTTTAAAATTTTTTCATTCACCTATTGAACAACACGTAACGTGCTGATTTATACTAAAGAAAATAAAGATGAGGTGAAGTGATGTACACGATTGGAAAACTCTCGAAAAATACAGGAGTTACTGTGAGGACATTGGATTATTATGATGAAATTGGTTTGATTAAACCTTCATCAAAAACGGAGGGAGGGCACCGCTTATACAGTGAAGATGACGTTATGCGACTGGAACGAGTTTTAGCTTTAAAATATATGGGATTTTCTCTGGAGCAAATTAAAGATATCCTGGAAAATTCCACTTCGACCTGGCAAGAGTCGATCCAGCAGCAGCTGGAATTGGTTAAACGAGAACAGGAACGACTGCAGGTCCTGGAGCAAGCACTGCTCGGTGTTTCGTATTCCATTGAGATCGAGGGAGAAATTAACTGGAAAATTATTTTTAGTATTATTCAGTTGTATCAACAGGATCCAGAAGAAGCCTTACAGCAATATAAAGATTACTTGAATGACGATGAAATGAAAAAAATCATGGATATGAATGTGCAAAATATAAGTGAGGAAGACATAAGGAAATGGATGAAGGTCATTCATGATATCAAAAATAATCTTAACATTGACCCAGCTTCAGAAAAAGCACAACAGATGGTGGAAAGCTGGTTAAATCAAGCAAAGGAATTTTATGGAAATGATGAAAAATTACTTGGAGATATGTGGGAAGCACTGCAAAATTTAAAGGAAGGCATTGTTTTTTACCCAATGAACAAAAAAGTTATTCAATTCATTGAAAGTGTTTTTATTGCAAAGGAGGAATTAAAAGAATGATTCTCGATATAAAAGGTGTTACGAAGGTTTTTCATGGTAAAGGAGAATCCAAAAATGTTGCTAATGACAATATCACATTTACGATTAATAAAGGAGAAATATTTGGGCTTCTTGGACATAATGGTGCGGGAAAAACAACGCTGGTTAATCAAATATTAGGACTGTTAACACCTGATCATGGGGACATTCATTTACTGGGGAAATCAGTAACACAATCATCTGCTCATGCCAGATCCCTTTGTTCCATACAGCCGCAATCCCAAGTGTCACTGGGCTTACTTACTCCAAAGCAGGCAGTGACGCTGATAGGGAAAATGCGGATGGGGAAAAAGTTTGAACCAAAGCGGGTCGAAGCGCTCTTTGAAGCATTGGATATGGGGGCTTGGGCGAATACAGAAGGCGAAAAACTGTCGGGTGGAGTGCGAAGGCTGACAGCGTTTTGTATGGCGGTGATCGCCCCAGGTGAGTTAGTTATTCTTGATGAGCCAACTAATGATGTTGATCCGGTTCGCAGAAGTTACCTTTGGCAGGTAATACGTGAATTGACGAAAAACGGGAGCGCCGTTATTTTAGTAACGCACAATGTTCTGGAAGCGGAAAAGGCAGTGGATCGGGTGGCTATTATGGATAAAGGAAAAATATTGACACAAGGGAATCCTTCAGAAGTAAAAAGTTTAGTAGAAGACCGGATGCGAATTGAACTTAGTCTGGAAAACGAATTTATAAATATTGAGGTTCCTGACTGGTCACTTTCCCCGCATCAGAACGGATCCCGTCTTATTTTCTCTTTAGACCTATCAAAAGTATCATCTACGATTGATTGGGCAAAGAATCTGACAGATAAAGGCCTTGTTATAGACTATTCCCTGTCTCCAACTACAATTGAGGATGTTTATATCGAATTAACTTCTAAAAGGGGGCAGTTTCGTAATGAATACGGTCAGCCATTATAAGTATGTTTTTCAAATGCAGCTTCTTAGAAATGCCGGTTTTTTTATATTTATGACTTTATTACAAATACTGATATCCACTGGAATTGTTATAGGGTTTTCCTATCTTATACCAAACCCGGATACGGAAACGATTCTATTTTTAGCAACAGGAGCCCCGACGATTGTTTTGATTATTGCAGGAATGGTTATCCTGCCTCAACAAATTGGTACTGCAAAGACAGACGGATATATGGAGTACATGCGTACCTGGCCTGTTAGTCGCTCTGTTATCCTTGGGGCAGATACAACCATATGGTTATTGATTACCTTGCCGGGAATAATCGTTTCTTCTATTGTTGCACAACTCATGTTCACTCCGGGATATGATATCTCCTGGACGGTAGTCCCGGCATTACTAATGATTGCATTAACTTCAATTGGTGTTGGATATGGATTTTCCTATCTGTTGTCACCTACAGCATCGATGGGTATTTCCCAAATTGTTGTATTTGGAGCACTTATGTTTTCACCGGTAAATTTTCCAATGGAACGGCTACCTAACTGGCTTCAGTCACTTCATGAAGTGTTACCAATTTATTCGATGGCAGAAGTGATGCGCGCTTCACTGGCTGCTTCTACCTTTGATGCAACGATGGGAAATTATATTAATTTAATAGTATGGTGCATTTTAGGGTTCGGTGGAGCTATATTTATTTTGAATCGGAAGTAACGGTATGAAAATAAGGGGGAAAGGGACTTGTAGAGAAGTCCTTTCTCCTTTTTCTATTTCTGTGTATTAGTATGTCTCTGTTACTTTCTTGGTTTCTCACCAAATCCCCCTCCATCCTTTCTCCTCCAACGGTCCACCTCTGAATATTCGGACAATGTTAAATAGATGTTCCCTGAACTGGAACAGAAATAAGAAAAAACATGAGAAATGAGACTAAAAAATATCTTTCCTCAGCACTCTCATTCTTCTATCCCGTTTTCTTACGAACTGTATAGAAACAATATGACAAACAACGGAACACGCAGAACCCTTATCAGACAATGAACTGGACAGATATTGAGCAAAAGAAAAAGACTGGACCCGTATTGGTTCCAGCCTGGATTCGTATTGAGATTTTGATTTTGATTAACCTTAAATAATTGTCTGCCTATTCTTGTTTCCCTGCTCTTTCTTCCAATGTACCAACTATTTAGCAGTAGGTACCGAATTTTTAGCGTGGGGTAGAAGAAAAAGGCAGGGAATTATTTAAAAAATAAAAAGAGGATCTGCTATAAACAGACCCTCCTTTTATCTATTGTTCAAAAATATCTAATTCAGAGTTTCCAACCGAATATCGTATCAAAAAAACGACATTGGTTTTATGAAACGAATACTATACGATGTTTATATAGTGTCCTGTCTATACATATTCGTGATATTCGTTTGGGTCCTGCCCTTCTACACGGCCGGCTTCTCCTTTATCCAATGAATCAATTGTTTCAATATCCTCAGGTGCTAATTCAAAGTTGGTACTATTGAAATTATCTTTTTGATGCACTGGATTACTTGATTTTGGTATAGAAAATACGTCGGCTTGATAATTCCAATTTAAAATAATCTGTGCCGGGGTTTTATCGTACTTATCCGCAATTTCTTTAATTGTGGCATTATTCAGCACGTCATTCAGATAACCTCGACCAAAAGGGCTCCAGGATTCAGTAAGAATGCCCCGTTTTTTATTTTCTTCCACCATACGGTTATTATTAAAATACGGATGACGCTCCACCTGGTTTGTAGCAGGGGTCACACCTGTTGCTTCGATAATGTCGTCCAGATGTTCTGGTTCAAAGTTTGAAACGCCAATGGTTCTGATTAACCCTTGTTTTTGAGCATCCACTAAAGCCTTCCAAGCTTCTACATACTTGCCGTCCTTAGGATTCGGCCAATGAATTAAATACTTGTCAAAATATCTTAATCCAGTGCGACGTAGAGATTCTTGAATAAAGATAAATGCCTTGTCATATTCATGGTAAGAACCGGGCAATTTCGTACTAATTAAAATTTCTTCTCTGGGCAGTGCGGACCGGCGCACAGCTTCACCGACAATCCCTTCATTATCATAGTTTGTTGAGGTATCGATTAAGCGATATCCTATATTTAAAGCGTTTAAAATTTCAAATGTGCCCTGATCTCCATTAATACCGATCGTGCCTAATCCCACAAAAGGAAGCTTTGCACCATCATTTAGAGTAAAACCGTTATTATTTAAAGTCAAAATCTCATCTCCTTTAAAAATTTTGCAATGTAAGTTAAGAATGGAAATAGATATTTCCATGATGTCCTTAATTACAATACCCGAATTATAAAAATCCTACACCAACCGGAGTTGATTGCTATGCCTTTGTTAATTTCTTGGTTTCTCACCAAATCCTCCTCAATCCCTTATCCCCCAACGGTCTCACCCGCTCTTCTATGCCACAAGGCAATGGAACTAAGTTCTTCCCCGTAATAGACGAAAGAATAAAGAGAAAAGAATGGAAGTGTAGCAGTTTTGGGACATAATGGACGGAATAAAAAGGCGAATAAAGATGAAGAAATTCTGTTGGATAGATACAGTTAGGATAACAATTGGAAAGATATTGGACACCGCCCGAAACACGTATTGGCAAAGGATTGGAGGACATTTCACCAATTTTGGCGAAAACAAAAAGGCTGAATCACTATTGGATCCAGCCCGAATTGATATTGATTTTTTATTGTCAAAACCGATTGATTTGTTATTGAAAAACCATCGGAACATTACGTTTTTCTGTTCTTCTCTCCGCCCTCTTTTTTCTACTCCGGATCCCAACTTAGTTCCATCAGGGAAGAACAAAGTTACGTGGGGACCGAGAGAGTTACAGGAAGATAATTGATTACATAATAGACTTTCCCCTGCTCTTCCCGCTTCCTTGGAAGTTTGGATACACACTATTTAAAAGTGAGAGAAGAATTGTTTAGCACGGAACCCTACTTTTTAGCAAGGCGGCTGAAGTTAGGGGAAGTCCTACAGATATATATTGAATATGATTGGGATACTGGAACGTTATTAAATCCGATATGAATATATATTGAAGTTAATAAAAGTCAGATTAAATAATGTTTAAAATCAATGGGTTACATGTGTATGTTAACTTATTTCCTTTCTCTCCCTTTAGATAATCTTTGTACCAAGAGTACAATAAAAAAAGGCATACGTAATTTAGACTAATACAACTCCCCTCTTTTCAAGAATATTTTTCAATACATGTAAGTTCTTATTAACGGATTTCTTTATGTTGTTTTGCATCATTTTAATCATTATTCTATTCTTGGCTGATGACTTCATTTCTACCTTATTGATTAACAATGTTCCTTGGCTTTGCTGTTCTAATTCATACATCATCGTATAAGAAAAGATATTTCCAGATGCTTCAAATGTCAAGTTTTCATTCGGTAGACACTCAATAATTTCTATTTCTTCAAATGATTGTAACCCCATATTTCTTAATAACTGATATTTGGAACCAACTTTACCTTCTTTGAAGTCTACTTTTGATATTTCCTTAACTGCATAATTCCACACAGTGTAATTTTCTATGTTTGCAAGATATTGAAATATCTCTTTTGCATCGGATGCAATCGTCAATGTATTACTAAATCTAACCATTAAACTTCCTCCTTCTTTGAATTAAGGCATGAGTATAGAAGATATCAATCAATCATTCATTCATACTATAGCCTCGTTCTTCAAGTGTCCGTTCGAATGAGGTATCTATTAATAGTTTACCTAAAATTTGGTTCAATACCTGTAATTCATCTATCGTATAAATCTGTTCAAGCAAAGTATACATTTTAGCTTCTGCCCTAATTATCAACGAATATTTTTCATGCCCTAAAGATGTAAGTACTAGTCTTACAAATCGAGAATCATTTTTATCTCTAACTCGTTCTATAAGTTGATCTTTGACCATTCTTTCAACTAATCTTGAAGGGCTTCCTTCCTCACATATTAACAATCGACCTAGATCCTTTAAGGTAATATATTCTTCATTTTTTAAGATACTTATTACTTCCGACTGAGAAGGTGTAACTCCTATTTCTTTGAGATACTCCTTCAAAAGTTTGTTCCCTCGTCTCTGTACTGCTAAGATGATATATCTAAATTTTTCGGCTTCCTTTAAATTTTCTTCCATTTTTTTCTCCTTACTCTATAATTGTGGATTTTATTTCTGGATCATGATTTGTAACTATGCCAACGCAGTCTTTTTTTTCCGAAAACCCTTTCAACCATTTCAAAGAATGGTAGGCTGCCTTTCTATTCGTTGTTATTCCTGGTAATATCATTTCCTTCCAGGACCTTTCTGAATAACCCACATCGCTTGCTAACAACAACCACCCATTTTTCATTTTAACTAATATAGAAATCATCCCGTCACTATGACCAGGTGTATAAACTAAATATAACGTTCTGTCTCCAAATAAATCGTATCCTTTTTTATAAGGTCCATATGGTATATCCGTTAGTTTAAAAGTATCAATTGAAATATTATCCCACATAGATTTTATGTAACCTAACTTTTTTTGAGCAGAATTCCATTCAATTTCACTGGTAAGAATTTTCTTGGCATTCTGTACATGTTTTAAACCACTAACATGGTCGGAATGCATATGCGATAGAATAACAAAGTCTAAATCCTTACTTTTAACTCCTAAACTATGAAGCTGTTCAGCTATTGAATCGCCTTCCAAGAGTTCTCCTTTATACATAGAATAAGCAAAATTACCAAGATGTTTTTTTTGATTCAGTCTCATTTCTTCGTGCCAGCCAGTATCCACCAAGATTAAACCTTTTGGATGCTCAATCAAATAAGAGGACACAGGCACCCACATTTTATTCTTTTTTCCCCTCAACCATCCTGTATATGGAGCTGGATGAGGACTTCGCTCTTTATAAGCTAAAGCACGGTCAATAAGAACTTTACCCGTATGCAATATATGTACTTTCACTTAATGAACCTCCTAGTAAATTAAATGACATGTCATCTATTAAACTTAATATTAGATGACACATCATTTAATTTCAAGTGATAAGTGTTTCCACATTATTAAGGAGGATCACTGGTAAAATACTTTCTTCATAAATGCAGAAAAGACTGCAGACTTTATGTGATGAGGAAAACAACAGAATAGAATAAAGGGGCTAGAGAAAGATTATTGAAACTAATGACGAACAAAAAAATCAAGGAGTATTGGATAAATAAAAAAGACTGAATTACTGTTGAATCCAGCCTGGTCGTATATTGATTAATATCCTATTTAAGAGTAATTAGAATATTACCACTCACTACTATATCTCAATTCAACCATTGAAATGCCAACTTAGTCCAATATTGGTAAATCATGAGACAATAATTGATTTTTTAATACACATCGTAATGATTTTTAATTGCATCTTTATATTTTTTTCTATATGAAAGTTATGGTTTTAAAGCAAAAAGAAGTACTATAAACGATATTGTTCCAACAACTAAACATATCTCCTCAATGAACGTTGGAAACCATTCTATCATGTTAGAAAATAAAGCTATAATTAGGGTTAGTAAATAAAAACGGACCATCCGTTTTATAAATTCCAGATATTTTCCTTTCATCATTTTGTATTTTTTCAATTAAACTATCTTCTTCCGTGTAAATAGGCGTTGTCCCCTTTAGAGCTGAGAAAAAGTGCAAATGACTACTGGAACAAATATACTTCCATAGGATTCTTCAAATATGCTAAAATCCTCCTCATCAGGATTATCTTGAAAAAAAGTATAAAAATGATAAAACTTCATCTCAATCACCAGAGGAAGATCAAATGAGAATTATGAACCTAATGGATGAAATATATTTTGAAAAGTATGGTCTTGATGGACAAATAGAATTATTAAATTTAATAGAAGAATTTAGTGATATGGGAAGTATCTACTTAAAGAGAGAGTGGGAAGTGGTAAAGAAAGAAGCTAAAACCGGGGCTTTCAAAAAAAGTATAACAAGTAATTATACTTTTTTTTATTGATTTATATAATAGAGACATTAAGATTGTAATTTTTAGCTTAAATAGACAGACAATGTGTATACTGGTATAATTTACCTATAAAATGTATGATTACTAATACATATTGTATAAATAAACTGCAAAGTGATACAAAAAGGAGGATATTATAAATGCATTTAAATGAGAGAGAACTTGATGAATTATTATTATTACTAGAACGTGCTTATTTGTTCGTAAAAGATGGCCCAAACCCTAATTTAGAAACTAGTTTAAAAGATTACTTATACAATTTAAGGAACAAGGTGGAAGATGGTAATTTTTTAGAATGTCCAATTTGTAATTTTGAATACAGTCATTTAATTGCAACACTAAGTGTAATAGACAATGATCAATATGAGACATCGGAGATTTTAGTAAATAATGAATATCGCATAGTATCAAAAAATGAATATAAGTTTCGTTCTCAAGGTAATCTTCACATTTTATTCAGATGTGAAGATGGACACTTCTTTATCAAAAGTTTTGATGGACATAAAGGTATTGTCTATGTTGATGATAACCCTTTAATGGAGAATTTAACAAAGTTCTTAAATGAATCATATTCAAATAGAGATGAAATTACGTATGATTTCAATTATGAATTATTAGGTAATATTGAAATATTCTTTAAAACATTAGTTAGTTAGAAATAACTTTTTGTTTCTAAATTTAAAGGGAGTTATTTTATTGATAAAAACAAAGCACTTCTTTAATTTGCCAACATCTGTGCAATCTATATTTAATAATGGGTATATTACCGAATTAAACCCCAAGATAGATACTACGGGAAATCGTTCTATAGTTTATGAACTATATAATTTTAATTTGATTTTCAAGCAACTCACTGATAAAAGTAGAAGAGACTCAGATATCGGTGCTCTATTAGACTTAGATGGGATTAACTATTTTCCAAGGTTGTATTGTTATAAAGAAGAGGACTACCTAGTAATGGATAAGGTAAGTGGAGAAAGATTATCTAAATTACTAGAGCATAAAAATATATCTAATAAAGATCTCTGTTTAATTAAATGTCAATATCTAGATGCTGTTAATCAGGCATTGCATAGAAATAGATATGATTGGGACATGAAGTTGGATCATTTTTATTGGGATAAAGAAAAGAAACACTTAATGTTAATTGATTTTGGATTTATATGATATATATCACTTATCAAACGGAGACCAAAGTGTGTTAAAAGATTGTGAAGAACACTTTATAGATTTACTTTATGATTATGGTATAACTCTTTCATGTTAAGAAAGCAAAAAATGTAAGATAGTAAAAGAAGATAAAAAGTATTTGAGACATAAAAGTCTCACCTCTGTTAAGTATTTAATATATATAAAAGGATGTTGTAAAATGGGCGGTTGTCAAAATTGTTGTGAGGCAGAACTTTTCAGGACTTTTAGTTATCTAGAAGAAGATTATATTCCGGGTGCAACTCCTGCAATCGAGTATGACGAAGAACTTAAAATATGTCCTGTTTGTGAAGAAAGTCTTTCAGAGAATGATTATGTTGTAGATGATGAAGTAAGTTTCATTGAGGATTCACTAAAGTTTCTAGCACAAAAGATTAATCTTCAAATTTGTGAATGCCAGTACTGTAACTCTACTATCATTCCTTATGAACAAGGATATGGGGATGCACAAAGTCTAAGTACAGTTAATGAATTAGTAGATAGTTATTGCATTCCAACACATTTAATCCCAAAAATTTATGAATATATAAGCTGCAATTGTGGTAACAGTCCTTCTCCTGACGACCCCTATGTATCAAAGGAAGAATTAGATGAATGGTATGGTGAAAAAAAGAAATTTATTATTAATACCTTTAATATATCGGGGGAAGATACAATTGATTTTATTGATTTCCTTGAAGAATATCCAATGTTAGGCTTATTACATAATGTTGGAAAGGAAATATTTGAACAAATAAAAAATAATACTATTCCTGGTGTTGTAACAATTAACCCTGGAGATATTTACTATCGAGGCAGAACAAGAAATAGATTACAAAGAGTTGTCCCTTTTGTAGAAGAAGAGTTATGGAATCCACCTGTAGGAGTGCCTAATCAAGGACGTTTTAATCCTCATGGTGTATCAAATTTATACTTAGGTGATAAGGAATCTACTATTTTATCGGAAATTTCACCTTCTAATAATGATATAGTAGACATTGCTGAATTTGAAGTGACAGAAAGTTTAAAGGTGTTTAATTCAACCCAAACTGATATTGATATTTTCGCTGCAATGGAGAATGAGGATAATGGATTTAGCTCTTCATATGAATATATTTTCCCGAATTTCTTAGCTCAATGTTTAGCATACAACAACTTCAAGGGTATACTTTATAAAAGTGTTAAAGATACATCTGGTTTGAACTTATGTTTATTCAATGTTATTAAGGATGAAGAGATTAGTATGATTAAGATTCATGAAAATGCGAATGTAGATAATAATGATTTTCTATCCAATTTGGGATTTGGCCTAAAAAGGACTACAGTTTTTATTGAAAAGAAAGAAGAACCGTTTGATTTAACTGATCTATTCTAATCTGGCTTATTTATAGAATAGCTTATTGGAAGATTAGATATTAATTAATAAAATAATAGGAGTTGAATTCAAAATGCCTTCTGTAAAGTGTTTATATGTATACAATAACAATGTTTATGAAATTCCTAGAAGTAGAATTAAAGATGGAAAGAAAATCGAAAAGAAATTAACAGGTAAAACAGTATTAGAAATGGAAATAATTTATAGTATCGAAGATAGAAAACCAAAAAAGTTTCTTAGAATCTTATTTAATCGAGTCACTTTTAATAGTAATGGTATTTATGACTTTGGTTCTGATTCTCTAACTGAACAAAATAGGGTTCAGTTAGAATATGCTTTTAGAGATATTACTGAAGCTTTAAGTCACCATAAAAAATCTGAATTAAGCCCTCTACCTATACCAAAAGCGCCAATAATACCTTCAGAAGAAGAAATAGTAACGATCAAGTCTTACTTAAATAGAAAATATCCAAATTTATTGAATGATTCACCTTATGCAATTGAGTACACTATAAAAAAAGCAAAAGAAAATCACAAAGAAAAAATAAGAGTTATGAAAGACTCCTACAGGTGAAATAAATTTAAGAAAGAACCCATGCTTAAAACTTTATTTAACGCCAAATGAGATTAATTTCGTGTGTTAATCGGTAACTTTTGTGGTATGTAGTAATAGCTTTGTCTGCTTCATCACGAGAAGAGATATCAATACCTTTTGTCACTGTAGCTTCATCAGCAGCTAAAACTAATTCTCCAGCAGCATAGTAACCAGCAGCTTGTACATCATCTTCAGTTGCTGTATCGCCGTTATCTAATGTATCCCCAACATTTATTGCAGCTTCCCATGTAGCAGTAGTTGTCCCATCAGAAATTGTTGCGGGATCAGTTCCATTATTAGTAGATGTAAATTGTGTGCCTACTTTAAGAGCATCTGAAGACATCTTGCCAACTGAAATGCTAATGTTTTGTCCTGAGTTAGCTCCAATTTGGAATGTAGCTGAGAAATCACCATCTAATAGAGTCTGAGTGTTAAATTCAGTATCAGATGAAATACGAGTGATTTCTTCTGCTAATTGATCTACTTCTTTTTGAAGTTCTGCACGGTCTTCTTTAGTGTTAGTATCACTTGAACTTTGTACAGATAGTTCTCGCATACGTTGAAGGATAGAATGAGTTTCATTCAATGCTCCTTCAGCAGTTTGGATTAATGAAATACCATCTTGAGCGTTTTTAGTAGCCATTTCTAGACCACGAATTTGTCCACGCATTTTTTCAGAGATTGCTAAACCTGCAGCGTCATCTCCAGCTTTGTTGATTTGAAGTCCAGAAGAAAGCTTTTCTAAAGATCCTTGAACTCCGCTTTGGTTTGCTCCTAATTGACGGTGCGCATTAAGAGCTGAAATGTTGTGATTGATAATCATAATTATCTACCTCCGTGTGTTTTTTTAAGTAAGGAACATCCTTTTTCCTCACTATATATATAGAAACTCTTATTCAGAGTGACTATCCATGATTTCTCCTCTGACGATATTAATATGTCTTGGAGCATTGATTCGGAGTTGAGTGAAATTGCTTAGCTTCTCTTCTCTTTTTACTACTTCAATTTCTATCTTCAACCCATTTTCATCTGTTAAAAATATTTTTTCTCCTGAATAGCTGCTGTTCATCTTATTTTAAGCGTTTTCTGACTAGCTGTTTATAAATGATTTCAAGTTTTATTAAAGAGTATTTAAAACATCCCATCTATTCATTTTATTAACCAGAGTGATAGCAATTAAATAACCGATACCTGGTGAGTTCCGTATCCCATGATTGGTATAGGAAATTCCCGAAAAAGGTTACAATAATTGTAATTAGAAAAAAACTCCTAATGATAGGGATACTTTAGTTACTTTACTGAAAAAAGAATGGAACTAATAATAATATGAAAGACATAACACCTACGATGATTTAGCTGTAGTTCCTTATATAGAAAACATTATCTTTAAAATTTCAATTCCAATATAAACATAATTATTTCCTTTACTTTCCCTTAAACTTTTCCAAACCAAAATGATGCTTGCTTCGTCTAAAATGGAGAAAGAGGTGAAACTTAGATGGGTGATGAAGAAATAGCAATAAATGTTAATAGCATAGAAAATACTGAACAAATTATCGGCCAATTAATGGATAACTACAGCGATGATGTACTGCATCTTGTTTTTTCATATGTAAAGAATCGAACGATAGCTGAGGATTTAACGCAAGAGATATTTATTAAGTGCTATGAAAAATTAGGTCAGTTTAATAATAAGTCATCAATAAAAACGTGGCTTTATCGAATTGCCATTAATCATTGTAAGGATTACTTGCGTAGTTGGCATTATCGCAAAATAAAATTTAGCGATAAAATTTGGGACTATATCCCATCCAAGTCAAAACATGTTGAAGAGGAAATAATCTCAAAAAACATAGCAAACAGTTTAACGAGTGCTGTTATGGATTTACCAGTAAAATACAGGGAAGTTGTTTTTTTACATTACTACGAGGAGCTTTCTTTAGCAAATATCAGCAAGATTACGGGTATAAATAGTAATACATTAAAAACTAGATTAAAACATGCCAGAGAATTATTAAAGAACAAGATGAAAAAGGAGGTTTAACCATGGGCGATCCATTCTATAACTTAAAGAATTCTATAAAAAAAGATTTTGCAGGTCTTTCTTTTTCCGAGGAGAGAAAAAATGCGGTGAAAGAAACGATCCGTAGGAAACAATCTCACCTAGAACTTCACTATTGGAAAGTAGAAACCCTTAAAAATATATTAGAATCACTGCAAGATGGATCAAAGCATGGGTACGATATTTCCACCCAACTATTTCGAAAAAATGAGCTTAGCTTCAAAAGCAATGAAGGCCAGCTTTATATCCTTTTACATCTACTTGAAAATAAGAAAATCATTACTTCAAAATGGATTGAAAACAGGAAATACTATTCCCTAACTACGAAAGGAAAAAAATATGTAGCTGATTGGGAACATAGAAGTTCTAAACAACGCTCATCACTTAAATATTTAATTGAGGAGGCTTCTTTATGAGTTCTTCTAAATTTGAGGAATATTTAAGTAAAGTTATCTCTAAAGTAAAATCAAAGGAAGCTCACAGTATGATCAAAAAGGAGCTTAATGATCATATGGAACAGCTAAGCCAATCCTTTCAAGAGAGAGGATTATCTATAAAGGATGCGGATAAAAAGGCAATGCAGGAAATGGGAGATCCCTCTACCGTTGGTAAAAACATGAATCATCTTCATAAACCGAGAATGGATTGGCTCCTTATTGTTTTATTTGTCATTCTTGTAGGCATTAGTTTTCTTCCACTGATTGGTGGTTTTTCAGTACCTAGCATTTCTTTTATGAAAAAACAAGTAGTCTGGCTCGTTCTTGCTATTCTTGCTCTCATAGGATTTCTATTCTTTGATTACAGGAAACTGAAAAATTTGTGGATGTATTTTTATGGAGGTGGCTTAATCCTATTTTTCACAACTTTTTTAGTTGGCATTGAGCTTAACGGAGCAAAAAGATGGATTTCTTTCGGGGGTATTACGATTGATGGTCCAGCTATATCCTTATTTTTATTTTTCTTAGCGTGGGCCAGCATTTTTGCCAAAATCAATGAGTTTAAGGGGTGGAAAAAACAAGGAATGCTATTATTCCTGTTTTGGACTCCAGTCCTTCTCTACATCATGGTCCCACAATTTATGTTTAGTATTATATACCTTTTTTGCGTATTAGCGATGTATGTTTTTTCTTATGTTCATAAACAATTTGCTATTAAAGTAGCCGTGGGTAATTTGCTTATAGGTATCATTTTCATTAGTACGATGATCCTTATTTTCCCTAATAGCTATCTCTCTAATACACTCATACCATCGAAAGATATCCTTTCAGAGGCTGGTTGGTTCGGCAAGGGACTTTACAATGATCTAAAGCTCCCTGAAGCACATACAGATTTTGTATTCCCATTTCTCGTCTATTCTCTTGGCTGGACATTCGGAATTATCCTTTGTCTACTCCTCTTTGTATTTATTTTGCGGATTTCATTAAATGCTTTTAAAACAAAGGATTTATTCGGCAGATTATTAGCAATCGGAGGCACTGCATTATTTATTGTTCCCGCTTGTTGGAACATTCTAATGGGTCTTGGAATAGTCCCAATCATAGTAGTACCCCTGCCGTTTATTAGTTATGGAGGAAGTATGTTGCTAGTTTACTCTGCACTACTAGGCCTTATTCTGAACGTTTATCGAAGAAAAGATATTGTAGAACCTACAATGGTAAATTAATTTAGTGTATAACCGTTAACAAGTACTCTATTAAAACACATAATCGAAAGCCTGTATCTTAGATTAAAAATAACCTTTGATACAGGCTGATTTCTATTTAAACCTATTCACTTTTCCACAAAACACAACTATCATCGTATCTCAAATATCTCCTTTGGGATGGGAACAAGTTAACTTCTTAGGTCAATATTCATTTTAACCAACAACTATAGATAGTATATTATCCTTTGAGCCCAATTCTTCACGGTCTCATGATAATGTCTGATCTTATTATGTACCTGATTTTTTAAGAATGAATTACTCCAACTTCCACTATTAAAAACCAAATTTGTTAATAATCCTTGAATATGAATTTCGCATTTATGAACTGATCCCGATGAGGGTACAATTAACGTTGATAAGGAACGATTATCTGGAACAGATTTTTTGAAACTTATAAACATCATTCATCATATCTAATAAAAGGTAAGCTCTAGTATATGGAACAAGGGCTTTTAAGAATCTTTTGCTTTTCAGTCAACTGTCTTATGCTACTCATTATTATCGTTCTCATCATAATATGTTTTCAGTTCTTTATAAATATATCTAGCTATGTTTTCAGGAAAATAATTAGTAAACGCATGATTGTACTTAGCTAAAAAGTTATCATCATCTACAAGATCTAAAAATTTCCTACTCGCAGGGAAAAAGATATGCATTTCGTTTAAAATATCGTGTACTTTTTTTCTACTCGTAGAATCATCATAATAAATAGCATTTCTAATCGCTTGAATTAAATACCATGTTTTCCTATCCATTTTTTCCTGGTATTCAGGATCTTGAAGCAACTGTATTACTTCCAAGATTTCCTTGTCGTGTCTAAAATATTCTTCCCATATTTGAATTTGTGTTTTTTCCCTCCTAAATAAATCAAGCATAATAAAAGCAAATTCATTCAATTCTTCCTCAGAAATACCTTCAATGTTGTACAGTCTTTCCATTCTCGTTATTACTTCTAACTTATCATGTAATTCCGCTTGCTTCTGTTTAATTAACTGCTTCTGCACTTTCAACAACTCTCGATTTTTAAATTTCTGGTTAATCATCTGGTCTTTTATTTCACTTAATGATAAACCAAAATGCTTTAAAATCATGATTTGTTGAAAAAGCTCCCAATCTAATCGTGTATATACTTTTCTTCCATTTTTATTTACCTTTTTTGGGGTTAGTAATTCAATTTTATCGTAGTATCTAAGTGTTCTTACCGTTGAGCCTACTAATTTCGCAAACTGACCAATTGTCATTTCCATGTAAACACCACCTAACTAAATTATAAACTGTTACGTAACGTCACAATCAATACACGCATTTCACTACTATAAATTAACGAATTGAACAAAAGCACAGGGCGCTCGTTTAGAGACGTAGCGTGTGGAACGAATCAACTGAGATAAAGAAATCACGGTGAGGTTACGAACCGATGATGACTTATCGTAGCGTGAAGTCGCCTAGTTTCTGGGCGCTGGAGCTGGACGTGGCTGTTGCTGTCCAAGGACAATATACCACCATTTTTTTATGCTGACTTATCTATTAAAAATAGGCTGTTTTTTTTAAAAAAAAGTGCTTGCTTACGACATTACGTCACAATTTATGATTGGTTCTATAATAAGTTTGAGAGGAATGTTATATATGGAACAACAATCATTATTTCGGAATCGCACTTTTATATTTCTGTTTATCGGTAGCTTTTTTGCGCTAATAGGATTTAGTATGTTTTTTATGACAACAACTTGGTTTGTCATCTCTGATTTAAATTCTGCAAGTTCATTGGGTATTATTCTTATTGCCATTACTGTACCACGGATTCTCATGATGGCATTTGGAGGAGTTCTTGCTGATAAATTCAAGAAAACGACTATTATGTTCAGTACGAGTTCAATCCAAGGAATTCTGCTAATAATCATATTTTTATTGCACAATGCAAATCAATTAACATTTCTGTATCTGATCTTTTTGGGCTCCATTTTTGGAACATTAGATGCATTTTCTGGACCAGCCGGAACATCATTAATTCCGAAAATAGTTCAGAAAAACCAAATAAAACAAGCAAATGCTATTATTCAAGGATTGGGTCAGATTGGCTTTGTTATTGGACCTATTATCTCTGGGAGTGTCATGGAAATCGGTGGCGTAGCAGCAGGTTATTTAGTCTCAGCTATTATTGTTCTATTGTCCGCCTTTTTTATGTTCCCACCTTTCATAAAAGAAAGTCCTGTAGTCCATACAATAAAACAAACACCATTTAAAGATTTCGTAGAGGGGATTTCCTATATAAAAGCAAGTAGATTTTTAATTACAGGCATCCTAATTCTAATAACGTTAAACTTTTTTGCCTTCGGAGCGATATCCATTGCAATCCCCATTTTAGTGGAAACGTATGGAGGAACCCCCATTAATCTTAGTTACATTGATGCTGCTTTAGGAACTGGGATGCTAGTAAGTACAGCAATAATCGGTTTGATCAAAATACGCCGTAGGGGATTAACATCGATTGCAGGCTTAATTGCAACATTAATAGTAGCTATAGCTTTTAGTCAAATTCCTAATTTGTATATATTGACAGCATTAGCATTCTTAATTGGATTTACCATGACATTTGTTTCCATTCCATTTTTCGCTTCAGCACAAGAAGATACTGATCCCCGCATTATGGGAAGAGTCATGAGTATCGTCTTTTTAGCCATGAACGGGTTTGACCCGCTCGCCTATGCAAGTGTAACTTTACTCGTTTCTAGAGGATTTGATATTCAATTAATCATTTTATCCTTTTCTATTGTGGGATTAATTATTGCTATTTTCATTTTATGGCGAGGACAGACGTTCAGAAATTACAAGTCTAACCATTAATTTACTTACAGGAAAAGACCACTTTTTGTAGAAGTGGTCTCTTTTAAGCTTTAGAACAAAAGCTCGAGGAGCCCGTTATAGGGAACGCCGACTAAGTTCTCCTCGTCCTAAGGCAACGTCGGCATGACCCTAATCCTCAGGGCACACGTAGCGAGTGGAGCGAATCAACTGAGATAAAGGAATCATGCCCTTACATTAGGGGGGATGATTCCTTTATTTACAACCGATGATGACTTATCGTAGGGCGATGCACGAAGCTGCCTAGTTTCTGGGCGCTGGAGATGGATGTGGCTGTTGCTGTCCAAGGACAATATACCGCCAAATTTTTATTTTTTCTTATCTATTAAATAAAGTAAAGACTTGTTGCACAGTATCACTCTAACGACCAACCAAAAAGTGATCGTCTTCTAGATGTTTATGTTATTACAAGTATGGTTGTACTGCGTAGTAATAACTCATGACAAGCCATACATTTTTTTAAATTTATATGAAGGCTTACGAAACGGCAATTTCTTGAAATAAACTATAGAATTTCGCCTTGCCCTCTACCTTCCAAAGTCCACTTTTCTATTTTTTTCTTCGTTGTCCCCTTGTTTCTTTTCGCCATTCTAATCCTCCTAAAAATTTGTATTAAAAAACACTAATTATCTTAAAAACCTAATAAAAAAAGTCCATTAAAAAGAGAGTTTAGTTTTTTTAACTAAAGCTCAAATTTATAACAAACATCCTTCTTAAGCTAATAGATAATTAGTGCTGGATACACTAACTAGTTTTATTACTCCTTGTAGAAATATAGTAATGATAATTCTACAAGGAGTATTTTAATTATTACCAATACAGCTACTTTTATTCATCCAAAAGAAGTTTCTAACTTTTTTAGTTAGTCTCTATCTTTTATTGTTAGTTACTCACTTTTTTGTGACTAGACAACAATATCTCCCTGTTAAATAGTTGGATTTTTCCAAACACCCCTTCAACCCTTATCCCCCAAGGCTTCCACCCTCTTTTCTCGATTTTATCTTCCCTCTATTATGTTATTAAGTTCTTCCCCAAAAACCCCATTTTCGCCCTCTTTTTTAAGTTCTGGCTTGTATCGAATATTCGGACAATGTTAAAGAGTTCGTACCGAACAGAGAGAAGAATGAAGAGAAAAGAAAGGAAATGTAGCAATTGTAGGATGGTGTTACATTTAGGAAACAAACTAAATAGAGATTGGAATTCCTACGGATTTAGGTATTGGAAGAGCGATTGAAATCCTTATTGGACAAGGGATTGAGGAGGTATTGAGCAAAGAAAAAGACTGGACCCGTATTGGATCCAGCCTGAAATATAATTAATTTTACGATTGAAAAATGATTGAGTACATATTCGCCTGCTCTTTTTTCCTCCACACTCTTCCCTCTAATATACCAACTATTTAACAGTGGATACCGACTTTTTAGCATAGGCAAATGGATTTTAGCAGGGCGATAACAATTTGACAAATAAAACCTCAATTACTCAACTGTCACCGATTTCGCCAAGTTTCTTGGCTTATCAACGTCACAGTCACGGTGAAGTGCAGCGTAGTATGCAAGTAATTGCATTGGGATAACACTTGCTAATGGTGTTAGTAGCTCATGCACGTGCGGGATTACAAATGCATCCTCATCTTGCTCTAAGCCTTTCATGCTTACGACCATTGCGTTTGCTCCACGGGCAACCACTTCTTGCACGTTTCCGCGAATAGAATAATTTACATTTTCTTGTGTCGTTAACGCAATAACTGGTGTTCCTTCTTCAATTAGCGCGATCGTACCATGTTTTAATTCCCCTCCAGCAAAACCTTCTGCTTGGATATAAGAGATCTCTTTTAGCTTTAATGCCGCTTCTTGAGCCACATGGTAGTCTGTGCTACGTCCGATAAAGAAAGCATTGCGTGTTGTTCCGAAATAATCTCTTGCTAATTGTTCTAATTCTTCTTTTTGATCGGTTAATACTTCCATCGCATTTGCAACGATTGCAAGCTCTTGAAGTGGGTCAAAATCTAATTCAAGACCTTTCACTCTTGCTGTATCTACTGCTAATATAGCGAGTACTGCGATTTGCGCTGTATATGCTTTTGTTGAAGCAACAGCAATTTCAGGTCCTGCATGTAAATGCATAGTATAATTTGCTTCACGAGAAAGGGTAGAACCTGGCACATTTGTTAGTGTGAGTGCTGGGTGTCCTAATTCCTTGATTTTTACTAATACGGCACGACTATCTGCTGTTTCTCCACTTTGTGAAATAAATACAAATAATGGTTTTTCAGATAGTAACGGCATGTTATATGAGAATTCACTTGCTACATGAACTTCTACAGGAATATTCGCTAGTTTTTCAATAAATTCTTTACCAACTAATCCAGCATGGTAACTTGTTCCTGCTGCAATGATATAAATTCGATCTGCATCTTTCATAGCTGTACGAATATCTTGATCAAGTTTCAACTGACCGTTGTCATCTTGATACTCTTGGATGATTTTACGCATTACAATTGGTTGCTCATCGATTTCTTTCAGCATAAAGTGGGGGTAAGTTCCTTTTTCTGTATCACTTGCATCTATTTCAGCAGTAAAAGGCTTACGCTCTACCACTTGGCCATCAAGTGTTTGTACTTCTACATAGTTGCGGCTTACAAGTACGATTTCTTTATCAAAAATCTCCAAGTATTGGTCTGTTTCTTTTAATGTAGCCATTGCATCACTTGCTACAAGGTTGAACCCTTCTCCTAAACCAACCAATAATGGGCTTTTGTTTTTAGAAACGTATAGCGTCTCATTATCTTCCGCATCAATTAATCCAATTGCGTAAGAACCTTTAAGCAGGCTCATAGCTTCGCTAAAAGCTTTCTTTGTATCTTGATGTTTTTCATGAAGTTTTTCGATTAGCTGTACGATTACTTCTGTATCTGTTTCACTTACAAAAGATACATCTGTAAGGTACTCATTTTTAATATCGATATAATTTTCAATAACACCGTTATGAACAATAGTAAATCTTTCAGAAGCACTTTGATGTGGATGAGCGTTCATTACGCTTGGTACGCCATGTGTTGCCCAACGTGTATGCCCGATTCCCATTGTAGAGTCTACTGTCACATCTACATCCTCACGCAATGTGGCAATACGACCTTTTACTTTTGTTACATGAACGCCATTATCATTTAGCGTTGCAATTCCTGCAGAGTCATATCCGCGATATTCTAGCTTTTCTAATCCTGTTAGTAAAATTTCTTTTGTATCATTTTGTCCAATATAACCGACGATTCCGCACATGTCGATGTCCTCCTTGAATTAAAGGGGCAGACAAAAAGACCGACTTTAAGCGAGTGTTCAAAAAGGAGGGATTTTTTAAGATCCTTCTATGAACATCCTCTTCAAGCGAAGGGGCCTCTTGCCGCCCCTTTCCCGTATATTTTAATATTTGATAAGACATCTTTCTTTATCCTTTTGTGCAATAGGTCACCCTACTGTTTTAAAGATAAAGCTTCGACTGTGATGACAGCCGGGAGGCACCCGCCGAAAATTCGATAACCTCCACCTCGTCAACTATCCTTCCTATCCGTCCGAAGAATAGTCCTGGCGCTTGTGATTATAATTCCTAAAATTACGCTCTATAAGCTCCTTTCCTGTACTAGTTGTCCTTGCTTTCGGACTTTCATTACTTAGGAAAAACAAGAACTCTCTATATTCTAACGGAAAGATAGAAAATTGGTCAACTATTTTCTTGTTTTCCTGCAACCAGTTTATGAATTTATGTCGGAAAGGTTACGACACGTATCTTGAAATGGTTTAAATGAAGAAATCTCCCAAAAGGAAGTAATGAGGATATCTGGATTCAAGATATTTTTTGTGAATAGATAGGATGAAGAATCAAGTATTCATCAATTTAGCTTTTAAAAAAATGTTCTATTACCTATTTTGTTTGATTTCAAAGGTCATTTTGGGTTTTAGAAGCGCTCTATTAACCAAAAAGTCCACGTTTCTTCGACTTTTTGGGTTTTAGAATTTCCTCATTAACAATACACTTCTAATTAACATCATACAGCCACATCGTTCCGCTTCAAACGACTCTAAGTATATACCATTGTATAAATTAAAAGTTGCAGCTATTAAAATGTGAGCTATTCCACGATTACTGTAGTACAAGTCATAAAACATCTCACATTTCTAGCTACAACTTATTCTTCTAATTTTATCCTTGATGCTTATCGAGAAAGTCGAGCATCCAGGTGTACACTTTTATTTCATTTTCCTTTTTCGAAAATCCATGCCCTTCATCTTCTAATACATAATATTCTACATCTCTACCTTTGGCTTTCAACTTCTCTACGATTTGATCAGATTCCGCTTTGACCACACGCGGGTCTTTCGCACCTTGAATTACTAACATTGGTTTCGTCATTGTATCTAAATACGTATCTGGAGAATCTCGAATAAATCGTTCTTTATCACGCTCAGGGTCTCCTACCCATCGGTCCATAATCGGTTTCCATTCCTCTGGTACAGATTCTACAAATGAGAATAAGTTACTTGGTCCAAAGATATCAATAACTGCTTTAAAATATTCTGGATGTCTACCATGTAAAAGTAAAGCCATGTAACCGCCATAACTACCACCTACTAAGAATAGATGATCCGGATCACTAATACCTTGATCGAATAGCCATTTGATACCTTCTACATTGTCTAATCGTGGTCCATAGCCCCAATCTCGTTCTACCATTTTTACAAACTCTGAACCATATCCCGTGCTTCCACGGAAGTTTGGTGCGAAGATGTTATATCCGCGGTAGAGAATACTTTGGAACATCGCACGGAAAAATTTACGTTCAGATGCTTGAGGTCCACCATGTGGCCAAAATACTGTGTAACCATTAGCATTTTCTGATTTCGCTTTAAAAAATAATGCTTCTATTTCCATTCCATCAAATGAAGAATAAGTAATTACTTCAGGATCTACTAATTCCGCTTCATCCATCCCAAGCACTCGATTCGTTGTAAGTTGCTCCCATTCTTCTCCATTACTTGAGACAAAGATATTCAACGGCAGTGTTGCTGTACGCCCTAAGACATACACATTACCGGATTTCATTACTTTCAATTGCTCCACGATATCAAAAGGCGTGTTTATTTCAACTAATTGCCTATCATCCAAGCCATAATGGTATAACTTATCTACAACACCTTTTTCAGAAACAATATACAATTTTTTCGATTCTTTATGGTATTTCAATGTACTTAAGGATTCTTCTTCTAACGCCAATACTTTTTCAAACTTCTTCGATTTCAAATCAAATTTAGCTACATATTGATAATTACTATCGTAGTCCGTAAGAAAATACACCGTATGATCATCAGTAAATACCGGATCGAAGGAAACATGAACTTTTTCTGGATCTGGAGTTAAAAATACCGTTTCCTCTCCTATTTGAACAAACACATTGTTATACGTATTCGCAAACATACGAATATAGACAAATGCCTCTTCATTCTCTGAAACAGCAACTAAATTAGTTAAGCCTTTCTCGCCTTCATAAATCAATGTATCTGAATCATTTTCTAAATCTTTCACACGTGTATTAAAAAAAGACGGATTCTCCACAGATGTATTATAATAAATGCGTTTTCCATCTTCACTTAGGTGATTAAACAAATATTTATCGTCCGGCTTTCCTGTAATCAATGGCTTTGGAATCCCACCTTCATAGGGAAGTGCATAAATTTGATAATTTTCATCACCATCACTATCAAAATCTGTTAAAACAAATCTGCTCTCTGGGTCAAAAGCTGTAAAATTAGAAGACTCTCCTTTTTGTGCGAACTGATAAGGGAATTTACTCCCTTCCTTTAAATCCATTGCCCATAAATTCATTGTTCCGTTTATGTTTGTTCCAAAGACTAACTTATTTTCGTCTTTACTTACATTAAAATGGCTAATGGTATATGTGCGAAAAAACTGTTCTACCGTTGGTTTTGGAAATTCAATCATCTCACGACACCCCTTTTTTATCTGATTATTTTTATACTTCTAATTTTATCACGAAGGGTGTTCTTCGTAACAGTCTAAAGGTGCTTTTCTACTCCGTCTACAGTAGGAGACTTTTTCGCATACAAAAAGACAGCGAACCATTCCGCTGTCTTTTTCCTCTATGCTCCTAAGTGCTGTTCAATTACCGAAACAATACGGTCAGCATATTGTTCACATTCTTCTTTTGTTTTGGCTTCAACCATTACTCTTACTAATGGTTCTGTACCAGAAGGTCTTACTAACACGCGACCATCTTCACCAAGTTCTTTTTCTACTGCGTCTACTTCATCTAATAAAACCGAGCTACTTAAGGCTTGATTTTTATCCATTACACGAACATTCTTTAATACTTGAGGGAAAACAACCATTTCGTCAGCAAGTTCGGATAAAGGCTTTCCTGTTTCGCGCATCACATTGACAAGCTGAATGGCCGATAACATACCGTCGCCAGTAGTAATATAGTCTAGGAAAATTATATGACCAGATTGTTCACCGCCCAAGTTATATCCGTTTTGGCGCATTTCTTCCATTACGTATCTGTCACCGACAGAAGTTTTATTACTATTTAGACCGACATTTTCTAATGCTTTGTAAAAACCAAGGTTACTCATTACTGTAGATACAACTGTATCCTTACGTAGCATCCCTATCTCATGCATATACTTAGCACAGATATACATAATTTTATCGCCATCAACTAAATTACCCTTTTCATCAACTGCGATAAGACGATCTCCATCTCCATCAAAAGCAAGACCAATATCTGCATTTTTTTCTAAAACGAATTCTTGTAGTTTCTCTGGATGCGTAGATCCATAACCATCATTTATATTTAATCCATCTGGAGATGAACCAATCGAGTAAATATCTGCTTCTAGGTCAGCAAAAAGATGCGTTGCCAGACTAGACGTTGCTCCATGAGCACAATCAATCGCAATATGAATTCCCTCGAAGTCATTATCAATCGTATCTTTCAGATAAGATAAATACTTCTGACCACCTTCAAAGTAATCATTGACAACCCCGATATCTGCTCCTGTAGGTCGAGGTAAATTGTCCTCACCTTCCATTAGCGACTCAATTTCATTTTCTTGTGCGTCTGTTAATTTAAAGCCATCTGGACCAAAGAATTTAATCCCATTATCTTCTACTGGATTATGAGAAGCAGAAATCATTACACCCGCTTGAGCACTAGTTGCCTTCGTCAAATACGCAACACCTGGAGTAGAAATAACTCCTAATCGCATTACCTCCGCACCAATGGATAACAGACCAGCTAAAAGAGCGCCTTCTAGCATATGTCCAGAAACACGTGTGTCTCGTCCAATTAATATACGGGGTCTTTCACTATTTTTGGTAAGTACGTATCCACCAAAACGTCCAAGCTTGAATGCAAGTTCAGGTGTGAGACCTTCGTTTGCTACTCCTCTCACGCCATCTGTTCCAAAAAATTTACCCATTAAATACCTCTCCTTTAGTTACCAATACATACATTAGTTAGTCTTGATCTTGAGCTTGAGCTTGATCTTGAGCTTGTTCTTCGTCTTGCTCAGGTTGTTCAGATTGATTAGCTTGTTCAGGGCCACTAATCTCTACACTTACCTCTTCAACTTCAGTGGAGACATTAATTCCATCATTAGGAGCCTCAATCGTTATAGGCAATTGATGTGCACCTGGATTTAGATCTGTCAATTCAATAAATGCCCGAAAATCCTCTATTGATAACTCATTTATAATTGCCGCATCACCAGATGTAGTTATATTTAATTCCCCTGAGGAAGGATCGAGGAAATTAAAAGCCAATCCACTGCTGAGACCTTCATCCTCTATCGGTATATTTTCAAATACTCTCGACGTTTCAACATCGACAGTTACTTCCACCATTTCCATCTCTGGAGCATAAACTCCTTCTGGTAATTGTAATGGTACTTCTATGGTACCGGATTCGTTTATTTCTGATAAGTCGACTTCTTCCGTAGTTATTTCAGAAATTTCTTCTAGACGATTACTTGTTGAATAAATTTCGACTTCTTCTACATTAGCAGAAATTGAATTTAATGAATATCCTTCTGGTAATTCTCCAGTTGTCGCAACAGATAATGGTACCGACTTACTCGGATTATTAACATCTACGGAGACTTGAACATTCTCTGGATCTAGACGGACATCAAGCTCGTTTCCTTGTAAATCATATACATTTACCGGAAGCTCTCGACTATTAATGGAACCATCCACACCTTCGAGATTAACATAAACTTTGACAGTACCAATCGCATCAATCACACTTCGAGAACTCGTAATTGTAACAGTAGAAGGTTCTATCCTCGCATCGGTCATTTCAAAACCATTCGCCATTTTATCTTCATTAATAAAATCTGCAACTACCGTAAATTCTTCTGAGGCTCGTTCTTCTATCGTGACCTCAATCGTTTTCGGTTCAATATACACTTTCACATCATTTTTATTAATGGTATGCTCTAGTTCAACAACATGGGTTCCTTCCCCTAATCCTTCAAGGTCTACAAACACCTCAAAGTTACGCTGAAGAACTAACGGCGTAACGCTGCCGGAAGTACCTTGCAAACTAACTTGAACACTCTCAGGAACACCACTAACTACATACTGTTCTCGGTCAATTTCGATTTCTACCGGCACATCACTTAATAATTCCGATTGTTCCCCAAGACCAGAGTATGTTGAATCTGTATTTCCTGGATCATTATTATCAGAAACATTTACAAATGCGTATAAGAATATCGCAAAAGCTAATGAAAACAAGCGGACAAACCATTTACTACGAAACCAATTATCCATCTTTATCGGTCCTCCGTTTCCACGATTTCTTCTCAGAGGATTTAGGAGCTATCGACATATGTGTAGCCAACATATCTCCTAACTTTTCTTGATCAACTTCTCGATGTAGCTCCCCGTTCTTCGTGAACGAAATTGCCCCTGTTTCCTCTGAAACAACAATCGTTAATGCATCGGTTACTTCACTAATCCCCATTGCTGCACGGTGTCTTGTTCCTAGCTCCTTTGAAATAAAAGGGCTTTCCGATAATGGCAAGTAGCAAGCCGCGGCGGAAATTTCTCCTTCTTTTATAATTACTGCTCCGTCATGTAATGGCGTATTTGGAGTAAAAATATTTGTAAGTAATTGATGAGAAAGCTTACCATTTATAGGGATTCCTGTCTCAGCATAATCACCAATTCCAGTTTCTTTCTCGATCGATATAAGCGCCCCTATTCTTCGTTTTGCCATATAGTTACAGGATTGTAAAATGGCATTTATATCATTTTGAATTATTTCTTCTTGTGACTTAGCACTTCGAACAAATAAATTTCCTCTGCCAAGTTGCTCGAGCGCTCGCCTTAATTCTGGCTGGAAAAGTATTATAATTACGATAAGTCCCCAACTAATAATTTGATTTGTGAAAAACTGGATTGTTTGGAGATTAAGAAGTATACTTACTCCCCATACAATAATCACTACGGCAATCCCTTTCAATAATTGAATTGCTTTTGTGCCTCTGATTAGCATTATTAATTTATATAATACATACCAGACGAGAGCTATATCTACGCCAATACGTAACAGATTTAATATGTCAAATCCCCCATCAAGCATGCCCACACATCCTTTGCCAGTTTAATTTATCTATGTCAAAAAAGCCTACTTTACATTCTTTTCCTTATTTACAAATTTCATGTATCGAACGTTAATAATTATAACATAAAACAGATGATTTAGACCCTTGCGTAAGTGATTTCGAGCTTGCTTTTTTATTAATGGGGGTAGTAATAGATTTATCTAATATTTTATTTACATAAGAGTCGACCTAACAATCCCCAAGTTTTATTTCTTTTCCTCAAAAGTTTAATGCTGATGCCTCTAAAAAGCGACCGACTGCAATGAAAATCTAACAATACAACATTCGGATTTCACACAAACTATCCTATTAAAGATTTAAACTTCAATATACATAATCAAATAAATAGTATCCAAATACCATATTGATACTCAGATACTATTTACTCTAATTATATAATTAAAAAGAGAATACGCCTTTGAAGAAGTTTTTAATATTATACCAAATCCACTCAAACAGTCGATCAATTGTCTCTAACTCACCATTTACCCCTCCAACTGAGGCCATTAACCCTTCTCCATTCATTTCTGCATCATTATCAAGAATTTTTCCATTAAAAATAGTAACATCACCATCAACTGTTCCTAATAACAATAAATCACCATTTTTCACCAATACGTCTCCCGGAACAGTAACGCCAGCTGGCACAATCACTGTATCTCCTTCAACAATCAATTCATTTTGAGCAGAGACAACAAGCTGGTCAGTAGATTGCGTCCAAGTAGAAATCATACCTCCAGCCATCAAAACAAGAAAAATAGCAGCCGCTGTCCACATTGGATGAAGTTTGAACCAGCGTCGATACTTTACTGTCTTCTTCTCTGATGGTAGATTCTCCATTACATTTTCGGTAAACCCTTCTGGTGCTTCTACTCGTTCAGCACTACACATTAACGTTATCGTACGATTTAATTCATGAAAATGTTTTTGACAGGATTCACAATCTTCAAGATGCCTACGCAGTCTCGACTCATCTTCTCTTGAGATATCTCCATCTAAATATATATGCATTAAATTTAAATAATCCTTATTGCAACTCACGTCGAACACGCTCCTTTACACATGTCGAAGCCTCTTTCTTAGGGCTTCCCTTCCCCGATGAATTCTCGTTTTCACTGTCCCCAAAGGGACGTCGAGTATTTCACTTATTTCTTGTAAAGAGAATTCCTCTAAATAACGAAGCATAATAATACTCCGATATTTTGCTGGTAATTGTGATATCTCGTGTTGTATATATCGTTGTAGCTCTCTACTCTCTACTTCTTCACCTGGAAGGCGTTCTGTGCTTGCCAATTGGGAATACATATCTAATCCTTCTGTTCCCTTAACCTCGGCATCTAAATAGTAATCTGGCTTTCTCTTTCGTATACGGTCAATCGTTAGATTCGTTGCAATACGATACAACCAGGTTGAAAATTTACGTTTTTCATCAAACGAATCTATATTTATATACGCTCTAATAAAAGCCTCCTGCGCTATGTCCTCCGCTTCATGTTTGTTACCGAGCATACGATAACAATGCTGAAATATTTTGTTTTGGTAAAAGGAAACCACTTCAGCAAATGCGGATTGATCTCCTTTTTTTACTTGTTTAATCTTTTCTATGATAAATTGATCCATTTGACTACCTCCGCTATCCATGCGGTACTCATTGTACGAATTCCACCTGCATTAGGTTTCATTTTTTTATAAAAAAACTCAACAAACTGTTTATGAATTTAAAAAAAAGGGTATATAGTAAGTATTATACTAAAAAGGAGGGTAATTTTGTGGATAAACACACATTATTTGAGGAAATCGAGCAATGTAGGAGAGAGATGCTTGATCTATATGGGAAATACGATCTTACCTCAGATACTGTAATAACAACAAGCATGAAGCTAGACCAACTAATGAATGATTATGAAAAAGAATTATAATAAAGAGATAATAAAAGGGTAAAAAGACATCCACATAAATTGTCGGAATGTCTTTTTTATGAGTTTTATTATTCATTGATAACAACATGTTCACCTTCTAATGAAGGCTGTAATGTTAAGGGCTTGATTCCAACTTCTTTCCAGGAATGAAAAAGATTCTCTACTTGATCTTTAGAGTACATAAATGCAATACCACAATCTCCACCACCAGCACCTGATGGCTTTCCAGCACCGCCTAACTGTTCAGCAACATCACATAATTTTGTCAGCATCGATGTTTCAATTGGTGTATTAGCTTTTTCACCTACACGCGCTAATGCTTGTCGATTCTTTCTTACACCATTTATCAACATGTCAAGATTCTCTCTATTCATTCCTTCTAAAAATAGCCGCACTGCCTGTTTACTACTTTGCAGAAAATGTTCATATGCATCTAAATCATTCTCTTTTAATAAGCGTATTTGTTGAACCAGGTTCTTCGTTGAAGCAGCAGTACCTGTCCAACCTACACAAACATTTAAAAAATCAGGTACTCGAATATTTTCAGATTGATAATACTTCCACTCCATATCTACAACTTCTGAAATAGTTGAAGCATTTTGATATGTATTCAATAACCAATCTGCTTGAAAAGAACTATATTGACGAAAACCGCCATATGTGGAAGCTGCAATATCTGCACCAGATCCATTACCTTGTGTGCAAACATGTGACAACGCAGCTAAACGAAAAATAATCTCCTTCGTTGCGTAACGTGGAGCTACAAATCGTAGGATTGCTGAAACAACAGATGTTACAATTGCCGCACTCGATCCCAGACCATATTTCACACCAGAAGCATCATCTAATTCACTTCGAGTTGACAAATGAAAAGGAGTAATTGTTGTGTTTTGTTCTTCTAAATACGTACACGTAAGGTGGATAGCATCCTTCACAAAAGAAAATCGTTCATCATCCGATTGTATATTTACAGTACCTGTTTGGTAAGTCCAAGCAATATCATGTAATCCATAGTTTTCAAGAGATAGTTTATAATTTTCCGAGTCAGCTATGGTCGCATAAACGTATCGATTGACTGCCATTACTGCAAGTTTTTGATAAGGTTCTAACACAGCAAACTCTCCAGCAATCATTAGTTTTCCTGGCACTTTAACGGTCAATTGTCTCTTACTCAACTTGTCCAACCCCTACAAATAGCTTATTCCTTTTCCTGGCTTACTAACGATTACATCCTCTACACCGGCAATCTGCTCAAGTTTTTGTTTCACTTTCCGTTCATCTTCTGGTAAGTACAACACTTTCACATTCGGTCCAGCATCAATGGTAAAGTAAGCAGGGATTCCTTCTTCTCTCATCTGTTGTACAGTTTGCATAACACGCATCGTCGTGTCTTGCCAATACGTAAAAGGAGGGTTTGCGCCTAATGTAGTTGCATGCATTCTCATACAATTCGCTTCTGCAATACTCCCCGTCTTTTCAAAGTCTTTATCATGAATAGCTGTTTTTATCTCTTCCAAATCTTTTGGCGTTTGTTGTAACCATCCATCATAAAAAGGAGAAGTTTCCACGGTTCTTCTCATTCCATCTCGACTGGATACTTTCTTCTCCGTCGCTGAAAGAACGACAGCAGCAACACGAATGTCCCAATGATCTTTTGAAGCAATAGGTACTGCATAAGAATCAGACCCATCTTCTTCCTCTCCCATTTGCCATTCGACAAAACCACCATAGATAGAACGACATGCTGAACCAGAGCCTTGTCTCGTTAATATAGATAGTTCCGTATCATTTAATTCTAAGCCGATTGCTTTCGTGCTAGCTGCAGCTAAAGCAGCAAAACCTGAAGCAGAAGATGCAAATCCCGCTGCAGTCGGAACATGGTTTAAAGAATGAATTCTAGCATACATATCTTTGCCTGCCATCGCTCTGACTTTATTTAAGAACCCTGTCACACGTTTACTTGCTTCATCTTCTATCAATTTATCATTTAAAATAAATTCATCTGAACTTAATTCTTCTTGAAAATGAACTGTAGTTACAGTAGAAAACCCATCTAACGTAAGAGATAGGTTACTATTTGTTGGTAATATAATTGGTTCATTTCGCTTTCCCCAATATTTTATCAATGCGATATTTGTATGCGCCTTTGCTGTTGCTTTCATTGAATTACTCCTTCAATCTTCTCGTTAAGACTTACTTTGCTTCTTCAACACGAATGGCCAAACCGAATTAGCACCAAACTTACGAAGTTTCTCCGCTAATTGTTTCGAATGCACTTCATTTTGTGCTAATGCAATTATACAACCACCATTTCCGCCACCAGTTAGCTTGGCACCTAAAGCTCCTTCTTCCCGTGCAAGGTGAATTAATTTATTTAATCCAGCATCACTAACACCAAGAGCTTCGAGTTCTTTTTGCGCTTCATTCAGCAATTGTCCCAGAAATTGCTTACTCGCTTTTTCTAATGCTTCTTTTGCATAATGTGTTAATTCTCCGATACGTTCTATTTTCGCATGTATTCGTTTTGGAGCCATTTTTAAAAGCTGAGCAACAGATTCAACCGAGGTTCTTGTATCTCCAACTCGACCAGAGTCAGCGACTATAAAATGCAGGTCTTCTCCAAGCTCGATATAATCGACTGGATTATCTTTTTCAAACCATACCGGTAAATTAGAGGTAATCGTAAGCGTATCTAATCCGCTCGGGTCACCATGAGCATACGTTTCTGCTACATTAGCTAGACGCAAAAGTTCCTCTGTTGTGTGCGAACGCTCTGCATAATCAAATAAGGAACGTATCACAGATATCGCTACAGATGCACTGGAACCTAGACCTTTACCAGGTGGAATCGAGGAATTAATACGAATCAGCAAGTCCTCATTAGGAATTTCAAGATATGCAAGTGTCTCATCAACACAATTAGCAATACCTTGAAGATAATCAGGAGCATGATGTAATGGCCCATGATAAAAAGAGCTGTCCACTTTTACCGTGCCAGGGACGTACTCAATAATGGTTTCGACACCTATTAAAGGAAATGGAATTGCAATCGCTGGTTGTCCGTGTACAACTGCGTGCTCTCCGATTAAAATAAGTTTACTATGAGCTACACCAATAGCTGTTTTCTCTGAGGCTGTTACTTTTTCTAAACTCATTGTTTATACTGTTCCACCAATTCTTTAGCTTTACCGACACGGATTTCTTTTTGATCTATTAATTTCTTTGCTATCACATCAATCATCTCCCCTGAAGCCCCTCCAGCAATCGCAACAGAACGGGAATGAAGAGCCATATGCCCTTTTTGTATTCCGTCGGTTGCTAAAGCTTTCAAAGCACCGAGATTCTGCGCTAATCCAACAGAAACAATAACTTCCGCAAGTTCAGCTGCAGATTCAATATTCATTATAGAAAGAGAAAGCTCAGCTAATGGATGTACCCTGGTAGCTCCTCCTACAATTCCAACGGACATTGGTAGTTCTATTTCGCCAACTAAATTGCCCGCTTCATCTTCAGACCATGTAGTCATCGAACCATATTGGCCGTCCTTTGCTGCATATGCATGAGCACCAGCTTCAACAGCACGCCAATCATTCCCTGTAGCTATCACGATTGGGTCAATGCCATTCATGATACCTTTGTTATGTGTCACAGCTCGATATGGATCAGAGGCTGCAAATTCGTAGGCGTGTATAACACCGTCTCTAACTTCTTCACCAGTAAAATCACCAGTCGTTAAAAGATAAGGAGGAATAACACATCTCGCACTTGCCAAGCTTCGATCAGCATAATTCGACAAAATTCGAAGATAAACCTTACCGCCAGTTATTTCTTCAACAATAGGAGCAATGGCTTCCACCATTGTGTTGATCATGTTCGCCCCCATTGCATCACAAGTATCGACATATATATGCATAACAAGCATTTGAGAGTATGTTGAATTTGCACCTTCATTTAAGATACGAACATCGAGGTCTCTTGTCCCACCGCCGCGCTTAACAATACTTGGATAGGCGTCATTAGCTGCGCTTAGCAAAGTATCTTTTTGGTTAAGTAGCGCTTGCTTCGCGTCTTTAAAATCAGAACATCCTACTACTTGTATCTGTCCTATCATTAATCTTTCCCTAGACTTCGCTTCAAATCCACCAGCACTTCTAACAATTTTTGCTATATGACTAGCGGATGCTACAACAGAAGCTTCTTCAATCGCCATAGGTACGGTATACTCTTTCCCGTTTATTACAAAGTTCAATCCCATACCTAAAGGGAGTTCATACGTTCCAACAACATTCTCTATCATGTTGTTAGCTTTGTCTAAAGATAATGAAGGATTATTTGACAAGTTACGCATTTGCTCATCTGTTAAATCATAATTATCCTTTAATAACTTACGTCTTTCGTCTACGGACATATTATAAAAACCTGGAATTCTAGAAGATTTCATTCCCCGCTCATCCTTTAATCTGTTGAAGTTCAGTTGAACTAAATATTTTAATGGATCGTTTCCCAAATTAAACTATGTAAATTATAACATGAAATATAATGACTTTTCATTTAGAAGTTCCTAGATGTGTTAAGTAATGAACTTTCAATTATTTCCTTATCTTCTGTAAAGCATTTTCATACTGCTTTTCTCTATATGCAAAAACAAACAGGTCCGACTAATCGTTCCTGTTTGTTCCTAGTGATGAGCCATGAAGGATTCGAACCTTCGACCCTCTGATTAAAAGTCAGATGCTCTACCGACTGAGCTAATGGCTCGTATTAAATGAATCTTTCATTAATATATAGTTTATAAAAAAGGCATAAAAAAAAGCCCTTAATTTAAGTATGGCTGGGCCACCAGGATTCGAACCTGGGGTACACGGGATCAAAACCCGATGCCTTACCGCTTGGCTATGGCCCAACAACAAAAATGGTGGAGGGGGGCAGATTCGAACTGCCGAACCCGAGGGAGCGGATTTACAGTCCGCCGCGTTTAGCCACTTCGCTACCCCTCCGTAGATATTGTTAACCATAAGATAAAGATTATACACTTAAATTTAAATGGTGCCGGCCAGAGGACTTGAACCCCCAACCTACTGATTACAAGTCAGTTGCTCTACCAGTTGAGCTAGGCCGGCATTATAAGATTTTAGTATTAGATTAATTTTTAATCTAACCAAATGAAATGCTTGTCGTGTTGCAAGATCACTCAGTGTTGCAGCACATAGTTAATCGATTTAAGTAATGACCCCTGCATCTAAAAGCTTACTCGAAGCGGTTTGTGCTTCGGGGTTACTCGACGTTAACTCGGGAGAAGTTTCGCTCGTTGCTCTACCAGTTGAGCTAGGCCGGCATAAATGAAAAATACAATGCAAAAGGAATACTATCAAAATTCTCTTTATGTTGCAAGAATACGTATCATTCATTTTATAAAAATCGATGGTGGAGGATGCAGGGATCGAACCTGCGACCCCCTGCTTGTAAGGCAGGTGCTCTCCCAGCTGAGCTAATCCTCCATATTATTGGTGACCCGTACGGGATTCGAACCCGTGTTACCGCCGTGAAAGGGCGGTGTCTTAACCGCTTGACCAACGGGCCATGATGCTTTTCGACACGCTTTTTGAAGTATGTCTCGCAAACTGACGAATTTTATTATATCGAGTATCCCCCCTTTTGTAAAGAGTAAATTGAAATTTTTTCAGGATTTTTTTATTTTAGTTTCAAACCGCTTCATTACTGGAATAATCACACTTTTCAGCCTTTCTTAACATCCTCAAAAACACCTTTTTATGTTTTGGTTTCATTACCAGGTACTAATAAGTTATAATAAATTCATAACGAATCATTTGGAGGTAAACTATGACGAAACTATTAGAAGGTAAAAATATCGTAGTTATGGGTGTTGCAAATGAACGAAGCATCGCCTGGGGCATTACGAAATCACTACACAATGCTGGCGCTAATCTAATATTTACAAATAGACAAGAACGTTCTTATCAAAAACTAGTGAAACTATTAGACAAACATGAAATAGAAGCTAAATTTATTGTTTCTTGTGATGTAGCTAACGATGAAAGCATCCAACAAGCTTTCAATGAAATCGGTGAAAAAGTAGGCGTTGTTCATGGTGTTGTCCATTCTGTTGCATTCGCAAATCGAGATGAATTACAAGGTGAATATGCAAATACGTCAAGAGATGGATTCTTACTTGCGCAAGAAATCAGCGCGTACTCTTTAGTCGCTGTTACAAAAGCCGCTAAAGAATTAATGACAGAAGGTGGAGGAATCGTAACCCAAACATACCTTGGGTCGGAGCGTGTTATTCCTGGATATAATGTGATGGGGGTTGCAAAAGCATCTCTAGAAGCAAGTGTACGCTACCTAGCTGAAGACATGGGTAAATACGGCATTCGCGTTAACGCAGTATCTGCTGGACCAATTCGCACACTTTCTGCAAAAGGTGTCTCTAACTTTAATGAAAAAGCAAATGTTATTGTAGAAAAAGCTCCATTACGTCGAAATGTCGATCAAGATGAAGTTGGCGACGCAACCTTATTCTTAGTTAGTGAAATGGCTCGTGGAATCACTGGAGAAGTTCTTCATGTTGATTCAGGCTTTCATATTATAGGGGGATAATTCTGCAGAAATTTTAGGCAAAAGTATTTACTCAGGAGATAAATTCAATATACTACGCTTATTAGTGGCTGATACCCTCTGGATGCTCATGCATCGAGGTATCAGCCCTTTTTTTCGTTATACAATGTTTATCATTATACATATCGGGAACATTTATTTACGTACACAATCTCAAGACAAAGGAGCTTGAAACGATATGTATAACAATGTAAAACACTTTATAAACGGCGAGTGGGTCGAGTCCACTGGTAATGAAACAATTGATGTTATAAATCCAGCAACAGAAGAAAAAATGGGTACGATAAGCGCAGGTACAGAAGAAGATTTAGATAGAGCTGTACAAGCTGCAAGAAAAGCGTTCCCTTCTTTCTCTAATACAACTCGAGAAGAAAGAGTAAAATTATTAGATCGAATTGCGGATGAATATGAAAAACGCAAAGACGATTTCATAAAAGCCATTACGCAAGAATTAGGTTCACCAGTGACGTTTACAGAAAAGACGCAATACGAAATGGGTCTGCGTCACTTCCGTGAAACTGCAAAAATACTTCGCGATTTTGAATTCACAGAACAACGTGAAGGATCATTTATTCAAAAGGATGCAATTGGGGTTGCAGGTTTAATTACACCATGGAACTTCCCAACAAATCAGTTATCGACTAAACTAGCTAGTGCAATTGCCGCTGGAAGCACAGTCATCTTAAAACCAGCTTCTCAAACTCCATTTGCTGCAATGTTAGTTGCGGAAGTATTTGAAGCAGCCGGTGTACCAAAAGGTGTATTTAACTTAGTCAATGGATCCGGTGGTAAAATTGGGAATGCAATTAGCTCCCATCCAGATATCGACTTTGTTTCCTTTACTGGTTCAGGCGGAGTCGGAACAAAAATCATGGAAAATGCAGCCCAAGATATTACCAAAGTTTCACTTGAATTAGGTGGTAAATCACCAATTATTGTATTAGATGATGCAGATGTGAAATATGCAGCGAAAAATGCCATAACAAATATCGCAGCGAATACTGGGCAAGTTTGTACAGCGGGAACACGCGCACTCGTACCTGCTTCCATGCACGATGAGTTCATTGAAGCAATTAAAGAGTTATTACCCGAATTTCCTGTTGGTGATCCACAAGATAAAAACACATTTACCGGTCCACAGGTTTCCGAAGAACAGTGGAACACGGTTCAAGATTATATCCAACAAGGAATTGATAGTGGAGCAACCTTAGTAGCAGGTGGCACTGGTAAACCAGATGGTTTAGAAACAGGTTATTATTCTAAACTTACGGTGTTTACCAATGTAAACCGTGATGATACGATTGCACAAGAAGAAATTTTCGGTCCAGTCTTATCTGTCATCACGTATAATGATTTAGATGAAGCAATTGAAATTGCAAACGACACAATCTATGGACTTGCTGGCTATGTAGTTGGTGAAAATCCAGAAACACTTACAAAAGCAGCTAAAGGTATAAGAGCTGGTCGAATTACAGTTAATGATGGTAAAGCAGATTTCTCTGCTCCATTTGGCGGATTTGGTCAATCTGGTATTGGTCGCGAATGGGGTGACTACGGAATCGAGGAATTCCTAGAGCCAAAAACAATTCTTGGCTTACCTAACTAATATTACGTTAGAGAACCGGTAGATGATTTCTACCGGTTTTTATTTTGTCTTTTTAATATACCCCCTATTGAATGTTAGTACCACAAGGGCATGACTTAAAGGCTCTAAACAAAATCAATCATTTATCAGCAGTTTATTCTCCTCCACATCTCCCATTATATATTGTATGAATATATTGAAATATAAAAGTTGACCTTGACATATCATTTAAATAAGTGTAAATTTTAAATCGTAACAATTACGATTCGTAATCATTACGCACTTTTTAAATGACTAATTTTAGTAATGATTTGGAATATTAACTTATGATGTCTTATTACAGATTTGGAGGTAACAATAGTGAAACGTGTTCTATTTTTATTATTAACTACTCTCATTCTTTTATCTGCTTGCCAAACCGAAGATGCTGCTAACGAAGATGATCAAAATACGTTAACAATATCGACAACTATCTTTGCTTTAGAGGATTTCATCTCAAAAATTGGTGGTGATTATGTAGATGTTGAAAGTATCTATCCCCCGAACGCAGATGCTCATACATACGAACCTAGCTCTAGAGAAATGGTGGAATTAGCTAAAAAAGATGCATTTCTATACTCCGGTGTTGGTATGGAACCATTTGCTGAAAAAGCAGAGGAAATTTTAGCAGATGAAGATGTAACAGTCGTTCCTTTAGGAGAAAATGTACACTTACGAGGTGAACATAATCACGATCATGAAGATGAAGATGCTGCTCACGAACATAACAGTGATGACCATGACCATAGCCATAATAGTAAAAACTCTTCTTCCATCCATATCGACGGTGTAAATGATCACTATCATTCAGGTGATACAGTTGAATTAGAAGCACATACAGATGAAGATACGGATGGTGACAACTGGAAATGGTATTCTCGTACCGATTCTTCTGAGGAATGGGTAGAGGTGGATGGCCAATCAACTTCTCAATATAATGGTACGATTGATGAATCAATCGAATTAAAGGCCGTTTTATCTGATGACAATAATGAAGTTGTTGCAGAATCTGAGCCGATACAGCTTCAAATTGATAACCATGATGGGGAAAGTGGAATTGGAGATCCTCATGTATTTATTGACCCTATATTAAGTATTCAACTAGCTGAAAATATTAAAAACACGTTAATTGACTTACTACCTGAGCAAGAAGAATACTTTACTGCTAATTTTGAGGAAGTAAAAAGTCAATTAGAGCAAGTTGATCAAGACTTACAACAAACATTTGATAACGCAGAACTTAATCACTTAATTGTTTCACACGCTGCGTATGGATATTGGGAAGAACGATATGGCTTAGAACAAATAAGCATACATGGGTTGTCCCCGACACAAGAGCCTTCTCAATCCGAGTTAGTACAGATCATCAATGCTGCAGAGGAGTACGATTTAAAATATGTAGCTTTTGAAAATAATGTAAGTAGTAAAGTAAGTGAGATTATTCAATCAGAGATTGGTGCAGATAGTATTACACTTAGAAATATGGAGACAATCACGCAAGAAGATATCGATAACGGAGAAGATTACTTTAGCTTAATGGAGAAAAATATAGAAGCATTAGAAAAAGCATTATCAAAATAATATAGAATAGACCCTGCATGTTAAGATTGCAGGGTCTATTTTTTGAAATCAATCTTTATTTCACTTGTAAGCGTTGACCTGGTTGAATCGTTTCATTGGATAACCCATTTAAAGACTTAATTGCTTCTACAGTTGTTTCATATTCCTGAGCAATTCTCCATAAAGTCTCTCCTGCTTGAACAATATGATACACCGGCCCTTGTTCAAAACCGGTACCTCTAACAATAAGAACTTGTCCAGGATAAATTGTATCATCGGTTAAGCCATTCAGGTCCTTTAATTCTTGTACAGTCATATCAAATGCTCGTGAAATGCTCCACAGCGTATCTCCAGGCTGAACCGTATAGGTATCTTGTCCACCAGCAGGCGGAAGATTAAATACACGAGCAATTCCATTGGCATGACCTAATGCAATACGATTTAAATAAGCATCTGATTTTAATTTATTCGCATCTGCTACCGTATCAATAAAGCCGTTTTCCGTTAAGATGGCTGACATAGCCGACTCACGTAATACATGAAAGTTTGCTTTTTTCTTCCCTCTATTTCTAAAATCTACTTGCTTCATAATTTCTTCATGCATTAAATTACGATATTGCGCTGTCGTTGAACTATCCGATAGATTACTATGGATATAATCCTCATACCCAGTGCCTCCACCAGCATTAATATGGATCGATACAAAATAATCCGCTCCCCAATTATTTGCATCATTTGTTCGTTGTGCTAGTGAAACAGCTGTATCTGTCGTTCTACTCATACGAATCGAATGCCCACTATAATTGGTATTAAGATAGTTTCTAACCTTTAAAGCAATTGCTAAAGTAACATCTTTTTCTTGTAAACCATTGCCTACTGCACCTGGATCATTTCCACCATGCCCTGGATCTAAATATATTTTTGCCATAAAAATCTCCCCTTTAAATAAATTTTTATATAAAAAAGAAGCAATCAGAAAATGATTACTTCTTCTTTAATGAGTTAACTGGTGTTCCTGTAAGATTTCTTTTTGCTTTCTACCACGTAAGGTAATGTAATTGTTTTTGAACCAAGACCATATAGCAGCTCCGAATACTAGTATAGTTGAAGTGATTTCATACCAAATTGTTTCATTACCTGGGATAGGATTAAGATCAAAAGTAACTAAGATTTGATTGATTAACGCTATAAACAATACTAAAGTGCGCGTGACGGTTGCTTTATCCATACAAATCACCCCATTTAAAATTTTGCTAAAAACAAAGCAATTGCTCCGCTTATTATTCCTGTAATAACTGCGGTAACAATTGCTTTAGTAATCATACGTCTTATCCATTTCGTATCATCTTGTATAGATGCTAGAGTTGACTGTAAATTAACGATCTTTTCGTCTTGTTTAGCATCATTCATTTGTAATCTATTAACATCATCTTTTATGTTTTTTATATCGTTTCGAATTTCCAAAATATCCTGCTGTGTTTTGTCCATAGGCTCCACCTCTTTATTTAGCATTCTTACCTCCTATCCTCATTGCTTATTATTGAAAATCTTATAAATTCATAAACAACATGTAACAGGTAATAAGGAAGACAGTTGGATAAATTATAGAGATTATCTTGTTGGGGACCTTTAACAAAGACAGTATAACAACCACAACTACCGAAACAACAAAAGGGATACCCAAGATTTTTAACATTCCAACCAATAAAGCATCCATTGACGAACTTAGTGGACTCCAATCTATTTGCCTTTAGCACCGCTGCTTTTCTTTATCGGCTGGAACATACAAGTTTTTATTCATAAAAAATAACGCTTATTCAGCGTTTTTGATTTATATTATTTAGAATTTCGCTGTGCATAGAAACAATGATACTTTCCCTCGGTATCAGAGGTTTTAATTATACTTAATATCTTCTAAATGTTGAATTGAATTTTTAATTTGTACTGCCAGTTAATTTTGGGGGAGGACAGACAAGATTTCATTTCCACTGTCTTTCAATAATGATAAATTTTTACTTCCAATTGAGAAAAGTATCTTCATTCAAGTGAATTTCTTCATGGCATTCATACTGAAATATGTTTTATATTTATTTAATAAGATTCACAAAACCTTCTCAATTTAGAATTTCTATCAATCAGCAAATAAACTCAGATTTCCGTATTCATGAATATTTGCAGGAAATTGTATTGGGATTCCCGCCATGTTATTAACACATAAAACAGACTCTGTTACTGTAGCTGTAACATAGATTGCGTAGTTCATTGCATAAGTATTACTCCATTGCCTAAAGGTATTTCCTGTTACAGTTATACGCTGAGCACCCGATGTTATACGAATTCCTTGAAATACAAAGCCTTTTTCTAGATATCCGATACCAATAAAGTTATTACCACTTATGTTTACAGTATCACTACCACTTACCCAAACACCATGCTCTCTAATGTAGTTAAAATTATTATTAGAAATAATAATAGCCCTATTACCTGTAAAACAAGTAATGCCATTTTCTCTAATCGACCTAAACAAGTTTGAACTTACCGTTACCATCCAAGTTTCACTTAAAGTAAGACCCGTCCCGTGGATATTATTAAAAACATTATTATTAATTAAGACTTCATCCAATAATCGTAAATAAACTGCTCTATTATTGTAATTATTTATAGAATTATTCAATATAGTTACGGTACGTATTTTAGCAGTATCATTCCCATCAGCACTAATTGCTGATGCATATGATCCACCACCATCAATTAAATTTCCTTTAACTATTATTCTTTCACAATCATTACTTTCACCTGTATAGTTACCTTTTTCATCGTAACTATCTTCATCATCTAAATTGTTTACGTCTAACCCGATTCCACCTCCACAATTATAAATCATATTTCCTTCAATGATTACATCTCTCCAAGAGTAAGCTCTAAAAGCCCACTGGAGACAATCATTAACAATATTATTTTTGATAATTACATTCTCATGCCATTTACCATACGTAGCAGAATGTGACCCTACCGCTCTTCCCCATGCCCCTAACTGATTAGAACTGCCAAAAAAATTGTTTTCTATAATAATATTTTTACACGGGGTATGATCATAACTAGAGCCCCCCCAAGGAAATACACTTGAGTTCTTCGCCAAATCTAATTGTATTGCTTCAGAATAAGTTCTACTTCCATTAAGATCATCAAAACCCAAAAATTTACTATTCATTACTGCACCATTACAAATCGCATTAAACTCAATTGCATGACCTCCACCGTGGTTTATAAGGGAAACATCTTCTACAAGTATCCCTTTTGCATGAGCTAAAACAAAACTAGTACCACCAGTATAATTAGGGTAATTAGCATTCCACTCCCCACCTTTAATGGTGATATTACCATTTCCTCGATATTCTTCCATTTCATCAGTAGATAACAGATTCAATAATATTGCTCCATTATGTTCTTTACTAAAAAATACACCCTTTTGCGCATCGATAAATGTATTACTATATAATCTCAAAGGTGCAGTAAGTCTGTAGTGACCTGGAGGAAAAACAATTCTAATTCCAGAGGTTTTAGCAAAATTTAATAGTTCTTGAATTCCCAATGTGTCATCATTAATACCATCACCAATGATGCTAGGGTGGCTAGTAGCAATAAAATAAGTGCTTATTTCTTCCGCTGCACCTTTAATCTTTTCATAAATTTCACTCATTAGAAGTAACCTCCTCATTAAATCCACTTATTTCTCCATTGAAAGCATTATATAAATAATAATGCATCTCGGCTTCTTTTCCCGATAATGATTCTTCATAATTACTTAGAGAATCAGCTATTGTAAGAATCGCTTCTTCTAAGTTAGGATTGTTCAATATATAAAACTCTTCTAGTAGATCTTTATATTCTTGATTAAATGCATTTATATCACTAATTAACACACCATCTGATTCACTCTTGATAATTTCTCCATCGTCATTTTTTTCTGCGTATTCTTTAATTAGAGTAAGTTCTTCTTCAGCAATTTTTGCGTTATATGCAAGCATAGCATTTACTAGTCGCATACGGTGTATATTTTGTTTACCTTTTAATAATAAATTATTCTGAAGAAATTCCGCTGCTTCTTTTAGATACTTATTCTGTATTCTTATCATCAAAATCCACTCCACATATATTTTATTATATAAATTAATCTAAAATTTTTTGATTTAATTCTTGAATTGCTTTTACACAGTACATTAATAAGCTATAAATATCTATAGCCGAGAAATCATTTGTAGCTACCTTAGGACTATGTTCAGCAATAAGTCCAATTTGTCTATTATCAAGGATATTATTTTCAATATCTTCTTTGAAATCATAATTAACTACATTAAGACCCTCAATTATTTTTAATGCATTGCCCTTAAACTCCTCGATATTAGTTTTATGCACAATACTAGAAGCCGTCTCAAACTTAGAAGCCTGTATTGGCCTATACCCAATCCCCTTGCCGCTATTGTATCCATTATTATTTGTAACCCTAACTTTCCCATTGGCACTTCCACTTGGTACTCCCAAATATAAATTGGTCGCATTTGTACGTAACCCTCCAGCACTTAAATAACTTCCTGAACTGAGAGTTCCACCTCCAGAACCATTAATATATGCAGTTCTGCCTCTTGAATCTTTAAATGAGGATGCTCGTATTGGATAGTAACTTGGGTTGCCATTATTGTAGAATAATTTATTCGTTACCCTGACTTCCCCATTGTTAGTACCACTTACACCAAGATATAAATTCTGTCCAACATTATCAGGTACACCAATAACTGCTGATCTCAAACTTGTCCCCGATACTATTACAAGATTTTTAGGGTCCAAATGTATACTTCCATTATCAGTTCTTAATCCTATATTTCCTGCCATGGAATATAATGTAAGTCCTGATTTAGAATTAGTGGGAGAATATTCAGCACTATGAAATTCTATAAACCCAGATGCATCTTTATCGTCTCCATAAGCATCAGCATAAGTGGAAATTCCCCAGTCACTAAAATACAGTGACCAATTCTCTGTATCGTTACGCGCTCTAAAATACCCATTTTCCAATCTTAATTTAATATCATGTGTAACTGTACTATCTCTCCAAGTTCTCCGATGCTTACCTCTAGATTCTAATAAACTACCTCGAATTCTTGTATAATCATCCCCACTTCCACCAATAATCTGCACATTATTTGCATTCAATTCCCCTGATGTAATCTTTGTAGCTGATATATTAGCTATCTTGGCACTATCTATAGTTGCATTAGCTATTTTTGCATTTGTAATTGCACCATTTTCAATTTGGCCAGTACCAATCACAGCAGTACCAAGTTTTGCTTTATCAATTGCTCCATTAGCAATATGAGCATTCTGAATAACCCCGTTATTAATTAATGTGGTACCGTCAAGGTGTATAAGATTACCTTTAATTTTTACTCCTTCTTGACTGAGGTTAATTTGTGAAACTATATTATCTACGTCTACTTTCAAATCTATTTCAGTGGCTAATTGATTAATAGTCGATTCTGCTTGATTCATTCGATTCTGATTATCTGTTACATCCAATTCAATACTAGATACTGTCGTTTCTATACCTTCTGCCAATTGTTGGACATCACTAATAGACTGCCTAAGAATGCCAGTCTCATTGTTAAATATTGTTTGCTCTACTCTATTTCGAATTTCTATTTCATTTTGTTCAATGAGTGAAGAATGTTGCTCTAAATCTTGAATAACACCATTATAATCTGTTTCGTATTTCGTCAGGCTCACTTTATTACTTATCATATTATCAATGTCGGATATCGTATAAACATCATTGATATTTACTTTATCTACTAGTTGACCTTCTACATATTCCAGTTCATTCGATAAGCTGCTTACGTCCTCCATTATCTCATCACGTGTATCACTAATTTCACTATCCGTATATTGTTTTGCTTGCTGGTTAATAAGATTTTTAGCTTCTTGAGATATCTGTTTAAAACTTACCCCATCTGTACCGATAATATCGCTAATATTATGGAGTTCACGCATCCTTTCTGCTAGTTCTTCACCAAATAATATATCTTCACTAATCACCCGATGCGTATTTGCTTCAACTTGCTCTGACCATTCACTAGCAGTACCATGATGATTGATAGCTCGAACATAATAGTACCATTTCTGATCTGTCTCAACTATATGAGAAAAAGCGGAAACATTTCCTTTCCATAATAAATGTTGAGAGTCTGGTTCAAATTCTTTTACTTGTGAGCCGTATACCTCATAAGCGTCAACATATATTTCATCTGTATAATCCCAGTATATTTGAATGGTTTTAAATGCTCCATAAGCTTCCACATTCGTTGGAGGTGATGGTTTTTTATCTGGATAGCTATCTTTGGAGATAGTACCAACACTTTCCCACTTTTCTCGATTTCTATCTATATCTTCAATAACTTTATCAATTCTGTCATCGTATAAATTTAAAAATTGTCCCATTTCAACTTGAACTGTATCAGAAGGACTGAGAACATCGTATTCCATAGCAATGATTCTTGTTTGTATTTCAATTGGTCTTGCAAAATTACGATCAATACATATTGCTGTATCGCCCAATTGGAACCGTTCATTCGCGGTGTCTACAATAAGTTGATAATTTACTTCTGGTTGTTGGGCTTGTATCAGTGCTTTCCATGTTTTTTCTAGCAATTCCTCAGGACTCTCAATTTGAGTATCTTTAAAAATGCCTTGTCTATGCATCAATGTACCATCTTTATTTATACCGTACTCACTAAGAGCGTTCGGGTCACCGATCCACTTTTGACCTATTGGTTTATCAACAGGATTACCATATTCTACTTTCCATTCTACATTAGAAAAGTCAATGATCTTTTCATCTACGGTTCCTCCTTGTCCAAAGAGTGCCGTTTTCGGATAGCTAATAATTGTCCGCTTCACATTGGTAGCATTGTAATCTATTTCAAACCTTAGCCCATTATCTTCACCTAAGCGATGCTGAAACGATACGGTTCTAATAATCTTATTATTGTCATCAATACTTATAGTATCTTTAAATTCAATTCCCCATGTAGTAGTAATCATCAACATAGCTTCTAAAGAAGATTGATATTCAATGTCTAAATTAGCATTGGTATCGACAGAATCAACTTGGAACTGCCATCTTGTTCTTTCCAATACTTTTTCAAGTGCTACAGCAAGTGGCTGATTTTTTAGATTCAACTTTTCTATAATATGTTCATTTAGTTCCATTAACGCTGAAGTACACGTCGCAGTAGTAATAGAGACCCCTATATCTGTAGTATCATCTATCTCTTTAATCGTAAATAAACGATAGTCACCGCTCCGATCACGAAATATGACTTGATTTTCCTCTTTTATATGTTTCGTTATGTCTTCGTTCGCCTCAACTTCAAATTGAAACGGTGTATCCGGGATTTGATTGACTTCCTCTCTGAAACGGGTTTGAAGTAAACCTGTATCTTCTGAAATAATAGTTTTTAAATGATCATCTTGATCAAAAATGAATAATTCACTCATAGATTCCCTCCTTTCTATGAATAATCTTTTTTATTATAAATTAAAGTACAACCGTGGCTTGTAATAATTTCCGTATCTCCAGGTATTAATTGCTGAAAGCTCGATTGTAAACTAACAGTTTTTCTTAAGTCATGTTGACTATTCAGTAAAACTTTTCTTTTATCGTATTCTATGAACAATTGATCTCCTTCAATAAATTCATAATTTAAATAAATATAAAGTCCCTTACTTTCATTAAATGAAAAATAACTTACATTTTCAGTAAAATTCACCTTGATCTCCCAAGATGTTGGCTCTATTGACTCAATAGAATATGATTCACTATCCCGATTAATATCTGTCTCTACACGCTCGAAATATTTCGCAGGATCTGTACACAAAAAGATTAAACTTCCTTCTATTGAATTTGAGTCCTCTTCTGGTATATCTGCTTCTTTAAATGTTGCAAGATAATAGGCATTTTCATCAGTAAACCTTAACTTTCTTTTTTGACCTTGTAAAAGAGTATAGAGTCGGTGGAATCTATTACGAAATCCTGAATTTGTTTTATCTTCCAATAGAAACTTCACTACTATCTCTCTTGGTTCATATTTAAAATCTCCTTCTCTTAAACCATGCATTCCTAAATACTCATTTGTTACTATAGACTTTGAAGGCAGATTTCTTCCTGAAATAGAAGTAGTTATAAACCTTCCTTGTGTATCTGACAATAGATTATCTATATTCATGTCATTATAGGTGGTTTGTAGAGAAAAGGAGCCATTTATAGGCTCCTCTCTTGGAGATGTATCCGTAAATAAATACATATACTTTCCCCCTTTTTATACTCTTCTAGTACGAAAAGCTTTTCTTTCTTGTACATGTGAGATGTCTTCCACAAAAGATTGAAAATCGCTATTTCCAATTCTTAGATTGATATAGGCTGGTTGATTAGATTGTTCGACATTGGACTGTACTGCTACGCTTTGAGGATTAGAAAATTGATGTACGCTATTTACTTCTCCTGCTAAATCCAAATTCGGACTCATCTCTGCATGAAATGCCTTTGTTGCACCGTTTGTTACATTCACCATTGCTTTACTTAGCTTCCCTGACATTTGGTTCACTCCAACAATAAAGCCTTCCATTGTGTCATCACCAATCCCCATAAATAACCTTGATGGAGATTTTATGCCTAAGAAACTTAGTACACCGTTTACTGCATCCTTGGCTGCTTGAACAGCAGAACTAACCAAATCTTTCGCCTTATCTTTTATACCTGTAATCATTCCAGAGATAAGATCCTTACCCGCTGTTACAAACCTACCTGCTGCTTCTTTCACACCCTCTATTGCTTTAAATACCATATCTTTTCCAGCTGTAGCTAGTCCGGACACCTTTTCAGCAATTCCGCTTAACACTCGAGCAACTAAATCTCTACCGATAGATAACAGTTGAACGAGTAGGCTACCAATTCCTTTTAATAGCGATAGTACGATTTGTACACCAGCACTTAACAGTTGTGGCAGCATCGATATAATTGTTTTCGCTAATTGCATAATTAATTGTATTCCCGTACTAATTAAGGACGGCAGTACTTGTAATATACCTTGTATTAAAGACATTAACAGTTGAATACCCGTTTGAATCAAACCAGGTAATAACTGGATTACCGTATTAACAAGTGATGTTATAAGTTGCATACCAACATTTAATAATTGTGGTATGACAGTAATTATCCCGTTTATTAATGAGGTTAATATACTTATCCCCGCTTCGATAATCATTGGCAGACTTTCGACAATTAAATTTATAAAGGTGGTTACAATTGTTAAAATAGTTTCAACAATCATTGGTAAGGCTATCAATAAACCATTGATAATCGCAGTTATTAATTGTATTCCCATATCTAAAATCATCGGAAGATATAAAATAATTGTTTCAGTAATAGTTGTTATTAACGTAATTATCGTCGTAATTACTAACGGCAACATCATCACAACAGAATCAATAAGTGATGTTACAATCCCTGAAAATACTTCAATTAGTAAAGGAAGCATGGTTGTAAATGTACCTAAAATGGTCTGAATTAAGCTCGTCACCATCTCTATTAATAAAGGTGCTTGTTGAATTACACCAGTAATAAAACCTTGTAAAAAACTTATTCCTGTTTCTAGCATTACTGGGAGCATAGTAGTTAAAGTAGTAACAATGGTAGAAATAATACCTGATATGTCAATATTACTTATGGAATCTACCGCACCTGTAAATACCGACTGAATAGCCGCCCATGCAGAATCAATCGCTCCTCGAACCGTTTCATTCGTTTGATATAATTGCAAAAGAACACCTATTAATCCAGCTATCACAGAAACAATCGTAAGAATAGGATTTGCTTTTAATATCCCCCACAACTTCTTCCCAGTAGATTGAATTGAATTGAATGCAGTAGGAAGACTCTTTGCCACATCTTGCATTGACTGAATCGCGGCAGTAGTATTATCAACAGCACCAACCAATCCTGTGAACATCCCTGTGAAACTTTGAACTGTGTCAGATTGTAGATAATCCTGTAATTGCTTAAACGGACCAATTCCTCCGGTCACTGTACTTAATTGATCAACTAGTCCTTTTACTGAATTCCCAGTATCAATAAGTTGATTACCTAGCCCACCAACTTCGTCAGACATATTTTTGAATTGATTCACATAACTTTTTACTCCGGTTATTTCCAAATAATGTTCTACAGATAAACTATTGGACATTTATTCCACCTCCTCCCTTTTATTAACTCTCTCAGCTACCATAGCCATTTTCTTTTCCTCTATGGTGACATCTTTATGATTTATACCAACCTTCTTTAATCGTTTTTCATAATTAAAGAAATCATTAAACGCTTTATACACATATTCCTGTTTCGGATTTTTAGAGGATCCTTTGGTTCGTTTGGCTTTAACCTGATGATTTAACCATGCTTGAAGGTGCATATCGTACTCTTTATCTACTCTAGTTAAATAATACGACCGCATTCTAAGTGTATATTCATACATCGTTAAACAGTCAATATCTTCCAACGATGTAAAACCAAGATATCGAAAACAATTAATAATAATTGTTTCATACGTAGTTCTTGATGTTTCCCTTACTTGGTTTTTACCGCTTTTTCCTGAAAGTCTTTGAGTGTGTCTTTGACCATTACCGACTTCCCCATTTCATCCAATAATTCAGTAAATAATGTAGATAATCCATCATGTATTTCTGCATATTCTTCAATAGCTGATTCAATTTTTGATTGTTTAGGAGTATTGGTGTGATGTGAAATCCCAGCTTTAATAACTTCTACCAAAGCAGTTGGATTTTTTTGTACTAAATTAATATAAGCTAAGTTTACTCCCATTCCGAACTCTAACCCTTGATAGTCAACTTTATATACTTCATCTAGTTGTCTAATAAATTTTATACCAAATTTCAATGCATATTCTTTGTTATTAACTTTAAATTCCATACAAAATACCACCTTTTACAAGATTTAGAGAGCACGTATTGTGCTCTCATTTATTTATTATTCATTTACTGGTGCTTCTTCTACTACAGTATCTTGAAATACGTACTGAACTGCTTCTTCTTGCTCAGTAGTTAATGTTGCCATCCCAACTTGAGGTTCTAATTCTACTATGAAGTTACTCGATACTGTTGCTTGTTCTTCAGCATTCGCAGCACTCTCCCAGGAATCTAAGTATCCTTGAGCATAAACAGCTGGATATTTATCTCCCTCTTTTAGTGATTCATCTACGGTTACTTCCCATAACTCAATTTTTTCACCTTTCTTCACTGCATCTTCTAACATTTCTCGTACTGGATCATCTTTAGACTGGATTGCTTCAATACTTACTTCAGATTCTAGTTCTCCAACTTTTACAATCGTTCCATCTTTCGTGATAATACGATCAAGTGCACGGGAGTACGAAAATGTATGTTCCGTTTGAAACACTAGCTTCGCAGCCTCATTTGTACTTTCATTTAATAAACGAAATAATAAAACCTTGTTTTTTCCTTGTAACATCTCTGCCATCTAAAATTCCTCCTATAAACATCTAATTTTTGAAGAGAAAACTAATGTTTTGTTGTCTCCCTTCATCCTATAGGTGGGCTTGTATGTCTTTCGTACGACAAGCCACTTTCTTCTTTGCTCGTTGAATAAATTGTTGCACGGAAGATTTCGCAATGTTAAGTTCCTCCGATATTTCCCCCATACTCCATCCTTGTGCCATATGCAGCAAGTAGCACTGTCTTTCTCGAGCAGATAACACCAACAATATCTCCGTAATCATGATTTTTTCATTTTCCGTAAGCTTTCTTTCCGTCGGTTCTATATCTAACGATGGTAATAAATCCATATCGTAAATAACTCTACGCTGATATGCTGAACGTTTATCTACTCCCCCATAGCTGTCAGGTTCTCGTCCAGTATGCATCCAATTCATGGCATAGGACATATCTTTAATCATTTCATCAATTACTTTGATATCTTTTTCTTCCATTTCAACTTCTGGATCTAATCTTTTCTTCATATCCTCTAATGCTTTTTTTCCATATTCGTACTCTGCTAATAAATTATCTACCCAATTTTTATCTTCAAGTTTTCGTCCCATTAGAATAAACCCTCCTTTAAAATAAAAAAGGACATGAGCAACGTAAGTTACGTTATCTCATGTCCTCCAGTTAGCTGGTAGCACAAATTCCTATTTAAACTCTTCACCCTCATCGAAACGAACACGTTTTACTTCTCCTTGATGAGTAATGATTTTTGTCTCTCCATGATCCGGCAAATACGACATCTTTGTTTTTCCTTTTGAGTAGACAATAATAAAAGGCTTGTCCTTCTCTTCGGTGGAATAAGGCAAATGATCTTCTCGAATGAGGATATCTTTTAATCGCATCTTTATCCTCCTCTCGTTATTTCTGTTTTAGAAATTATAAATTTATAGTACATTTCTATTTTAAAAATGTCAACAGTTAAATTTCCAAAAAAGAAACAAATTAGCAGTTTAATAATTATTATGGTATAATTATTTCTAAATTAGAAAATATAGGTGGTATGAAATAATGGATATCGGAGATCGTATCATTCAATTACGCGAAGCAAAACGTTGGAGCCAAAAAGAATTAGCAAAAATAGCTCAAATTAATGTTAGTGTAATGAATCGAATTGAAGCAGGAGATAGACCAATTCGTGGGGAAGAACTAAGTCGATTTGCTTCAATATTTGAAGTTTCTACTGACTTCTTATTAGGGCGAACAAATGAAATTAAGCAAAACACTAGCGACGAAAAACAATACTTCATTGAAAAAATTCAAGAAGATTTTCCAGAAGCTGATTTAATGTTTAATGATTTAGCAAGTTTTTCCTCGAAAGATCTCCAAGATGTTTATGACTACATCAGATTTAAAAAAAGTCAGAAAGAAAATAACGCATAAGCTATATTGCATTTTTCGCGGAAGAACTTTATACTATAATTACCAAATTAAGGTAATACTTAGAAGGTGCAACGAAGAAAGCACCTTTTTTTATACCATAAAATAGAACGTATGTTCTAAAATCGGAGGTAATCATGCATTACTCACACCTAGAAGATTATATCCAGCACATTTATAAATCAATCAAAATTTCTTCTCCTTCCCAGTTAAATATGACCACTATTGCAGAGCGTTTAGGCATTCAAGTAAGTTATGGAAACGTTTCTTTTCGAATTAATGATGAAATCATCCTTCGTAGAGGTACGAAGGAACAACAATGGCAAGAATTTGGTCATGAGGTGTGTCATTACTTAAGGCATTGTGGAAATCAGTTATCAATGCACCCTCTGTTTTTCGAACTCCAAGAGTATCAAGCAAATAATTTTTCATATCATTTCTGCGTACCAACATTTATGTTACTGAAACAAAAAAACTTTAACACTTTATCAATAGCAAGAACATTTAATGTTACAGAGTCATTTGCCTCACGACGACTAGAAATTTATCAACAAAATCATATTTACGGTAGTAATAGCCACTTAAATCAAATTCTATAAACTTATTAAATAAATTTAAATAATTTATAGAAATAATTGGGGGTATTGTGTGGTTTATCTATATGAAACTTCGCTATAAGACTGTTCCCTCAAATGTTGCTTTAATTATTACAGGTCCAAAGCTCGGGGACCCAGAAAAAGAAAGAAATATATTCCAAGACGATGAAGGCAGATATATGAAAGTCATTCGTGGTGGTGGACACCGCCTAAGAATGTTCCAAACATCTACACCGGTTTCTTTAACAGCATTTCAATTACAAAAACCAGCCCAACTGTACATACATTAAAAGGGGTACCCATTGAAGCAGAAGCTGTAGCTATGTTAAAGGTAGCTGATTCTTTAGAAGGTATAGCTAGATATGCTGAACAATTTCTTAATAAAGACCAAGATGAAATCGATGAGGAAATTACTGAAGTTCTTGCTGCAAACTTGAGAGCAATTTTAGCAAAATTAACAGTTGAAGATATTAATAATGATCGGGAGAGCTTTAACCAACAAGTTACAGAAATCGCACAAAAGTAATTAGATGATATGGGGTTCCGTATCACTAGTTTAGGTCTTACTGATTTACGCGATGTAGATAACAGTGACTACTTAACCAACTTAGGTAGACCAGAAACTGCACAAATTAGAAAACACGCTGAAATTGCGGAAGCTACGAATAGAAGAGAAACGGAAATTCATAAAGCACAGATGAATGAACAAGTAGAGATTGAACGTTATGAAAAAGAAATCAGTATCTCTGAATCTCGAAAAGCAAAAGAACTTACCGATGCGAGAATTAAGGCTGAAACAGATAGAGAGAGAGCGAAAACCGAAGCTGCCTACTCCTTAGAACAAGCAGAACGCTCTCTAGAAGTAGAAAATGAACGACTTAAAGTTGATCGTCAGAAGAAACAAGAAGAATTAGACATTCAATTATTAGAGAGACAACGCAAAGTTGATTTAGAACAAAAAGAAGTAGAAGTACGTAGAGCTGCTGCTGAGGCAGATTACTATGAAGAAGTAAAACGCGCTGAAGCTGCTGCGGAAGCGAAAAAACGTGCAGGAGAAGCAGAGGCAGAAGTTATTGCCAAGAAGAGCCAAGCTGAAGTTCAAGCAATACGTGAGCGTGCGAAAGCAATTGATGAGCACAAAGAAGTTATGTTACTTGAAATGGTTATTGAAATGCTTCCAGAATTTGCTCGTGCAGTATCCGAACCAATATCCAATGTAGACTCTATCCGCATATTAGACAATGGCGACGGTAAAGGCATGGATCGCATTCCAAATTCTGTTACATCAATGATGACCAATATGCAAGATAGCTTAAAACAAATGACTGGCTTGGATCTAAATGCAATGTTAAACCGCATTACAGGGGGAAATAATACGACCGATACAAAAGAACCCATACAAGCTCTTGCATCGAAAATTAATCACCCAAAAAGCGAAGCTGCTGCCGTAGATGACCCCGGTAATACAGAAGGAAATACAACAGAAGAAAAGAAAGAAAGTAATAATGAAGAAACATAATAAGATATAGTTGAACAAAGCCCTCCAGAGCGGGGCTTTGTTATTATCTTAAATCATTAACTATCGAAGTAACAATATGCAAAGAATCCCATTCTCCACTAGATACAGATATAATAGAATAACTCTTTGGAAATAATTTCGAATGAATTTCATTAATAGAACTGCCTTTTTCATGTAGAACTTTAATTTCACCATATAAATTCTCTAGATAGTCTAGTTTTTGCTTTAACTTCTCCTTTCCATCTGGTACATATCCAGCATGACAACAAAACAGTGATCCAATATCGTAGGTTAGAATGGTTCGAATTGAATTTATGATCTGAGGAATCGATTCATCCCTCATAATTACTTTTGTTTTTGGCGTTACAAATAAATCACCAGAAAACAGTGTTCCTGATTGCTTATGCAACAAGCAAATATGATCATTCGCATGACCCGGCGTATAGATTACTTCCCATTCTTTCTTTCGAGATTGAACCGTATCTTTAACGGCTACAGGTTTAAAAGGCTCCCTTACTCCCCAAGTTAATTGACGATATTTCGGATAAGGAGTATCTTCAAAACATAGCTCGATTCCTTTAGAATGCAGGTAAATTGGTACATTTAAATTTTCTTGAATCCAAGGAGCTGTACCAGTATGATCTTCATGGTTATGCGTTAGAATTACAGAATCAAATGTTATGTTCTTATAAAAATCAATTAGCTCCGGTTCAAATCGTTGCGGCCCAGTATCAACTAACATTCCATCAACTAAAAATACAAATACTTTACTCATTTTAGGAGCAGTCATTTCAACACAGGTTATATTTTCTTTATCATAGATTTCAAGCACACTGGTTCACTCTCCAATCCAATATTTAGTTGGTTAATATAACTCTACCATAAAATGAATGAATAATCAGTCATTTTATGGTAGAGTTATTATCTTGTGATGTTTACTGTCAATTCATATTGATTAAAAGTTACGTGGTTTATATTAATAAAATGGCGTGCCCAATACTAAGGAGCACGCCATTTTACATCTTAAAGAATTTATATTTGATCCTTCACAGGCATTGAATAATTATCCCATGTATTATTTTGACATCCAAGTGCCTTCTCTATTATTGTCACTAAAACCATGTATTTTTTCATTCTCTTCATCAATAATCAATCCCTGAACGCTCCCTTGATAAGACGTATCGTCAACATATTGAACATCGAAGCCTAGATCTTCAGGATTCTTTAAAAATATTGAATCCTGTTCAACTTGCAATACATCTTTGTTAAATTCTAGAAACGTTCTAGGATTATTTACCGCTGCTTGGATTGGTTCATTAAATTTAATAGTTTTCACTAACTGCTGAGCAATCATTGATGTGATTTTTCTTCCACCAGCACTTCCAATGCCTATAACTGGAGAATCGTCTTTCGTTAAAATTGTTGGCGATGTGTAACTAAAAGGACGCTTGCCAGACTCAGGAAGATTTGGTGAATCCTCTTTATTACTAAAATTTTTCAATTGATTATTTAAGAAAAACCCATCCACATACTCCCCTGATCCAAATAAATCACTTAGTGTATTCGTTACGGAAACCATCATACCGTTTCTGTCTACTATTACAAAATGTGTGGTGTTCTTATGATTATCTATGTCAGCATCTGACTCTAATTCTCTAAGATACTCTTCCGACAATTCAAGCCCTTGAAATTCAGATGAGAGATTATCAATGTGATCTTCTGAAATTAATTCTTCCATTGGCATATCTGTAAAGTTAGGATCACCGACGTTTTCTAAGCGATCACCGTAACTTATCCGATTGATTAACCCCATCTTTAACGAGAAAGCCAAAGGTTGGTCTTTGGTTTCTTGAATATTTAATGCCTCAGCCATTTCTAAAACCTGAATTAACATAACCCCTCCCGATGGTGGAGGAGGGGCTAAAACAGCAAAACCACCGAATTTACCTTGTATAGGATCTTTTACCTCTGTTTTATATGTCTCCAAGTCTTCCTCTTGGATATCCTCTTCTTTTTCATTAATCTCATTAGCAATATCTCCTTGATAGAAAGCACTGGGACCATCTCTTTGAATATCTTCTAACGTTTCTGCTAGTTGTTCCTGTACCAATAATTCTCCCTCTTTAATTGGCTCCCCATCTGGAAATAAATGATCTAAATCAGATAAACGATTTTCATCGTCTTTCAATGCATTATGCAAGGTTTCGGTAACCGTCACACCATTTGCAGCAAAATTTATAGAAGGGCCGATGAGCTGTTCCATATCCATTGTTCCAAAATCTTCATGAACTCGGTACATTCCATTTATAAAACCAGGTACACCTATGCCACTTGAGGATAAACTATTGTCTGGTGCGGTTTCACGGTAATCATAAACTACTGGGTCTTGATTATTATTAGGGTGAATTAACATCGTTCCACCCCCACCAATTCCAGACCCATAAGGTTCTGCTACACCTAAAACAAAGCTAACTGCTATAGCAGCATCAACAGCATTACCACCTTGTTCAATTATTTTCATCCCAACTTCCGTTGCAATTGAGCTGTCAGATGATACCCCATAGGAGCCGTTATCCTCTGAATTTGAATTATTAAGAGTGAAATCATCTGTCGAGCTGTCTTCATTGCCGTTTCCCGAATTTTTAACACCAAAGATTATTAGAGTTACCAATAAAACCAAGCCAATAACAATCATGTAAAAACGTTTATCATATAAGAAGCGCTCTTTTTTGTACATGTTTAAATCACACCAAAGATAATAGAAAGACAACAGAAGTGATAATTAACCCCATAACAGTATCCATGCTTGTTCTTTTCTTATGCATTTTAACTGTTCTTAATACAGACTCTTTTAAAGATAGTCTAGATTGTTGTTGCTTTTTTGGTTTATTTAAAATAGCTTCCATTTAACTTCCTCCTCAAATAAAGTTTGTTAATACAACTGTTCCTAATGTTAATCCACTAAGTACTATTGTACTTCCAACCGTTGGTATGACTCCTTGTTTTTCAATCGTATTTGCAATTAATCCAGGAACGATAATCCCTATAGCGACCAATCCACCTACAGCTTCAGGAATTGTGTATCCGGGTAGCCCAAAATCGAAAATGGCTTTCATTATGATTCCAATGATAATCATAGCCGTAAATTTTCTTCTTCCGTATATAATCGTAAATTTTCCAATTACTTTCATGACAATTAAGTAAGTCAAAAAAGCAATCATAAATGTAACAACAATACTTACTGGGGAGTTAACCATCATGGCAATATATCCCGGAACGATCAGTCCAGCTGGAATAATTCCTGTACGTTCAGTATAAAATAGGCTAAGGATTACTCCAGCAGCTATAGCTAAATAAACATCTCCCGTATCAAATACAAACATTTTTTAATTCCTTTCTCTAAGCAGATTCTTTTACTATTTTCATTTGTTCAAGACGATTTACTAACTCATCGGCTCCACCATGTATATTTCCAATGCCATATATGGTTTTACCAGATAAGTATGGCTGTAGCACTCGTACAATTTCATCAGTGCTTGTTTTTTCTAAATCTAAAAGGTTTTTAACAGGAAATGTTCCTTTTTTATACTCATCTACTATTGGTCCTGTACTATCTCCCATTACAACTAGTGTTTCTGCCTGTATATTCGGTAAAACTTGTTTAATAAATTGTTCCGTTCGATTTAATCGGTCCGAACGAGTATTCATAATAACAACTGGTTCATCTGTGGGATAACTTAATTGCTTCACACGTTCCCAAATGTTGATTGTTGACATCGGATCATTCGCACTGAATCCGTTGACTAAGAAACTTGGATCATCCATATCTCCAACTGGAATTATCTGCATAGCACCAGGATCTGGCCAAGCTTTTAGCATTCCTTTAAAAGCTGTTTCATGATCAATACCAAGCACATCTGCCACAGCTAGAGCTAACGCCGCATTTTCCGGGAATACCATGTACTCAAATCTTTTTAGAAAGTCTTCCGAGATAATAGATGTATCACATACATGTACTTTCGTATTCCGTTGCTTCGCCATTTGCTTAAAATGAGGAACAAAAGGGCTATTGTTAATAATTAGATCCCCATTATGAGGAATTGCTTCCGAAAACGAATCAGCAACTTCTTTTAATGTTGGCCCTAAAACGTCCATATGATCTTCTAAAACATTAACAATTAACCCAATATTTGCTTGCAATATTTTTTCTTGGAATACTATTTGATAATCAGGCTTTACTGCCATACATTCACTTACTAGAGCATCAGCTTTTAAATCGGATGCTTTTGAAATGACTTTTCTTTGTTCACCTATGTTTGGACCTTCCAATCTTCTTTTAATAGGGGCCTCTTGAGAATCGAACCAGTAGAGCATCCTTGCATCAGTTCCGGTCGTTTTACCAACGGTATGATAACCTGCTTCTTGTAAAATCCCTGTTATTAATCTAGTAACAGTAGATTTCCCTCTAATTCCATTTACATTAATACGTACTGGTATACTTGCAACATTTTTATCATTAATCATTTTTTCTTTAATTCCAAAGAAAATAGCTAAAGAAGCTAATAGCACAATGATTAAAAGTTCTTCCAGCATGTTATCACCTCTATATCATTTTTTAAAATTAGTTACCTTGCGAAATTAGTTACCTTGCTCTTTTAATAATCAAAATTCAAATAAGCACCTTTTGAAAACGCCATTTTCCAATAATGACAGAACAACTAATGATCTGTAACATACTTAAACATGTTTGAAATTGAAATTTTTTGGAACTTTTTTCGTTTCAATGTAGGTACCCACCACTCCTTTTTTATTAATCTAATATGCTACCCAACTGACAACTTGATTCTTGCACCTACACTATAACCGGCATATAACGACAGGGAAATAGTATTTCTGACTCAATTTCCAATTTTCTTCCAAATATAGTATTTTGTATTTATTGGAAATTTTTTCTTTAGGCTACTTTTCGACCATAAAAGTAATAGATTATAACTATTTTTATACTAATATCGCATTATTCTGTTAATATAAAGCGTATTTGTTTTTATTTTGACGAATAGGACGGAAGCCTCCCTTTAAAAAATTACTCATGAATAAACTCCTCGAATTTAATAAAACTAAAACAGAAAATTAACTTAAAATTTACTTGTTTATTTTTCAATAATAGTTGATATTGTAGTATTAAAAAAGATTGTTCTCCATTGAGGCTAATTTCTGATTTTTGTTACAAAAGTACAAATAGCTAACACACCACTGCGGGCACTGAACTTTTACACTGTTGCCTAGATCTCCAGGGCATAAAAAAAAACGCTTTATCCTATACAGGACAAGCGTTTACTTAAAGAGCTTCCAAGCGGACTTGAACCGCTGACCCCTTCCTTACCATGGAAGTGCTCTACCGAACTGAGCTATGGAAGCATATGGCTCCACAGGTAGGATTCGAACCTACGACCGATCGGTTAACAGCCGATTGCTCTACCACTGAGCTACTGTGGAATTAGTAATAATAATTGGATAGCAAAAATCAGCCTGGCGGCGTCCTACTCTTGCAGGGGCAAAGCCCCAACTACCATCGGCGCTGAAGAGCTTAACTTCTGTGTTCGGCATGGGAACAGGTGTGGCCTCTTCGCTATCGCTACCAGAC
>NZ_LSNA01000009.1:0-312604 GCF_001741975.1 Oceanobacillus sp. E9
TTTCTTGTGCTTCAGAAGTCAACTTCTGACTTCATTTCTTTTAAGAAAAACGAGGTGTTTTTCTTCTTTCGTACTGGTTGTTTTGTTCAGTTTTCAAAGAGCAATTTCTGTGTCGCTCTCTTAAGCAGCGACCTCTTAAATATACCATGCTGTGTTTTTTTTGTCAACAACTTTTTTTGTTGTTTTTTTTAAATCTTTTTTTGCTGAACGCTTGCTCAAATCAGCAACGAAATTAACTTTACCATGGCTCATAATGAAAGTCAACGATTATTTTACATTTTTTTAACACAAACATTAAAACAAGGAAAGATATGGGGGGTAATGCAAAATAATCGTTTCCTAGGCGCTTTCACCATCTCATTATATTCAAAGTCACAAGGAATGTTACTATTACTTTTCTTTCAATCTATAAGCGCGTTGAAATACAGCAGGGTTTTTTGTCTCTAATAAAACCACTTCTACAATGCCTTTTTCAACTAAATAGGAAAGTATTGCGCTTAAATCGTATGTGTAATGTTGAACATCAGTAGTTCCTTTTATCGAAGCATATGACCAAGGTTCTTCTTGTTTGTCCATTATCTCAAGGAGATGTTTTGAAGCAGAGTGCGCGCGATTATTCATCACAAAATCCATAGCTATCAACATTAGCTCAATTCTTTTTTCAATGGACTCATTACTGTCTAATAAAGTTTCATATAATTTATACACTTCAAGATCGATGTTCTTCACCTGATTCCATACAGTCACTTCAGGATAATAACCATGATCAATAACTGATAATCTTGCTAAATAATGTAAGGAATTTAGGATTTTACTATGCGCATCTCTTATTTCTCCAGCATCATAAAGTAATTTTGCTTCGCTATAACTTTTTACAAGTTTACCAAAATCAATAACCTTCCTTAAATCTCTTTTGTCTTCAGGAAAGAACCTTAATTCTTCTTTAAGCTGTTTTACATATTCATTTCTATCATAGATGGTCCTTCCATATATAATCCATTCGACCGCTCTTCTATAACCACTCGTGTCTATCCACTCCATTAATATCTCTTCTTTTACTAAATGAAGCGCAGCAGTTTTCTCCTCTACTTCATAATGTTTAACAAACCAGTTATTTGATTGTTCACGTACAATAATAAGTAAAATACTATCAAAACCATCTGTTAATGGACGATCGAATTGCGTTGCTTCTATAGTTAAAATTCCTAATGTATTAGAATTACTTGCATGTTCTTGGTAAATTGGTCTTAAAAAATTTTCCATTAAGACGCCTCCCCACTACACCTAATATTTAATATATTCGTTACATTCCAGTAAAATCCTCTAATCAAATTCAATCTTTTCTTAAACTATGCTATACTACAATAGAAGAATAAGGAGGACAACCATGTCACAACAACTTACATACTCAAGTAAAATAAATAAGATCCGCACATTTGCATTGATACTTGTTTTTGCTGGTATTATTACAATGTACGGTGGTATTTTAACCAAGAATATTGAATGGTTAATGGTAATTTTCTTTATCCTGGGTACCTTAATGGTGATCCTTAGTTGTGCAGTATATGTGTGGATTGGTACTTTATCACTTCGAGCAGTACCTGTAATATGTCCAAGTTGTGAAAAACCTACAAAAATGCTTGGCCGTGTAGATGCATGTATGCATTGTAAACAACCGCTCACCATGGACAAGAATTTAGAAGGAATTGAATTTGACGAGAAGTATAATTCACGTAAATATAAAAAGAAATAATTTAAATAGAACAAAAGCGTAAACGCCCATTTAGAAACCATAGCGAGTGCGCCCCCTTGTTTTTTAGGGGGGTTCAACTAAGGTAGAACTTCCTCTTTCCTTCGAGATAAAGGAATCACGGTGAGGAACGAGCCAATGATGACTTTCACTCAAGTATAAGTGCGGCTAAGCCTCATAAAGTACATTCGGCAGTCTTCTTTTCACCCAGGCATAAGTGCGACTAAGCCTCATAAAGTTCATTCGGCAGTCTTCTTTATCGTAGGGCGTTTCGTGAAGTCACCTAGTTTCTGGGTGTTGGAGCTGGACGTGGCAATTTCTGTCTACGAAAAAAAGAGGGCCACAAATATTTACTTTCTTACCTAATAAAAATAAACCCCGTCTCCTGACGGGGTATTTTAATACAATTTAATACCATTAGTGCTTTTTAGTATTTATTTCTTGGCATTCATCGCATTTACCGTAAACTTCTAAGCGATGATGGCTAACATCAAATCCAGTTACTTGTTCTGCTAGAGATTCTACCTCATTTAATAAAGGGTAATGAAAATCAACAATCTTTCCACAATCATTACAAATTATATGGTAGTGATCTGATGTATTACAGTCAAATCGACTAGAGGAATCACCATAGGTCAATTCACGTACAAGTCCGATATCTTTCAATACACGTAAGTTATTATACACGGTTGCAACACTCATATTTGGAAACTTACCTTCTAATGCTTTATAAATCTCATCCGCAGTTGGATGAACCATAGCGTTCAAAAGGAATTCGAGCACTGCGTGTCTCTGTGGTGTAATACGGACGCCTGATTCCTTCAATGTATCGATTGCTTGACGCAGACGTTGTTCAGACACCGTTAAACACCTCTCTTTCAGTATATATTTTTAGTTAATAAAATTATTATATTATAATCTTTATAAATAGTTTACCTTCATAAACCGTTTTCTGTCAACAATGGTATAACGACCAAAACCAATTATAAATTGACACTTCATGAAATTGAACGTGATCTAGCACTTTTGGATAATGTAATTCCACCTATACGCTTTGGCTATACTACATGCTAGTTAAATCAACATGTAGACCTAGTTCTTGCTCACCAAGCTTTTTATTGATATAACGTGCTGCAACAAAAAGAAAATCAGATAAACGATTTAAGTAGGAGAGTACGAGTTTATTTTCAATTTCTTCATCTAAACCTACTACTAATCGTTCTGCTCGTCTAACAATCGTACGTGCACTATGCAAAGCACTCGAAGCTATGTGTCCAGATGGTAAAATAAAATTATTTAATGGGTCTAATTCCTCGTCCCAAATATCTATTTGTTTTTCCATTTCAACTATATGCGACTGTTTTAATTTCCAGTACACTTCTTTGTCCTTTGGAGTAGAAAGCTCTGCTCCAACATGAAATAAAATCGTTTGTACACGATGTAATTGATCGAGAAAGTCTTGTCTTCCTTCCCACTCTTCATTACCAAGCGCACTAACAGCCAACCCAATTGCTGAGTTTGCTTCATCACATGTCCCATATGCTTCTACTCGCATATGATTTTTTGGAACTCGTCGTCCATATACTAATGAGGTTAACCCTTTATCTCCAGACCTAGTATAAATACGCATATTTAACCTCTATTCGTCTTCTTTCATTGCTTTAATGTATGCTAGAGCATTAGAAACATGATCCTTCACTCTTACTTTTCTATATTCTTTTATTAAATTTCCTTCTTTATCAATAATAAATGTAGATCGTTCAATTCCATAATATTCTTTTCCAAAGTTTTTCTTTAACTTCCAGACATCGAATTGTTCTGCAAGTTGATGGTCTTCATCTGAAAGAAGATTAAATGGTAATTCGTGTTTATCTATAAACTTCTGATGTCTAGCTTCTGGATCAGGACTTACTCCGAGTATTACTGCATCTAACTCTTTAAAGCTTTCATGATTATCCCGAAAATCACATGCTTCTGTTGTACACCCCGGTGTCATATCCTTGGGATAAAAATATAGGACTACATATTTCCCTTTATAATCAGACAAACTTATATTTTCACCATTTTGATTTGGTAAACTAAAATCATTGACTTTTGATCCTATTTCTACAGACATTATTGTTAACCCTCCAACATATAACCATTTCTTTCAATATATCACATTAAATACAGATATTCATTTATCCCTGCTCCTAGATCCAATTTGCACAACCTTTAATACAAACGCTGCTGGCAATATGTAGCCAATTAAAGCTTGAGACACCGCAATTAATCTTCCAATTCCTATTGGAATAATGTCTCCATAACCTATCGTTAAAAGTGTAACCCCACTAAAATAAACAGAATGTATTAATGACCCAATAATACTAACTTGTCTAAGTTCTCCATGTTCTACAAGTACTATCCCTTCAAGAGATAGTATAAAATATATCATCCCATATCCAATCATGATTGTTATATATACAACAATCATAGCAATGAAGATCTCTATTGAAAAATGTCCCTCTCTCATACGCAACAATTGGCTGATATTATTTGTTTGGATAAAATCATATATACACTTCCCACCTATAATCACAATAATAATTAACATGATCCAAGGTATTATCATAAAGAACAATCCCCTCTTAATGGCTCTTATTCTATATATATGCCAAAGAACAAAGAGCTTGTTCAAAAATTAAAAATGTACGTTTTATAAGAATTTCTAATTGATTTTTGATATATTAGTAACTGGTTAGACAGAGGAGGAAAATAACTGATGAAATTTACAAATTCCGAAAAGCTACATCAAGAGGCTCTTCAACATATTGTAGGAGGAGTTAACTCCCCTTCTCGTGCATATAAAGCTGTAGGTGGTGGTTCGCCTGTATATATGGAACGAGGACAAGGGGCATACTTTTGGGATGTGGATGATAATAAATATATTGATTATTTAGCGGCTTATGGCCCAATCATTACTGGTCATGCACATCCGCATATTGCAAAAGCAATTGCCCATGCTGCAACAACCGGTGTTCTATATGGTACTCCAACACGTTTAGAAAATGAATTTGCTCAAATGTTAAAAGACGCTATCCCTTCATTAGAAAAAGTTCGATTTAATAATTCTGGTACTGAAGCTGTAATGACAACGATTCGTGTAGCACGTGCTTATACTGGGCGTACAAAAATAATTAAATTCGCTGGTTGCTATCACGGACATTTTGATGCTGTTTTAGTAGAAGCAGGATCTGGACCTTCTACATTAGGTACTCCAGATTCAGCTGGAGTTCCAACTTCAACCGCATCTGATGTAATTACTGTTCCGTTCAATGATATTGGAGCATTTAAACTAGCATTAGATAAATGGGGAGATGAGGTAGCCGCAGTACTTGTAGAACCAATAGTTGGGAATTTTGGAATCGTTGAACCTTTTAAAGGTTTTCTACAAGAGGTAAATGAATTAACCCACCGAGCAGGAGCATTAGTAATATACGATGAAGTGATTACTGCATTCCGATTCACATATGGAAGTGCTCAACAAATTTATGGCGTAGAACCGGATATGACTGCCATGGGTAAAATAATTGGTGGTGGTTTACCTATTGGTGCTTATGGAGGCAGAAAAGATATAATGGAACAAGTGGCACCACTAGGCCCTGCGTATCAGGCTGGGACGATGTCAGGTAACCCGGCATCAATGGCTGCAGGTATTGCATGTTTAGAAGTGTTAAAAGAGGAAGGCGTTTATGAAGAGTTAGATCGTCTCGGAAAACGGCTAGAAGAAGGTATTCACGAAAAAGCTCGCGAGCATGGTATTCATATTACGGTTAATCGACTCTGTGGTGCTTTGACGGTATACTTCGGAGTGGATCAGATAACGAATTACGCAGAAGCAGATGCTTCAGACGGAGAAGCCTTTGCAAAATTCTTCCAACTAATGCTGCGAGAAGGAATTAATCTTGCACCTTCTAAATATGAAGCTTGGTTCTTAACAACAGAACATAAAGATTCAGACATTGAAAATACTATTGATGCTGTTGGGCGAAGCTTTGCAGAAATGGCTAAAACTTTATAGCCAATAAAACAAAGACCTACAATCTGGAAAAATCTCAGTTGTAGGTCTTTTTTACATTTAAAAAAACATATGCTTTTATTTGCATATGCATCAACCAGGAACAAACGTTCTATTTATATAACATATAAAATAAAGACATTCCTGCTTCGAATTCTATAATAGTATTATAACTGATTGCTAAATATAAGTCTATAATTTTCCGAAAATTAAATATAAAATATATACTACCTGGCCAGGAATTGATTTTTAGGAGCTATTTAAATGTCATGGATAACATGGGATCGTAATTTAAAAATAAGATTGTTAGGTGAAACCTTATTTAATATGCTGTTTTGGATGTATTTCCCTTTTTTAACCATTTACTTTAGTGAATCAATAGGTGTGGTTGAAGCAGGTTTTATGATGACTGCCCCAGCTATTATTAGCATATTTGGCGGAATGATTGGCGGTTATTTTGCTGATGAATATGGAAGGCGGAATATTATGATACTAGGTTCGTTTATGCAAGCAATGTTTTTTGCTTTGTTCGCACTATCTGTATCCCCTTGGATAGACTACATTGCATTTGTCGGCATAAGCTTAGGAAAAGCTTTTTACAGACCAGCAAGCAGTGCTATGGTTGCTGACTTAGTCTCAGAGAAAGAGCGGCGTAATGTATTTGCTACGTTTGCTTCTGCTAACAATATCGGGGCTATTTTTGGTCCATTTCTTGGAGCGGTATTATTTTTTCAATATAGAACTGAATTATTATGGTCATGTACATTTATTGCCTCTCTTTATTTTGGCATAATTCTTCTGCTTATGAGAGAAACAATGCTTATTCAAAATTCAAAGAAAAAAACAACTGCTCTTTCAGTTATAAAGGATCAATGGAAAAGCTATTTTCACATTCTTAAAGATAAAGTTTACCTCTATTATATTGTTGGTGGAATGTTTATCACGATATCGATAATGCAATTAGATCTATACCTTGCATTATATGTAAAAAACTATGTCCCAGCACAACAACTTTTTTCGATAGGCGACTGGTCATTTTCATTAAATAGCGAGCAAATTTTCGGTTGGATGATTGGGTTAAACGGATTATTATTTGTCTTATTAGTGATTCCTATTACAAAAAGGATAAATGGTTGGTCAGATCGAAATGCACTTGTACTCGCTGCATCTTTATCTGGAATCGGGATGTTTAGCGTCGGACTTTCTACTAACATTTGGCTGTTGTTTATACTTACAGTAATTTTTACTATTGGTGAAATCATTCATGGACCAGTAGTTCAAAACTTTGTCGTTTCTTACGCTCCTAAAAGTGCAATAGGACAGTATATAGGAGCTTCTGACTTACAATATTCTTTTGGAAGGTTCATCGCTCCCTTCACGGTCATATTATCAAGTGTATTTCCACCAATGTTTATTTTTGGATTCATTCTACTTTGTGCTTGCATCAGTACACTTTTCTATATCAGAATGTTTAATTTTATAGATAAAGAAGAGATTGGGATATAACAAAAATTTTTGCTCAAAAGATGAATGATAGATTGAATTAGCATAAGAAATATACGGAGACCCCTATGGGAAAGAAGCCTAAGCGTTCCACCCTGAATGCGGAGCGTCTGGGGGCTCACCAGCCGCCTTAGGATAGATAAGTGCAGTATATTTCTGATGCGGGTTTTAAAAAACCTATTCATTCGGATTTATCTTTTGTGTAAATATTATTGTCCCAATCTCTTGTTTTAATTATCTTCTTCTAGGTGTTGAATCTGGTATAAATCATAATAATGCCCTTGTAATTTCATTAATTCTTCATGTGAACCAGATTCAATAATTTGTCCGTCTTCAACAACAACAATTCTATTCGCATGTGTAATAGTCGCTAGTCGATGCGCAACGATAAATGTAGTTCGGTCTGATGCTAATCGCTCCATAGTTTCTTGAATAAGATGTTCGCTCTCAAGATCCAACGCAGAAGTTGCTTCATCAAAAATAAGAATTGGTGGATTCTTTAAAAATACTCTTGCAATAGCAATGCGTTGTTTTTGTCCACCAGAGAGTTTTACTCCCCGTTCTCCTACCATGGTGGCATAACCTTGAGGCAAGGATTCAATAAATTGATGAGCATTAGCGGCTTTTGCTGCTTGCACCACTTCTTCATCCGTTGCTTCTGGATTACCCATACGTATATTCATTTCAATCGACTCAGAGAAAAGTATATTATCTTGTAATACCATACCAATATTATCTCTTAACGATCTAGATTGATAATCACGAATATCTTTCCCATCAACTTTTACACTTCCACCTGTTACATCATAAAAACGAGGAATAAGACTAATTAATGTCGACTTTCCTCCACCACTCATACCTACAAAAGCGACGGTTTCACCTTTGTCTACATGGAGAGTAACGTCTTTAAGTACTGGTAATTCTTCTTCGTCATATTGAAATGAAACACGTTCAAATTCTACCTCACCACTCAGCCTTCCAGGAGCAACAGCGTCTTGTTTATCAGATATATCATATTTCTCGTTCATTAACTCAAAAACACGATCAATCGACGCTATAGCTTGCACTAATGTAGTAGAAGAATTAATTAAGCGACGTAATGGGCTATATACACGTTCCATATATCCTACAAATGCAACCATTGTACCTAATGTAACCACACCTGTAATAACTTGATAGCCAGCAAATGCAATAACCAACAACGGTGCTAAATCAGTAATTGTATTAGTTACAGCAAATGTTCGTGCATTCCAATCAGTATGTCGTAATGCCTTATCAAGAAAGTTACTGTTTCTTTTATCGAATTGCGCTTGTTCATAATCTTCAAGCGCAAAACTACGTGTAACTGGTACTCCCTGTACACGCTCATGTAGGTGACCTTGCACTTCTGCCAGTGCTTGTGACCTTTCTCGCGTAAGTTTACGTAATCGACCAAAGAAGTACTTCACTGCAAAACCAAATAACGGGAATAAAATAATGGAAACAATGGTTAGTTGAACATTCATTGTTAGCATAATTACAATTGCTATCAAAATAGTTGTCAAATCCAACCATATATTCATTAAACCAGTAATCACAAAATTCTTCGTCTGTTCGACATCATGTATTACCCGGGAAATAATTTCTCCGGTTTTTGTCTGAGAATAGAATTTTAAGCTTAATTTTTGTAAATGATCAAATAATTTATCACGAATATCAAATAAAATTTTATTCCCTACCCATTGAGCAAGGTATTGTCTTACGTATTCAATAGGTGGACGAAGAATTAGAAAAACAACAAACGATATCCCCATCACCCAAAATAACTGCGTAATTCTTTCAGATTGGGTTAATCCTTCTACAGATATAATATCATCAATTACATACTTCAAGATTAATGGCATTAATAATGGTATCCCAAATTTCATGACTCCAATAATTAATGTCAATACAATTTTCCACTTATATGGTTTTACAAATTCCATATACTGTTTAATACTGCTCATGAACATCATCTTCCTCTATTGATGTGATTAGTTATCATTAAAAAACCTTGTTACGACTCACGGTAACAAGGATACCTCTTTCTTTATAGCTATTGCAATAAAATAGCTTCAAATTAATGATACGTTAAGTACATTTCATACCAATTATCGACAAAGTCGGGGGAAAATGGTCCTTTCCCTTGTCTTATCCATCGAATTAATATTTCTAACTGTTGATGTAAAATACGATCAATTACTTGAGGATAATTCATCAAATTCCTATGTTCTTCGTATTCATCTTCGTCTAATAATTGAAATGTCATATCAGGAAAAACTTTTACATCTAAATCATAATCAATATATTTTAATGCCTCACCATCATAAACAAACGGCGAGCTAATATTACAGTAGTAGTAAATTCCATCATTTCGTAGCATTCCAATAATGTTAAACCAATACTTAGAATGAAAATAACATATGGCTGGCTCTCTGGTAATCCAGGAACGACCATCACTTTCAATTACTCTTGTTCGATCATTCGCTCCAATAACTACACTTTCTGTACCCTTTAAAATTACACTATTCTCCCACGTACGATGAAGTTGTCCATTATGTTTATAGCTTTGGATAGAAACCTTAGACCCTGCATTCGGAGAAACCATTGCACTCCTCTCCTTTTCTTTTTCACCCGCTCAATCAAAATTATTACTACTATTATAATTGTTCTATTTAGAAATATAAAGCTAAACGAACAAGAACTGACTTATGTATGCGAAAGAAGATCATAAAAAGAGCAATATAAAAAGAGTTCCCTTTACATCAAAAGGGAACTCTTTCATTTAATAGAAACAGATGTTATTTTTTGTTTTGTTGAGATTTTTGATTTTGTTGTTTCACTTGTTGTGCATCTGTTTCAGAAGCAAACTCAGTACCATATTGTCCTTGACCTTGAGCAGCTTGTTTGTTTTGTTGTTTAACATGCTGTGCATTTGTACCTGCTGCAGTAGTTTGATTTTGTTGATTTTGCTTTTTAGCCATCAATATCACCTCCGCAATAATTAATTTATCCAGTAACTCATTTCTTATCCATCTTTTTTTCACTGCAAAAAATGGAAAGGATGTGTACTTCATAAGTGCACAAAATATAAATGTAAACATTCCTAGGGAGGAGATACCAATAAAGCTTGAAAGAGACTTTTCTGAACTATCCATGATGAGTAAAACAGACTGGGAGGATGGGGAGCTTTATTATTTCCAGCATGCTTTATCACAAATTCTTCCTTATATTAATTCTGAAGGACTTTCCATTCTTCATGAGATAAATAAAGAAATGTTCCAACGCATAGAAAAAAATCAGGACGTCCATTTGGATTAATCCTGATTTTTCCTTATAAAAATTGCATCATTTTTTGATGTGACACAGGGAAAGGGTAATTTACAATTCCTTCTTTAGAAATGAATGTTAATGAATCTTTATTTAAAGATTTTTGAGAAGTATTAGCTTTCTTTATATCCATTTTCCATATAATATGACTGAATGTATGTTTTAAATTTCCACAATCTGATTCTATTTGTAATTCAATTCCATATTTATCATACATCCATTGTTCAATTTGGTTTAAACCTACCTCCTCTAGAGGAACCATTGGAAACTGCCATAAGTTTGCTAATAACCCTTGTTCACTACGTTTTTCAATTACATATTCTCCTTGGTCATTTTTAATGAGCAAGACAATATACTGTTTGATTTTTTGCTTTTTTGCTTTTTTCTTAATTGGTAACTGTTCTTGGATCCCATGTTGAAAAGCCTGACAGTGTTCCATTACTGGACAAAACATACATGTTGGTTTTTTTGGTGTACAGATCATTGCACCTAAATCCATAATTGCTTGATTAAATGAGGAAGGATCTTTATGTGATATAATTTCTCCAACATATTGCTCTATTTCTTTTTTAGTTGATTGTTTTGCAACATCATCTTCTATCTTTAAAATTCTAGAGAACACTCTAAGGACATTTCCATCTACTGCAGGAATGGGTTGATCAAAGGCAATGGATAGTATTGCACCTTTTGTGTAAGGACCAACCCCTTTTAAGCTTGCCAATTCCTTTTCACTATTAGGTATTTCACCATTATATGTATCTACAACTTCACGCACTGCGGTTTGTAAATTTCGTGCACGGGAATAGTAACCTAAACCTTCCCAAGATTTTAATACATCTTGTTCATCTGCTTGAGCTAAATCATAAACTGTTGGATATTTCTCCATAAAACGATTAAAATAAGGTATAACCGTATCTACCTTGGTTTGTTGTAGCATAATTTCTGACACCCATGTTCTATAAGGATTTTTTTCTCTTCTCCAAGGAAGATCACGTTTATTCAAATAGTACCATTCCAGCAAATCGGTTTGAAAAACTGGAATGTTAAGATTTTGTAACCTTTTATTCATCTTTTCCCCACATCCTTTATGTTACAATAGCGACTAGTTTGACTTTAATACTGGTAATAATTAAGGAGGATAATCTTTTATGGACACTGGTACGCATATAGTTATGGGTGTTGCATTAGGCGGCCTAGCAACAATAGACCCTGTAGTGCAAAGTAATCCTACACTATTTCATGCTGTATTAGTTGGTACCGTTGTTGGGTCTCACGCACCTGATTTTGACACGGTGTTTAAACTAAAAAATAATGCAACTTATATTCGACACCATCGAGGAGCCTCCCATTCACTGCCAGCAATTGTCATATGGAGCTTTCTCGTATCCGGATTAATATATTTATTTGTACCTGAAGTTAGTTATTTACATCTTTGGTTATGGACACTATTAGCTGTCGTTATCCATGTGTTTGTCGATTTATTTAATGCATACGGTACACAAGCATTTCGTCCATTCTCTAAAAAGTGGATAGCCAAAGGTTTCATTAATACATTTGATCCCTATATCTTCTTCTTAAATGTTGCCGGAATTGCGGCATGGGCTTTAGGTGCTAATCCTGGCATTACTTGGGTAATTATTTACTCAGTCATTGTACTATACTACATTAAACGATATATGGACAAAAGAGAAATCGTCAAAAAAATTCATGAATACTATCCAGAGACTAAATCTATAGCCACCTCTCCTACAATAAAACAAAACTATTGGCGTGTCGCTATAACCACTCCAGACCACTTTTATGTAGGTAGAGTAGAAAATCGTCATATTGAAATTATTGATGAATTTCTACGGGTTCCACTTCCAGAAAGTGACATAATGGATGTAGCAAAACAAGATAAAAATATCCAATCTTTCTTGAACTTTTCTCCAATTTATCGTTGGGAAATTAATGAACAAGAAGATGGTTCAACAGAAGTTCGTTTTATTGATTTAAGATACCGTTCAAAAGATTACTATCCATTTGTAGCTGTTGTACAAATCAATGCGAATTTGGAAATTGTCACTTCGTACACAGGTTGGATATTCTCAGAAAGAAAATTACAAAGTAAATTAGTTCCTAGTGATTCGTCATTATAAAAAGGATGGTTAGCTTTTAACTAACCATCCTTTTTTATTTATCATGCTAACTTTTTGCCTAAAAGTGAGATTGGCAATGCTTCGATTTCTTCACGTACCTCTTCTAATAAATTTATACGATATCCCCACGCAAATACTCCATTAATATAATCAATTTTAAATGTATAACCTGGCTCCATCTTCAATTGATAAATTTCACCTTTTTTAAAATCATCTGGATTTATTGTATATGCTAATGCCACTTGCATTTTCCGCTCATATATTTGTACTTCAGAAACATTCCCAAGTTGTTCTGCTTTTTGTGCCTTTTCTTTTAAATTTCCAATTTCTCGGTGTAATTGTTCAATAGAATAATCACTATAACGAAAATTCATATCTCTTCCCCCCTATTCATCCTATATAATTGTATCAGCAACACTACCTATAAACCATTGATTTTACTCATCTTGAAGTGACTGATCAATAAACTGGTTAATCATATCAAATGAAAATCCTTTACGATATAGACCTTCCATTACTTTTTGTTTTAGAGCAAAACCACTGTGTTTTCTTTGATATTTATAAAGAAGCTTCTCTCCTTGCAGTTGAAGAACTTCCCATTCACGATCTGCATCCTCGGTTGTGTCCATTTCTTGAATGACCATACTTATTACTCCAGAATCAAACCCTTTTTGCATAAGATTTTGTTTAATTTGATCGATTCTTTTTTGATGGGAATCTTTTGATTTTGATTGCAGTTTTTTATTAATTAACTTTTCTACTTTCTGTTTCTGTTCTTCCACAGAATATTGTTCAAGTGCAGAGGTTATTTTACTCTCATCTACACCCTTTTCATATAATTCTTGTCGTATCATTTTTGGACCTTTAGAAGACGAATTCTTACGAGACCGAACAAACATCTGTGCAAACTGTTGATCATCCACCCATTTTTCTCGTTTTAATCGTTTAATAATTTCATCGATATGTGTCCCATCCACTTCTTTTTTTTGTAAATAATCGCTAACTTCTTTTTCTGAGCGCATTCGATAGCTTAAAAAGTGTATAGTAAGGGTATATGCTTTATGTAATGTATCTTTTTGCTCGAGAATTGAAATCATTTCATCCTCAAGCTCCATTCCTTTAGAAAGACGATATTCAATTAATATCGCTTCATCTACACTAAAACCATATGCATCACCATCAGGAGTTTGTAAAAAGATATTATATCGATTTTTATGTTTCTTTTGTGTCGTAATACGAGCAATTTTTTTCATTGGTTATTCACCTCTTTCTATACATCATAGCAAAAACTACGCAACGAATGAACTAATATAAAGGGAGGCTATCATATATGAAATATGCTTTGATAAGTGGAGGAACAGGATTCCTTGGTTCTGAACTAACTACACAATTACAAAATCAGGAATATCACGTATATATACTTACTAGGTCGGTAGAAAATAAAGTGAACACATCTACAGAGACTTACATAGATTATACTGTTCAAGCTGATTCTCTACCTATATTTGAAGTTGTAATTAATTTAGCAGGTGAATCATTGTTTGGATATTGGACCGAACAAAAGAAACAATCTATTCTCAACAGTAGATTAAAAATAACCAATCATCTTATACAGTTAATGAAAGAAATGAATACCAAACCTAAGGTATTTATTAGTGCTTCTGCAGTTGGATATTATGGCATGTCGGAAGATTTAATTTTTACCGAAAGAACTACCGAAGCTGCTGACGACTATTTAGCTTCTGTAACCGAAGAATGGGAAGAAATCGCAAAAGCTGCAAATTCATTTGGAATACGCACAGTCTATACAAGATTAGGAATATTATTAGGAAATAAAGGCGCTTTTCCAATGATGAAATTACCAACTCAACTTTTTGCTGGGGGTAGAATAGGTAACGGCGAACAATGGCTATCATGGATTCACATTGAAGATGCTGTTCAGTTAATTTTATTCTGTATACACAATAGTACGATTACCGGGCCGATTAATGTGACAGCACCAAATCCAAAACGCAATAAAGACTTCATGAAAACAATTGCTAAAACGTATAGAAGGCCATATTGGTTTCATGTACCTCGCCTAGTTATGGAAACCACTTTTGGTGAAATGGCACACCTAATAACAAAAGGACAGTATGCATTTCCTCAAAAAGCGATCGATCATGGTTTTTCTTTTAAGTTTCCAAATTTACAAGAAGCCATAGAAAATATCAAGGACACAAAATCGTAGACTGAAACTTCTTCAATTGGTGAATTACTGAATTTCGCATACGTTTATAAATTTTATATTTTCTTCACAAAAAAATGGTTCCCTTTTTTAAAAAAAGGTTGTAAAATAAAACTACTAAAAACATGAAAGAGATGAATCGTATAGAAATTTCAAGCAGAATTAAATAGGGAAGGCAAATGGTGCGCCACCGGGTACTACCTGGTTCTAGTGGGTTCGATTCCCACCCCGAATTTTTGTTGAGATCTATAAATGAAAATTCGAGGGTGGGCAACTTACAGATTCCTTATTATATTGGCATCTGTCTATACCCACCTGGAAAAAAGGAGGGTATTTTTTATGCTAAAAATGCGTGATTTACAGGAGGTGCCTGTACTTTTTGAACTTATGGCGCACCCGGAAGTATTCCCTTTTGTTAGGCATAAAGCAACAACATCAGATGAATTTTATTTCTTAACGAAACAAACCATAGAAGCAGAAGAAAGAGGAGAATTAATTTCTCGTACGATTGTTGATGAATATCAACAGCCCATCGGTACGATTAACCTTTTTGATATAGAGGATAACTATGGATTTCTTGCCACATGGATAGGCCAACCTTACTTTGGCAAAGGATATAATCGTCCTGCAAAAGATGCTTTTTTCCATGAACTATTTATGGATCATAGCATAGATGGTATCTTTATGAAAGTTCGCAAATCAAATGAACGTTCTAAAAAAGCAGTATTAAAATTACCTTATATTACATTTGCAAATGATGTATATCCGCAAATGTATCAACGAGTAAATGGTACTGATGACATTTATGATTTATTTGTAATTATGAAAGAACATTATTTATCATATCAACAATTCCAAATGGATACTCCTGTGGAAAGTACTGGAGAGGAAGTATCTTAATCACTAGAATTACCTTAGTAACCCGCTCGTTGGATAGATGATTTTGTATAAAAGTTCCAATCTTGGTTATGCTACAGGTAAAGTGAGGGATGCTATATGGTAAAGCAACGATCTTCGGAAAAAGAAAAATTCCTTTCAAAAACTCAAGAAGTTTTGTACGCAAGAGAATTCAAACGTGCAAATCGAGTGTATGATCAATTCTCTCAAAGAAAAAGTCGAGGCTAAAAAAAGCTTCGACTTTTTCTTTGAATTACATGAATCTTTTTTTCAAATGAATCGTACAAATACTAATGAATAAAAGAAAGTGAAGTGATACATATAATGGAAGAATTATTAGAATACTTACCAATTATTTTACCTTTTGTTATCATTCAAATCATTCTAATGATTATTGCTCTCATCGATTGGAGCAAAAACAAAGAATCATTCGATAGTATGAAACTAGTTTGGTTAATCGTAATTATATTTCTTAATATATTTGGTCCAATTATTTATTTTCTCTTTGCAAGGAGGAATAATGAATGAACTTGTTAACCGTAAATCAATTGACTAAATCATACAAAGGAAAAACTGTAGTTAACCATATTGATTTTAAAGTTCCGGACAACGCTTGTGTTGCATTAATTGGTCCTAACGGCGCCGGCAAAACGACTACGTTAAAAATGCTAGCAGGGCTCTTACAACCTAGTTCTGGCGAAATTATATTTCATAATCGACCTATAAAAGGAGATTTCCGAAATTATATTGGTTATCTACCTCAATACCCTACTTTTTATTCATGGATGACCGGATATGAATTTCTAGTATACTGTGCAAAACTTTGTCTTTTATCTCCAACAGCAGCTAAATCACGTGCTAAGGAACTTCTACAAAAAACCGGTATATATGAAGCTAAAGATAAAAGAATCTCTAGCTATTCAGGTGGCATGAAACAACGCCTTGGGATTGCTCAGGCAATTATTCATCAGCCAAAGTTGTTATTATTAGACGAGCCTGTATCTTCCCTGGATCCTATTGGTAGAAGAGAGATACTTTTGCTTATGGAAGAGCTAAAAAAAGATATGTCCATCTTTTTCTCTACTCATATTTTACGAGATGCTGAGGAAGTAAGTGACGAACTCATCCTTTTACATCAAGGAAAGGTTATTGAATCAGGTTCTATTAGTAACCTACAAGATACATATCAAACTTCTATGATTAGATTAGAATTTCAAGACAGCTTAGAAATATATCAAGAAAAAGTAAATAAGTTATCAAATGTATCCGACACTTATATTGAAAAAAATACACTGTGGGTAACAGCAATCGACATACCGTCTGCTCGAGAAGAAATATTATTAGAAGCAGCCACTCATAACTGGGACTTAACAAATTTTTCGATAGATAGAGCTTCTTTAGAGGACATGTTTATGAAGGCGGTGAACCGATAATGCAATGGAACACTCTATTTCAGAAAGAAGTTGTAGAAAACTGGAGAAATAAAAAATGGATTTGGTTCCCACTTGTTATCATTTTATTATCGATTTTAGATCCAGTCACTAATTATTTCTTACCACAAATTTTAGAAGCAGTTGGTGAGATGCCTGAGGGTATGGAATTCATTTTACCTGAATATACAGTAGCAGAAGTAGTGATGATGACACTTGGTCAGCTCAGTAGCTTAGGAGTGTTAGTAATTGTTTTTTCGTCTATGGGAATTATTGCAAATGAACATAAAAGTGGTGTATCACAAATTATCTTAGTAAAGCCTATTGACCATCACTCATATGTAACTGCAAAATGGGCTTCTTTACTTTTACTAGTATGGGTCTCTTGGATATTAGGCATGCTTGTAAGTTGGTATTATATTTATTTGTTATACGGGCCGTTATCATTTAATCATATGGTACAAACTATCTTTTTCTATGGATTATGGTTATCTCTTGTTGTTACTGTAGTTGTTTTTTATAATACATTTGTAAAATCACAAGGTTTAATTGCGTTTCTATCCATTGCGAGTCTAATGATACTATCAGCTCTAACGCAAGTTTTTCAAAGTGCACTGAAATGGAGCCCTATTCATTTATCTGATTACATTAAACTAACTATTGACCAAAGTCCCATTCATACTGACCTTATATATACCGGTATAGTTACCATCATAATTATAGCTATATTACTGCTACTTTCAGTAATACTTTTTAGAAAACAACAATTAGAGAGATAAAAATAGAGAGGTACGGGAATAATAGTAATAAAGTAAAACTAACATTCAGTGAGGGAGGTACGCTGATCGTCACTGAATGTTAGTATAACTAGGATTTGACCTAGAGCCCATGAACTGAAATCGAATATTATTGAGCAATATCCTCCAATATTATCCACTAAAGATTTAGCTTCATCAGCTTGAAGTAAGTGTATTACTCCCACATATATCTTTTAGCAACACTTTTTATTATCTAAGCTCTTCATTATACTTTTTGAACAACCGTCATTCTTTTTATAAATAGATAGCTAAACATATACAGTACTATCCCAATAAGGAATAAGATAAAAAATGTTAGCATTGAAGCATCTGGTAATATATTTGCAAAAGCATCGATTAACCAACCATCAAATAGTCCGTATAAGGATACTACTAAGAATGCTGCTAAGAATAGTCCACCACCAATTAATCCGGATCGATAAAAAATCAAACCTACTAAAAATAATAATGCCATAAGAAAGAACATAAAAAAGGTATCAATAATAGTTCGTGTTAACCAGTTATCTGTCAGTAACATTGCTGGATGGGAAAAGATAAAGTTAGATACCCCGAATAAATGATGCATACCCTCTGTAACCAGTTGTAATGTGTTTCCTGCAATCGCCATAAACAAAGAATAACCTAAAAAGAAATAAAAATAACTAAGAAAAATATTATTACGGATTGCTCCCATTTTTAAACCAAATGGTATATCCTTTTTCACACTTTGAAATGCTATAATGCAAACATTCGTGTAGGTCGCAAATGGCATCATCCAGTAAAACTCAGTCGCACCTACATCAATTAAAAAGTAAGCAAGAAAACTCAAAACGATCAGCATCGCAATTAAAATCGTCCAAAATATCTTACCATGTCGCATTAAATCTTGGGTATAATAATACAATAGCCCTTTGACTTGATTATTCATCTTCTATGCCCCTTTCCTTTCTGTTAAGTGAATCATTAATTCCTGAATAGGAACTCCTTCCACTTGTAATCCGGCTGCCATTGCTTCTTCTTTTGTACCGTACGTATATGCCATCGAGTTGCCAGCCAAATCTTTTCTTTCAATTACTTCTTTTCCTTGTAAATAAGCATCTACCTTAGTTGTTGGACCTGTAACAGCTACTGTCTTATCCCTCAATACTTCAGAATCCTCTTGTAAAGCTAACGTACCTTCTCGCAAAATTAATACTTCTTCAAACATTAAACTAACTTCATCAATTAAGTGAGTAGAAAATATAAACGTTCTTGGATATACTTGATAATCCTCTAAAAGCAGCTCATAAAATCGTTTTCGCGATGGAGCATCCATCCCGATATATGGTTCATCAAAGACAGTAATCGGAGCTCTACTTGCTAAACCTACAGTGATTCCTAATGCAGACTCCATTCCTTTTGATAATGTTTTTACTTTTAATTTTTTTGTTAAATTAAACTCTCCCAGGAGTTGTTCCGCAAAATCTTGATCCCAGTCAGGATAAAAAAAGGAGAATATTTTAAGCACGTCTTTGATAGTAATTTCTTTTGGAAAGTTATTTGATTCTTTAACTAAACAGATTGATTCCGTTAGCTTTTGCTTATCAAACGGGCTTTCTCCGTCTAATTTAATTTCCCCACTAGTTGCGAGGATTTGGCCACTGAGAATATCCATAAATGTTGTTTTCCCAGCCCCATTTCTACCTAGTAAGCCATAGATCTTATTTTTTTCTAGTGTAAAAGAGACATTATCTAAAGCATACTTCTCGCCATACTTCTTACTAAGGTTGTTTACTTCAATCTTCATTAAAATTATCCTCCCTTTTCCACATTTCCAATATTTCATCTTCACGCATACGAAGTTTTTTTGCTTCGTGTTTTAATGGAAGCATATAGTGGTCATAAAACGTTTGCTTTCTTTTTTCGATTACAATATCTTTGGCTGATTCTGTTACAAACATGCCTACTCCTCTCCTTTTCACCAAAATTCCCTCTGCCACCAATTCATTTATACCTTTACCTGCAGTAGCAGGATTAATTTGATAAAAGGCGGCAAATTCATTTGTGGAAGGTACTCGGTCTCCAGATTTATAGGAATCATCCATAATTGAGTCTTCCACGTGATCTTTTATTTGCAAAAATATAGGTTTATTTTCATCCAGTTCTTTTCTCATTTTTAGTTCATTCCTTAATTGGTTAATTACTTATGTAACTAACTATATAACACAGGTCTATAAAAGTCAAACCTTATTTAAATAAAGTGAGCAATATGTTTTTTGCACAAAAAAAGGACAAAGCATACGCTTTGCCTTAGTCTTCACCTATTTTTTTATCTTGTTTTTTGGGTAATCTTCCAGCTCGTTTTGTAGATTCTCGCAGTAAAAATTCTACGTGGCTATTTACACTTCGAAATTCATCTTGCGCCCATTTTTGTAATACATCGTAGAGTTCTGGATCAATGCGTAAAGGAAAGTTCTTTTTTTTTGGCATAAATAACCCTACTTATTGATACAAGGAACCTGTATTCACCACAGGTTGCGTCCCTTGATCGGAAACAATGGAAACAAGTAAATTGTTAATCATTGCTACACGTCTTTCATCATCCAAATCAACGATGCCATCTCTCTCTAAACGAGCAACTGCATCTTGTGCCATACCTACTGCTCCATCTACAATTTGTTTTCTAGCCGAAATAATTGCACTTGCTTGTTGACGCTGTAACATCGCTTGGGCGATTTCTGTAGAGTAGGCTAAATGCGTTAGTCTTGCTTCAATTACTTCTACACCTGCTACTTTCAAACGCTCTTGTAATTCTTGTGTCAATTCATTCGAAACCTCGTCTGCATTACCTCTTAAAGTTAAGTCATTATCTTCAAATGAATCATAAGGGTATGTTGTCGCAACTGCTCGAATCGCAGTTTCACTTTGGATTTCTACAAATTGTTCGTATTGGTCAACATCAAAAACCGCTTTAGCAGCATCTACCACTTTAAATACAACAACTGCTGCAATTTCGATAGGATTACCATTTACATCATTAACTTTTAGCCGATTACTATTAAAGTTACGAACACGTAATGAAATTGTTCTTCTTACAGAAAAAGGGATAGTTACGACAATTCCTTCTCTTCGAACAGTCCCCATATACTTACCTAAAAATATTACTACAATTGATTGATTCGGCTGTACGATCGTTATTCCACTAATCAAACAAGCTGCAATTAACACAAGAAATATCCCAATAATGAATTGCTGCTGAATGAATGCAAAGGCTCCAAATGCAATTAGTGCAATAATAAGTCCTAAACCAACAATACCATTTAAACTCCATGCTTTCCTTTCTTGTATCATGACATCACCTTTTCATATTATATTTATATTATTATGATATCACTTTTGTATAATAATGTAAATTAATATGAATCTGTTATCCTATAGATTCTCTTATAAACTTTTGTATTGGATTTTCTTCTGGAGTTATAACCATTGAATTTCCATCAGTTTCTAACACAATGTTGCCAAGTGCGGCCGTTGAGTATATAGCAGATTTTACTGAATATAAATTTTCTATTACTCGTTTAACTGGGTGGCCATATCTATTTTCTTTGCTATATGTGAGTATAGAGATATCTGGACTGACTTCTTGTAAAAACTTCAAAGATGAACTAGTTTTTGAACCATGATGTCCCACCTTAATTACCTCAGCTTGAATATCATAATCCTTCATAATTTGTCTTTCTTGAGCCTTTCCCACGTCACTCATCAGAAGCATATCCATATCACCGTACGTTAATTTTAATACGATGGAGGATTCATTATTCGTACTAAAGCGGTGATAGCTATTCCACACATCTAATTCAATCATTGGATCCACTTCAATTGGTACGTCTTTTTCTGCTAAGTGTACAGGTATTTCAAGTTCGCGTAATTTGTTGATGTAATTAGCAAATGTCTTTGTAGGGTGCAATTTCCCAGTATCATAAGCCTCTCCTACCTCTACAGAATCCAATACTTTTAATAACCCACCTATATGATCAATATCAGGATGGGTTGAAATAAGTACGTCGATTTGATTAATTTTTTGTTTTTTTATATAATTAACTACTTTCTCTCCCGCATCAGGTGGGCCACCATCAATTAAAATTGTTCTATCAAGCGGTGTTTCAATTAATATGCTATCGCCTTGACCAACATCAATAAAATGAACTCGCATGCCAGGAGCTTGACCTGCATATATAGATGCAGGATCTACAAATAATATAAAAGGCAGTAATATTATTATCCATAGCTGTCTTTTCATCAATTAACACCTTCTAAACTTATTTGTATTAGTGTTAACCTGTATGAACCATGTTATGAAGAGAGTAAAATGGAAATTAATATAATTTAGGTTAAATTATTCTATTGAAAGCAGAAGTAGTAATTGTTTTATTGCAGTATTATTTGTGTCCCTTCTGAAACGGCGCTCCTCATCTTGGGTACATAATTGACTTTTATCTTCCATGGCTGGTCTCGGTTCATTTTTGGGAACATAAATAATTTCTAAATGAAAAAGGATTAGAGTATAATTTCATAAAAAAACGCTAAGCCAATTTGGCTTAGCGTTAATATATTGCTCATCTTTAAGATGCTTTATCTATTACAATTTCATTCCCTTTAACATCGACATGAATGGAACTTATACCTTCTCCTTCGAGAATTAAATCAGTTAATGGGTCTTCAATTTTATCTTGAATAACACGACGTAAAGGACGCGCTCCAAAACGAGTATCATATCCTAATTTAACCAATTGCTGTTTTGCTTCATTGGAGATAGTTATTGTCATTTTATTTTCTTTTATTGCCTCTTCTAATTCAGACAACATAAGATCAACAATCTGTAGTAAGTCTTCTTCCGCTAACTCATGGAAGTTAACAATAGCATCAAATCGATTTAAAAATTCTGGTTTGAAGTATTGACTTAGATTTTCTAGTGTAGACACAGATTCATGTGCTTCTCGATTAAAACCAACATTAACCTGTTTTACACCAGTACCAGCGTTACTTGTCATGATAATAACTGTATCTTTAAAGCTTACTTTTCTACCTTGAGAGTCAGTCAATTGACCATCTTCCATAATCTGCAAGAACATATTTTGTACATCTGGATGAGCTTTTTCAATCTCATCTAACAATAGAATAGAATATGGATTACGACGAATTCGCTCAGTAAGCTGACCAGCTTCTTCATGTCCTACATAACCTGGCGGTGAACCAATTATTTTAGAGACAGCATGTTTTTCCATATACTCACTCATATCTAGTCTAACCATTGCATCTCTAGAACCAAATAGTTCCTCAGCTAATACTTTCGTAAGTTCCGTTTTACCAACTCCTGTAGGTCCCACAAATAAGAATGAACCAATTGGACGTTGTTTTGCTTTTAAGCCTGCACGACTACGACGAATTGCTTTCGCTACTTTTTGCACCGCTTCGTTCTGGCCGATCACTTTCTGACTTAGTTGGTCAGATAAGTTTTTCATTTTTTCTTGTTCATCTTTTTGCATTTTTGTTACTGGAATACCAGTCTTCTCTTCTACAATTAACTCAATATCACTGATATCCACATCTAAGACTTTTTCGCCTTCTTCAACTTTATCTAATTGTTTTTGCAATTGAATTTCTTGATATCTTAAATTTGCTGCTTTTTCATAATCCTCTACATCAGCAGCTTCTTGTTTTTTCTTAATAATTTCATTAAGTTGTTGTTCAAGCGTGTCAGAGTCTTTCTGTGCATTAGATAAATTCAATCTAGAACCTACTTCATCCATTAAATCGATAGCTTTATCAGGTAAATGACGGTCTTGAATATATCTACTTGATAAGTTTACAAATGCACGAATAACTTCTTCAGAATAACGAACTTCATGGAATTTTTCGTAACGCTCCTTGATGCCTTCCAATATGGTTACTGCATCTTCAAAAGATGGTTCGTTTACCATAATTGGCTGCAAGCGTCGTTCAAGTGCAGCGTCTTTTTCTATTTGTCGATATTCTTTAAGTGTGGTTGCACCGATGATTTGTAGATCTCCACGTGCTAATGCTGGTTTTAATAAGTTACCAACATCCATCTGTGAACTTTCTGCTGTTCCAGCTCCAACGATTAAATGAATTTCATCAATGAACAAGATAACATCTTTTCTTGATTGTAATTCTTCAATTAACTTCTTCATTCTTTCTTCAAATTGACCTCGAACTCCAGTATTTGCAACTAAAGAAGCTACATCTAATAAATAAATTTCTTTATTCATTAATTTAGCTGGAACATTTCCTTCTACTATATTTACTGCTAGTCCTTCTGCAATTGCAGTTTTACCAACACCTGGTTCACCAATAAGAACTGGGTTGTTCTTATTTCTTCTATTTAATGTTTCCGTAACTCTTTTAATTTCTTTATCTCTACCAATGACAGAATCTACATTTCCTGATCTCGCTTGGTCAGTTAGGTTTTTTGCTAACTGATCAATGAGGCCATTGCCTTTATTTGCTTTTTGTTTGGTGCGTGTACCAGTAGTACTTCCACCATTTCCTTGTGAAAAGTTATTGGCAAATGCTTGATCCATATTGCCGAATGGAGAATTAGAGAAAAAGTCAGAGTTCATCATATTTCCTTGAATATCTTGGAAACATTCATGGCATAGATGAATTTCCATTCGTTGATTATTCATCTGCATTTGTGCATTTATCGTTGCATCATTTTGACCACAGTTTTGACATTTCATTTCTCATTCCTCCTCTATTTATAGTTAAGATAGCCTGTTGGTTTTAATTTATGACAAACGCCTATATACTGTCACAACTATTTTTGACTTTGACTATCTTTGACTATAGTTTCATTATACTCTGACCTTTTTTGACTTTCAAGTATTTTAGTCAAATTTTTTTATAAAAAGTTTGACCTTTGACTAATAAAAAAATATACACAAAAGGAGCCGTAAATGAAACAGCTCCTTTTCCTTCTACAATATTATTATTCCCATTTTAAAACATAGGAAAACCTTGTGGTAATTGATTTTTTAACATTAAATGATCCAGGCTTTTAAATGTGTATCCTTCCTCTTTTAAATCTTTAACTACCTGTTTCAATGCTTTTGCATTATCTGATGATACTGCATGAAGTAAAATGATTGCGCCAGGATGTATTTGATCCATTATTTGATCATACGCATATTGCCAACCTTTTTGTCCATCTGTATTCCAGTCAATAAAAGCAAGTGACCAAAAGATATGAACTAACCCTAATTCATTTGTCCATTTTAATGTATCTTCATTAAATACTCCTCTTGGGGGGCGCAAATACATCATTTCTTTCTGATCACTAACTTCTGCCACTGCATTTTCCAAATCTTCTACTTCTTTTTGTATTGCTTGTTTGTTCATAATAGTAAAATCTGGATGGTGATAGGAATGATTTCCAATGATATGTCCTTCATTCACCATACGTTTTATTAAATCTGGTTTACTCTTAACATAATGACCAGTTACAAAAAATGTTGCAGGTACTTTCTCTTCCTTTAAAACATCAAGAATTTCATCCGTATATCCTTGTTCATAACCATTATCAAACGTTACATATAAAACTTTTTCTCCCGAATCATCTACATAATATGCATTATACTCATCTAATAATACTTGATATGAACCTATATCCGGTATTTCATGATTAGAATTTTTACTATAACCCCACCCGTAAGCATGAACCGTGTTTAATGGTAATAGTACATAAAAAAAGGCAAGAAAAACGAGTAAAGATATTGTTTTTTTCATACAATCCCCACCTATGTTTTTTCTTACCTTATCCTGTTTCATATTTTTTTATTCATTATAGAACCATTGCAGCTATCCATCCGAATATAAATAATGGAATATTATAATGCAAGAACGTTGGTACGCATGTGTCCCAAATATGGTTATGCTTTCCATCTGCATTTAAGCCCGAAGTAGGGCCTAACGTACTATCCGAAGCTGGTGATCCAGCATCTCCAAGAGCTCCCGCTGTACCAACAAGTGCCGCTGTTGCCATTGGTGAAAAACCTGCAGCAATACATATAGGAACAAATAAAGCTGCGATTATTGGAATAGTACCAAAAGAAGTACCAATTCCTATGGTAATAAATAATCCTAGTATCAATAGCACCAACGCAATTAATGCTTGATTATCACCTAATGATTGTGAGGTTACTTCTACTAAAGACTGCACTGCCCCAGTTTGTTCCAATACATTTGCAAATCCAGATGCTACAAGAATTACAAATGAAATTGTCCCCATCATTGTAATTCCATCTGTCATCACACGGTCCATTTCTTTAAAAGGTATAACAACAAATAAAAGTAAAGCTACTAGACCAGTTAACGCACCTAGTATTAGGTTATCAAATATAATTTGAACAATTAATGCTAACACTATGGCTACTAATGTAAAAACATGCTTTTTCTCAAAAGTAATATTCGAATCTGTTTGGGTAGCTACATTAGTAGATACATCTTCTCGAGCTTCTTTTGGTTCTTTATCTTTTCGATACGTAATAAATATCGCTATTAATAGTCCAACCACCATCCCTAATCCAGGAACTAACATAGCCATCGTTGTTTGATTCGTTGTGATTTCTGCACCATTATTTTGTAATCCATCAATAATTAATCCGTGGAAAATCAAACCATAACCAGCAGGTATCATTATATAAGGAGCTTTTAAACCAAAAGTTAGTGTAATTGCTACCGCACGCCTATCCATTCTCATCTTATCAAATACTTTTAATAAAGGTGGAATTAGGATAGGAATAAAAGCAATATGCACCGGAACTAGATTTTGTGAAAGTGATGCAACTCCAGCTAATGCGAGTAACATCATTGTCTTTTTACCCGTTAATATGCGAATAATAAAGTTGACTAATAAACTTGTTATTCCTGTGTAACTAATCGCAACCGCAAAAGCTCCTAAAAGAATATAACTTAGAGCTGTATTTGCAGCGCCTCCCATTCCTTCTACCATCATTTTAATTGAATCACTTATATTTAAACCAGAAAGTAATCCTGCCGTAATTGCTGCTACAATAATAGACAGTATTACATTGAACCTGAGCAAACATAATATCGTCATTACTAATACTGATACTATAACGACCCATTCCATTGTACTTCCCCACCATTCTCATCTCTTTATTACTTCATCATGATAAAGTATTAAAGGATAAAATTCAACCCCTTTTTTAATATTAATTTATATAAATCAATTTATATTTAAGATATTCGGTATAAAATCCGAATGTAGCGCTGTCTGATTTCCATTACATACGCACAAGGATTCAACTAACTAGGAAAAAACCTCTATTCTAGTGGATTTTCAAGCCTCTTCTGAGTAGGTGTCACCGTCCTGCATTACAATCTAATAAAGCTTTCCGATAATCTAACATTAATATACGATTTAAAATAGAACTTACGGAACTTGGTGATTAGGAAAGCTTCATCTAATAACAAAAAGCCGCCCTTTAGACAGCTCTCCATAGTTATTTGACATTAAATGAGAAAGAAACGTGGTCTTGAATAGGTATCCAAGCTCCTATTCCTTGTTTCGTGACATTTTTGATTTTTATTGATTTATTCGATCCTTTTAATTCGATATATACTTCCCCAAAAGTAACCTGTCCTTTTTCATTTACTGCTGGTGCAAAAGCTTGTAATGTTCCATGTTTTTGGCTAGGTACAGAATAGGAATTAGTTAACTTTGTACTTTGTCCAAAAATAGTATTATATGACAGGGGAAGCTTCGTCTTTTCCTTCGATTTTAACAACATCATTTTTTTCACATCATTGGGATTGCTTATTTTATTGGTAAGAGCTCCTTTTACTTCTTTTTCCTGTTGCTGAATATAGTTCATATTTTGAACTTCATTTCCACCAATGTTATTCATTTCATTCACATTAATTTCTTGGTATTCCCAGTTAATATTCGATTCTTCTGATTGGTAATTTAGTGGCCATCTTCCTAAGTAAACCATCCCACGATAACCTATGGCAATTGGAGAGGGTTTTATAGAGCTTTCATTTAAAATTTTTATTAACTCTGGATTTTCAATTGGAATTTCAACATCCTCCAGTATTTCTATTGTCCAATCGCTTGGTTCAATTACTTCCTGATCTTCTGTAGAATTAGGATAGGTATTTTCTTTGGAAATATCAAGTACATGACTAGGGACGGCTGAGTCTTCATTTTCTTTCGAGTCATCTTCAGCTACTGCAAGTTGAGGAAAGGTGAGTGATGAAAATAATACTGCGATAAACAAGTAGCTCGCACTAATGTTATTAAGCATAATTACCTTCCTTTCGTTTTTTTCTATTTTTTTCTGAAGATAGTAAAACTATGCATTGAATTCAAAAATGGTATTTAATAGCATAAGAAATACAAAGAGCGAGGTAGAAACATAATTATATTTTGTCTCAACCTCTCTCTTTTATTTAGATACATATACGCTATATCTTTTTTCTAATCTTTCTTGAAGCATTCCAATCAAAATACAAATCGGCCAATAAATTAAAGCAACTAAAATATACACTGTCATCGCATCGAATTCTCTACCTGTAACAATCTGTGCCTTCTGGAAAAGCTCTGGTACAGTTATTACTGCAGTTAACGATGTCGCCTTCACGATATCCATAAAAACATTGGTCAACGGTGGAATGGCTATTCTTGTTGCTTGCGGCAAAATAATTTTTCGTAATGTATGCCAATAAGTCATATTAAGCGCTTTTGCTGATTCCCATTGTCCTCTATCGACACTATTTAATGATGAACGATTAATTTCCGCAATATAGGCAGCACTATTAAGACCGAACCCTAGAATTGCAGCTGCTATCGCCGATAATTCAATCCCTATATAAGGCAAACCAAAATATATAATAAAGAGAAAGACAAGCATTGGCGTACCCCGCATAAAGGAGATATAAATTCTAGATGGCCAACGTAATAGGAATGTTTTTGAATCTCTCGCCAAGGCGAGAAATAAGCCAAAAACTAATCCAATTGCCATACCTGCTATAGCAATCATGATAGTATAAGGTAATCCCTCTAAAATGAATGGTAAATTTCGTAAAGCAAGGTCAACATCAAAAATATTAAACAACTTTGTCATTAATATAATATTCATCTTTTAGCGCCTTTTACAAATCTAACCCATCAATTTCTTCAATCTCTTCGTTCGGTTCTACAGATGCATCTTCTTCATAAAATTCTTTCGCTAGTTCGCTTAAAGTTCCATCTTCTCTCATTTCTTGAAGTACGTTGTTAATTTCTTCTGTCATTTTATCTGCGTCTTTTGGCATGATAACGCCTTGTTGACTAGGATGGAATTTAATCGTTGGATGTAAGTGTAAATCAAAATCAGGAAAAGCAGCTACCCCGAATTTGGTTAAGTAATAGTCGTTGATCACTACATCTGTTCTTCCATTACTTACATCACTTAAATACGCTTCATTTGGTGCATTACCATAAGTAACTACTTCTGCTCCATAATGTTCTGCAATTTGGCTATAAATAGTGGTAGCACCACCACCAGCTTTCTTCCCTTCTAAATCCTCTAAACTTTCTATTCCAGAATTATCTGACTCACGAACTGCCATTGTTGCATAAGAGTACTTATATGGTTCACTGAAATTAAATTGTCCCTTACGCTTATCCGTGATTTCGATATCATTTGCCGCTAAATCTATTCTTCCGCTTTGAACAGCTGGTAACATACTGTCTATGCCCATAATTTCAAATTTAATTTCTAAATCTAATCGTTTTGCAATCTCTTTCATAATTTCTACATCGTAACCTGTTAATTCATCTTGTTCATCATAATAAGACGCCGCTATTAGTGTCCCTGATGTTCCGACTACAAGTTCACCAGATTGTTGAACACTTTCCCATCGTTCATCAGATACAGTTTCATTACTTTTACTATTCTCCGGTGTTTCTTCGGTTTCTTCATTTGTTCCACACGCAGCTAAAAGCAGAATAAACATGAATATAAATAAGCTTAACATTACTTTCTTCATTTCTTTCACCCTTCCCCTATTGTTATAATACGAATCTGAAAATTATTATAACAGATAATAACTATGTGTAAAACAATTAATATAAACTGTATAATTTTTCACAACTATAAATTATATAACAGATTTTATGATATTAAAAAAGCCAAAGAAAAATACATTTCATTCTCCTCTGGCTTCATATTATTTAATGATTCTTTTTTCGTTGATCTTGTATAAAAGCATTTAATGCTCCACCTGTAATGATAATAATCCCAAATAAATAAAACCATATCATTAAAACAATTACGGTTCCCAAACTTCCGTAAGTGGCCGAATAATTTCCTAAATTATTCACATAAAAAGAAAAGCCCCATGATACTAATTGCCAAGATAAAGTAGCAAATGCTGTACCCCATACCACTTCTGAAAATGAAATACGTTTATGAGGGGCAAGCTTGTACAGAAATAATAAAACGATAAAGAAAATAGCAGAGGATATAATCCATCTTAATGTCTCCCAAACTTCGATAAATCCAGTTGTAAACCCAAACATAGAAAATATATAAATACCGATCATTCTTCCAAATACAGGCAACAATAAAGCTAATAAAATGATGATAACCATACCAACTGTTAATACAATAGAAATTAATCTTGTCGTAAAGAATGATCGCTCCGTTTCTATACGATAGGAACTATTAAAAGCTCTTGTTATTGCATTAACACCATTTGAAGCTGCCCATAAGGTACCTAATATACTAATTGATAAAAGACCGGTATTTTGCTCAGTTAATGTATCTAAGTTTGTAGAAATTAACTGTATTACTTGTTCAGGGGCAAAGGTTCCGATCGTCTCCATAATAAGATTAATATCAATTGGCAGATAGGCGATTAGATTAAGTAAAAACAATAGAAAAGGGAATAAAGATAACAAAAAGAAATAAGCAAGTTGTGCTGCCAAACCAAATACATCAACCTCTTCTATTCGTTGATAAAATTTCTTGCCTAGGCTAATCCAACTCTCCAATGTATCTCTCTCCCCCTATCATCTGTTCTTGTATTACTCTATTTCTTTTCGCCCTGTTTTATTCGTAACTTTATCTAATGTTTGTTCTACTTGCTCTAAAGCGTTGATAGCATTGGAAGATCCACTTGCCACAGCATTATTCAATTTATCAACCGTTTGCTTAATACCGTTAATTGCTTCAGATGGATGACTTGTATAGTAAGATGAAGTCGCTTTAGCTAATACTAACTTTTTCTTTGCATAATCTCTTGCATCCTTATCTATTAATGCTGTTGCTCCACCTGCAACTGCCCCAACTACCATTCCAAGTAAAATTTTACGTTTACCCATGATTCATCTCTCCTTCTTCGTTTAATTGATGGTATTCTTTCAAAAATTGAAGTAAATGTTGACATCCACTTAATATAAGTTGATACGCGTATTCAAAATTCCCACTAAAAAAAGGATCTGGAACATTAATCACTTGAGAACTTTCCACAAATTCGAGTAAACGACCCATAACAGGACCTTTTTTTGATTGTATCTTTTCCAAGTCCTTTATATTCTGCTCATCCATAACAATAATATAATCAAAATTTTTCCAGTCATCCTTCTCGATCTGCCTTGCATATGAATTTCTATATGAGATTCCCTCACGATCCAGGATGTTTCTAGTTCCACTATGTGGTTGTTTACCGGTATGCCAATTTCCTATTCCTGCAGAGTCTACTTGAATAAATGGAGATAAATTTTCGTTTTCAAGCATATGTCTGAAAATGGCTTCTGCCATTGGGGAACGACAAATATTTCCAAGACAAACAAATAAAACACGTATCAACGATTTCCACCTCTTTCTCTTTTTATTCTATTATAAGCGACTAGATTTGATAAGCAAATACATGTAAATTTCGATAAATAATATAAAATGTATTAAATTTCCTCTTGACATCCAACCAAATATTCGAAATATTATATACTATATAAAAAAAGAGGGGGCTAGTAATTTGATAGAGTTTTTAGAAGAGGTAAGTTCATTTGTGTGGGGTCCACCAACATTAATACTAATCGTTGGAGCAGGGCTTTATCTCACATTTAGACTTGGATTCCTGCAAATTCGGGCGCTACCGTATGCTTTAAGATTAGCATTTAGCCCACAAAAACAAGATAAGAAATCTAAAGGTGATATTAGTCATTATCAAGCATTAACAACTGCTATGGCTGCAACGATTGGAACTGGTAATATCGTTGGGGTTGCAACCGCAGTCGTTGCCGGAGGACCCGGTGCAGTTTTTTGGATGTGGATAACTGCTATATTTGGGATGGCCACCAAATATTCAGAAGCAATATTAGCAGTTAAATATCGAGTCACTGATGATAACGGCAAAATGGCCGGTGGTCCAATGTATTACTTAGAACGTGGATTAAATTTAAAATGGTTAGGTATTATTTTCGCTATATTTGGTTCCATTGCAGCATTTGGTATCGGGAATATGGTACAGTCCAACTCAGTCTCAGATGCGTTACAAACATCATTTTCCATCCCTACATGGGTAACAGGACTTGTACTAACTGTTCTTACTGCACTTGTTGTACTTGGAGGAATTAAAACTATCGGAAAAGTTACTTCATTTTTCGTACCAATTATGGCTGTTATTTATGTGTTTGGTGGGCTTACCATCATGGTTATGAACTTTGATTTAATTCCAGCCGCAGTTAACCTTATCTTAACAGATGCATTTACCGGTAGTGCTGTGGGCGGAGGAATTTTAGGAACCGTAATTCGATATGGAGTAGCACGTGGTGTTTTCTCTAATGAAGCTGGACTTGGTTCTGCGCCGATTGCAGCTGCTGCTGCCAAGACAGACTATCCTGGTAGACAAGCTTTGGTATCAATGACACAAGTATTTATCGATACGATTATTGTTTGTTCCATTACGGGTATTACTATCGTGATGGCCGACATGTACGGTACTGGAGCTGATGGAGCTTCCTTAACTGGGGCATCATTTGCATACTTCTTAGGTGGATTTGGAGAACATATTGTAACCATTTCGATTGTATTCTTCGCGTTTTCCACACTTGTAGGATGGTCTTATTACGGAGAAAAATGTTTTGGATACTTATTTAAGAATCAAAATGCAATGAAAGCCTATCGATTGATTTTTGTTCTGATTGTATTCTATGGAGCAGTTGAAGTAATCGACATAGTATGGCTAATGTCAGATATATTTAATGCTCTAATGGCTGTACCGAATATTATCGGTCTTCTCGGTTTATCTGGAGTTGTAGTTTATGAAACTAAACGATTTATGAAGGTTGCCAAAGAAGAAAAACAACAAGCAAAAAGAACTGGATAAAGAATCATTTTTCCACTTTTAAGAGAGATGGGGACATAACTAATCTGTTTGCTCAAAAGACAGACGATAATTACAAGCGTAAAAAATATACTGCTCTTATAGGAGGATTTATCTTTTGGGTAAATACTTTGTCTCAATCTCTCTTATTTTTTTCTTACTTCATTTACTCTTCTATGATGGCCGAAATACATTTTTCATCATTGTTTTTAGCATTATTCACATGTGTACTAACAGGATAATGTATTAACCTATCTTGCTTTTCATAATCAAGCCAGTACTTCCAATCTACAGAATTATGGCTTTTAGGCTCTATCCACTCTTCTTCTCTATCTTTAGGCAAAATAACAGGCATTCTATGGTGAAGTTCTTCCATATCTTGATTCGCTTGCCTTGTTAAAATAGTGCAAGTAAATAAAGGTTCTTCATCGCCTTGCCATTTATCCCATAACCCTGCAAATGCAAAGACGTCTTTATTTTCTAGCTGAATACGCATCGGTTGTTTTTTATCCAATTTTTTCTTCCACTCATAGAAACTATCTGCAATAATTAAACATCTTTTTGAAGAAAGTAATCGTTTGAAACTTGGCTTTTTATGTACAGTTTCACTTCGGGCGTTTATCATCTTATATCCAATTTTTGGATCTTTTGCCCAAGAAGGCACCAATCCCCATTTCATATAACCAGCACGACGCTCTTTACCATCATGTATAATCGACAATACTTTCCGCCCAGGAGCTATATTATAGCTAGGCTCATAAAAATCTAACGATTGCTGTAGTCCAAATGCTTCTTTAATCGCTAATTCATCTGCTAATAACGTATATCTACCGCACAAAGATTACCCCTCCCTTAAAATAGACTTAAATCCCATTGATTTGCTATATGTCGCAGCAGTTTAATGCCCGCAATGCTATTCCCTTGTTTATCCAATGCTGGGCCAAATACTCCAATGCCACATCCTTCTATAAATGGTAGATCCTGTTCACGAACTCTTGGTGGGACTACTGCAAGTATTCCTCCAGACACGCCACTTTTTGCAGGAATACCTACATAGGAAGCAAACTTTCCAGATGCATCATACATTCCACATGTAAGCATCAATGATTTTGCGACTCGAGCAATTTGTTTTGGAATTAGCGTTTCATCTGTGTTCGGATGTATTCCATCGTTTGATAATACTAAGCCAATCATTGCCAAGTCATCGACTGTAACGTTTAATGAACAGTGTTTAAAATATGTTTCCAATGTAATACTCAAATCAGACTCCAGGTATCCTTCTTCCAGTAGATAGTATCCAATTGCTCTATTTCGCATGGAAGTATCTCGTTCGGAAACATATACGTCTACATCAATTTCAGGCCGATGTCCGAGTATTTTTTCTAATAATTGATATAAGGGCTCTAATTTTTGATCAGATGTTTTTCCTTTTAACAAAGAAGAAATTGTTATTGCTCCCGAATTAACTAGTGGATTAAATGGTTTTTTTGGTTGGTTGATTTCTAAATGCATAATCGAATTAAAAGATTCTCCAGTCGGTTCTACATCTACTCTTTGAAGGACATATGTAAGACCTCTTTCCATGCATGCTACAATAAAACTTAACACTTTCGATATACTTTGAATGGAAAACTCCGAATCTGTATCTCCAGAACGAATGATAGTACCATTCTTACCAATTATAGAAATACCTAAAGTATTAGGATCAGCATGTTCAAGTCTTGGTATGTAATTAGCTACTTTACCTTCATCCGTTTGTTTCTGATAAAAATTTACCCAATTGTCAACATAATCTTGTAACCACTCTTTACCTCTCTCGATATTTAAATTTACCGACCCTTGCACCATTACTCAACACCTCATTTCTACATTGCTTATATTAACCGTATTCCCTAATCTTTTTTATTTTACCCTTATTCAAGACTATTCCATACAAAAAACACTTTCAAAATAAAAGGAATACCTTCCGTTCAAAAGTGTTTCTCCAAATGTTATTCATCTATTTGTCATTTAACCTTTTTCTAATGATACTCTCTACATTACTAGCAATTTCTGCGCTTTTCATTTTCTCATATTGTTCTGGCATAATTGGATCATCGATAACAATTTGAATAGAAGATTTTTTCATTCTCCCACCATCTTCTTCTAACATTTGATAAGTTCCATCAATACTAACTGGAACAATAGGAACCTTTGATTTCGTAGCTAGACGAAAACTTCCAGCTTTAAAATTGTTCACTTCTCTTCCCTTACTTCTCGTCCCCTCTGGAAATATCAACATAGAATTTCCATTTTTTAAATTTTCTATTCCCTGTTGAATCGCCTTCATAGATTGCCTGCGATCTGTACGATCTATAAAAACACAATGAACAAATTCCATCCATGTAGAGATTATCGGAATCTTTTTTATTTCCTTTTTCGCAATAAAGCCAACTGGACGCTCAAGATATCCTAAGAAAGCCAATATATCAAATATTCCTTGGTGATTTGCTACAAACAAAACTGGTCCTGATGGTACTTTTTGCAGCCCTTCTACCTTCACATCTGTTCCTGTTTTGGCAATAACTTTTTGAGATACTATTTTTGGAGTTGCAAATATCTCATCCTTTTTTTCTAAAGCAAGTCCAGTCGTAGCCAAGTTTTTCACTTTTTGTAATTTAAAGATAGTTCCTATAACTAGTAAGGACGCATAAACATATACTCCAATTGTTCGCATCATACTCAACACTCCCTCTGTGCACACAAAAGTTATTATACTATGATTACTATTGACAATGAAGAAATTTGTCGAAAATCGAATAAATTGATTGAAGTGGTTATTTTATATTATTCTTTTTGTAATACCTATAAAGGAGTGAGTCATGATGAGTTATAAAGCATTTGTTTTATACAAAGAAGAAAATAGCTTACACCATAAAATAGAAAATTTAGAAGAAGCTTATTGGCAAGATGGCGATATTTGGATTGACGTTGCATATTCTAGCGTGAATTATAAAGATGCGTATGTTGTTAAAGATGGTTCTTTAGCTGAAAAATCTCCTTTAATACCTGGTATTGATTTAGCAGGAACTGTAAGGGAATCTAACAATCCTTCGTTCCAAAAAGGACAAGCCGTAATTGCAACAAGCTATCGTATAGGAACTGGCCATCATGGTGGCTATGCACAGGTAGCAAGAATACCTAGTGAATGGGTGATTCCTTTACCCGATGGACTTACATTAAAAGAGGCTATGATACTTGGAACAGCTGGTTTAACGGCTGCTTTATCTATTCAGAAGTTAGAAAATAATGGATTAACCCCCGACCAAGGACCAGTTGTTGTTCCAGGAGCTACAGGAGGAGTCGGTAGTCTAGCTGTCAATATGCTATCTAATCTCGGTTATGAAGTAATTGCAGGGACCGGAAAAGATGATAAAAAACAATATTTATTACAAATCGGAGCAAGTGAGGTAGTTAACCGTCAAGATTTACAAGAAGAAGCTCCTTCCTCACCACAGAAAGCAAAATGGGCTGGCGCAGTTGATCCAGTAGGTGGAAATACATTATCATATATTCTCAACACTTTAAAACGTGGTGGATCTGTTGCAACTAGTGGTTTTACAGCAGGAACAAATGTCCAAACTACTGTATTTCCATTTATCGGTAGAGGGGTTAACTGGTTAGGCATTGATTCTGTTACGTGTTCAATGAAAGAACGAACAGACGCTTGGCATCGATTAGCAACAGACTTAAAGCCCACTATTTTCCAAAATGAATCTATTCAAGAAGTTACGTTAGAAGAATTAGATCATGTTTTTGAAGCGATGCTTGCTGGTAAAACAACAGGACGGACAATTGTGGCTTTATAATTGGAATTAAGGTGAAAACTGTATCTTAGAATAGGAGAGTCCTTTTAGATATGTAAATTATATAATAAACTTGTGGTAAAACACTCAACCGATTCTAATATACATTAAAATGATTAATAGAGCGGGTTCTATTTTCTAAAAATGATTTCTAATTTTCATGATTGTAGTAAATAGGACCCCTTTATTTACCAATACGGCTTTGATTCCCACTATTAACTTCAATAGAATGGTCTATTAACCAATATTACTTCTCAATTCCATCATAATCGTCAATAGTACCCTTCTATTAACCAATACTGCTTCTCATTTCCATCATACTCATCAATAGTACCCTTCTATTAACCAATACTGCTTCTCATTTCCATCATACTCGTCAATAGACTTAGAATAATACTCAAGACAGCACTGATAATATGTGTCATAAAAAAAGAAGAATGGCTATCAGTCAGCCATTCTTCTTTATTACGCTATTATTTTCCAATGAACATTTGAGTCCAGTAGTTTCCATTTTCAATGTGTCCTACCCCAATGTGAGTGTAGTCTCCATTCAGGATATTAGCACGGTGACCTTCACTGTTCATCCATGCATTAACTACTTCTTCTGGAGAACGTTGACCTTGTGCAATGTTTTCCCCAGCAGTATTGTAATCAATACCGAAGCTTTGCATCATGTCAAACGGAGAACCATAGTTCGGGCTATTGTGATCGAAATAGTTATTAGACTGCATATCTTGAGACTTTTCTTTAGCTACTTTACTAAGCTCAGTATCTAGCTCAAGTGGTTGTAATCCTTGTTTTTCTCTTTCTTGGTTAGTAAGTTCAACAACTTCTTGTTCAAATTGACTTACATCTTCGCTTTGCTCTTGATTTTGTTGATCTTGGTTATTGTTTTGTTCTTGTTGTTGAGATGGTGCAGTTGCTTGCTCTTCTGAAGCTTGTTCTTCTGAATCATTAGCTTGCTGTTCAGTGTTTTGCTCTTCAGTGTTTTGCTGTTCAGTGTTTTGCTCTTCAGTGTTTTGCTTTTCAGTGTTTTGCTCTTTAGTGTTTTGCTCTTCAGATTGTTCTGGTTGAGCTGGTTGAGCTGGTGTTTCATTAGATTCAGATTGTTTTTCTTCTTCTTTTTTAGGAGTATCTGCTTTAGGTTGTTCTTGCTTCACTTTATTTATGATAGTCTCTAAATTAATATTCTGCCAATCTAATTTTGATAATTTATCTTTAATAGAATTGATTTGTTCTTGTGAAAGTTCATTCCACTGACCATTTACAGAATACAAGAATTTATATGAAGTTTGAATAGATGGTTGCTCATTTGCAGACGCATCTGCTTGTCCTGCAAAAGCTCCTCCAAATATTAATGATGCTGATAGTGCAGCAACAATTCCTACTTTTTTAAACATGTAAAACGCACGCTCCTTTTGTTTTTTGTTGTTTGCTGTGTGCAATAACACTATAGCATGAGTTTTGATGTAATAATTGAAATATTAGTGGTATCCTTTACCAATGCGACTGTAGATACGTATAGTTTATACATTCAACTCTATTAATCCCTTATGTATTCTATAATTCTATTTCAGGCTATCTTACCCAAGCTTGGAAAAACTAATTTATTTAGGGAAAATTTACTATAAAGTTATTGTTGACAACCTTCTAGAATAGGCTATATATTACAAGTTGAGCATAAATGTAACGAAATTGTTACTTGTACTTGTAGATTTTAATGTATTATATTATGAGGAATGGACAATTTTAAATTAATGAACTCTGCGGAATAAAATTATCCACCCCCACAAAAATTTTTGTAGAATAGAAAAGTATTATATAGAAATTTGTCTACAATAAATATGTTTTCAAATATATTCTGTCATCAATGGAGGATTTATTATATGTTTTCAAACGCTGAAATCGGAATTGACTTAGGTACTGCTAATATTCTTGTATATTCAAAGACAAAAGGAATAGTTTTAAATGAGCCATCAGTAGTGGCGATTGATGTTAATACTAAACAGGTAATGGCTGTCGGAGCTGAAGCTAAAGAAATGGTCGGTAAGACACCGAAAAATATCATTCCAATCCGTCCTTTAAAAGATGGAGTTATTGCGGATTATGATGTAACCGCACAAATGTTGAAAGAACTATTAAAAAAAGTAAGTAAACAGCTTGGTATGTCTATGCGTAAACCAAATGTAGTCGTTTGTACACCTTCTGGAAGTACGAGCGTGGAAAGAAGAGCGATTCATAATGCTGTATCTAGTTACGGAGCAAAACAAGTTCATCTAATTGAAGAACCAGTAGCAGCAGCAATTGGTGCAGATTTACCAGTAGATGAACCATTCGCCAATGTGATTGTTGATATTGGTGGAGGAACATCTGAGGTAGGAATTATCTCATTTGGTGGAATTGTATCCTGCAATTCTGTCCGTACAGCTGGAGATAAAATGGATGATGAAATTATTCAACATATTCGAAAGCAATATAATATTCTAATAGGTGAACGAACTGCTGAGAATATTAAAATGGAAATCGGTTATGCTCATCCAAATCATAAAGAAGTTACTATGGAAATTCGTGGACGTGATATGGTTACTGGATTACCAAAAACAATCGAAGTTACTTCAACAGAAATCTATCAAGCTATCAAAGAGTCTTTAGAACAAATTCTAGAAACGATCCGTTCCACTCTTGAAGAGTGTCCTCCAGAATTAAGTGGCGATATTGTAGACAACGGTATTGTTCTTACTGGAGGAGGAGCATTGCTTAATGGTATGCGAGAATGGTTATCTGACGAAATCAGTGTACCTGTGCATATGGCACCAAATCCATTAGAATCAGTTGCTATCGGAACCGGCCGTGCATTAAAAATGATTCATAAATTACAAAAAGCTGCAAAATAAAATGAAACAAGCATTCTGGTGGAAGAACGCCGTCCCACTAGATATTAGTACCCTAAGGGCATTACCCAAAGACCCTTAAACAGAATCGTTCATGACAGGTAGTTAACCTTGGATAACCTACAGGATTCATGCCTGTTACACGAGAAATAAGTAGCAAATTCCACACAAATTATTCTATAGTATTGTGTGGAATTCTATTTTTTCTAAATAAAAGCGTTTACAAATATACTGTTTCGATTTATAATAATTTTAGAGCCACATGAAAGCGTATTCCACGTTCATCTCTGTGGTCATGTAATATGCGTCATGCCTTGACCATATTATTTTTATATGCCATGCTGACTATTTTGTATGCATACTCATTGCCAGAGTAGCTACCCACAAAAAGCCAGTTCAAATGATTGCTTAATGCAATGATATTTGAACTGGCTTTTTTCATTCATGTATAAGGAGGGATTACAATTTTGTCGATGAGTTTAGAAGGATTAAAGATTTTGGATCTCACTCGTGTTCTTGCTGGCCCCTACTGTACTATGATTCTTGCTGATTTAGGAGCTGAAGTAATAAAAGTAGAAGCTCCTGGAGGAAGTGATGAAACTAGAGATTGGGGTCCCCCATTTCAACATGGAGTTAGTGCATATTACCTTTGTGCAAATCGTAATAAAAAGAGTATTACGATCGACCTTAAATCGTCGAATGGTATTAAATATCTGAAGGAAATTATCAAAGAGTCAGATGTGATTGTAAATAATTTTAAGACTGGTACGATGGAACGTTTTGGATTGGATTATCAAACCCTTTCTACACTTAATCCAAGCATTATCTATGCATCTATTACTGGTTTTGGTGAAACTGGTCCCTACAAAGATATGCCTGGTTATGACTTCATTATTCAAGCAATGAGTGGACTTATGAGCATTACAGGTAACCCTGAATCCGGTCCCCAAAAAGTCGGTATTGCTATAACAGATGTATTAACTGGCTTATATACCTGTATTGGAATCCAAGCAGCATTATTAGAAAGACAACACTCTGGTAAAGGCCAAAAAATTGATATTTCTTTATATGATACCGCTGTTAGTTCTTTAGTTAATGTTGCTAGTAATTATTTAATGTCTAGTCAAAAACCGAAATTACTAGGAAATAGTCATCCTAATATTGTACCTTATCAAACGTTTAAGACTAAAGATAGGGATGTTGTAATTGCTGTTGGAAACGATGCACAATTTAAGAGACTTTGCCACATCCTCCAACTAGATTATCTATCAAACGATAATCGTTTCCGAACCAATGCCAGCCGTGTTCAACATCGTGACCTGTTGATCCCTTTACTCCAAGAATCTCTAACACTCCAAACTTCTAAGTACTGGATAAAAGCTTTACAAGAAGAAAAAATTCCGTGTGGTCCAATTCAAACCATAGATAATCTTCCCGAAGACTTACAATTAAAAAGTAGAGAGATGTTTGTATCTATGCATCACCAAACCGCGGGGCCTATCAAACTTATTGGTAACCCACTGAAATTATCCAGAACACCAGTCACTTATCGTCATGCACCACCTAACCCTGGAGAACATAACAACGATTATATACATTTGAAAGGAGATATGGAATAATGAATTTTCATTTTAGCGAAGAACAAGAACTATTAAGAAAAACAGTCAGAGAATTTACTGACAAGGAAATTATGCCTTACATTGGCGATTGGGATCGTAATGGAAAATTTGATCCGACACTATTGAATAAATTAGCAGAACTAGGATTAATGGGTGTATGTATCCCTGAACAATATGGTGGTAGTGGAATGGATTATAATTCACTTGCCATCGTATGTGAGGAATTGGAACGTGGCGATACAGCTTTTCGAACCGCAGTTTCGGTGCATACCGGGCTTAACAGTATGACATTATTACAATGGGGAAATGAAGAACAAAAGCAAAGATATCTTACAGCCCAAGCAAAAGGCGAAAAAATTGGTGCCTTTGGATTAACAGAACCCGGTGCTGGATCCGATGTTGCCGCTCTTCAATCTACAGCGGTGAAGCATGGAGATCACTATATTTTAAATGGACAAAAAACTTGGATCTCTCTTTGTGATGTTGCAGATCATTTCATTGTTTTCGCCTACACACAGGATCGCTCCCAAAAACATAAAGGTATATCTGCATTTATCGTGGAAAGATCTTGGGAGGGTTTCTCTTCTAAAGCAATCAAAGGAAAACATGGGATTCGTTCAGGGAATACTGGAGAGCTATTCTTTGACAACATTAAAGTTCCAAAAGAAAATTTGCTTGGAGAAGAAGGAGAAGGATTTAAGATTGCCATGTCTGCATTAGACAATGGTCGTTTTACGGTTGCTGCAGGTGCAGTTGGGCAAATTATGGCATGTATAGAAGAAAGCGTAAAATATTGCCATGAGCGAAAAACATTTGGAAAAGAAATCGGAAAACATCAATTAGTTCAACAAATGATAGCTAAAATGGAAGCCGGATATCAGATGAGTAAGCTACTCGTCTACCGTGCAGGAGAATTGAAGAATGAAGGAAAACGTAATACGAGAGAAACATCATTAGCAAAATGGCAAGCTTGTGATTTTGCTAACAAAGCAGCTGATGATGCTGTACAAATACACGGAGCTTACGGGTACTCCGATGAATACCCTGTAGAAAGATTTTTACGTAATTCAAAAGCGCCCGTCATATACGAAGGGACACGGGAAGTTCATACAATAATGCAAGCTGAATACGTATTAGGTTATCGAGAAGATAAACTGCTTAATCAAATGCTTCCTACATGGGAAGAAACAAAGTAGTTTCTACTCATGAAGAGACATAGCGATAGCTTAATACATTTTACGCGTCACCCACCGAAAATCCACTCGAGGAAGCAAGTACGCTTTCAGAGTGGATTTTTGGCTTATAGTGTATTATTCTATCTTCACCTATTTCTTCTGCTTGATGGTGCGGTGATTACTCAACTGTTTTTTCTTTTTCACCGTAAGATATCTTTAATCCCCCTTCTTTTTCTTATTGTTGTACAACAATAGACTTTTGATATTGCTCATACTGCTTGAATAAATCCATTAATGCAGAAGCTAATGCATTACCTGCTTTCCCCAAATAATGCTTTTTAATTTGATCAATCGGAAATTGAATACCGTCTTGTAAACTATGTCCTTTTAATATTGTCTGTACAAATTGCTTTCCATGATCAGTAGCAAGTGTACAACCTGCATTCACAATCACACCATATTTTTTATCGATTTCCGCAGTAATGGTTAATGTTTCATAGATACTTTTAGCTGCCATACCTGAAGGCAATTTTGCGTGTCCTGCAATAAATACTGTATTCACCCTAACCATCCCCTTATAACCTACACTGATGTTTGCTTATTTATGGATACTTTTTCTTTAATTGTAACCCCTCTTTTCTTCATTTCAGCAATATATTGCTTTCCAGGTACCATTTTTTCTGGCGGTAAGACACCTTTTGTCGTAATTGTTCCATTAGCAATCATTTGTGCCACAACAGATATAGTATTCGCTGTTGCCCTTGCCATTGCAGTAACATTTGTATCTCTATCTTTATAAGTAGTCATTTCAAAAATATGAGAAGTCGATTGTCCGTCCTTCTCTCCTTCGACTACTACCCGTAATAGTACCGCATCCTCCCTGTCTCCTAATTCAACTATTGGATCAAGTACTTTTAAAAACACTTCTCTCGGATTTACTTTATGTCCGTTTATATCAACATGATAATCTAACCGAGTGAGATTTAAATCTACCAACAATTTAAATTTTTCTGCATGTCCCGGATAGCGAATAGTTTTATATTCAAGTGTACTCAAGTAAGGATATGATAACGATAAAGTCGACGTACCACCTGATGTATGAAATGCTTCTAACGGTCCGAATTTTTCAAAGTGAATAGGCTCTACTTCACTTAGAGAAGGCACCTCTTGAACAGAACCATTTCTTATAATCAGGGATGGATCAGTATAATGATCAAAGACTCCTTCCATGGAAAAAACATGGTTGTATTCAAGTGGCGGTTCTGGCTTAACAGGAATTCCACCAACATATAATTTAATTACTTTGGTTTGATCCAGTTTACTTACACCATATCCAGATAAAATATTAATCATTCCTGGCGCTACTCCTAAGTCAGGGATAATCGTTACTTGAGCTTGATTAGCCTCTTCATGATAAGTCAATACCTTATCGGTCACATGCCCAATGTGTCCACCTAAATCAACAGAGGATACACCTACCTCAATAGCAGTTCTAGCCACTACCTCATTAAATGAATAAAATAATGCATTAATAATTACATCGAATCGCCGCATGAATTTTGCTAGTTCATCCTGATTACTCGCATCAACTTGGTATGCAGTTAGTTTAGAAGAATTCAATTGATCACAGACTTCTTGAGCTCGAAGTAAATCAATATCTGCTAAACCAACTTGTTTTACTCCTTCACTTTGTGTTAAATCACGTGCTGCTTCTTTCCCCATTAAACCAGAACCTAATACACCAATCTTCATGTTATTCCCTCCCCATAATCACTAAAAGGTACTCTATAAACAAGGCGAACGATAAATCTACTCCTCTGTATCTATCTGGGCACGTTGTAATTTTCCACTATAATCAACATAAATGGCTTTCCATTCAGTGAAAACATCTAACGCCTGGACACCAGAATCACGATGTCCATTGCCAGTTCCTTTCGTTCCGCCAAACGGTAAATGAATCTCAGCACCGGTAGTACCTGCATTGACATAGACAATACCTGTATCTAAATCACGTTGTGCTTTAAAAACACGATTTATATCCCTTGTAAAAATAGAGCTGGATAACCCATAAGTAACTTGATTATTTACTTCAATAGCTTCTTCAAAACTACTTACTTCAATTAATGAAACTACTGGCCCAAAAATTTCTTCCTGCGCAATTCGCATGTCAGGCTTAGCATCGGTGAATAAGGTCGGAGTAAAATAATATCCTTGATTATTGCTTTCCCATTCAGACCCTCCTGCTAATAAATTAGCGCCCTCTTGTTTTCCAACTTCAATATATTTCTTGATTTTATTTAACCCTGCTTCATTGATAATCGGACCTACTTTAATTCCTTCTTCCAAACCATTTCCAATCGTTAAATGATCCATTGCAGCTAAAAGTCTTTCTTCTAATATCTTTTTCACTTTATGATGAACAATCACACGACTACATGCCGTACAGCGTTGCCCACTCGTTCCGAACGCACTCCAGAGAATCCCTTCTACTGCTAAGTCTAAATCTGCATCATCCATAACAATAACTGCATTTTTTCCGCCCATTTCTAGTGATACTTTCTTTAACTGCTTCCCACAATCCGATGCAATATTTCTTCCCGTGTCATTTGATCCAGTAAAAGATATTACTCTAATATCTTCATTTTGAACCATTGAATCGCCAACTTCTGATCCCTTACCAAATACAACATTTATAACACCGTTAGGTAATCCAGCTTCTTCAAATATTTTAGCTAATTCATATGCCATAATAGGTGTTTCTGTTGCTGGCTTCCAAATCACCGCGTTACCAGCGACAATTGCTGGGAATGACTTCCATGTAGCAATTGCAATTGGAAAGTTCCATGGCGTAATGATACCTACTACCCCTACAGGACACCGCTGACTCATCGCAAATTTATCTTTTAATTCTGCTGGTGTAGTTTGACCAAACAATCTTCGACCTTCTCCAGCCATATAAAATGCCATATCAATTCCTTCTTGAACTTCTCCTCTTGCTTCTTCTAATACTTTTCCATTCTCCATAGTCAATAGACGAGATAGTCGCTCTTTTTTATCTTTCATAATCATTCCAACACGGTATAATACTTCTGCACGTTGTGGTGCCGGTACAAGTGCCCAGTTCTTTTGAGCTTTTTTAGCAGCTTTTACTGCCTCTTCAACATGATATCGATTAGACAATGGTACTTGCACAATACGTTCACCATTTGCAGGATTTGTAACGGCAGTAGTATTTTCCACATCTACCCATTTACCATCAATAAAATTTTGTAATACATCGGTCTCTAATGTAAGCGCTGTCACTAATAATCCCTCCTTTAAAATTTGAAGCAAGAAAAAGTAATAAACCTTACCAACTCAAGTATAAATGACAATGTTTAAATTTTACAACTATTTTTAAAATACGTAAATTTACTAATAAATCACTACTTAATGTATTTGATTTTTATTATTTATATTCACTAAACGGGAAATCTCTTACGAAAGCTTATAACTATAGTTTAATCTGTTAATCTTTTCATTGTATTCACAATTCAATACCTTCTCTTAACATCTTCTTCTTTTATGTTATACTTATAAAATAATTTTTTTATAACGAAAGGAATTTGACATTATGGATCAACGAAAAGATCAATGGGCATCAAAACTAGGGTTTATCTTATCTTCCGCTGGCGCTGCGGTTGGTTTAGGAGCAATTTGGAAATTCCCTTATATGACAGGGATGAATGGCGGAGGAGCTTTCTTCTTTATCTTTATCCTATTTACAATCATTATCGGATTGCCTTTGTTAATTGCTGAATTTATCATAGGTAGAGGTGCACAAAAAGAGGCAATTTCAGCATATCAAAAGCTTGCTCCAAAAAGTATATTCTCCTTTATAGGTCATTGGGGAGTAATAGGTGCCTTTATATTAATGTCTTTCTATTCCGTTGTTGGAGGATGGGTATTAATCTACAGTCTTCTTTCTATTCCTGGAATGGTTATTACTGATGGTGCACAATACGCAGAATTATTTGCATCGATAACAGGTAATCCATTACTTACTATTGTTGGACTTGCACTATTTATCTTTATTAATTCTTTTGTTATATCTTCTGGTATAAAAAATGGAATTGAGAAATATAGTAAAGTCTTAATGCCATTGTTATTTATTTTCTTTATTATAATCGTTATACGATCTGTTACTTTTGAAGGAGCTATGGAAGGAATACAATTCTTCCTTCAACCAGACTTTTCAAAATTAAATGGTGAAAATATCTTATATGCATTAGGTCAGGCATTTTTCTCACTTGCTGTAGGTATTTCAGTAATGGTTACGTATAGTTCTTATTTAGATAAAAACGTGAGCTTAGGAAGTTCAGCAGCTTCCGTTTCGATTATGAATATATTTGTATCATTGCTGGCAGGACTTGCGATTTTTCCAATTGTATTTTCTTTTGGATTAGAGCCAACGGAAGGCCCAGGACTTCTATTTATCGTTCTTCCTGAAGCATTTGCGCAAATGCCGTTTGGTGAACTATTCTTAAGTCTATTTTTACTTTTATTCTTATTCGCCATCCTAACATCTTCTTTCAGCATGCTAGAAATTATCACTGCAGCTGTAACTGAAAAAAAGAATGTTTCTCGAAAATCTGTTGCTTGGATAGCAGGTATCCTTGTATTGGTTGCTGGTATTCCAGCTGCATTATCTTCAAATGTACTTGCTGACTTCCATATTTTTGGGAAAACCGTTTTTGATGCAAGTGACTTTCTTGTCAGTAACATTATGCTTCCAGCTGGTTGTTTATTTATTTCTATATTTATCGGTTTCAAAATGGATAAACAGCTTGTTAGACAAGAATTTAGTTATGGAAATAATTTAAGTAATGGCGTCTTCCAAACATGGTATCAACTCATGCGTTGGGTAGTACCCTTCACAATAATTATCGTTTTTCTTTACTCAATCGGGGTAATATAAAACTAAATAGATTTTTGTTCCTCTCATCTATTTGATGAGAGGTTTTTTATAATCCGGGTTTCAAGATAAGGAGTGATAGTATGTCTAAAAAAATTATCATTGTCGGTGGAGTTGGGGGCGGAGCGACCGTTGCTGCACAAATTAGGAGAACCAATAAAACGGCAGAAATTCTTGTATTAGAACGAAATGGATATGTCTCCTTTGCAAATTGTGGTATGCCATATTATTTAAGCGGTACAATTACTGATCGTCAAAAATTAATTTATCCTGAGGAAAAGTTTGCACAAAAATATGATCTGACTGTACAAACACATGCAAATGTAACAAAAATTAACCGTAATCAGAAAAGTGTTGTATATGAAAAGCATCAGACAGAACATAGTGTTTACTATGATATTTTAATATTGTCCCCAGGAGCTTCACCTGTACTACCAGATATAGAAGGATTACAACAAGCAAATACATTTCCCTTAAGGACGATTGAAGATATGGATGAAATTGAAAAATTTATTCAATTTAATAATCCTCAATCGGCTGCTATTATTGGTGGTGGATTTGTCGGGTTAGAAATGGTAGAAAGTCTACATAATCGAGGTCTTTCTTGTTCCTTAATAGATAGTTCTGAACATGTATTAAAAAGAATCGACAAAGAAATGGCTATACATATAGATGAACATTTACAGGAAAAAGGAATAACTTTGTATGTCAATGATGGATTAAAAAGCTTTTCAGATGATGGTACTTCCTTACTCCTTTCCAGCGAGAAAACGATCCAAGCAGATATGACTATTATGGCTATAGGAATAAAACCAAATACAGCGCTTGCCATTGATGCCGGATTGGAAATTGGAGAAACCGGTGGGATTAAAGTAAATCAATATATGCAAACTACTGATCCACATATCTTTGCTCTTGGTGATGCAGTGGAAGTCACTGATTTTATAACTGGAGAACCTGCTCATATTGCCTTAGCTTGGCCGGCTCATAGGCAAGCATTCATTATCTCTTCTTACTTGAGTGGCAACCCTATATACGATGATGGTATAATTGGATCATCGATTTTACGCGTCTTTGATTTAACTATTACAGCTACTGGGCAAAACAAACAAACTTTAATCGATAATGGGATTGAATTTGAAGAAACTATAATGAAAGGATATTCTCATGCAGCATATTATCCGGGTTCAAAAGAGCTTTGGATGCAAATTGTCTTTGATAAAAATACTGGACAATTATTTGGTGGAAGCGTAATTGGATTTGAAGGTGCAGATAAACGGATGGCTGTTTTAGCTACAGCAATCAAAGGAAAGTTAACAGTAGCAGATTTAGCTTCGTTGGAATTAGGTTATTCCCCTATCTATTCAAGTGCAAAAGACCCTTTGAATATACTAGGTTACAAAGCTATGGAACAGCTTGGGAATTGATTATGCCCTTACGAATTTGACATTGAGATCCCCCTCTAAGAAACAGATGTAATTATAATCTGGCTACTTAGAGGGGGAGAGTATTTCATTCTTATAAAAAACATCTTATCATCGACGATGCTAGAAGGCTACGTAATGAAAAGATGTTACATAAAAATATATTAATTATCCTCAAATTGATAAATTAGTTCATATTTACTTTCATCTAATAACTCTGCTACATGAATTCTCACACCATGTCCAAATACAATTTCATCCTCAGTCATTGCGACTACCATCGCTTTTGTATTGTTTTGAACATCTAAGAATATATCACCCACTGCCGGCTTTAATGCATCATCTTTTTCTGCTAAATAAGAAATCGACTCATCTTGAATTTGTTGTTCTTCTGGAACAAGATTTTTATCATAATAGGCAATCTCCTGACTAGCCTCTGATTTCCCTGGTACCATTACTACATATTCATTATGTTTCACACCATTATCGCGGGTGGTTAATACATTCCCATTTTCGACTTTTTCTACTTTTTCAATTTCATTCAATGAATAGTGATCAAGAAAATCAGGAGTAGGTTTTACAATTAAAATGTAATCACCCGGCTCTGGTTTTGCATGTTTATCAATGGTGTATCTTTTCCCATAAAATATAAATGTATCATTATGCTGTGGACGATATAACTCAATCTCTTTAGCAGTAGTTAAAATCTGCTTCATATCTTTTAGACGATACATATGAACAGATTTTTTAAACATGGGTTTTACAGAATACACTTTATGCAATTCATTCTCAAAGAAAACAAATTGACCTTTTCTAACTTGATAAAGTTTCATTTAATGTAGCCTCCTTAATTTCATTTCTATAAATAAAATTTTATTAGAATCCATTTTTATATTCCCTTGAAACGCGACTTTTTAAACATAGAACTTTGATTAATGTACATTTGCTTTCATATGTGCAAATGGTAATGAGGTGTCTACCTCACCATAAAGCCTTTCTTCAGGAAATTCTATACCTTCTGTCCATTTATTAAAATCAATAACATATGGATCAGTATCTCCTCCTAAACTGAACCAAACTTTCCTGTCTGCAGGCAGATACCCAGAGGTGTGGATCGTACCTCCCCAATTTTTATATTGTTTAGAGAAAACTCCTTTATCCGTATCGTTCATCATGCGAAAAGCTTCTTCTGCACTTAACTTATTAACGCTATTGTTTTGCATTGCAACTAATCGGCGATAGGAATCATCTAAGTAATTTCGATTTTCTGATGTTAAATTTTCAAAATGATTGGTACACAAATTTCCTTTTCTCACCGATGTTCCACGTGCAGATCCTTCGATTATAAATGTTTCTTCTTGTTGATCCAATACTAAATAACTAAATGCATACCGATGTGGAATTTCTTGTAGTAATTGTACTGCTTCCTCTACACTAGAACATGTTTCTAATACAATTCGGCTAATCATATTACAGATAAATCCTTCCCCAGGCTTTTTACGATGGGTAAAGTTATATCCCAACACGAGCCCATGTTGGTTCATCCCGTCTAACCTTCCCGTAATACGTTGAGACGGTCCAATACTTGCTAATCCAGTATCCGTAGGTTGAAACAATACCAATCTACCTTCATATGTTTTTGGATGATAATCATAATTCCTAATCATATATTCGCTACTTGTAAATACTGAACATCCACTCGAAGGCAAATTAATTCGATAACCAGCAAATTCCTGAAGAGTATCGGAAAGTGACCACTCAATTCCATCTTTAATTCCCTCTAGCTCTTCCCATATTCCAGGTGCATAAGCATTAATCATAGCTTTTACTTCATCGATATTAACCGTAAATCTCGGCCTCCTTAGTTTCCATTGCTTCTTACGGTTTTCCATTACAAAAGAATTTTTGATACTATCTCCTTGCATTTTTCCAAACTGATAATGTGATCCTCTAAAAGTTATTAGATCTGAATAAATTTGTTGCATGACATAATCACCTGACTCTAATTAGATAGTAAGTACAGTCTACTGAAAAAAATGTATAAAGTGAAATAACTTTCCTCGGCTTTGTTAGTTTAGCTTATAACCCCTAATAAATTCAATAAAAAAACATGAAGAATTTATATTTCTTCATGTTTCAAGTTGTTCTACTTTTATAGATAATGCTTCCCATCGTGCCATTTTTCTCTCTAAGTCTAATTCTACTGCTTGTTGTTTCGCATATAATTCTTGTACTTTTTCTGAATCACTTCCAGCATCAACAATCGCTTGTTCAACTTCTACAATTTGTTCTTCTAATTCTGTAATTTCATCCTCAATCGTATCCCATTCTCTTTTTTCCATATAAGATAACTTCTTTTTCTTCTTCTCATTTTGAGAAGTTTTAGTCGGTGATTGTTTTTTGGGTGTTGGTTGTATTTCTTCTGTTCCCCTTTGCTTTTCAAGAAATTCAGTATAATTTCCATAAAAAGTATCCGTATTGCCATTACCTTTAAATACAATTAATTTATCAACTACTCTATCTAAAAAGTATCGATCATGCGATACAGTTATTACTACTCCAGGAAAATGATCCAAGTAATCTTCCAGAACGGATAGCGTCTGTGTATCCAAATCATTTGTCGGTTCATCTAAAAAAAGCACATTGGGCTCTTGCATTAATACTTTTAATAAATACAAACGACGACGTTCTCCTCCAGATAATGTTCGAATATAGGACCATTGTTGAGCGCGGTTAAATAAAAATCGTTCAAGCATCTGCTCAGCAGTAATTACTTCTCCATCCTCTGTATGAATAACCTCAGCTACATCTTTAATATATTCGACAATACGCTGTTGATCATCTAATTCCTCTTCTCCCTGGGTATAATAACCAATTACCACTGTTTCTCCTATTTTGACAAAACCTTGGTCTGGTTCAGTACGTTTTGCCATCATATTTAGAAGCGTTGTTTTTCCCGTACCGTTATTACCAATAATACCAATTCGATCTCCTGGTATAATAAGATGAGAAAAGTTACTTAATACTTTCTGATTTCCAAATGATTTATGAAGATCTTCAATCTCAATAACATCATTTCCTAGTCTTTTAGAACCCGCTTGAAATTTAACTTCTTCTTTTCTCGTATCAAATGTTTGATTTTTCATCTCTTCTACACGTTCTACACGAGCTCGTTGTTTTGTCGATCTAGCCTTTGCACCTCGTTTCAGCCATGCGAGCTCACGTTTTAACGTATTTTGATGTTTTTGTTCATTACTACGCTCTAGAGACTCTCTTTCCGCTTTCTTCTCTAAAAATAATTCATAATTTCCTGCATACGTATATAAATTTCCTTTATCTAATTCAAAAATTCGGTTCGTTACCCGATTTAAGAAATACCTATCATGCGTGACAAGTAAAACAGATCCGGAATAGGATTGCATATATTTTTCTAGCCATTCAACCGTATCATGATCTAAATGGTTCGTAGGTTCATCCATAATTAGCAAGTCTGCCGGCTGTATTAATGCTTTCGCGATAGCGATTCTTTTTTTCTGGCCACCCGATAGTTTTCCAACAGTAGCGCCAAAATCGGTTATACCCAATTTAGTTAGTATAGTTTTTGCAGTGGTATTGGCTTCCCAAGCTTCTACTTCATCCATTTTTTGTTGTATATGAATTAATTTCTGCTGCAAAGCTACGTCATCTGGGTTATATTCTAAATGATAAAGCGCCTGCTCATACTCTCTCATAACTCGCATGATTACAGAATCACCATAATATATTTGATCCAACACCGTTAAATCTTCTTGCAGATTCGTTTCTTGTGTAACGTATTCTATATGATAATCTTTTGAATGTCTTATCTCGCCCTGATCCGGACTATCCATTCCTGCAATTACTTTAAGAAAACTTGATTTACCTGTCCCATTTACTCCTATAAGACCAATTCGTTCCTTCTGGCCTATAGTTGCGGAGATTTGGTTAAATAAAGTTTTATCCCCATATGTTTTACTTAAATTATCTATGATTAACATTGTACAGACCTTCTTTATTCGTTAATATCATTATCTTCTTTAGTGCTTTTCTTTAATCGAAACCATTCTTTAATTACCAATACTAATAATAATAACATCCAAGAAGTCACTAGATAAAATATCCATGTATTTAATTCATTCATTTGATTATAAAAGCTAGCCATCCCCATCCAAATTAATGCTGTAATCACGAGTTGTCCAACTAATAGCTTCATTTTTGACTCTCTCCATTCAATAAAAAAATACCTAACGTATAGTTTATCTTATACGTAGATATTTTTCTATGGTAATGAAATGAAATATTTTAACTTAGGACTGATTTCAATTTGGAAGATGAGCGAGTATAGTAACGCACATAATTTTTATTTGCAGTAATATATAAACCACTTTTAATTTGATACATATGTCCATCACCTACAGGAAACTTATCTTTTATCACTGTGAATACTTCGCCTTTATGAACAATAACTGCTCTATTTTCCCAGTCAGGACTATTATATGTCCATAAAGAATCTGCCAAAATCTCTAAATACCCTTGGGATGTACCTCCACCACCTGGCAGGTCAAGTGCATTGGCAACACCCGTTGCATGACTTCTTGCTATCGAATTAAGAAATGAGGAAGATTTAAGTTTGTTAGCGTCTTCTCTATGGTCAATAAATCCATTCTCAGTTAATACTGCTGGCATTTGCGATTCACGAAGCATGTGAAAATTCGCTTCTTTCATACCCCTATCATAAAAGCTAGTTTCATTGACAATCGATTGATGTACTAGTTGACGCAAACGATGTGTTTCCGCCTTTCCTGAATAGCTACCATTAAAAATAAATGATTCAAACCCAGTACCTCCGCCGGCATTAATATGAATGGAAACTAAATAATCAGCTTGCCAATTATTTGCCATTGTCGTTCTTTGCGACAGAGAGACCGTTTTATCTGTTTCACGAGACAATCGTACTTCATGACCATCAAATGTTTGTAACAAGTATTCTTTCATACGAAGCGCAATATCTAAAGTGATATTCTTTTCTTGTAATCCATTTCCCGTTGCTCCAGGATCATTTCCTCCATGACCAGGATCAATAAAAATTCGCTTCATACTTATCCTCCTTGTCCATATTTTATTATTTTGCTAACTGATGATCCACAAGTACTTGATGCTGTCTTTTGCCTTTGTATGTCACATAATTATTTTTGAACCAAGCTGTTAATGTAGCTACAATAGTAAAAATTGAAGAAAGTATTTCTCCCCACAGCTCTTGTGTTCCAGGTATGGGATGGTATCCAGCAGTGACCAAAAATTGATTCGTTAAAGCTAGAACAAGTACGATAGTTCGAATAATCGTTCCTTTATCCATGTCCCCACCTCCTTTTTTGTATAAAGGCATGTATTCGTCAATTTTCACACCCTAAAACCAAAAATAATATAAAAAGAGTGTTTTAGTATTTGAAGTGTTATAAGAATAGAGGCACAAACGACCGTTTAGAAACGTACGAGTTGGCTATGTTTTTAGGGCGCTTCGACAATAGTTCAACTTCCTTTTTCTTTTGAGATAAAGAAAACACGGTGAACTTGAAAGCGAGAAGAGCCTTCATGTGCAACATACAGCAAGTCTTCTTTTCACCCAAGGGCATAAGTGCGACTAATCCTCATATTAGTTAAAAACCGCTGCCTGTTAAAAAGCGTCGTCTGCAATAGAAATCAAACAGCATAATATTCGAATTTCATACAAATTATCTTACTGTAAAATTCACTCATGGAATAAAAAAAGAAAAATCAACCGAAATGATTTCATTCCGTTTGATTTTTCTTCCGTCCTTAACAGCTATTCCATTTTGTTATACTCTGCTACCATTTGCTCATAGGTTAGGGCACCATAAGATTTATGCCTGATAATACCTTCAGAATCAATCATATATGTGGTTGGAATTGGACTAATTCGATACGCTTTTGATACTTCACCTTGTTCATCTAATAGGATTGGAAATGTCAGCTCTAATTCTTGTGAAAAACGTACTACCTGTTCCCTATTCATTTCCGTATCGGTTAGATTAACAGCTAGAATATTAGGTTGTAAATCTTGATAAAATCGTTGCATATCAGGCATTTCATGTCTACATGGAGGACACCATGTAGTCCAAAAATTTATCATAACTCGTTCTCCCTTAAAATCTGAAAGTCGGAGTTGTTGACCATCTATTGTTTTCAATTCAAAATCTGGTGCACGTTCGCCAACTTCAGTCCCATTCGCATAAACAGTCATGATTGGTAAAAACATGCTAATGCTTATCACCATAACATATTTTAAAAACTTCATTTATCCCCCTCCATTACAAGCTTTAAACTTAGTTTTCCTGTTCTTTGAATTTGCATACAAGAAAAATTTCATCATGTTTTACTGTAAATATGTAAGCATCGTAAATAAATTTTAAATTTTTCTTACTTTAATGCATAAAAAGTAACTTGAAATATATACTCAAAAGTGGGAAAATTCGTTACTAGGGGAGCTATAGTGAAACTTCATTCAGTCAGGATTATGGATTCGGGCATTTTCTATCAGCTAACTCCACTTGCCCTCTTTGCATTAGCCTCACCATCTTAAAGTGTGAGGATAACTGCCATAACAAGCAGGATAAAGGTCAATGAATTTTTAAATTGCCTCAAGTAAATAAATGGTATAAAAGACGGAGCTGATCATTATGACATTAAAAACCGGTTTGAAAGATTGTATTACCGATGTCGATGGAGTACAGGTTGGACATACAACGCTTTATGAAAAAATAAATGAGATAGATACTATATGTACTGGCGTGACAGCAATATTGCCACATCCAGGCAATTTGTTTCGTCAAAAAGTCATAGCCGGGTGCTCCGTAATTAATGGATTTGGTAAAACAACTGGACTCGTTCAATTAAATGAATTAGGCCTTATCGAATCTCCCATTATGCTTACGAACACACTAAGCGTAGCACCGGTAATGCAAGGAACATTGACGTATATGTTAAATCGTACAAAGGAAATTGGTGATACAACAGGCACGATTAACTTGATTGTTGGTGAATGTAATGACAGCTATCTAAATTCTATTCGATTACAAGCGATTACACCATCGCATGCTATTAAAGCAATTGAGTCAGCAAGTACAAAATCATGCGAAGAAGGTGCAGTTGGTGCGGGGACAGGTATGCAATGCTTTGGCTACAAAGGAGGAATTGGAACAGCATCTCGTCTTATTGAAGTTGAAGATGTTACCTATACCTTAGGAGGACTCGTTGTTAGTAATTACGGAAAGCGAGAACAAGCAACATTTGCTAATTGGGAACACACAGAGCAGGAAACACCAGATGGATCTATTATGATGATATTAGCTACAGATGCACCATTATCCGACCGCCAATTAAAGAGAATTACCAAACGATGCGCTGCAGGTCTTGGACGAACAGGAAGTGCTATAGACCATGGAAGTGGAGATATAGCGATTGCTTTTTCTACAGCAAACCAAGTGTTGCATGATTCAAAAAATCATCTGACAACTGCAACTTATATTCGCGATGATCATCCAATGATGAATCAAATATTTCAAGCCGTTGTCGAGTTAATTGAATCCTGTGTACTTCATTCTCTTCAGAAATCCGAAACTACATTAGGACGATCAGGACATAAATTAGAGAAAGCTCCGTTATAAGAACAAAGGCACTAGCTTCAGACGATTAGTTATCCACTGCATCTAATTTTATAATTTCCTGCAATAAAAAACCGAGCTATAGCTAACAATTACAATTAGCTATAGTTCGATTTGGCCAGCTTTATTTTGATTTTTGAAAGAAAACATTAGGGACATCAGAACGAAAGAGCATTAATTTATTAGTTACCGGATGATAAAATGAAAGTATCTTCGCATGAAGACCCAACCTACCGATGACACTTCTACCTTTGGAACCATAACGTTTATCACCAACAACTGGATGTCCAAGCTCTTCCATATGTACACGAATTTGATTCTTTCTTCCTGTTTCTAATTGCAGCTCCAATAATGAATAACGATCATTTGTTTGCAGAACTCGATAACGTGTAGCAGCTCGTTGACCATCATTCTTTACTCGTGAAGAATACATTTTTCGAGTATTACTTTCTTTGAGCCAAGAGACGATATACCCTTTCTCTTTAGTTACCTGACCTTCTACAAGTGCAACATAAGTGCGTTCTTTTACAATATTTTTCCAATTATTCTGAAGCTTGCGTTTGACTCCCTCATTTTTGGCAAACATCATTACCCCAGATGTATCCTTATCAAGTCGATGAACAACAAATACACGATTAGCTGGATGTTGTTGCTTCACGTAGTGCATTAATTGATGTAACGCCGTATGTTTTCGTTCTTTTTCCGTTGCAATCGAGAGTAACCCAGACTCTTTCTCAATTACAATAATATCTTCATCCTCATACATAATCGACATTCCTACAAATACATCCTGTTGAATTGCTGCTTTGTTTTTCAAGATTCGCACAGTACTACCCTTTTTCAACATGAAATTATGTTTCGTCTCGATATGGTCATCTACGGACACTTGCCCTCTCGTCAAAATCGACTTAACGGAATTCCTGCTCCGGTTATTCATTACCTTTAATAAAAATGGTAAAAGCTGTTCTGGTTCTTCTACCTCATACGTGAGGGAAGCAGATTCCTTCTTCGATCGGGGAGGTTTTCTTTTCTTCATATATCATAACTCCTTATATAAAAAAGTTAAGATGATAACTCACCCTAACTAGAATAGAGCTTTATTCCTTTCACCTTTTTCTAATCTTCATCATTTACATCTGGATCTTCAGGAATTGGCTCTTGTAAATATTCTTCTATCATTTTTCTATATTTTTCCACTTGTTCAAAGTGAGTTGTGAACTGCTGCTTATTTACTAAATATTGCTTGCCGTCATGTATTGCATTAATTTTCCCTTGCAGGACAAGTGCAGATACTGTTGATTCGCTCATTGATAAGTATTCAGCTGCTTCAGGAATAGTAATGTACATGTCCAAGCACCTTTCTCCATTATATTATATATGTTGTACGTTTAGTACATCATTATACTTTGCTTGTTTTTGAATCTGCCCTTTAGCAAATGGACATAGAGGCACAACTGTTTTCCCCTTTTCTCTAGCGTAAGTCACCACATGGTCTAGTAATTGTTGGGCAATACCTTGGCCACGAAGATCAGTAGCTACATAGGTGTGATCAATGACTAAACGATTCTCCCCAGATTCGACAAATGTTATTTCAGCTTGAGGATTACGAATATCTTCACCTACATAAAATTTATTTTCACCCTTACTAATAGTAGCCACACTACCCCTCCTATTATTTAAGCATCTATTACATTATACTCCTATCATTTTATTGGAACAAGCATATATTTTTTCCTATCTTCTTTCATTTATATTGATAGTAATTGGAAGGTACTAGTCAACCTTAGTAGAAAAGGTTGTCATTTCAAATATTAATTTGTCTAAAAAGGATGAAATTTTATTGATAGACGTATATGTTTTCCAACGGCTATAATAATCTTATCTAGAGGAGGTGTCATGATGAAAGAATATATTAAAGTACTGACAACAACTGACTTACCATTACTATTATCCATGGATACTGGTATTATAGATGATTATGTCATTCAAGTTTTTGAACGATTAAGCACTGGTCAAAATCGTATATACGGGTTATTTGTTGATGAACAACTGGTAAGTATTGCTGGTTACTCAATATTTGCCAATCGTTATGTAATGCTCGGCAGACTGCGGAGCGACCGCAGATACCGAGGGAAAAACTACGCTACAAAAATAATGAAATACATTAGAGACATTGCTTTCCAGTTGCCAAATATAACTTGGGTTGGAGGGAATACACAAGAAAATAATCTTGCAGCAAGACGTGTATTGACGAATATCGGTTTAACCGAGCAAGAGACATTATACCCTGCGATAACAAGAGAAATTGATATGTTTATTAACGGAAATAAGAAATGGCACTCCATTGAGAAATTTAATGATAAAGTTAGCTTACTTAAAGATACTTATATCCAGGATGAGCGTATATTTCCTTTTGAATGTTACTATCCATTTCCAGCGACAAATACATTATTTACCAATTCATATATCGATAATTGGAACGTATATGAAAGTCGTCAACATGATTATCCTCTTGTTACGAAGAAAGATGTAAAAAAGGATATATTTTTACAAGTTATTTATCCATTTGCAGATGTTTTTACACAACCAGGATTGTGGGAAACGGTATATGATGACTACCTTAATCTTAATTTTACTCATCCTGAACAGAAAGTATATATTTGGTTAGATATTCCAGAAGCGCATATACATCATCTCCCATCTAATCATCCATTCAGTATTGATTCACCATGGATATTACATGGAATGAGTATAGATAATTGGAAACAATCGAATAAGCACTCTTTATTGGAATATAATTAATCGTAAACTTAAAATTGTAAACTAAGCTAGCAGTTAAAATTTCCTTACCTGTAGTAAATTAGTATCAGAATCAATTTCATAACTCCCAAGCACATTCAATAAATGAGAGTCATAAGTTCCCAGAGGAATAACACGAGATGAAAATCGTATATGGAAAAACTTATTTAATTATGAAATTGATTCTTTAAGTAATGTTTTTTAATTTCATTAGTGAATGACGAATATTTATTTGTTTAAATGCAATCATGAATACAAGAGCAAAGATTACATAACTAACTCCAACCAAAAGTGCACTAGACAGTGGAGAAAGCCATTCCGTTAAAAATCCTGCTAATATCATTGCAATTCCCATTGAACTGTTTTGTATCATAGAAAAAGTACCAAATAAAAAACCGCGTTTGGACTTCGGAAGTATTTTCATTAACACTGTATCGAAACAAATATTGCTGATCCCCCCTACAAAGCTAATCATTATTGCTAATAAAATAGCTTGGTAAAAAAGGTAAGATTGGCTTAGAAAAAGGTGTCCTATTCCTTCAAAGAAAATCATTACAACTGCGATAATAATGTATTTTCCTCGAATCCATTTCGTAATAAACGAACTCAAAACAAAACCAATACCTAACGCACCATAAATTAGTCCCACTCCAATATTACCTTGACTAAATACATCTAATGCGATCAAATTAAAAACGACATTATCAATACCATTTGCGAGAGGCATCACTGCGAATACAATAAGTAATACACGTAACAATGCAACGTTAAGTATTAGTCTGCTCATTTCACTAAAAGAAGTTTGAGGTTTAACATCTTTTATCCTTTGATAAAAGCCAATCTTTTTGAGACGCCATAAGAGACACGCAGCACATAAAAGAAATAAAGAATGAAAGAAGAATAAGATAATGACATCAAAAAAATAACCCATTAGCCCACCTAGTAATGAACCAAATACGAGTGTGATTCCAATTGCATTCTGTTCTAAACCATTAACGGAAACCAAATTCTTTTTCTGTACAATTTCAGGTATAATCGCAAAACGTACTGGCCTGTAAATAGCATTTCCAATAGAAATAACTAATGCACTAAAGTATAATAACCAAAGTTGCCCCGTACTTACAGCTACTATTGGAAGTAACGCAAAGGGGACTCGCAATAAATCTGCCCAGAATAATAGATTTCCTTTATGAAATCGATCCGCTAAATAACCGCTAATTGGAGCAAAAACAATAGTCGGGAGGACTTGCAAGGATAACAATATACCTAGTGCCATTCCTGATTCAGTTAATTCGTAAAGCAAAGCTAATGACCCTACTTGTGCAAAGCGACTACCGATTCCATTTAAGATAGAACTCCAAAATATCATTTTATAGGTGGATTCTTCATACAGAATCTTTGGAATCATCATAATAGACTATTCTCCTCTTCTAATTAGACATTCATCTAATTAGTTAATTTAAAAATAGACCTGATTACACAGGCCACATTTCTATTGGATTAAGTTCATAAATACCATTTTGTCGAAACATAAAATGATTCATAACGAGTTCACGCCTCACTGTTGCATAATCTTCGTGATATTGCATGATATATTCGTTAATCTCTTTTTCCTTATATGTTTCTCCATGATTTAATCCTCGTATCATATACTCCAAAATAATTAACTTTTTCTTTCTCTGTGCTGGTAGAGCCTCTATCCTTCCTTTACTATCTACAAAGTTTTTTATGACATTTGCTTTCTCTTGATCGGTAACATCAAAGTTCCCAAGCATTTCTTTACCTCCTAATCGAGTAATTGCTAAAGCCGTTCTTTCTAGTTTGTCTTCATTTAGATAGAAATAGATGGTATTTTTATCACGTCGTTGATAAACAATATCAATTTCCTTTAATTTTGCTAAATGATGAGAAATTGTTGGTGGCTTTAACCCTAATTTTCCTGCGATTGCTTGACCGTGAAGCGGACCTTGTTTTAATAAAGTAATAATACGAATTCTAGTTTTATCTCCTATTGTCTTATGAAAATTAACGATACGATCTAATTGCATAATGACACCTCCTCATCTAATTAGATTATAATCTAATTAGATGTATATGAAAACACTTTTTTTTCAATCTATATAATGAATTAATTTCATAATAAGATATTTTAAGTAAATTCGTATGTTAGCTGTTTTGTTTTTCATTACAGACGGACGCTTTTTAGCAGGCACCGGTTTTTAGCAAACTTGAAAAGAAGAACACTTTTCAAGTGGAACTTCAGCTCGCTATTTTGAGCAGGAATTTCCGTTTTTCATAACAATCAAAGCCAAGTTATTGCTTTAATCTAAACATATTAAATTGATTCAAGTATATAGAATAGGATTAATACATTGCGTTGCTGTATACAACACGAAAAAGCACGAGTCAGAAATCTATCGTGCAACATTGTCTTTACCATAGATTTTAGACCGTGCTTATGAAAAGGTTATAATTTAATATCCTAGGTTATGCTGAAACACATTGATAGTAGGCGCTCCTTTAACAAGATAGCTCTTCAAATTAGGAATAAAAATATCCTGTATCACTCGATTCGTGTAGTATTCTGTCGCACCAGCTGAATGCGGTGTGATAATTACGTTGTCCATCTCCCATAATGGACTATCCGATTGAAGCGGTTCTGATTCAAACACATCAAGTCCTGCTCCCCCTATTTCTTTTTGTTGCAAAGCAGAAATTAAAGCAGTTTCATCCACTATCGACCCTCTTCCGATATTGACAAAGAATGCACTATTTTTCATTTGTGCAAATTGTTCTTTACCAAACATATGATGTGTTTCTTTTGTTAAAGGTAACGTGACCACTACAAAATCACTTCGCTCTAAAACTAGTGATAAATCTGAAGGAGTATACATTTCATCCACATAGTCAACATCTCTTCCAGAATGACGTACTCCTAGCACTTTCATTCCAAATGCTTGAGCAATTTTAGCCGTTTCCTTGCCAATTTCTCCTACTCCTACAATTCCAATCGTTTTCTCATGAATTTCTGCTTTTAAATTTGCATGATACCACTTTTTCTCTTGTTGTTGTCTAATATACGTATGTATTAAACGTGTAAAACCTAACATATACGCAAATATCGTTTCAGAAATCGGATAAGCATGAACTCCACTAGCACTTGTTAAATGTATATCGTTCTTTTGTAAATGATCAAGATCAAGATAATCTACTCCAGCACTCCATGATTGAACCCATTTCAATTTGTTACTATTTACATATTTATTTGCTTGTGATTCACGCCAATGTACCAGTATCTCTGCCTTATTTAAATTTTCCTCTGCTATATCTTTCCCGGTATAAATATCCCAATCTGGAACGACTTCCTGAATTGCTTGTAAGTTTTGTTCATCTAAATTTAAATTAATTGCAATTGATCTCTTTGTCATAGTTCCTCCCGTCCAGAAATCCATCATACAAAGGACTTCCATTATAAGTAAGTTTTCGAAAAATCTAACTATTAATTATCTTATCAACCTTCCTATTAAATCGCAACGAACTGCGCATTCTTTGTTTTTTTACCAGACTAGTAATACAATGTCATGGAAAGGAGTAATGAAATGAACACCGATTCTTTACCACAACAAATACAACAACTAGTTAAAAATAATCAATACAAACATGAACATTTTCAAGATTTAATTAGAGATGGTGGATATATGCCTCCTAATGAAGAACTAATTATTGATGCGATTACTGCTCTAAGTATGGGGAAAAATATACTTTTAAAAGGTCCAACTGGAGCTGGGAAAACTAAGTTTGCTGAAACACTCTCTTCTCTTTTTCAACAACCGATGTTTAGTGTTAATTGTTCGGTTGATTTAGATGCTGAGAGCTTGATGGGATTTAAAACATTAAGTTATGAAAATGACAAACAAACAATTGATTTTGTACCAGGTCCTGTAACTAATTCGATGAAACACGGTACGTTTTTATATATCGATGAAATAAATATGGCTAAACCAGAAACATTACCATTAATTAATGGTGTCCTAGATTATCGTCGTACGATTACTAACCCATTTACCAATGAAATAATCACTGCACAGGAACAGTTTGGTGTAATCGCAGCAATTAATGAAGGATATATAGGAACTGTTCCATTAAATGAAGCATTAAAAAACCGTTTTATTGTTATCGATGTTCCTTACATTCAAGGAGATCAATTAAAACAACTAATATCTAATAGCACAAAGTTAGAAGATGAAACTCTTATCAATCTGTTTGTTACTTTATCAAAAGATTTAATAACTGCTGTGGAACAAGGTAAGCTATCAGAAGATGCCGCATCTATTAGAGCTTTGTTAGATGCATGTGATCTTACTACCTTCATTCCTCCAAAACGCGCGATACTTCGCGCAATAGTAGATAAACTAGATGAAGATCGTGAAAAAGCCTTTGTACAAAATCTTGCGGATACACTATTTGATTAAGGAGAATATGAAATGTATCGATTTCATGAATCCAAAGTAGATACGCGTTTATTTATGCAATTACAAGATTTAACTACTGTACTGTCTGGTAATGCTCAGTTGCAATTTGAAAATAGCTATGGCTCGTTTGTCGATATTGCTGACAATAAAATTACTGCTAGTCGTTTTTGGGATAAATTAGATATAGAAACAAAAACAGCGGGAACAAAATCAGATGTACTTCTTCGTACAGTCGGAACAATGATGGAAACCCATATTCCAACAATGCAAACCTTTAAAGAAGATGTATCCGAGTTAATGATACCTAAATTTGCGAATCAAATAATAACACTATTAGAAGATATACGCTTAGAAGAGATTATTCGAAAAAATCGTCCAGGATCAAAACAATGGTTTGAAAAACGTCATCAATTCTTTCAACGCTATTTTCAAACTCAATTACAATCGAACATAACGAGAAGTTATGCTACCGATGAGCTTTTTTGTATGATATATCTTCTTATACATGCTGATGGACCTGACCCCTCATTTCCTAGAGTTCCTCAGGCGCAATTAGATATGCTAGAAAAATTAAAACCATATCTCTATCGTGTGTTTGAAGCAAAGAAAACATTAGATAATACCAATTTATGCTTGTCTATTGTTCGTTTAATTCAAGCAGCGGACTATAAAGATAGCATCCATGAATACTTTGTATTTCCCATTGGGCATATCGAAGTTTATGAAAAGAACACTTTGTTTGATGAGTTGACACGCACAGACGATGTTGTGAATGATGATGAACAATGGCTAGACGAAGATGATGAGAATGAATACTTTGATGAGACTTTTTCAACATGGCATCGTGAGAACAAAAATGAGAATAGGAAGCAAAATTTCCTGCAATTTGAACTTGAACAAGGTACGAAAACCAATATGATGGGTGGAGGAGCTCGTGAAACAGAGGATGCTGATCAAGCCATGGCTTCTGTTCAAGGTTCTTCCGTTCAAAGTAAACAACAGGATTATTCAGATAAAGAAACCTTATCCAAACAAGAGGAACAACAATCTGGTAGTAGTGGTTCTGAATTTGGAAAAGAAAATGAAGATGCAGTCATGCTTATCGAAAAAACAGACCCGCCTTCTCTAGATCACCAAGAAAAATATGACCAATATTTAATGGAGATTGACCCTTATAAACGAAAACTAGCAAAAACCATTCAATTAACATTAGAGCACAAACGTAATTTCCCAAGAACCGAGCTTTTATTTGGTCGACTATCTAAGAAATTATTACCAATCATAGTAGATGAGTCCCCTCGAGTATTTTATAAGAAGGAACAAGAATCAAAAGAGTTTGATGCAGTATTCACTTTACTTATTGATTGTTCTGCATCAATGGTAAATAAAATGGAAGAAACCAAACGTGGAGTTGTTCTTTTCCATGAAGTGTTAAAAGAATTACGAATACCACACGAAATCATTGGTTTCTGGGAAGACGCCAATGAAGTAAAAGCGAATTATCAACCTAACTATTTACAATATATTCATGAGTTAAAAGATTCTTTATATGAAAATAATGGTGCAAAAATTATGCAACTTGAACCACAAGAAGATAATCGTGATGGTTTTAGTATTCGTTATATCACAAAACAATTAATGAAGCGTAATGAAAAAAATAAATTCTTGCTCGTATTTTCCGATGGTGAACCTGCCGCAAGTGGGTATGATCAAAATGGGATTCTTGATACTCATCAAGCAGTAACAGAAGCAAGAAAGCATCATATCGATGTAATCGGTATGTTTTTAGCCAATGGAGAAATCCAGGAGAAAAACGACACCACGATGAAAAACATTTACGGAAAAGAGCGAATCATGATCCCTCATGTTGAAGAACTACCAGAACATTTTACTCCTCTTCTCAAAAGATTGCTTTTAAAAGCAATGTAATGAGAGTAAAAATAGAGAATAAACAATAAACATAGGAGGATGAGACATCAATATACAGTCTCATCCTCCTATGTTTTATCTAACTCTCTGTAAATGAATTATTGTATTTCCATATGTAAGTCCCCTGTTTTTGCCCACCCTCTTGATTTTAACGAATGGTAAACAGTAACTGATATCACCGCTGGAATAACAACTCCGATAACGATATACATTAACAACACTCCTGGACCTTGATTTGCTAGTATATTTAACGGTGCAATAAATGAATTCAGACCAAGACCAGCTAACTCATACGGCACTTGAAAATCAAATACTAAAATGGCGATTGGAGCACAAATGATCGATGATAAAAAAGGCCCTGCAACTAAACGTGGATTCTTAACAATATTTGGAACTTGAACTTTTGGTGTCAGAAATGATTGTGCAATGTTTGCTCCTAAATTATTTTGTCTCAATGACATAGCTGTAAATCCAGCAAATTGCGCCGTACACCCAATTAACGCTGCTGCGCTAGATACGGGATCAAGTTGTAAAGCTATCGCCAACGCTGCTGATGACGCAGGTGACATTAAGAAAATACTCCATATAAGTGCAATAACTACAGATGTCACAAGTGGTGATCCTACAGTTGAATTGGCAATAATACGACTAATCTCCTCTAATACTGGTGTGGTTACTGCAGCCAAACCAACTCCTGCAATTCCTCCCACAAAAATAGCAGAGAAAGGAATGGACATCATATCAAGTTTCGTTTTTCCAGCAACTTTCTTTCCTATCCAGATAGCTACAGCAGCAGCTAATACAGCGCTAATAGGTTGTCCAGTGGTTAATACCCAGGCTCCATCAGGCGTCATCGCCAGCGCATTTGCACCTACTGTACTAGCAGCCATAGCACTAAATATAATTAGTGTATTTCCACCTAACTGATAGGCTATTCCTGCACCAATTGCCGGTGCTAACATTAGTTGTGCGGCATTCCCAATCGTAATAAATCCTTCCCAACCAGTAAATGTACCAAATGTTTCAATTAGAAGGCCTATACCTAATGTTACTAACACCGCATTCGCTAATCCTTGTGAACCTTTATACATTCTATCGATAATATATTTCTTTGTTGATTGCTTCATCTATAGACCCTCCTAATTTTCTCTGTTTTAATCCTGCAGATATGAAAAAAAGCCCTTCTCTTCATGGGCTTCGATAAGACTACAAGAATCAGATATGGTTATAATAATTCCAATCTGTAGCATCTTATCTTATAGTCATATAATTAAAATTCCTATTTGGTTTACAGCTGTTTCACACATTGAATTTATGCCCCTTTCATGTTGTAAATTGTTACTATAGTAAACCTATTTTAAATTAGAGTCAATAGTTATTTTTTTCAGAATAGATTCGTTTATCTGGAAGTGGTTTATATTAAACATATATTAATATGAATGAAAATGATTGTTTTTGAATGTTTATGATTGTTTAGGGATGGTAATAATGTTATTATTATGTTTGAGGTGATGATGTGCTAACCGATGAAAGACATAGACAAATTTTAAAGAAACTAAATGAAAGCGGTGTAGTTAAATCTCTTGATCTTATAAGTGATCTGAATTGTTCTGAATCTACAATAAGAAGAGATTTAGCGCAATTAGAAGAAGATGGACTGCTTACTCGTATACATGGTGGAGCAAAAAAACACTATTCATTTGATAAAGAACCAACCTACCAAGAAAAAACAATCAAAAACGTTCAACATAAAGCTTCTATTGGAAAATTTGCAGCATCCTTGATTGAGGAAAATGATGTCATTTATTTAGATGCAGGAACAACCACTCTAGAAATGATACCCTATTTGCCAGATATTTCATTTACTGTTGTTACGAATGGAATAGTTCATGCATCTATGCTTACAAATAAACAAATCCCTTCTTATTTAGTTGGTGGAAAATTAAAGCACTCTACAAACGCAATAGTTGGGTCAAGTAGTCTACGCCAATTAAAAGAATACCAATTTACCAAAGCATTTCTAGGGGTTAATGGCATTGATTTGCGATATGGGTGTACTACTGCAGATCCAGAAGAAGCTGCCATGAAAAGTTCAGCACTTCAACAAGCATCAACCGCATATATGCTCGCTGATGAGAGTAAATGGAACAACGTTAACTTTGCAAAAATCTGTAATATTAATGATGTTATTTTTATTACAGAGAAACTTACATCCTTACACGAAGCTTTTCAACTTCATACTAACATCTTGGAGGCAACGTAAATGATTTACACAATCACACTTAATCCATCCATTGACTTCATTGTACCAGTGGATCAATTGAAACTCGGAAAGTTAAACTACATGAACGATGAGTATAAAGTTCCTGGCGGAAAAGGAATTAACGTATCTCGTATCTTACAGGAACTTTCAACCTCCTCCACCGCATTAGGATTCATCGGTGGTTTTACCGGAAAGTTTATTATTGATTTTCTTGAAAAAAGAAATCTTAAAACTGATTTTATATCTGTGAGCGAAGATACAAGAATCAATATTAAATTGAAGTCAAGTGAGGAGACCGAAATTAATGGTCGAGGACCTTCCATATCTAATGATAAGGCCAACAAACTTCTTTCACAGTTAGAAAAAATTACTGCAAACGATTTTGTAGTTATGTCTGGAAGTAAACCTCCTTCTTTACCAACTGACTTCTATGAAAAAGCCATCAAAAAAGTGTTAGCAGCTGGCGCACAATTTGCAATTGATACAACAGGAGATGCATTAATGCAATCACTTGCTTATCAGCCGTTAGTTATCAAACCAAATAAACATGAGCTTGAGGAATTATTTGGAGTATCTATTTCAACTGATGAAGACGTCACTAAATTCGGAAAAAAACTGCTAGAGAAAGGAGCTCAGCATGTCATTGTTTCTATGGGAGCTGATGGAGCTATTTTGATAACGAATAATGGAATATATAAAGGTACTTCTCCAAGTGGAACATTACGTAATTCTGTCGGAGCTGGAGATTCTATGATTGCTGGTTTCCTTAGCATCTACTTAAAAAATCAGAACGTACTTGAAGCATTCAAAATGAGTATAGCCGCTGGAAGTGCCACTGCTTTTTCGTATGATCTAGCAACCAGAAATAAAATTGATAATTTACTTTCAGAAATTGAAGTAACGATATTATAAATATAGAAAGGATGTTATAAATGGCCGTAACTGATTTATTACGCAAAGATATTATGATTATGGATTTGAAATCGACGGATAAGCAATCCGTTATCGAAGAAATGATCAATAACCTTCATAAATATAGAGTTATCAACGATGTAGATACGTTTAAAGAAGCAATTCTTAACCGTGAAGTACAATCTTCCACTGGACTTGGTGACGGTATTGCTATGCCACACGCTAAAACAAGTTCAGTAAAGGAACCGGCTGTATTGTTTGCTAAAAGTAGTCAAGGAATAGATTACGACTCATTAGATGGACAACCAGCTCACTTATTCTTTATGATTGCTGTTCCTGATGGAAATAATGATACACATTTACAAACACTTGCTTCTTTATCCAAACTTTTAATGGAACCAACGTTTGTTGAGAAATTAAACGCTGCTTCTACTCCAGAAGATGTACAACAACTCTTTTTAAACGAAGCTGAGGAAAATACTCCTAAAGAGGAGATACAGAAAGACAATTTTCAAAACGATTCGAATGAACGACCATTTGTTGTAGCAGTAACTGCTTGTCCAACAGGTATCGCTCATACATTTATGGCAGAGGATGCACTTAAAAAACAAGCAAAGAAAATGAATATTGATATTAAAGTGGAAACGAACGGCTCAGATGGAGCGAAGAATAAATTAACTTCTGATGATATTCAACGTGCTAATGCAGTTATTGTCGCAGCTAGTAAAAAAGTGGAAATGGAACGATTTAATGGCAAACATGTCATTGAACGGCCAGTAAGTGACGGTATTAAGAAAACTGAAGAACTTTTAACTAAAGCAATTAATCAAGATGCACCAGTGTATCAGGGATCATCTTCATCCAGTAAAAGTGAAAATGAAGAAAATCAATCTACTTCTGTATGGGGAAAAATATATAAAGACTTAATGAACGGTATTTCTCATATGCTACCATTCGTTATTGGTGGCGGAATTATTATGGCCATCTCTTTCTTATTCGAAAGTGTACTGGGTTCAGAAAGTGAAATATTTAGTTTCCTAAACGATCTTGGAGGTAGTGCTTTTAATTTCCTTATACCGATATTAGCAGGTTATATTGCAATGAGTATTGCTGACCGACCTGGCCTAATGCCTGGTATGGTAGCAGGGCTATTGGCTTTTAATAGTGATGCGGGCTTTATCGGTGGACTAGTTGGTGGTTTCCTTGCAGGTTATATCGTCGTTGGATTGAAATATGTATTTAAAGGTCTTCCCCGGTCCCTTGATGGATTAAAACCAATTTTATTGTATCCTGTATTTGGCCTATTCTTCACAGGATTATTTATGTACTTTATTATAGGACCAATTTTCTCCGGATTAAATGGTTTAATGGTAGATTTCTTACAAGGATTAGGGACTGGAAATGCAGTAATATTAGGAGCATTACTTGGTGGTATGATGGCTATCGATATGGGCGGTCCATTTAACAAAGCTGCATACACATTTTCTATTGGTATATTTACAAGTACAGGTGACGGTAGTCTTATGGCCGCTGTAATGGCTGGTGGTATGGTCCCGCCTCTAGCAATCGCTGTTGCAACTACATTATTCAAAAATAAATTTGATGAAGCAGAACGTAAATCAGGTGTTACAAACTATGTAATGGGGCTTTCCTTCATTACAGAAGGTGCAATTCCATTTGCAGCTGCAGATCCATTACGTGTCATTGGTTCTTCTGTAATAGGTGCCGCAATCGCAGGTGGACTTACACAATTCTGGAATAGTGCCATTCCAGCACCCCATGGCGGAATTTTCGTCATACCATTGGCAGAAGGACCTCTATTCTTCTTGTTATCCTTAATAATCGGTACAATCATTACCGCAATAATTTTAGGATTTTGGAGAAAAACTGTAACGAAATAAGAATCACTTACGGGCATACATTCATTAATGTATGCCTTTTTTACATTTACAGTTATTTACAAGTGCATTCATTTATCTTACCACTTTCCTTGCTCTTCCTTAATTTTAGATATATAAACTTATCACAACTAAAAAGGCAAGTATGTTTTATCATACTTACCTCTTGCTCGTTATTATTTTCTTTTATAGTTCTTATGATTAACAACTGTCTTAACAGGTTCCCCTGTGGAGGGATGATTGCCAATATTTACAATTACAGAGTTTTCTCTCACAATTAAGACCTTAGCTTTATTGCCTTTGTGTTCTCCTCGAACAATATCAATTGTTTCCCCAACCTCTGCCATATCTTCTTTTTTCACTGGTTGTGTGTTTTCTTGTTCCATGTTTGGGCCTCCTTCAAACATTTATTTCATATTAGGAAATTTTATTCCTTTCATTCGATAGAGATTTATTTACATTTTCTTGAATCCCCTCCAATAGTATCATAAGTTTAATGGCATTTTCATCATTTTTCAAGAAAATGATCGGAATACTTGTAAGTCATTCTATTTTATATAATTATGGTTAATATAGGAGGTATAAAACATGCCACAAACATTGAAATTCGAGCCCTCATGGGATAAAGCTTTACCTGACCAAGATCGAGTAAAGATTAAACAAACTTTTCAACAGATTAATCATAACACTACTGAGCAGTCCATTACTTTCACACCGCTTTGGCAAGCCCGAAATTACAAAGGCGAGCTTCTAGTAACCGTTATTATTAACAATTATAGTGAGGACAAGTTAACATTTGATCAAACACCAATTAATTATATGGAAGACGATCAAGTACTCGCGACCCATTTCTTTACCTTAAACACAGTAACTATTCCCTCTAAGACAAGCATGCCTTGGGCTTTCATTTTCCCAATAGAAAATATCAGCCAGCAAGCTACATTTGATAATGGAATTCTCAGTTGGGCATAACAGCACTGTTTTTCTGATACTTCATCAAACACCTGGACCAATTAGTCTAGGTGTTATTACACATTTATTTCCAAGCTAAAGTATTATATATAAATTATCTTAATTTTATGATATATTATAATATGATTACAACTTTATAAATTCCTAGTAATTCGCTTTAAAAGGGTTGAAAATATTCTCATAACAACATAAAATTATTCAAGTCAATAGAATTTTTATACAACTTTATTTATATTTTCGATATATTAAAAAGACCAATTACTCAAATCAAAGATAGGAGCTGATCATAATGAGTATGGCACCTACTACAAATGGACAGGCTTACCATTTTAATTCTTCAACATTAACTCAAATTACGAATCTAGCTACATATGTTAAAACCCCAGTTGAATTATTTCATATGACAGAAGAAGAGCTAACAAAAGCTGACTTTTTAATCGTAATGATTAAAGACCATAAAGATAGTGAACAACTGATAAAAGAATATAATCCACTCCCTACACCTGTTGCTATTGTCATTTTTGATATTGATATGGCTCATGTAACAAGATTGTTTGAAATGGAATTTGATGGATATTTTTACCATTCTATGTTGGAAAAAGATATTATATCTGGCATTGAATTTATTAAGAGCGGCTATACCTATGTATATCCCGAACTCGCAAAACTACTTCATGAAGAATATGTTCGTATCGCTAATACATTACAAGCACGACCAGAGGGCTTGCTTACAGATAGAGAATGGGATATATTAATTGAAATTGCAAAAGGGAATAACAATGACCGGATCGCTTTAAATCTAGAAATATCAGATAAAACGGTTAAAAATCATGTCACTACCATTCTTCGTAAACTGGACGTAAACGATCGTACGAATGCTATGCTGTTAGCATTTCGCAAAGGATGGATATAAATTTTAAAAAGGTTCAGAGCTGATAACAGCTCTGAACCTTTTTAAAGTGATGCTTTTATTACTTTTTTATAATAAGAGATAGATAATATTCCAAACAAGGAATAAAGGAGTGTATAAATTAATATAACAACTATCATCGGTGTCCAAAGTTCTGTACCAAAGAAAAACCATCCAGATCTAACAGCAAAATAACTATGACTAATTCCAAGAATTAAAGGTATTCCGAAATTAAATAATTGTTTTATCCGTATGCCACGTTGTAAGTCAAATTGAGTAAATCCTATTTTCCGTAAAATAGTATAGTTTCTTTTTTCATCTTCCGATTCATCCATTTGTTTAATATAAAGGATACATCCCGAAGTAATGAGGAAAGTTAGTCCTAAAAATCCTACGATAAACATAATCATTCCCATTGTATATTTCTGAGATTGAATTGATTGTAGGTATGAACCATATCCTCGGCCACTCTCACCATAAATAGAATTATAAAGATCATTTGCTTCTTCTAGTTCTCTTTCATTTTCAATATCAATTCCTGCATACTCCTCATAACTTTCTAAGCCTGTTGTTAATTGTTTATATACAGAGGAATCCACAACAGCTAACGGAAACCCTCCATTACTATATGAAAATGGAACAATACTTTCTTCTTTTCCTTCTATATAGTCTAATGTAATGTTTTCAGTTTCAGTGAAGAGCGTAAATTCTTCCTCTGCATCCATTTGCATAAATTCATCTAAAACACCTTGTACATTCATAAAAATAGATTCTTCTCGATTTAAATCTACATCAGTAATATATTCATCACTGATCACGATCATTGTAGTATCGTCCGGTTTGAAAAAGTTATCATCTGTTGGTCCATTTATAACGTTACTTAAATCTGCACCAACTTCATATAATTCCATTTCTATAGTTTTATAGTTAATGTCATTATCTTCTAGTGCAATATAAAAATCCTCTGCTTCCTCAAAGCTTGGAATAGAAAAATGATTGGGATTTGTGTTCTCCGCTTGTTTTTCAATAGAGTAATAAGATATATATGCTAGAGATAAAAATCCGATTGCCAAAGCTGAAATTGTTGTTATTACCGTTAATAAGAGAGAGTTTGAACGCATTCGAAACATAATTGACGATAGTGAAAGTACTTTATTAATAGTTAAATATCCATTATTTTTCTTTCTTATCAAATAAAATATAAAACTTACTGATCCTTTGTAAAATAAATACGTACCAATGATTACTGATGCCAATATAAGAAGCATCACGGCGAATAAACTATTTATTGTGACAAAATCACCATCAAATAATTTAGACGACATATAATATCCAAACAAAATAGCGACAATACCTACTATTCCAATTAATAATTGCCATTTAGATATCTTTTTACTTTTTAACTCAGTAGAGGATTGAAGCTGGAATAAGTTTATTAACCTTTGTCTGTGAATAAATAAAGCACTTACTACCATAATAACGATGTAAATTACCATGAAAACTAAAAGTGTCTGTATTACTGCCTGATTAGAATAATTTAATTCAGCCACTTCATTTAAGTCCATTAATCGAATTAAAATCATCATCATAAGCCTTGAAGAAATAAATCCAATGAAAATACCTGTAATCAAAGCTATGGTATACATAATTATATTTTCAATACTAATAACCTGAAAGATTTTTCCTTTTGTAAAGCCAACTAATTGTAGTAATCCAATTTCTCTACTTCTACGTTTGATAAATAGATTATTTGCGTATATTAAAAATACTCCTACAATAATAATTAACATCACTGAAGCTGCCCGTATAGCTGCAGCCCCTTTGATAGAACCTTCTACTTCATTCATCGCCGGATCGTATTGCAATGTAACAAATGAAAAATATAATGCGACACAAAATGTCAGAGCAAATAAATATAAATAATAATTTTTGGCGCTCTTTTTTAAATTTGTAAAAATCAGCTTTCTAATAGTCATGATGTACGCCACCTAACACGCCTTGAGTTTTTATAATGTCATCAAAAAAAGATTTACGTGTCTCATCACCTTTATTTAACTGAGAGTATATTCTTCCATCTTTAATAAAAATCACCCTACTACAATAACTAGCTGCTAATGGATCATGTGTAACCATCACAATTGTAGATGCTCTTTTTTCATTTAAATCTACTAATCGATTAAGTAAATTTGAAGCTGCTTTTGAATCTAACGCCCCTGTTGGTTCGTCAGCAAATATCATACTAGGATTGTGAATAAAAGCTCGAGCAGCAGAAGTACGCTGTTTTTGTCCTCCTGAAATTTCATTTGGATACTTATCCCGTATATCAAAAATTTCTAATTCCTGAGCCACCTGTTGAAATCTAATTTGGGCATCTGTTTTAGATATTTTTTGTACAGTTAATGGTAATAAAATATTTTCTTTTACCGTTAAAGTATCCAGTAAATTATATTCCTGAAAAATGAATCCCAAATGCTGCTTTCTAAATTCTGCAATTTGCTTATCTTTCATACTCGTAAATTCTTTTCCTTCAATTTGAATTTTTCCTTGACTCACTTTATCGATAGAAGATAGCACATTAAGTAAAGTGGTTTTCCCAGACCCCGATGCCCCCATTATTCCTACAAATTCTCTCTTATCTACTGTTAAATCAATTCCTTTTAATACCTCTTGACGATTGAATTTATTTCCATAACTTTTATAAACTTGTTGAGCTTGTAATATACTCATTATTTATTACTCCTTTTTAATTCTAGTTTCTAGTATGAACCTATTTTATCGTATATAAATAAAGAAATTCCTTCGATTCTCCGAACAATATAATAAAGCATGTGACATTGCTGTCACATGCTTGTTATATGTAATAAATCATTCTTTTTTGGAAAAATCAACTGAAAACAAGTACCTCTATTCCATTCAGAAGAAACTTCTATTTTAATTCCTAATGAATCAGCAGCTTGTTTCGCCAAGTATAAACCCATGCCCGAGGAACTTTGATCAAAATGCTCCTTTGTTGATGTAAAACCTTTCTCAAAAATTCGCGGCAAATCTTTAGCGGGTATTCCCCGCCCCTTATCTGATATATAGAGTATATTTTGATTGTTCATGATTAAACTTCGAATCGTTATATCATTCTTTTCACTATACTTAACCGCGTTAGTAATAAGTTGACGGAGTATAAAATGAAGCCACTTCGCATCGGAAAGCAACTGAGTGATGTTTAGTTCAATTTGAAAACCTATCCCTTTCTGCATACACCAAGAACGCAATGTTCTAATTTCTTCATTAATTATAGATTCCAAATCAACATTTTCTATATACAAATCATTTTTCATAAAGGGAATTCTTCGCTGATGAAGTTGTTGATCTAATAACAAATGAATACGAAGCCATTCATAGGACAATTGAGAACGCAATTCTTTATCTTCTACCCGTTCTAACATTAACTGCATTGTGGTTAATGGAGTTTTTACTTCATGTATCCACACAAGGAGATCATCTTTTTCTCTTCGTACATCTAACTGGAGCTGATTATATTCTTCACGGTATATTTGAGATTGATCTTCTAGTGCATTAGTTACAACTCTAGAAAATAATGTGTCTCCTTCAGGCATATCTATTAAATCTATCTCTGGCTTCCATTCCATTAATTCTTTATAAAACTTAGTTTCTTTCCTGTAGCGTACTATAAAGAAAGTAATCCCAATAATAAATTGGATAAATATAATATAGTAAATAGATTCCATAGGTATAGTCATATCAATATATCCAACGATTAAGGTGGTTAATTGTAGCGCTAAAAACAATATAATCCAACTAATTCTTTCTTTCATATAACTGAAAATCATTTGCCTTACTCCTCTATTGCTATGTAACCTTGTCCAATCCTAGTTTCAATAAATTTCCCAAGTCCTAGATGGTCAAGGCTTTTACGAAGTCTATTTACATTTACCGTAAGTGTGTTATCACTAATAAATCGCTCATCATCCCATAATGCTCGAATAAGTTCATCTCGAGATACAATCTGATTTTTTTGGTCGACCAAAATGCGAAGAATACTATTTTCGTTTTTACTTAACTCCACCCTACCATCCTTATAATGAATATCACCTTTACTAAAGTTGATGGTAGCTTGATTCCAAATTCTTATATCAACATTTGCAGATTGACTATAACGATACGTTCTACGAAGAATAGCTTGAATTTTAGCAAGTAATACCTCAAAATGAAATGGTTTTTGAACATAATCATCTGCCCCTAGTTGCATTGCCATAACCATATCCATAGGATGGTCTCTACTGGATAAAAAAATTATAGGTACATCAGAGCGAGATCGTATCGTTCTACACCAATGAAAACCATCATATTTTGGAAGTTGAATATCGATAATAAGCAGATCAGGTTGAATTTCATTATAACGCTCCATTACAAAATTAAAATCTTCAATCCCAAAAGTTTCATAATCCCATTGATTTAACTGACTAATTAACTCTTTTAACAATGTTTGATCATCTTCAATTATAAGAACCCGAAACAAATGTACTATACCTCCTTTTTTAATTCTCAATCCCGCTCATTAACCTTTCCCAATCAAAGAGTGCACCTGGATCAGTTTTTCGTTCTGGTGCATATTCCTGGTGACCAATGATGTGGTTCCGATCCAGTTTTAATTTATGTTGTCTTGTTGAAATATTAATTAATAGATCTTGTAAAGCTTCATACTGTTCATCTGTATAACCTACATGTTTAGAACTTATTGTATCATAGTGTTCAGCACTCAGCATTGGCAACATTTCTTCTTTTGTACCAATTGCCAATAGTTCAATTCCTATAGAATAAGGATTCAAATTGTTTTCATACTTTAGAATCCCTTCTATCTTCCCTTCACCAGCATGATAAGCAATTCTTTCTTCTGACACAAATCGATATATTTGACCCGTTCGATCAATTACATAATGTGCAGATAGCCCATAATCACGGAATAACTCATAGATATCTTCCACATGAAAGGGATCCTCTGGCTTCTTTAGTACATTACTACTAAAGTGCAACATTACGTGAGTTATTAATGTTTTTCTTGGTTCTGAATTCTCTTCTGGAAGATACATATCTATTATAGTTTCTTCAAAACTCACTTCTACAGATTCTACTTTTTCCTCCTTAGCTGCTACTTCTACGTGATCTTCCATTGCTTCTTGTTTACATGCTACTAAAAAAAATAATGCTGCTACAACTATAAAACTTGTTCTCCATAAATTAAACATTTTCTATCCTCCAAAGTGATCTACTTTCACTATCGGAAAAAAGAAAATTTTGTTTAATTTCAAGAAATGCCTAATAGAATAGTGAGTAAACGATAGAATGACCATATTTGCTAGAAATTCTAACTTTAGGAAAAGTAACTTTTAGAATTTTACTTTAAAATAAAAAATAAGCTGGGTATCACCAGCTTATTAACTTCCTTGGTTTAATTCAGTTTGTACTTGCTGTATTTCTTGTGGAGTAGCTTGCTGTGCAGGCTTATATAAACCTTTTTGTAATGCATATTGATATACATTTAACTGTCTTGCCTCATCACCATTACGTAAGCTGATTAATTTTTGACGTAGTTCTGGATTATTTGCCTCTGTAATATATCCAGCATAGCTTTTCATACTCGCATTTAACCCATTTAAATAATCATTAACAATATCCTTATCTTGTAACATGTACCTCTCTCCTTACTGTAAAAATGGGAGTAACTGTTGTTGTGCTTGTCGAGCTGCTTGAGCATCACGTTGTAAAATTGACTTTAATTCCGGATCCATTGCATCTTGAGCATAAGATTCTAATTTATTGGCAATCATCCCATGCTCTCCAATCATTTTCCGCAGATTTTCTAGTTCTGTTTGTGTTAATTGGTTCATCCAACAAGCTCCTTTCGATGATATATCACCGATAGTTTACCCAACACATTACCATCTATACAGAGAAACAGATGACTATTTCTTACTATCCTCGCTATTTTCTAACTCATCTAACCTTTTCTCTAAATGTTTAATCTTTTCTTTTACTTCTTTACCCGAATTTTGAATTCGATGAGTTATTGATTTGATTAAGGCAATAAACGCAAGTAATAGAACCACGAACCCTATTACAAATATTAATATTACCTCCATGTAATCACTCCTTAGACGAATCATACTCATCTATCTAAAAATCTATATTCTTCCATATCTAATAATTTAATTCTCTAATCAGTCGATCCATGAACGTAGTAACATCAATATTTGTTGCTAAACGTGGAGCCTGCCCGGACCACAATGACATATATTCAGGCTTCTTTTGCTTAGCAGCTTCTTTACGAATTGATTGTGTCAATGTATTTTGAATAGGAAATGGTAAAGTCATTGCTTCATTTGAATTCATTTCTTCTGTAAATTCATTCTTAATTCCCCTTGCCCATTTTCCAGAGAAAGCTTTTGTAAATACCATTTTATCCTCAGTAGCGTAAAGAACAGCAGTTTTATGAAGGTCCTGTGCGCCACTTTCTTTTAATGTTAAGAAAGCTGTTCCCATTTGGGCAGCTTGAGCTCCAAGTTGTAAACACGCTCGTACCCCTCTCCCATTCATGATCCCACCAGCAGCGATAATAGGAATATTGATTTCCTCAACTGCTTGAGGAACAAGGGCCATTAAGCCGATATTACCTTCTTGAAAAGAACTTAAGAAATGGCTACGATGTCCTCCAGCTTCACTACCTTGCATTACGACAGCATCCATTCCTAGCTCTTGTATAAAAAGAGCTTCTCTTACAGTAGTAGCTGTTCCAATTGTATAGACACCTGCTTGCCTTAACTGTTTTATCTGCTCTTCGCTTGGCAATCCAAAAGTAAATGAGCACACTTTTATTGCTTCTTCGAGAATCACCTGCAAATGTTGTTCGAATATTGCTTGTTGATCTTTAAATTTTGGAAGTTCACCTACTTTATAGTCAGTTATTTGAAGTTCATCATATATGCTTTTCATCATTAGTTGCATGTTTTCCACATGTTGAGAAAAATATGTAAAATCATTGGGAACAAATAAATTAACCCCAAAAGGTTTATCCACTCTTTTTTTTACTTCTTGAATGGCAACTTTTAATTGGTCAGGATCTAAATAACCCGCCGCTATCATCCCTAATCCTCCATTTTTGGAGACATTTGCTACCAATTCTGGAGTTGTAATTCCTCCTGCCATTGGCGCTTGGATAATAGGATATTCAATCCCAATAGTTTCTAATAAGGACGTAACCATAACATCTCTCCTGTTTTTACGACTTCCATATTTACTTCTATATCAATCTGTTAATTCCTGCACTCTCATTTGTTTTTAATTTTTTCTTACCAATTGAAATAAAATTGGAATATTCAGATCTTTGGATTTAATGTATACTAAGATAAAAGCCCAAGGAGCTGATAGCTTTGGAATTTCTATTAGTTCTTATCGTTTATCCGATTTTTGTAATCCTTGCATCAGTTTTTGGATATTTTTTATTCCGAAAATGGTTTGTCTTTCCATCCATCACTCTCATTGTTTTTATGACTCTTACCTTTTTTGTATACAACTCAAGCTTTTTTATCTGGACCATTATTTATACTTTTATATCTTTAACTTTTAGCTTAATCATTCATTACTTTCAAAAAAAAGAACTGCAATATTAAAAAATGGCATAGAAAAGAAAATTCTATGTCATTTTTACTTAATAAAAAGTCATATGCTTTTTTTGATTACGATAATAGTCTAATCTATCTTGCAATGTCCCTGTGTGAAACTCAAATTTATGCCCATCTGGATCTGTAAAATAAATGGATTGCTTATCTTGCTCAGCACGTTCTCGACCTTTTAGAATGTTAACATTCAACGCTTTTAATTGCTGATAAGTACTTTCTAGCTCTGATTCATCGATAGAAAATGCCATGTGAGTATAAGATTCATTAATTTCATTTCGCGGGACATGTTTTTCTTCATTTAACGCTAACCAGATCCCATTCAAATCAAAATATGCTGTTGATCTTCCTTTAACTAACAGCTTTGCATCAAAAACCTGTTGGTAAAAGTCGATAGATTGTTCCAAATTAGACACAGAAAACAGCAAATGATTCAGTCCTTTAATATTAATTATAAAATCCCCCTTGATTTTTTATCCAAATTACATCTGATATTTGTTTAGGCTTATATCCATATATTTCAAATGCTTTATACGTATGGATTTCTTGATAAACGGTTCTCATATGTTGATATATTTCATTATCTGTCTTCTCATAACTATCCCAATACATAATACTAAGTGGCGTCTCTGCATTCGCCACAAAAGCCTGGAATACATAACCTATGTTTGATGCAAGCTTAAATCCTTCTCTTGTATAAAATCGCAATCGCTTTTCCGTATCCTGATTATTTTCATCCACAGGTTCAACTTCAAGCAAGATTGTTTTACCTTTATCCTTTAACATTTGAATTAGTTTTTTTCCGATACCTTTTCCTCTTGCTTTTTCAGAGACCCATAAAAAATCAATAAATACAAAATGTTCAAATTCAGCATACATCAAAATATGTACATCACTTTCATCTTTATGATAGTGGTCTCCTTTTTCTTTAAGCAGTATATCCATCTGTTGTTTTGCTTTCATTTCATCCTCTGGAAAATAATTATTTAATCGTTCAAACCAATCCATAATTTCTCCTCCATATCTAAGCTGTTAAAATTGAATTCATACTATCAAATAATAAATATATACCTGTTATTAGCAACAAAGCATAAGTAATGACTGTAAATATTTGTTGGTTCATCTTTTTAAATAAGTATTGTCCCAATCCTAAACCAATAATCACTAGAGGTATAGCATACAAGCTTGAGAGCCAAACCGATGTTGTCGTCCCGCTAAATGTTATTTGCGTAATCAGACTAATACTATAAATGAATAGAAAGAAAGCAAGTGTAGTTGCACGAAGCTTTTCTTTTGTTATTTTAGTACCAGTAAAATACAACAATAGGGGAGGTCCTGGCATGCCAATACTAGTAGTTAAAATACCAGAGATCCATCCAACGAAATAATCTCTTTTGGGTGTTGAAATCATCTTTACACGACATAAAAGAAGGAGTGTTAATAACAATAATATAATACTAATCATTAATTTAAATATTATAATATCCACCGTCATATAAATAATAATCCCAAGCGGCACCCCAATAATACTTCCAACTACCATCCGCTTCAATAATATTTTGTCTACATCTGCTCTAATCTTCCATATCAATGAAATTGATATAATTAACGAAAGTACAATGTTTAGCTGAATAGCATCCTGTGGTAAAAATAATAAAAGTAAAAAAGGAGTGGCCATAATTGAAAAGCCAAATCCAGTACTTGTTTGAAATATACTAGCGATTATAATAATACTAATAAAAGCTAAAATCGTCCCCATCCTCACACTCCTTATAACCCAATATGGATGGTGGTTCCATCAGAACAATAAAGAAATTATCTTTCTCTCTGGCTATACTTCATTCTGGACTCTCATCTTACTTATGAGTTACCTTTTTCCCTTGCTACGCTGGGCATTCATCTCAATTATGTGTTACTTCTTTTCTGGTTACGCTTCATTTTGATACTCGTACATTTTCAATAATATTCATTGAAAAATCACCTAGTTGTTATATCTATAAGTATACCACGAGTAATAGTTGAATCGAAGGAGAGCACTTGATTCTTTTTGGTGTTACAATGTATTTAAAAATAAACAAATGGAGGATAAAATATGGAGTTGACAATCATTATTTTACTTATTCTCATCGTACTTTATTTGACAATTCAATTAATGAAAACTCGAAGTAAATTAAAATCTATTGAATCAAATACCCAAATTGTGAATAAAAAGGAAAACTTCCATCATACTGATCATCCAATACATCAACAATTATTACTGCTCATTGATCAACAACAAGATGTAAAGGCAGTAAAATTAGCACGTGAAACGTTTGGATTTTCTTTACTTGAGGGTAAACGTTATGTCGATTGGCTAAAGAGGAAAGAGTCTAGTAGAAATATTAAATAATCCCTTGATCTATCCCATAACTAATTAATTCCTCATATGGATCTCCTGCAATTCCCAACAACATACAAAAAGCAGGCTCTGTTTTGATTCCTGCTTTTTTTAATAAGCGAATCTCATCTTTCATCGAAGGATTTAACTTCAATATATGATTTTCAATTTTCATATGTAAATACGCGTATTGTTCAGAAGTAGGAACATTTTGACCAAATAATTCAAACTTGTATCCTTTGAAATCAAATTGCGACTTAACAACTTGATTGCGACGAATGAATTTTTCTTTTACATTAAATGTTCTTAAGTGACAATAATGCAATTGTAGTTTTTGCGAAAATAATTGAAAATCTTCAACAAACATGATGATATCAATATCGGATTCTTCGGTATAAACATCAATTGGATATGTACCACAAACCACAGGATGATATGTGGTGAAATCTTCTAAAACTTGTAATTTCTGCACAGCCTGATATACCTTTTTTTGTTCTGAGTTACCATCTTTTAAAATTTGTAGGCTATTCATTTCCAAACTCCTTTATATAAATTTACGGATCATTAAACCCTAAAGCCATAATATTAATTACAGCTAATATGATTACTAATGAAAAATTTATTAATTGTAAAACTAATTTCCATTTATTATGAGAAAAGATTGCCATTATAAATGCTAAGATGGAAAAGGCTAATGAGGTTAATATAAAAAAATTTCCCACACGAATAAATGTGATGTTCATTAAGTAATTCCAGTCAAAATACAAAGTCATCATTAAAACGACAGAAAAGATGGTTAATATCAACGCGAGAAGTGTAATTATTTTTTTACCCTGCACACTATCACCATACCTTACTATTTTTTAAATCTTGAATATGATAACTCTAAAACTATCTCTTTACCCACGTATTCTCCAGTCCTCATGAATCCAACTTGTTCATACAATGTAAGGGCAAGATAATTTTCAGGGACAGCAGAAATAAGAATGTCATTAACTTTATATTTTTCAAAAAAGTATTTCAAAAATTGCTTTAATGCTTTCTTACCGTAACCTCTTCCTTGAAAATCCTTTCCAATCATATAACGTTCCAACCACCATGAGTCACGTGGATAATCTTCATCAGCAGGATAAAAACAGTACATGAAAAAACCGACAAGATCCTCATCATTATAAATCGCATATGGATGCTTTTCATCTGATTCATAATTTGCTTCCAATATCGAGAACCAGTTCGGTGCTACAAAGTCTGCTTGATTCTCATTCACCTTTAAGGATATTGCGTTTTTATAATTAGAAGCATCTATTTTCCTAAAAGTAATTGTCATTACAATTCTCCTTTATCATTTCATATCTATATATTATCTTATATTTCTGAATATATAAAGCTTGTTTAAATTCGATAGTCTTTTAGTTAATAGCTCATCCTTTACGATTATCATGAAATTCTAAAGCTTTTTCTGTTTATAGACCGGTTCTATTCACCACTTTCATCGCATTCTGTAGCAACTCTCGTTAATAGAACCGAACTAAAACTGACCACAAACTCTTATGTTTGTATCCTATTCTTATAGACGAATATTCACTCAATAATCAGCGAATATTATCTTTTTGTCTTTATCTCATCACATACTTTTGAAATAAAATCCTCAACATTTACAATCACCGATGTTTTTTCTCCATATTTTCTTACATTAACAATATTTTCATTTACCTCTTGATTACCAACTACTAAAACATACGGAAGTTTTTCTAACTGTGCTTCCCTGATTCTATATCCTAACTTTTCATTACGGTAATCAATTTCCACACGAATATTGTGACTAAGCAAAAGTTCTTTTAGAGCATTAGCGTATTCTTCATGCGCCCCGGCTACTGGTAATATTTTGACTTGAGTCGGAGCTAACCATGTTGGAAAAGCACCAGCATAATGCTCGATTAGAATTCCTAAGAAACGGTCAATTGATCCAAAAATTGCGCGATGAATAACTACTGGTCGCACTTTCTCATTATTCTCATTAATATAAGACAAATTAAATTTCTCTGGCATTTGATAATCCAGTTGAATCGTTGCACATTGATGACTCCGATGTAAAGCATCCTCGATATGGAAGTCGATTTTTGGGCCATAAAATGCACCATCCCCTTCGTTTAGCACATAGTCTATGCCCAAACTATCCAGCACTTGTATAAGTGCTGCCTCAGAATCGTTCCAAAACGCATCATTTCCTAGTGATTTTTCAGGTCGAGTAGATAATTCTACTTTGTATGAAAAACCAAATGTTTGATATACCTCATCAACTAGTCGAAAAACATTGCGTATCTCTTCTACCATCTGATCCTCACGTATAAATATATGAGCGTCATCTTGACAAAAAGTTCGTACACGGAGGAGTCCATTTAATGCACCACTAAATTCATGCCGATGCACTTGACCAAATTCTGCGATTCGTACAGGAAGATCACGATAAGAATACAATTTATCTTTAAAAATCAGCATATGACCAGGACAATTCATCGGTTTTAAAGCAAAGTTCGTTTTATCTACTTCCGAAAAATACATATTTTCATGATAATGATTCCAATGACCGGATTCTTCCCATAACTTTTGATTCATCATAGACGGTGTGCGTACTTCATTATATCCCGATTTACGCTGTACTTCTCTTGAATAATCTTCTAAAGCTTGTCGTATTATTTGACCTTTAGGTAAGTAAAAAGGCATACCTGGCGCTTCATTTGAAAACATGAATAATTCTAGTTGTTTGCCTAAATTTCGATGATCTCTTTTCTTAGCTTCTTCTATCCTTTTTAAATGTTCATTTAATTCTTTGTTGTTACGAAAGGCAATACCATATACTCGTTGCAAAACATCATTTGTATCTTCTCCTTTCCAATAAACTCCGGATACTTCTAAAAGCTTATATGCTTTTAACCAACCTGTAGAAGGAAGATGAGGACCTTCAAAGATATCAACAAATTGTCCTTGTCGATACACACTTACCATATCTTGTTTATACTCATTTATAAGTTCCACTTTGTAACTTTGATTATATGATTCAAATAGTTGAATTGCTTCCTGACGTGAGAGCAATTTTGCGACAATCGGGATATCTTCGGAAATAATCTTTTTCATTTCTTCTTCAATAACGTTAAAATTTTCTTTTGATATACGATAATTTGAGTGAAAATCATAATAGAATCCATTCTCTGTTTGATTCCCAACTCCTAAATTTGCATCGCCAAATACTCTTTGTATTGCATGGATGAATACACGTGCTGCTGTTTGTCTTATAGCGGATAAGCCTTCATTTGAATCGATGCTAATGATTTCTAGCTTGCCAGACTCCATTAATAAATCGTTTATTGAGACAGGTAAACCATTGAAATTACCTGCAATTGCTTTTTTACCCAAACTTGTTGCAATCTTCCTTGCCACTTCTATAAGTGCCGTACCTTTCTCCACCTTTATTTGTTGATTATCTGCTAATTCGATAACTATGAACTCATTCAATTTCTTTCACTCCTTTTTTTAAATATATAAAAAAACATATCCATCCCTATACAAGGGACGAATATGTTCTATCCGTGGTTCCACCCAAATTTCCGAATAGCTATTCTAACTATCCTCGGCTTCATTGCTATAACGTCGCATTCACGGTGTTGGTTGTTACCCCAAACACAACTCCAAGGTGGTAAGAAACTTACAAACAATTAGGAAGTTCTCAGCTATCTTCCTTCTCTGTAAATGTAGTAAAGCTTCTCATGTCCTCTTCAACATTTAATATAAATTTATACTTGATTTAATGGCGGGTTTGTTCTTCCCCTACTTATCCTGTCTGACTAAGCTACATAGACTTGCTACCTATTACATGCGAGAAAAAATTGTAAAAAAAACACATTCTCCCTATAACAAGGGACGAAATGTGTTTTCCGTGGTTCCACCCAAATTTCCGAACAGCTGCTCATAGCTATTCTTGGCTTCATTGCTATAACGTCGCTAACGGTGTTAGTTGTTACCCTAACACAACTCCAAGGTGGTAAATTACTTTTACTAATTAGGAAGTTCTCACCAATTCTTCCTTCTCTGGGAACTATACCAAGTAATTCATGTCCTTATCTTCGCACTTCTTAATATTAAACATATCTTACACAATTTTAAATTAATTCGCAAGGCTATTTTCAGAAAAAGGCAATAATCTATTATTTTATTATCGTTCCAAAAGGAATGGTGTTTGCTGTAACTTTGATTTTTTCATCATTTCTTACTATATCAAGCTTTATTTTTGTTCCCACCGGCTGATGTGTTATTGCAATCTCACAACCATCATAATGATTCACAACTTCTCCATTTACAGCATGAATATAGTCTCCCTCTTTAACTTTACCCGAAGCAGGAGTATTTTCATACACATGAACAACTTTAACTCGATCTATTTCTGTTCGAGTATTTAATCCTAACCAACTGTTCCAGAACTGCTTACGTTGGTCATAATTGTCCTCGATTACAGTTTTTAGATTTAACATGAACTGAAATGTTCCAAAAAGCATATTTTCCATTTCTGCAATACCGTGATCACCAATCCAATTTCCTGTGTATTCAATGGAGACTTTCGTTCCTTCTCCCTGTGATTGAAGCGTCCATGTAGTATGAAAACCATCTACATCTTCTAATACTAATTTTTCATTTTCTATAAATTCAATAATTACCCCTTCATAAGTTACATTCCAACCATAATCTAAATATATCTTACCTCCTTTTCGCAAATCAATTTCACACTGCCTTGTTTCCCATTTATTTCGAAGCTCAGGTATCGTTACTGCTTCCCAAACCTTTTCAATACGTGTATTTATAACTATTTCCTTTTTTGCTATACTAACCCATTCCATTCTATTCCTCCTCTAAAAAATCGTTTAGACGATCTAGTTTAGACTTCAGTATATGATTAATTTCTTTCTTCGCCTGTATTGCTTCTTTTTCAAACAATGATTGATTTAAACGATAGTAATTGTACTTTCCCTCCCTTCTTATTAAAAGTAATTTTTCATCAATTAACATATCAATATGTTTCTTAATTCCAGGCTGACTCATGTCAAATGACGAAACCAGTTCTTTTTGTGTATACTCTCTCTTCGCTGTTAGGGAGAGTATTTTTTTTCTAGTTGGATCTGCAAGTAATTTATATAAATTCACCATATGTGTGTTACTTCCTTTAGATAACTTTTTAGTTATATGTATTGTATACGATATTAAAATTAAAAGGAATAATTGTTTGAATAATTAGATTAAAACTTTTTGTTATACTTACGAAAAGGAGGGGTATATATGCATGACATTTATATATATCAGAGTAATATTGACAAACATATTCAAAACTTAGGCGGATACTGGCGATCCATATCTGCGCTTGCCAGGCTACAAGAAGAGATTGGGGAATTAGCAGAGTTAATTTTAGAAAAAAATTCTAAAATAGATGAGTTGAAAGAAGAAATAGCGGATATTTATATTATCTCCACTTGCTTAGCTAACCAATATAAAAATAATTTAGAAGAAGTATATAATAAAATAGATATTCCAACAAAAACAAAAGAATTACAAGAGCTAAGCAGTGATCATTCTGTCACGGATCTATTTTTTTATATCCAAATTCAAGCAGGTAAAATTGCACGAATCATTAATCATTATGATGGAGACAAAATAAAAAAACCTACTGAAAAAGATCGAAATTTAGGTTTGGAAGTTGCTTTTTTACATAAATATCTCTTTCTTCTTGCAAATAACTTTAAGTTTAACTTATTCCATTCTATTGATCGTGTGTTAAAAAAATCTGCTAAAAGAGATAAAAACCGCTTTTCCTTAATGCATGATCCAACAACAACATTGTCATTAAAAAGATATAGAGCTCTTATCAATCAATCGACTGGTAAAATTACAGAAAAGAAACTATGGGGCAGTTATGAATGGAATTCTAATAGAAGTATAGAGAACAATATTGAGAAAAGCGTCCCTTCTTTTATACATTTTTGTAAATGTGCCCAAATAGAAGGGTTAGATGGATATGTTTTCGAAATTTCAGCTAGTGATAATACCAATATAGAAGTTTTGAATAATCTCCTAGATGTTCTTTCTATATATAAATTAAAAGTAGTAAGAAGCTCTAATTTAATTTGTATACAACAAATTCCTTTTCTAGTGGAATTGTATAAAAACAAAGATGGCCTACAATATATTGTATTTCTAACTCATTAGACAATTTAATCATTCAAAAGGAGGGGACAAAAGTATACATACAAAAGCTAAATCCGAATAATTGAATTTTGAAAACCCGCTTCAGAAATATACTTCGTTTTTCGTGGGTGGCTGATGAGCCTCCGGTTGCTAATGCATCGGGGCCTCACCTAGTCCTTTTTTCTCACAGGACAAGGAAGACCTCGACAGCATTGCATCGCACGCAGAAAATCAATTTTTGATTTTCAAGGAGTCCTATATTTCTTACGCTTATTCTAGATATCCATCCGTCTTTTGAGCAAAGCTTTTAATTATGTCCCATCCTCTTTCAATTTTATTTAATTTTTATTACAATTTTCCCTCTAGCATGATGTGTTTCACTTAATTGATGTGCTTCTCGCAATCCTTGTTCCGTAAATGGGAATGTGTGACCAATAACCGGTTTTGCTTCACCTGTTTTCAAAAGCTCAGCTATTTCACTAAGTTGTTTGCCGTTCTCTTCTAACCAAAGGAACCCAGCTTTTATCCCTTTTTCTTTTGCTTTTTCTTCATCTGGATTACCAGCAATGGAAACTAGTTTTCCACCTTCTTTTAATACTTCAAAACTTTGTTCTAATATGTCTCCACCTAATGTGTCGACAACAATATCATAATCCTTTAGAACTTCGTGAAAATTCTCTTCTTTATAATTAATGAATCGATCGGCCCCTAATTCTTTTACTAATGATTCATTTTTGTCACTTGCCGTAGTGGCTACATAAGCACCAAAATGTTTGGCAAATTGAATGGCGAAGCTACCTACCCCACCAGAACCAGCATGAATAAGAACGTTGTCACCTTTCTTTATATTTGAGAAATCTATCAGACATTGCCAAGCAGTAAGACCTGCCAGAGGAACACTTGCCGCTTCTTCAAACGATACATTTTCTGGAAGTTTCGCCACTCTCGATTCATCTACAGCTACGAATTCTGCATAAGTTCCTTGAGCTGTTGTTGCTGGTCGTGAAAATACACGATCACCAACCTTAAACTGACTTACATCTTTTCCAACTTCAGCTACGACACCAGCAGAGTCCCAGCCTAAAATAACTGGAAAATCGAAATTAAATCCATCCTTAAAATAACCTTCACGTATTTTCCAATCGATTGGATTAATAGATGTTGCATGTTGTTCGATTAAAATTTGATTATCTTTTAATTTAGGTTCAGGGACATCTTGTTCATAAAGTTCATCCGCGTGTCCATAGTTATGAATTACAATTGCTTTCATCTTATCCCTCTTTCTTTTAAGTTCTACATCTTTTGTTCCCTATAATAAGATAATTTAATCATTATTATACAATGTGATTTTATTCCGTATGTAAGATGCAGTAATCCTTGCTTATCAAAGGTGATAAAAGTGGATAAACTGATCGTTCATTCAGTGGAGAATACCCATTGAATGAAGTTTCACTTTATAGTAATGAATGGTACAATATAATTAATAGAATACTTAGAATAGATGATTAAATTCAAGATTTGATCTTCGGTTATGTAAGCGTTATCCAAAAATCGAAGAGTGAAGGAGAGATTGAAATGGAACAAGATGTTGTATTATTTAGTGAAAAAAATGGGGTTGGAACCATAGAGTTAAATCGTCCAAAAGCGATTAATTCGATATCTCAACGCATGATTGAATTGATTTATCAACAATTAAAAAGTTGGAAAAATGACTCCAGTATTAAATTTATCATATTCTCAGGGAATGGCCCTAAAGGATTTTGTGCAGGAGGAGACATCAAAACACTTTATCAAGCAAAAGAGAGTGAATCTAAATATCAACAAGCTATTCGTTTTTTTCAACTAGAATACAAGACAGATGCTCTTATTTATCATTATCCAAAACCTATAATAGCGATTCTAGACGGTGTTACGATGGGAGGAGGAGTTGGATTAACGTACGGGGCAAGTCACCGCATTGTAACAGAACGAACAAAATGGGCAATGCCAGAAATGAATATTGGCTTTTTCCCTGACGTTGGAGCATCCTACTTTTTTAATCAAGCTCCAGGAAAAATTGGTTATTATCTTGCTTTATCTGCATCCGTTATTTCTGGGACTGATGCGATTTATGCAAATGCAGCAGATCACTATATTACAACAGATAACTTAGACACGTTCATCCAAGAAATTATGGAAAAAGATTGGACAACAGAGAAGGATATTAACCATTCTATAGATAATATTGTGCAGAAATTCACTTCATCATTAGGTCAAAGTAATTTAGAGAATCACCGTTCTGCAATCGACAAATATTTTTCTCATTCCACTTTAGAACAGATTTTTGCATCTTTAGAGAGTGCGGATAGTGATTTTTCCAACAAAACTAAACAACTATTATTAACAAAATCACCTATTTCCTTGAAAGTAACATTAGAGCAATTAAGGAGGGGGAAAGAAAAATCTTTAGAGGATTGCTTTAATATGGATTTAATACTTGCTAAGAACTTCTTAAAATCAAATGATTTTTATGAAGGAGTGAGATCTATCGTTATCGATAAAGATAAAAAACCAAACTATCAATATAAGAAGTTAGATGACGTTAAAAGTGATTTAGTAGATTCCTATTTTAATTAATAATCCGGCTCCACGCACTATAATAATGGGAGAGGTCATCCAGATGACCTCTCCCATCAATCTTAGTTAATCTAAATTTAAAACCATCTTTCGGTAACTACTTTCTTACGAGTATAGAATTGTACACCATCTTTTCCGTTCGTTCCTAGATCACCATAGAAAGATGCTTTATTTCCTGCAAAGGAGAAGAAAGCCATCGGTGCAGGAACATTCACATTTACCCCTATCATCCCTGCATCTATTCTGTTACGAAACTGTTGAGCAGATTTGCCGCTATTTGTGTAAATCACAGCACCATTTGCAAATTTCGATTGATTGGTTACCTGAATACCTTCTTCCAAATCTGATACACGTACTACGCTTAAAACTGGTGCAAAAATCTCATCTTGCCAGATTTTCATTTCTTGTGTTACATGATCAAAAATCGTTGCTCCAACATAGTAACCATCTGGAGTATCTTCTTTGATTTTCCTTCCATCAACTAAAAGATGCGCTCCTTCCTCTACACCAGAATCGATGTAACGGAGTACTCGTTCTTTATGGGATTCTCGAATAACTGGTCCAATAAAATTAGCGTCATCCATTCCATCCCCAACTCGAAGTTTATTAGTTTCTTTTACTAACTGCTCTAAAAATTCATCAGCTATATCATCAGCTACCGCAACTACCGAACATGCCATACATCTTTCTCCACTACTTCCAAATGCTGCTCCAATAACCCCTTGAATTGTCTTTTCCATGTCACAATCAGGCATTACTACTGCATGATTTTTTGCTCCAGCAAGAGCCTGAACACGTTTCCCGTGGGCAGTTCCTGTTTGATAAACATGTTTAGCCACAGGCTCCGAACCAACAAAAGAAATTGCTTCAATATCTGGATGAGTTAAGAATCGATTAACGACTTCTTTTCCGCCATGGACTAAATTTAAAACTCCTTTTGGAAATCCAGCTTCATAAAATAATTCAACGAGTCTTTCTGCTAATATTGGTGTTCTTTCTGAAGTCTTTAATACAAATGTATTTCCACACGCAATTGCTAAAGGGAACATCCATAGTGGAACCATCATCGGAAAATTAAAAGGCGTAATTCCAGCTACTACCCCTAAAGGATAGCGCCATATCGAACCATCTATACCTTTTGCAATACTAGGAAGCGCATCCCCCATCATCATAGAAGGAGTGGAAGTAGCTAATTCAACTACTTCAATTCCTCGTTGCACCTCACCTTGTGCATCTCTCAGTGATTTTCCATTTTCTAAAGTAATGATCTTAGCTAACTCTTGCTTATTATCTTGTAGTAACTTCCAATAATCGAGTAGATATCTTGTACGATTTGGTACTGGTGTGTCTGACCATTCTGGAAACACTTCTTTTGCCGCAGCAACTGCCATATCGACATCTTCTACATCAGAGATAGTGACCGTAGCTATTGTTTCTCCAGTTGCGGGATTAGGAATCACTTCTTGCTTCCCACTTTTGGCATCTACCCATTTCCCATTTATATAATTTTGCATATGTTTTGTTTCAGAACTGATCATGTCGTCGCCTCCTTATTTTTATCAATGGTATCTTTTAAATATTTATATAAAACTGCCATATCTTGATCTCCATAACCTTGTTGTTCTAAATTCCTATACAAATCTAACAACGATTTACTAATTGGCAAATCCAATTGATTATTGTCTGCAACTTCCATAGCAAACTCTAAATCTTTTCTTAATAGCTTTAATGCAAAACCTGGATTAAAATCATTGGGCTCTATAAATGTTTTATAATTTCTTTCATAAATTCTACTTTGTCCGTAACTAACATTCATCATCGAAAATAAATCATTTAAATCAATGTCTTTTTGATTAGCAATTTGAAGTGCTTCACTTACTCCTGCAGTATAAAATCCAATCAATAGATTATTGATAAGTTTAACAGTCGTTCCTTTATCTATTTGTTCGCCAACATGAAAGACGTTTCCTCCAATGACATTCAGAATATCTTTTACTTTTTGGAAAGACTCTTTCTTCCCTCCCACCATCACGGTTAAGGTTTGGTTTTCTGCACCAACCACACCACCGCTAACCGGAGCTGCTAAGAATGGAATCGATTTTTCCGACAAGGAGGCTTCCAATTGCTGATTTAACTCAGGAGCAACTGTGCTTGTATCAATCACTACTTGTGAAGAATTACAATGAACAAGCAAGCCATCTTTGTCTAGGTATACAGCTTCAACCGCTTTATTAGATGGCAAACTAGTAAGGATTACATCACTTTCTGCAACTAAGTTAGCGCATGAAAGAGCAATATTTCCTCCAGACTTTTTAAAAAGCAGCGACCTTTCCTCATTTACATCATAGCCTATGACTTCATATCCACTGTTCATTAATCCAATAGACATCGGTAACCCCATATTCCCTAATCCAATAAACCCGATTTTAGACATAATATCCCCCTTTTCTTATTAGTGATTTTGCTATATTCTCCTTAGCTTCATATATATTAATATAATTAGGAATGATTAATTCCTCGATTTCATCTAAATACTTCTGTTGTACTAATTCATCCTCCACTAGAGCTACAATTATACGCTTGGTTCTTTCAAGAATACGTTGTAAATTCTCTTCTAATATTATTTGTGCCATTTGCTTTGTTACTTCGGAGTGATCACTATTAATCTCAGCCGTTATCATCACATAAACATCCATCACACTGTCTGCAATTACTCCCTGATAAATTTGATTTACTTCATCATCACCCGAAGTAACCGCTTTCAACATTTTGTTTAATAATAATTTCCCGTATCGAATATATACATTTTGTTCTAATTCAATTTCCTTATTTAATTTGTCTTGATTATATTGTTTCAAAAACGATTTCGCTATCGTTAAGCGATTAATTTCAGATGTACCTTCAAATAAACGGTTGATTCTCGCATCACGGTACAATCTTTCTACCTCATATTCTTGCATATAACCATATCCACCATGGATTTGTAATGCTTCATCTACAATCATATCAAGCGACTCAGATGCTAGCACTTTATTGATGGAACAGTCCATAGAATAACGCGCAAGTAATGTTATAAAATTATCTTTACCATTATCTATTAAATGCTGATCAAGTAAACTAGCAGTGTAGTATGCTGTACACTCTGACTTATAGATGGCTGTAGCCATATTCGCTATTTTCTCCTGAATTAATCCAAATTCAACAATATTTCTGCCAAACTGTTGACGTTCATTTCCGTATTTAATAGCAAGTTCAAGTGCTTGTTTTGACATACCAATGTTGGAAAAAGCAATTTTCAACCTTGCTAGATTTAATATATTTAAGGCGATATAATGACCTTTTCCAATTTCTCCTAGAACCTGTGCAGAATCCAATTCTACATCCTCTAAAATTAATGTTGCTGTGGATGAACCTTTGATACCTAGTTTCTTTTCTTCAGGCCCTATGGATACTCCTTTAAACTTTCTCTCAACAATAAAGGCAGTAATACCTTGTTCTGTATTAGCAAATACAACATATACATTTGCAATATGTGCATTTGTAATCCATTGCTTCTCTCCATTTAATGTCCACACCTGCTTCTCTTCGTTCCATTTTGCAGTCGTTTTGGAAGCTAATGCATCGGACCCAGCGTTTGGTTCGGTTAGAGCGTACGCCCCCACCCATTCTCCTGAAGCAAGTTTTGGTAGATATTGATTTTTCTGATTTTCATTTCCAAAATATACATATGGTAACGTACCTACACCAGAGTGAATATTAAATGCTACACTAAAGGAAGCAGCATACCCCATTTTTTCTGCAATAATTCCAGACATACGTTTTCCAGCTTCAAGTCCACCATATTTTTCAGGAACTTCTGCACCCATTAAACCTAATTGGCCAACTTCTTTCATTCTCTTTTTCTGTAACGTATAATCATGATCTTCCAATTGGTCCATATAAGGGAGAATTTTCTCGTCCACTAATTGATGTATCGTTTTAGAAATTAGTTGTTCGTCCTCACTTAAAGTAATGGAATAGCTAATTTTTTCTATTCCTTTTTCTTCAGGAAACAAAGATCTCGTTTCAGTAAGTTTCACGCTAAAAACCTCCTTTCAATTGTATACATGCAAAAAGTATGCCAACTCAGGTCAAAGTTACTGCATCTCCATTTCAAGGATTTATTATTGTCTAACTGTCTAGACACTTAATGTCAGCACTGCCTAATTTGACATGTTTATTCAAGGGTATAGCGAGATATTTTATTATAGAGCGTAGCACGGGATATTCCTAATAATTTTGCAGCCTTTGTCTTATTGCCATTTACATGTTCCAATGTTTCTTTTATACGTTCCTTCTCTTCTTCTCCCGATAACGACTCCGATGCTTTTTTATTTGTTAGAAAGTTATAAGATGTTAATCGTTGTCTGTCATCTAGATCAGGTATATTTTCTAATGTCATATGTTGATTTTCTGCTAGCACATATAATCTTTCTAAAAAATTGATAAGCTCTCTAATGTTTCCTTTCCATGGTTGAGTATACATCCATTGAACTACTAATTGATCAATCGTTTTTTCATCACCATATTCATTATTTAATTCGGCTATTTTATGTGAAACAATGATTGGGATATCCTCCGCCCTCTCTCGTAAAGGAGGAATATGAATAGGTATAACATACAAACGATAATACAAATCTTCTCTAAATGTTCCATCAAGTACCATCTGCTTGATATCTTTATTTGTTGCAGTTATCAACCTGAAATCGATATTTGATTGATGATTACTTCCTACCCTTTCCACACTTTTCTCTTGAATAACACGCAAAATTTTAGCTTGCATTGTTAATGGCATGTCACCAATTTCATCTAGAAAAAGCGTCCCCCTATGGGCTAATTCTATTTTTCCAGGTTTCCCGCCTTTTTCTGCTCCTGTGAATGCTCCCGAACTGTAACCGAACAATTCTGATTCTAATAATGCTTCCGGGATAGCAGCACAATTTACGCTTATAAATCTTCCGTTAGTTAAAGGACTCTCATTATGAATAGCTTTTGCAACCTGTTCTTTCCCAACTCCGCTCTCTCCTGTTATTAATACCGGAGCTTTTGATTGCGAAGCTTTTCTAGCTATTTTTTTGGTCTTTGTAAAACAAGGGCTATCGCCTAGTAAATCTTCAAATCGCGTCAGCAAATTTTTCTTATACGGTTGATCCTTTTTTAATTTACTATGCTTCCCTTTATCTAATTCTTCCATCTGATCGATTACTTGATAAATTTCAGATACACCTTCATAAACCAAAATACCAGCTGCTGCAATCACCTTATTATCTTTCCATATTGGTATTCGATGCACGACTAAATTTTGCCCTTGTAATCGATGCGCCTGACTTCGTTCTGGTACACCTGTTTTTAATACCACCGGTAATCGCGTATTTTCTATAATTAATGCAGCATCTTTTCCGATTGCTTCTTCTGTAGGTACATTTACATATCTACTATATGCTTCATTAAATAAACGAATTATTCCTTTATCATCTACCACCGTCAAACCTTCGTATGCCGTATCAAAAACCATTTCGTACAAACTTAACATTTCATCTTTTTGTTTTAATTGTTTTGTTATCTCTGTATGATAATGAAACAATTCCTTAGCTGTTATTTCTCCAATTAATTCTCCTTCATCATTAACAATATATGTAGGAATATCCTGAAGCTTATCAATTAGTAAATCAGCAGAAGCGACACGATCACAATTCCTTACGAATAAGCTAATTCCTTTACCACTACTATCTTTTTGAATCACATCTTGTAACTTAATAATTCCTTTCCATTTCTGTTCCTCTACTACTGCTATTTCTGTCCTATTATTTTCCAATAGGATGTGAAGCACACGTTTTAAAGGGTCTTCTGGATGTACAAAAAGTGGATTTGGGTGCATCCAATCAATGATTTTGTTAGTCATGTGTGGCCCCCATTCTGAATTTAAATTATAAAAATTCTGTTATTTAATTATAGCACTATTGTGTACAAAAACTAATACGCTTGAAATCTAAAAAACTTTCATAAAGGTGAGTTAAAGTTTTCCATATGCATTGGAAATCAAGCAGCGTAACATTGGGATTTCATACGAAATATCTTATTATGAAATTCAAGTACAAAAATTAGCATACTTAATATAAAAAAATAAAGGTACACCCTGTTCCTACTTTGAAACAGCTCCCAACATGATGAAACAAAAAACAGAACATCGTATATCTATTTACAGAAATTAGTTATCTCATATAAGTTAGATATAAGCGCTTAACTATTGAATAAAACTTAAGTATTAATATATTTATACGTTTCTTTAGCTAGACTTTCTAATAAATGAATGACAGGTATTTGCGTAGTCAGATTGAATGTTTCACGATACTCGGTAGAAACGAAATAAGAAAGATTGTAATCGGATAACTTTGCCAAAGTACAGTCGGGGTAATTGGTTATACTAATTATTTTTGTTCCTTCTTCCTTTGCTCTATTTGCAATATTTATGATAGATTCCGTTTCACCAGAAACAGATAATACAATAGCAACACTATTTTCCAAAGAAGAAGTGTACATTGGAAAATAAGGATCATTTATATGCAGTGAAAATTTTTTTAAAGCAGAAAAATACCTAGAACCATATTCTGCTAGAATACCCGATGTTCCACTTCCAATAAAAATAATTGTTTGTGCAGCAGCAATGGATTGAGATATTGTACTAATTCGCTGATTATAGTCATGTTGCATTGTACGTTCTAAGTATTCTGTTAAAGAGGTAGTAGAATGAATAAAACTTAAATTTTCCGTTTGATTCATGTACATTTTTAGTTGAACTTTGAATTCGGTAAATCCATCATATCCAAGCTTTTTACAAAAACGCAAAATACTAGTTGGTGAAACATGCGTTTCATTAGCTAAGTCTCTAATACGCATATAAATCACTTTTTCTGGATGAGTTACGATAAAATTATATAAAGAGAACTCTAGATCGGAGAATTCAGTAATTTCAATATTGGTAAACATCATGCATTCACTCGCCATTTCTTTAGTATGTATATTTATTATAAATCAGATTTTGATAATTTAAAATTATTAGAAGGGATGTTTTCATTTTATGAATGGAATTAAAATTGTCACTATAGGTGGAGGATCAAGCTACACTCCTGAACTTATTGAAGGTTTTATTAAGCGTTATGAAGAATTACCCGTGAATGAAATCTGGTTAGTAGATATTGAAGCAGGAAAAGAAAAGTTAGAAATTGTAGGTGAATTAGCAAAAAGAATGGTAAAAAAAGCAAATGTACCTATCGATATTCATCTGACACTTGACCGAAAAAAAGCACTTAAAGACGCAAACTTTGTGACCACACAATTTCGTGTTGGACTGCTTGAAGCTAGGGCAAAAGATGAACGGATCCCTTTAAAATATGGAGTAATTGGGCAAGAAACAAATGGGCCAGGTGGATTATTTAAAGGACTTCGAACTATTCCTGTCATTCTAGATATTGTCAAAGATATGGAAGAACTATGTCCAGATGCATGGTTAATTAACTTCACAAACCCAGCCGGAATGGTTACTGAAGCTGTGCTGAGACATACAAATTGGAAAAATATTGTTGGTCTGTGCAATGTGCCAATCGGAATGAAAATGATGGTTGCAAAATTTTTAGAAGTTGAGGCACATCGAGTGGAAATTGACTTCGCTGGCCTCAATCATATGGTCTTTGGTTTACATATTTATGTAGACGGAAAAGAATCTACATCTGATGTATTAAAGCGAATGACAGAGACAAATTCGACTGGAACAATGGAAAATATCATTGACTTAGGTTGGGAACCCTCTTTCATTGAAGGACTAGGTGTACTACCATGTCCATACCATCGTTATTATTTTAAAACAGATGAGATGCTTGACAATGAAAAAGAAAATGCAGCTTCAAGCGGTACTCGTGCAGAAGTAGTAAAAAAATTAGAAGATGAATTATTTGAACTGTATAAAGACCCGACTTTATCAATTAAACCACCTCAATTGGAAAAGCGGGGCGGAGCATACTATAGTGATGCTGCATGTAGCTTAATTGATTCAATATACAATGATCGTAGAGACATTCAACCAGTAAATACGATTAATCGTGGTGCGATTCAAAGTATTCCTTATGAGTCTGCAGTTGAAATCAGTTGTGTTATTACCAAAGAAGGACCAAAGCCGCTTATCATGGATGAGCTTCCTGTATCAGTTCAAGGATTAGTAAGTCAAATCAAGTCTTTCGAAAGAGTAGCATCTGAGGCTGCTATTTCAGGTGATTACAACAAAGCGCTTTTAGCAATGACGATTAATCCCCTTGTACCATCGGATACGATTGCTAAGAAGATTCTAAATGAAATGTTAGAAGCACATAAAGATTATCTACCGAACTTTTTTAAAAAAGTTCAATAACAATGAAAAGTTCCGACCATTTTAGACTAGTGATCGGAACTTTTTTCTTATTATATAATTCTATTAATACGCAAAAGTATTCCAAGCAGTAATTGATTCAAAAGCATCTTGAGATGTAGTCGCGCTTGTAACTACTTCTTCCCAAACTTGAGAGTTACCAGGAGTCTCTCCTCTGGTCCACCATTTCGCTTGATATAATTTACCATTATAAGTTACTTGATCACCACCAACATATACCGTACTAGCATTCCATTCCGGCACATCTGGTAATTCAGGTTCTTCTGGATTACCTGGATCTGGATCAGGATTACTAGATTCACCACCAAAATTAGCATCAATAACATTATAGAAAGCATTTGCCGTATCATCTACGTCCCAAACTCCCAAGATCACATGATATCCTGATCGTTCTGGTATAGTTACTTGATGCGTAACTGTTTGCCCTGGTCGTGCTCCACCATCATAGATTTCATAAAATGGTACTAATTCAAATTGATCTCTTGTAAGTGGTTCATTTGGATTCCAATCGGGTTTTGTAATGTAATAATGCCATTTTGTAGTTGCATGCATCGCAGTTAGATGCCAAGTAAACGTGTTGGTTCCCCAGTTCAAATTAACTTTTTCCCAACGGTCTGCAGATTGCTCATCTAATTCTGGAAAAGCTCCTCCAGCAGATGCAATTTGTCCATCAGGAATACTTGGCCCTGGAAATCCTTTTGGTGCTTCAAGACTTTGCGGTTCCCATTGAATCGCTCCACATTCCGTATTCACTTGTTCGTGACATAATAGACTCCTTGATTGTGGTTCTTCGATGTAACCATGTGCAGAAGCTGTTTGCCAAGCAACAAACGTAAAAAAGGCGAGTGTAGCAATAGATGTTCCCAATAATTTCATCGACTTTGTTCTAAACACTGCTTTCATGTTACTCCTCCTTTAAAAATATTAGCGGTATTAATACATGAGAAAACAATTTCATAATTGAATGAGTTTGTAAGCGCATACGAATAGATTTCAGTCAAAACGAAGTATTATTTGCTTCATTTATAAGTGGAGTATCACAGCTATGAAATTGATTAAATTGCATTAATTTTCTGAACCGCCTATATTTTTATATCTTACATGGACGTTTTGAAAGCGTCAACAAAGATTATAATGTTTTACAATAATGTAAAATTTTAACATGAATGTAATTTTAAAGGATTTTATTCTTTACGATTTCAATTAATAAGTCATCATTAATTGCTATAAGTTATAAATAATATGTTATTAAACATTATAACGATATCATATTTAAATATTATGTTTTACTAGTATGTGAATAATTCAAAAAACAGTTCGTTAGAATACTATTTCCGACTAATTTTCGAATTGAGAACTAACTATTTCTTGTATTTTATGAATAACTAGATCTGTATCCATTTCATGTGTTATGCGGAAAAAGTAATCTGCTTCATTTTCATTAGGTTCTTGAATATCGTCATCTTTAGCATCTTCACATTGACGTGCCAAAACCTCTTCAAAATTACTAGCAAATCGAAATATATTCGTTTTACGTGTAGATGTTTGAACCCGTTTCAAAAGAACGTCATCTGGTATATCAAAATGAACGATAACTGGGATTAATTCATTATTTCTATACCACTGGATTAAGTGTTGTCTTCTAATTTTGTTTCGATTCGTGTTACAAATAATTAGGTGATCGTTTGTGTGTTCCACCGCATAAGCAACCACTAGCTTTGATACGGCGTGTTTCATATATTTGGTCCCGATTTGGGCTGCAAATTCGAGTAATATTGATTAATGAATTCTGCATGGTTATCTTGATCGATAACAATTGAATTAGTAAGTTGTTTATTCAATAATTTAGCAAAGGTAGATTTCCCACTATGTGTCTTTCCTACAGTGATAATGACATAGCGTTTCATCAAGTCACCCTTTATCCATATTAATTAATTACTTCTAAGTTCGTTACCTCACCAATTTGGGCTGGGTAGGATTCCATAATTCCTCCCTTGAAGGTCACTTTTATATAGTCACCATTTTGTAGGTCCGTTTTTGTATTGTTAGAGAAAGAGACAAGAGCATTTAAAGGATCTAATTGCTTAAAATACTCTACATATTCTTCTTTTGGTTCATCTTTACCATGGGCAAAAGCTTGATTACGATAATAGTCAAAATGGTGACTCATATAGTAAATGTACTCTGATTCTTCCTCAAAATTTTCGAACGAATCACGCATATCGATATAACCATTGAAATAATATCCTTGCAGAGTTCCTTCTTGTTCATTTATAGGAATTTCATGATCTTGCATATCTGAATCGTTTAAGTTGGAGGTGCCCGAAGACGGTTGATTGGAACTAGGTAGTATAACAAATGTAACCATACTAATAAAAGTAAGTAATACCAATCCAGTCAAAAATATAATAAGCACTTTCTTCACCAAAGCCACCCTCTAATTGATTATTTGAAGAATCTTTTGAGCTATTTGTTTACTAGAGATACACGAAGTATCAAATTGATATGTTGATAAATTGCTCTTATAAACTGCGTGATCCCAACGATAAACATATTCTGGCACCTGTTTACTGTCCCATTCTTGTCTCCATGTTTGATTTCTTCTTTCCATCACAACATCAGGTGGACAATATATAGTAAAAAGATGCACATTTTCTTCGTTGAGGATTTTTTTCATTTCATCGTATGGATTAAATTCAATATGATAATCTGTATGAAAACCTACATCGACAATAACATGAAAACCTTGGTTACTATAACAAGCAACTGAATGAAACAAAGCAATGTATAGATTTTTTACGGTCCCTTCTATTTCAGGAAACTCCTTACCAGGTCTCAATCCCATTCCAGGCGAAAATTTTTTATCTATCATGGTTGCTGTTTGATCTACCCCTAGATTAATCCATATTTCCTTTGATAGTGATTGAAGTTCTTTTATAATACTTGATTTTCCTGCTCGTGGTACACCATTTAAAAATACAATCTTCCCTTTCAATTTTCATCCTCCTTTCCTTCTTCATATAACGATATCTGCTACATCAATTATAACAAAATTTTCCGAACTTAATCATAACTTATACGTGTGTTCCATATTTATTAATTAAGGAGGGATTGTCCATGAGAGCAGCATTAGAAAGTATTAACAATAAATGGGTCCGCCTGTTTATACTTATCGTTGTTTTTGCCAATACAGTATCTATGATATTTGGCCATCAACTCATTCCTTTTTCGAATGAAGAAATTGCCACGGGTTTATCAGTACTGGCATTAGCACTGTCGGAGATTTGGAATCACTGGAAAAACAATAGCTATACAAAGAGCGCAAAAGAGGCAGACAAGTATTTAAAACAATTAAAAATATAAAATAAAATGAATGGTTTACATTTGAATGAATATTGCTTATGATGAAACTACAATAAACAAAACTGCATATTCTATCGTACGCACTAGGGGTGCTATTTTTATGGCTGAGAAGGCAATGCCTGACCCTTATAACCCGAACTAGATAATACTAGCGTGGGGAAGTGTAGTTCGTTGTATGGATATATATTTACGATTCTTTTCATTGACATACACAAACTGCATTCCCTTAGGAGTGCAGTTTTTTTATTACCCAATAATAAGGAGGAAAACAAGATGACAAAAATTTGCAGTACAAGCAGGATTACAGGATGCCAATTTACTTTATTTCCAATGAGTAATGACTTTGTAGATATTATTTTATCTACCCTTGAAGAAGTGGACACGTCAAAAGTATGGAAAGAAACTGATGATGTAACTACATGTATTCGCGGAAAATCGATTCATATCTTTGATGTTACAAAGTCTATATTCTTACATGCAGCAAAAACTGGAGAACATGTAGCAATGAGTGGAACATTTTCTATTGGATGCCCAGGTGATTCTTCTGGAGATGTATATATGGAAGAGTCTGATATATTAATGAACGAATCCAATTCAATAAGCATGAAACAACAAGCAGGATGTAAATTTTCTCTTTACCCTCTTGGACGTGAAGATTATATGGATAAAATCTATGAACAAATCGATTTATCGAAAAATACAGGTGTAAAGGTCAGTCACTCTCATTATGCAACACGGCTTGATGGAGATGTAAATGCTATTTTCTCTGCACTGCAACAATCATTTGATAATGTGCAAAAAGTCGTATCACATGTGACGATGACGTTTACTATATCTGCAAATAGTCCTTCAAATAAAGATTAAAAGGTGGATAGCGATGACTAAAAACTGGAAATTAAAAGATGTTGTCTTAATGTCAATGCTAGGAGTGGTTTTTGGATTAATTTATCTTGCTTTCTTTGGAGTGGGAAATATATTGTTTGGAGCGTTAACTCCATTAGGGTTAGGCCCATTAGGTTATGAATTTATATTTGGGATATGGTTTATTGTATCTATTGTTGCTGCGTACATTATCCGAAAACCAGGAGTCGCTTTTACTTCTGAAACGATTGCCGCTCTTACAGAAGTACTAATTGGATCTACTTCTGGACCAACATTAATATTATCTGGTATGGTACAAGGTCTCGGGGCAGAACTTGCTTTCGCAGCTACTGGTTGGAAAGATTATCGCCTAAGAATACTTATATTTTCAGGAATCGGTGCCGCAGTGATCAGTTTTCCTTACCATTACTTCATGTCTGGATACGATGCATATGCCTCATGGTTAGTAGGATTAATGTTTGTCACTCGAATTATAAGTGGCGCAATCTTATCTGGTCTTCTTGGAAAAGTAATAGCTGATCAACTTGCCTCAACTGGAGTGCTGAGTGGATATCCACTAGGAAGGGAGCGTCAGAAAAAACGTGAACAAAGAGCTTCTTGACCAACCTCTTTTTAAATTAAATAATTTTTCATTCTTTTATAATACAAACCAAACTGCTAGTATTAACCAGCTATCTCTATCGATTTATGAGAATGAAATCACTATTCTTATGGGGGCCAGCGGTTCAGGGAAAAGTACTTTAGCGCTTTGTTTAAATGGACTTTATCCAGAAGCCGTAGAAGGAACCACGAAAGGAACTCTTTTGTATAAAGGGAAGACTATTGCTGATTATCCAAGAGGTGTTATTAATCAAGAGGTTGGTATCGTATTTCAAGACCCGGAAAGTCAATTTTGTATGGTTCGAGTAGAAGATGAACTAGCTTTTGTGTTAGAAAATCTTTCTATTCCACGTTCTGAGATGAAAAGAAAAATAACAAATGTGTTGCAACAAATAGGAATGCTCGAGTACATGAATACCGACATTCACCATTTATCCGGAGGACAAAAACAAAAAATCGCTTTAGCATCCGTCTTATTAATGGAACCAAGATACATTATCTTAGACGAACCAACAGCAAATCTTGACCCTATGTCAAGGTTAGAATTTATTGAGCTTATTATTGCAATACAAAAGGAAACAAATATCGGCATACTAGTTATTGAACATCAAGTCGATGATTGGGAAATCTATGCGGACCGGCTAGTCGTTTTGAGTAAGGAAAGTCAAATTCAACTAGATGAAAAGCCCGAAACAGCTTTTGAAGTACATCAAAATGTACTGGAAAAACATCAAATCGCAATTCCAATGAAGTATCTTGATAATCCATCAACGACTAGGAAAGTAGCGCACAAAAAAACTATGCCTGTGTGTTTAGAAGTTCATCATCTTCACTATTACCAGAAGAAGTCTGCTATATTGAATGAAATCTCTTTTTCTATTAACCAAGGTGAGTTTTTGGCGATTTTAGGAGAAAATGGTGCGGGAAAATCAACCCTACTGCAATGTTTAATCGGATTAAAAAAATATTACAGTGGCAGTATCTTGTTTCAAGGAAAAGAGCTACAAGGTTTGGATAGAAAAACATTATCGAAACATACTGGGTTTGTTTTTCAACAACCTGAGCATCAATTTATTTGTGATACGGTATTTGATGAAGTCGCTTTTGGTATGCGCTTAAACAATTATTCTACTAATGAAATTAATAAACGTACTATTCCGTTACTGCGGGCATTTCGTCTTTTAGATCATCAATGGAAGAATCCTTTTACATTGAGTGGCGGTCAAAAACGTCGTTTGAGTGTAGCTACGATGTTAGATGAAACACCAGACTTACTATTATTTGACGAACCTACATTTGGTCAAGATGCTCATACAACAAAGGAACTGATGAATATGATATTAGAACTTCAAGGTCAAGGGACCGCTATTATTTTTGTAACACATGATATGGATTTAGTAGATACATATTGTGAACGGGCATTAGTGATAAATGAAGGAAGAGTATGCTTTGACGGAAGCCCGCAATCACTTTGGAATCAGAAAGAGTTATTACAAGATGCTAGATTGAGAGAACCTTATCGCGTTCGTGAGTGCCGAAATCGAAATGTGGTGCATGTACGATGATAGAGAATAGAAATCCTAGCATGAAAGCTGTGGCAGTTTTAATTCCCGGGATATTTCTTAGTTTCTCTTTCGATATTGTTACACCATTAATCTATTTATTGTATATTTTAGCGATAACATTTTTTCTAGCAAACATCCCATTGAAGAGATGGTTACTCATTTTCATGCCACTTTCGTTGTTTGCGATATCACTCGCTTGGATGACGATGCTTTACACCGATGAATCCTATGCAACTGGAGACGTCGTATTTAAATTTCTTTGGTTTGAAATAACTACAGGTAGTGCTGAAGTCGGGATAAGTCTTGCACTACGATCTTTATGTTTTATAGCGTTATCCTTATTATTTGTATTCACTACCAATCCTACGAATTTCATGTTGAGTTTAATGCAACAATGTAAATTATCTCCAAAATTAACCTATGGTATATTAGCTGGTTATCGCTTTTTACCAACGTTACAACATGAATTTGAATTACTGAAACAAGCGCATCGTATCCGTGGAATTAGCAGAGCAGAAGGCTGGAAGAATCGAATACAAAATATGAAACAATATGCTATTCCATTACTTGCTAACTCGATAAGAAAAGCCGAACGAGTTGCAATTGCAATGGAATCCAAAGGTTTCACAGGAGAACGTGAGCGTACGTACTATCATCAAATGAAGATTAATAGGAACGACTGGATATTCCTATTTGGAATGATTTCTGCATTAATCGTAGCTTATTACACATCGTATGAGCTAGGTTACTTGAATATATTTGGGAATGAGGTTGGGAGATAGTAAAAAGTTCAAAAGACAAATAGTAAGAAATAAGCGTAAGAACTATACGGAACTCGTACAAATAAGGAATTCAATTTTCTGTGGTGTATAGCTATTTTTTAGGATACATGGATGACTGTTGGAGGAAGGCATAGATGAGTCCCGGAATGCGGAGCACCCGGAGGCTCACCAGCCGCCTCTGATAAGCGGAGTATATTCCTGTAACGGCGACGAATTGTATTACTATAATCGCCAAAAATACTACTTATACATTATCCTGATTTTTTTTACATAGCATCTGGCGCTTGAATTCCTAATAATCGCAGTCCTTCTTTTAAAACTGTTTTTACCGAATATACAAGTTGTAATCTCGCCTGTTTATTCTCCTCATCCCCTAAAATTCGTACATTCGCATAATACTTGTTGAATTCTCTTGCTAGCTCAATAAGGTATTTTGCTATTTTAGAAGGATCAGAAGCATTGTAAGCTTTCATAACTGTATCTTGAAGAGCCATAAGACGCGTAATTATAGGCCATGCTTCATTTATATCAACTACGCTAACATTGTTCGTTTCACGATATCCTCCTTTTTTCAGCAATGAATTCATTCTTGCATGGGTATATTGAATATACGGACCTGTTTCCCCTTCAAAACGCAACATGTCTTCTAAAGAAAATTCCACATCGTTGTGTCGATCATTTTTTAAATCATGGAAAATAACAGCTCCTACGCCAACCTGTCTTGCTACTTCCTCCTTCTTCTCTAATAAAGGATTTTTCTCCATAATATTATTATTTGCTAACTGAATTGCTTCTTGTAGTACTTCTTCTAATAACACAAGTTTTCCTTTTCGAGTAGACATTTTCTTTCCTTCTTTTAACATCATACCAAACGAAATATGCTTCATATTCTTAGCCCAATTATATCCCATTTTTTGTAGTACATAAGACAGCTGTGTAAAGTGCAGAGTCTGTTCATTGCCTACAACATATAAGGATTTTGCAAAATGATATGTTTCATAACGATAAATAGCAGCAGCTAAATCACGTGTTGCATATAACGTAGTTCCATCACGTTTTTGAATCAAACAAGGTGGTAAGTTTTCTTCCTCTAACGTAACAACTTTTGCTCCTTCCGATTCAATTAATAAACCTTTTTGCTGCAGTTCATGAACGACACGATCCATCTTGTCATTGTAAAAAGCTTCCCCATTATAAGAATCAAATGAAACCCCTAATAGCTCATAAATTCTTGAGAAATCTTTTAACGATTCTTCACGAAACCAACCCCATAATTCTTCAGCTTGTGCATCTCCATCTTCTAATCGCTTGAACCATTGTCTTCCTATATCATTGAGCTTAGTATCAACTTCCGCTTCTTCGTGAAAACGAATATAAAGTTGAAGTAATTCTTTAATTGGATTCGCTCGTACTTGATCCTCATTTCCCCATTTTTGATATGCCACCATTAATTTACCAAACTGTGTTCCCCAATCTCCTAAATGATTGATACGAACCGTTTTATATCCTACTTTTTCTGCAATATTAGCAATTGCATTTCCAATTACGGTTGAACGTAAATGTCCCATTGAAAAAGGTTTTGCGATATTAGGAGACGAGAGGTCGATTGTGATTACTTTTTCTTCACCAAGATTTGAATAACCAAAATTTGTTTTTTCCTTACTAATTTGTTGGAGAATTTTTTTTGTGAATAAAGCTTTATTCAGAAAAACATTGACATATGCTCCCACTGCCTCTACCCGCTCAAAGTAAATAGAATTTATTTCTTCGACTAGCTGTGTCGCAATTTCTTGAGGATTTTTTCTATAATTACGTGCTAATTCAAAACAAGGAAAAGCTAAATCCCCCATCTTTGCTTGTTTTGGTTTTTCAATTAAAGAATATAATCGTTCCTTCTCTAAATTCCCGTCCATGCATTCATATAATGATTGAACGAAGATTTGTTTTGCATCCATTAGTTATTCCTCCTAAAAAACTCTCGCCTCTTTTTCTATTTGAAAAAGAGACGAGAGTCTATAATCCCGTGGTACCACTCCACTTGTAATTTAATAATTATTACCGCTTTAGTTGATAACGAGGTCATCCCCGTCTTATTCTACTCCAATTTTTCGAACAAGAGTCTCCAAAGTGCGGTTCATTACTGCTTAATGACTAGGCTCTCACTTCCCCTAGTTCGCTGTGCACGCTACAGCAATTACTCTCTTTGTCATCGACGATGTAATATTTAAGATTATTATACTTATTTTATGGATAAATGCAACAGTAAAATACAATGACTAACCTAGCTAGTTTAATCATTTTACACATTAAAATATTCTAGCTTAGGGAACAGTTGTTGTCACCCTCTTACTATAATTAAGATTAAGAAACAAAATAGAACATCCCTTGCAGCAAATTTTCATTCGGCCACAAGAGATGTTTTTTAATTGGTTTTAACTTTATCCCCACTGCTCAATTAATTCTTCCGCGCTAGCTTTAAGTGAATTAAAAGCATTCTCAGTGATTAATTGTTCTTCTTTTATAACTTCCAATAACTCTATAAAACTATTCATGTGTTTTATCGCCTTATCCACTGATTGTGCCTCTTGGTAATGCCCTACGGAGGTCAAGTGAGTTTGTAAATGTCTACCTGTTTCTTGACTCGTAATATCTCCCGAAACTAAAAATTCGTCCACTTGTGTTTGCACTTGTTCGATAGAAGATTCAATAGGTTCTTCTTCCGATCCTTCTGCTTCTGTAACTTGTTTTTGACCATCAGACTGTTTTGTCATTGTAAACTCATCGAATAATTCACCCAAAGCGTTATATGATTCATATTTCAGCTCTTCACCATCAACGTAAATATGTTGATACATCTGGGTATCTTCTGCGCCGCTTCTCACATATGCGTTATTTTCCTCCCAAACTACTTCAGATCTATCATACATTTTTGGACCAGATACAGAGTTAACGAACATCGTACCAGTAGTGTACTCTCTTTCCCCATTTTGTTCATTATTCAAATGTCCTCGAGCGTACGTGTGATCATGACCTTGAAAAACTAAGTCTACATTGTGCTTTTCGATTACAGGAAGTATCGCTTCACGAAGCTCTACGTTATCACGTCCCTCTCCAGAAGAAAAAATGGGATGGTGAAACGTAATGACTGTCCATTGATTCGGATTATTCTCAAGAACTTCATCTAACCATTCTGCTTGCTGATCAATATCTGCATATCCGACATTTGAATCTAAAGAGATAATTCGCATATCTTGGTAATCCCAGTAGCCCACTTGCTTTTCTAATCCCTCGGGACCGTTACCAGGATATGCAAATTGAGGCCCCCAATATTCGGACAGTTTTCTAGGTTCATTTGTAGTTCTATAATACTCATGGTTCCCTGCTGTCGCAATACTAGGTACCATACCGTTTATCCATCCAGCTCCTTCGTACCACTCACCCCATTGCTGATCTGCGTCACCGTGATTAATCATATCTCCAGCATGCACAATAAAGCTCGCATCAGCTAAATCTGAATAAGCACTACGCATCACGCGTGACCAATGTTCTTTTATATCATTTTGAGCGTCACCCATGTAAATAAATGAAAATGGCTCATCTTCAGCTGCTGCTGTAGTGAACTCATACCACTCACTCCAGTTTGCACCATCACCTACGCGGTACAAGTATTGCGTACCTGGTTCAAGACCTTCAAAATTCACTGTATGGTATTGATTCGTATAGCCAAGGTTTGCCTCAATTTCTTCACTAGTTTCTGCCTCAACCGTTAACGTATTACTTGTAAAATTAGGACCTTCTTCAGCTGCTGCAATCTCTGCAACAGGAGTCGTAACACTATCATCCGTTCTCCATGAAACAGACTGAGTAGTAGTTGTATCGCCTTCCCATCCTAATAAAACTCGGTCTGGAACCGGACTAGGTTTGTACGTTTCTGCATCTGGATGCTCTTGTTGATCGGCCACAGCTACTGCACTTGGTAAGATAATCCCCACTGCAAGCAACGCAGCTATGGAACGCTTTTTCAATTTCAAATCTTTCTCACCTTTCAAATCTCTTATTACATTTTTCATAATTAAGTTTCCTCCCTGAAAAAATCAAGATTCTTAGTTTATTAGAGCAATAAAAAAATTACATTATCAGTTCGCCAATTTAATAGATAATCACTTTTTTCATTTAGATATCTTTTCCATCACCTTGCGTAGCAATAAATGTCCATTCAAGGTTTAAAGCGTCACCCTGGAACTGATTTTGGTCTTCCCCGTTATCATTGAAATTGAATTGAACCACAAAGTCATGGGAGTCTCCTGCTGCAAGACCTTCATCACCAATTGCTGGATAAAAAATATGCTCATTAATCGCTTCCGGTGTCATTTCTTGCAATTCTGCCAATGTTGTTTGGTAAATCACTTCATCCAAGTTATTTACGTTATAAAGAAATTCTACTACTATGTGTTCTCCGAAATCCTCCGAATTATCACCCTGTGCATCTTCAACAGTATAATTAGTTTCTAAATATACTGTGTTAATGTCGAGTGTGCCACTGTTATGAAGTTCAAAGTCACGAACCATCGAATCTCCAGGGGCCATATTTCCAACATTAATAATCTCCGTTGGCTTCGCTGTTAGATCCAACGTGCCCGCAGCGAATGTGTTGCTTGTTTCTACGGTGTCACTAAAGTATGCGAATGTGCCCCCTCCTATTAATGATAACCCCAGTACTGCTGTCGCCACACCCATGCCCAATTGCTTTTTGATTCCCATCATGATTCCTCCTTAAGATATTTGATTTTATTTGTGAACGCTTCATCAGGTGAAAGACCTGAATAAGGCGGAGTCACTGATTATTACTTACTTCCGGTTCTTGTTTACTTGAGGCTTCTAATTGCCTTAACGCTCGTCCAATATTGATAATCGAATAGCCAACTAGTATTACGCCGGGTAAGATCAATAAGAAAAGTGCACCCTCTTTAGAATTGGCAAATTGAGTCACATATCCTGCATACGGAATGGTGAACCCGGTGTATTGCCCTACGATACTCTCAGCGAGCACCAACTCAGAATCTGCTCTATTGTTGTTATCACCTTTAGTCACATATTGCGCTCCATTATCCTTTACTTCATCAACTCTGTGAGTGATTACCATTCCATCAGAATTATGAAAAGTAATGATGTCACCCTTTTGAAATTCTGTAATATTTTCTTTTGCTTGAATAGCAATGATGGATCCGGTTTGAAATTCTGGCTCCATGGATCCAGATAAAACTGTTTTTAATTGATAACCGAATACATTTGGCTCTCCATCGGTTGCTTGATGAAAAATCACTGTGAACGCCGTAACAACCAGTAATATAGAGAGCACGGTTGTTATCAGACCACTGGTTAACTTTTTCATTCTTCTCCACATCATCGAATACCACCTCATATATTTTATTTCCTTGAATTTTTCTTATTTAAATGGCGTTGATAGAAAACTTTCTACGCTATGATGCATCGCCTGTTGTATCGTCAAGTTCTGCATCTGTATCTTTCTCTGGTGATTCATTTTCATCTTTCTCACTTTTCTCTACTGCATCTTCTGTTAATGGCTTGTTGGAATCGTTTGTTTCCTCAGCTGATTGCTTGTTCGTGCCATTCGTTGATTTATAATTTGGTTCATCTATTGATTGCTTGTTCATACTATCTGTTGATTCATTTTCTAATTCATTATCAATTGTTTCATCTGTTTTATTAGCTTCGTCATTATCCTCATAACCTGCAAATGGATCGGTAGCCAAAATATATCCTTGCAACAACTCCGTTTCAGCCCGGAATACGGCGGTTGTTGGTGATGTTACCAACGCAACAATATAAATGGATAAAAACAATATGGCGAATAATTGAAAAGGTATATTGAATTTTATCTTCATATGGTGTTTTTTCATGTAATCACTCCTAGAAATTTAGAGGTGTGTTTGGTGTGTGAAAGTACTCTTACATTTTTGAATATATGTAATACTATTTACACTTCCATTTTTAATAGATTCTCTTTCTCTATTTGAAGTATAGTGGAGTACTATTAATAGATTATGGAGTTAACGTTAATGTATTGTAAATTAAGAAAATAAAAATTTTTCATAATTATAACGTAATGGGTTTAAAGTATTGATTATCCAATACCATATAAAATAATTAGATATTTTGGATTATTAAAAGAGATTTATTTGGGTAAAAAGGTTTGTGTTAGAAGTGATTGGAGAACTGTGAAATAAAAGAGAAATCAATGATAAATGACAAAAATGCACCCTTCAATAAGGGTACATCTTTTTGTTACATAATTATTTAGTAATTTTTAATTGATAGCATCCACCCAGTATATTTACTTAATTTTCCACCTAAGCTTTTCATCCTTTTGCAATGAGCAAGCAATCCTGAACCATCTGTAATATTATCAAAAGGAAGTCCAAGCTAACCATAGCTTGGACTTCCTTTTGATTAATTTATGTTTAATTTTTTGCTGAACAACAATGTAATCGCATAAGCGATGAAAATGGATAAAACCCCAAAAATTAGGACAGGAGTTAAAGCAATTGAACTCGATCCGAAAGTAATTTCAGGTAAGAGTCCTTCAATACTAAGCCACACTTCCGATATATTAGGTACATATAATGTCGTTAAAATCATACCCGAGCCTACTTGTAAGACAAAATATACTATAATCACACTACAGATAAATAATGCTGCTTATTTCATACAATCCCCTTTCTTATTCATCTAAACTGTGCCAAATGCTTCATCACCTATAACTACATTTAGATGTTTTGGTAGTATTGTAATTTCAGAAGGTGTTTGCGTCAAAACCTCTCCATCACTATCAATATTTTGCTCTGGCGAACTCTCCACGTGAAGTTTACTTGTTCTAAAATAAATAACTTCATCGTTTCTATTATCTGGGTAATCATTTTGCATTTGCGTTTCTAACCATGTCCAAAAGTGTTGTAACTTCGCTAACTTAATAATAAGTACATCAAATTTTCCATTTTGAATATCAGCATGAGGGAAAAATGACTTCATACCACCTAGAAAAGGTCCATTGCCAACGACCATCATTACCGCTTCCCCATCATAGTTCATTTCCTCACTAGTTATTTTCAGTTGAAATGTTTCATTCTGAAAAACAACTTTGGAAGTATTGATGTAATATGACATTTTTCCAAGTAACTTTTTATTTCCTCCATCCATTTCTTCAGCTACTTTAGATATTAGTCCAATTCCCCAGAAGTTCAGGAAATAATAATCATTGTATTTTCCCACATCAACTGTTTTTGTTTGTTTTTGTACTATTTGTTCCAGTGCAACCAGCGGATTTTGATTCATTCCTATTGTTCTAGAAAAATCATTACATGTACCGCCTGGCAACACCGCAAAAGTTGGTCGATGATCTAATGGAGCAAGAGCATTTACAAGCTCAAATATTGTTCCATCTCCACCTCCACCAATAATTAAATCCACTTTACTATAGATTTTTTCAATGATCTTTTTACCGTCGCCTTCTTTTGCTGTAGTATATACGGTAACTTCTTCAAAAACATCTTTTAATCTCGCTTCAATTGTATTTATTTCATTCTTTAATTTTTGATTTCCTGCATTTGGATTTATTATGACTGCAACTGTCTTCATTAATCCTCTCTCCTTATCGAGCTTCTTCTATTATCATTCCCTAATTTTTATGATCTTGATCATTTTTTTAATGAAGAGGTTATTTTCAACTAAAAAGCCGTTACAAAATGAAGACCGAATGTAAGTAAGTCAGCCATCCAAAGATTTTCAATTTTTGATTACACTTTAGGACTTTTATTTTCCTTTAAGATTTTAAGAATATTTTTTAAAGTGCCATGAATATTCTGCAACGCCACTAATATAATCCCTAACATAATAAACGTGACGATTTCTCCAGTGAAGAATGCAAGTACTGCGAGTAGAATAGCATAAAGTGTGAAAAGTAAATAATTCATTAGACCACCCTTTATAACCGTTTCTTACAAATTATATCATTCTTTTTACATAGGTTGATACACTTATCAAAATATTCATTTATAATAGAAGGAAATAAGGAGAGGAATTGATTTATGATTACAAAGCGCAGAGAAAAAACAAGGGATTTAATGTTGTATGATTTATTGGTTCACAGAATGGATTTCTCTAATAAAGAACGGCAAATCTATGAAAAGATAAAACAAGGATATGAAGGAGAAAGAAGATTCGACCAATTATGTGATGAGATCGATGGTAATAACTTAATACTACAAGATTTATTGTTTACACATAATAATACAACTTTCCAAATCGATTCGGTGATTATTACTAAAGATACAATTTATTTATTAGAAATAAAGAACTATAAAGGCGAATATATTTATGAAAATGATAGGTTAATTAAAATGCCGAATATTGAAATTATACAACCGCTTCATCAACTGCATCGAAGTGAAGCATTATTTCGTAATTTGATGACAGGATTTAAATATACTCTCCCTATTAAGTCTTTGGTTATCTTTATACATCCTCACTTCACACTATATCAAGCTCCTGTAAAAACCCCCTTTGTCTTACCAACTCAAGTCCAATCATTTGTACAAAAAATCAAGCGTAATTCCACCAACATAATCATTAAACATCAACAACAGATCGCCGAACAACTACTAAAATTGCACACCTCTCCATCTCCTTTTCAAAATACCCCTAAATACCAATACAAAGATCTTAAAAAAGGAATTTACTGTCATGATTGTAATCACTATTTTAATCATGCTAATGGTAAATATCTTGTATGTAACTATTGTGGTAAAAAGGAAGATGTGAATACTAGTGTACTTAAAAGCGTGGAAGAAATAAAAGTTCTCTTTCCTGATTTAAAAATTACTACAAACAGAGTTCAAGATTGGTGCGCTATTATTTCTTCAAAAAAACGGATACGCAAAATACTAAGTGAGAACTATGAAGTAAAGGGAAATAGTCAATGGACTTATTATGTATAAAAGTGATTGTACAGTAAACAAGAAATGATTAAATGAGTTACCTTTTTTCTCGATATCAAGAATTTTGGTAACTCATTGGCTCTATGAGTTACCTTTTTTCTCGATATCAATATTTTTCGGCACTCATCGGCTCTATGAGTTACCTTTTTTCTCGATATCAATATTTTTCGGCACTCATCGGCTCTATGAGTTACCTTTTTTCTCGATATCAATATTTTTCGGCACTCATTGGCTCTATGAGTTACCTTTTTTCTCGATATCAAGTTTTTTGGGCACTCATCGGCTCTATGAGTTACCTTTTTCGGATAAATCCACAGCTAACTTTCTTTTCCGTTGAAAGAATAAAATTCCCGCTCCTGTTAATATAATGACGATACCTATTGTTAAATAGTTATATAGATTCGTTGCAGTATTTGGAAGTGTTGTAGTCCCTTTAGTCTTGTTGTTATTATTTGGTTCGGGATTTTTATTTATGTCTGAACATTTTACTGCTCCTCCTCCAGTATTGTCATTATCTTCTTGTATTATCGAATTCTCCCTTTAACGTATCAATCCCCTTATCTTTACAGTAACTTATTTGCCTATAATTTGCGGCCCTAAGTTAAATAATCTTTCGCCATATAATAAGCATGTGCAGTAAATAATTGAGTTTTAAGTGAGCTACTACGGAGCATATGACCAAATGTATCAAAATTAAACAGATGAACATTTATATCCTCGATATCATCTAAGTTTTGTTCCTTCTCTTTTTCAGCATCTAGTATTAAAAATGTTTTAATTTTATTTGTTTGTGTTGCAGGATTCACCATAAATTCTCCTAATAAGATTGGTCGATGAGGTGAAATATAGCCTGTCTCTTCCATTACCTCTCGTACAATACCCGCTTCACAGGTTTCAAATTCTTCAAGATTCCCTGCAGGTATCTCTAAAAATGTATCATTTCCTGCATACCGAAATTGTTCAACGATTACAATTTCTTTCTCCTTAGTTATCACTACAGCATTAACCCAATCAGGATATTCATTTACATGATAAGCTTCGATTATTGTTCCGTCTAATAATTCACAATTATCTTTTCTGATGTTTCCAAAATCACTTTTATGTATGTATTCAGATTGCAAAGTCTTCCATTTTTCCAATGTCCTTCTTACCTCCATTAACTAACTTATATATTTGGCGAATATAATTGTTTAGCTAAAACTGGAAAATATTTAGATCTTAATTTATATGTTGCAATAACTCTCTTCTTAATATCAGTCGGAATCGCACTAATTGCATTTATTATAAACAAAGGGAATTCTATTGCTCTCTAGTAGTGATCCACTACTTCTCTATTATCCTTCTAATCAATTACTTACTTTTTTGTTTATAAACTAATTCAAATCTTTCACAAACAACTGGAATATCATCACTAAATTCTTTGTCAATTCGTTGCAGCTCCCTAGTAAAAAAAGCTTCATGAACTTCTTGCCAATAGCGCAAAGAACGATCTCCTTCCCCTTCTAAATAAGCATGTTCTTCTGTTACTTCATGATAAGGTACTATTTCTACATCCGTAGTAACAATGATTGCAACTGCCTCTCCATCGCTATTGAGAATAATATTGTGCAGCCCTCGTTCAGGCAATGAATCACCATCAACTAGATAGTTTCTATAGCTTGATGAGGTAGCCGTTTTCTTCCCTTCCATTACTAATTTTGCGAGCCCGTCAGCGTGATCTGGAGCATCTCCAAATGCCCATACATCTACTTCATCAAAATTCGGAGTATCTCTTTGTATTTTTGTATAGTCATTCCACATATCTTTTACAGATTGTTCATTCATCTATATCATCCTTCTAAGTTTTTTTGTGTTTTCAGTACGAATAAATAATAACCGGAGCGCCTCTAAAAATTATCAAAACCTTTTATATAATCATATACCCATCGTATTTCAATTGGACCATTCACTACTTTATAATAGTCACCATTATTATTTATCGACATTAATTGATTTTCATAAATACTAGCCATGACGACCTCGTTCTCGGTCCTAATTTCAATCATAAAACCAGTCTCTTTACTGACATCGGAATTCCAATCTCGATCGTTTATCTTCTTCACTTGGTATTGACTAAGAAATTCGACCATCTTCTTAACTGCTTGATGATCTTCTGTCATCTTTTGATGATTCACGAATACCGCTTCAAAACTAGATTTATCGTATTCGAGTAGTTCTTTTAGACTTTTCGTTTTATATTCATTCAGCATGCTAACTGAAAAAACAATGATTGGTATAAACATTAGTACAGTAATCAAAGTATAATAAATTTTTTTCTCTGCTAACTTTCTCTTTAAAATAGAAGTGGTTAGTTTTTCAGATATAAATATGGTTATCGGGAGGACAATAACTACCAATATGACTATCGCGATAATATCTATCACACTATTCCATTTTTCTATATGGGCAGTAAAAAAGAGATAAATAGATTTTGAAATAAAAAAAGTAAACACAACCAAATATAGTGTAATGATAATAAATAGCAATTTACTCTTATTCAATTATTTACCTCTTTTTTTGAAAAATCAATCATTTAATGATAATCTAACTATAACTAAAATTGATAATACAGTAAACGTATTTAAGAAGTTATATCTAAAAAAGAATCTACTTCTGAAATGACGCTGTCAATATTATCAACTAATGGAGCATGCCCTGTATTCAGTTGTTTATAAATAAAAGATACATTATTCTCTTTCATTTCATCCATTAATTCTAATGTCATTGTCTCCGAAACCATTAAATCATACCTTCCCCATAAAATAAGAATTGGAGAAGTAATATTTTTTAGGTTGCGGCTTATATCAAACTTATTTGCCGCATTGGCTACATCGATTATATTCCGTTGATTCAATGCTGCTTCGATGTACTTCTTAAATCTAGTTTCCTCTGGTTTTTTAATAACAAACATTAGTTGTAACATAGCAGCTTCAAAAAATGACCTTTCTTTGTTCGTTTGCGCTTGAAGCATTCTATTGATCATTGGATCAACTGAAATTTCCTCCCTTGTGGTCATTCTTTCTCCATTCGAATTTAATGCTGGATAACCTTTGGTAGAAATAGAATTAAGTAGAGTTACTGATTTCACCCTTGTTGGATAATTAGCTGCAAATTGCATAGCCACACCCCCACCATTCGACCAACCCATCACATGACACATTTGAATATGTAATGCATCACAAAATAATCTTATATCTTCTGCAAAATCGTTAAAAGATTCTATTGGTGTATGATATGTAGATTGTCCATACCCACGCAAATCTAAGGCATAAATCGTATATTTCATCGGTAACTGTTCCATTAATTTATCCCAATGATCTGAAGAGGCAAAATTTCCATGGATCAATAAGAGTATAGCTTCTCCACCATTTCTTTTTTGGTAATGTATTGTTTCTCCATTAGTTATCGTAACCTTCATCCAATCCCCTCCCGTAACTTTAACTGTTTATTATATTCCACTTCACCATAGAAATGAACAGCAAAAAGGCAAGTATTTAGTATTTTTCCCAAAGCTGCCTAAACTTACTTTTCATCTTTCCTACAAATAATCATCGTAAATTTCATCGACGGTTTATTATTACTATCTTTATTTGGCTCTTCCACATCGAAAAAATCTACTAACCCATAATCTTTAAAATCTTGATCGATGGATTCCGCATCATAAAAATACAATTTCACACCGTCCTTTGTCTCAAAGTAGTCTTTACCCAATTGTTTGCCTTTACCATACATGGGAGCTTCTTTTGAAACAGTTGTGAATATCATATATCCATTTGGCTTGAGTTGATTCAAGCAATCTCGGAAAAACTGTTCTCTTTCCTCTTTATTTAGTAAGTGGATTAGTGCATGAGAAAATAACCCATCGTATTGCTTGTTATCAAAAGGCATATCACTCACAGGACCATGAAAAATAGGAATATCTAATCCATTTTTTCTAGCGAGATCGATTGCTGTTTTTGATATTTCTATGCCAGTAACATCTATTCCTTCTTCTATGAATACTTTCGCATTTCGCCCATATCCGATCCCTGGTAATAAAACCTCCTTTACATTTTTATCGATAAAGATGTCTTTTGCTTTAATAGCAGAATTAGTTGGTTGATATCCCCACATCGCTTGTTTTTCTATAAAACTTGCTTCCCAGAATTCCATTATATTTCTATCTCCTTTATACTTCATAATAATTACAGATATAATTACTCTTTAATAACTATAATTGTAATTATATTTTTTGTAAAGATTGAAGCCTTATCCATTAATCGATAACATCTGCTCAAAAAAAGATGTCCCATAACGCGAAGTATATGGAACATCTTAATCTTTTAACTATTATATTTAAATTGTGCTAACATCAATAACGAAACGATATTTTACATCTGAATCTAATACTCGTTTATATGCTTCATCAATTTGATCTGCAGAAATCACTTCAATTTTTGGAACAATGTGATGCTCCGCACAGAAGTCTAACATTTCTTGAGTCTCTCGAATGCCTCCAATTAAAGAACCTGCGAATGAGCGACGATGTCCAATGAGAGAGAATACATTTACGGACAATGGCTCTGCCGGTGCTCCAACATTTACCAAAGCACCATCCAGATTTAGAAGACTAAAGTAAGCATCCATATCAAGCTTAGCACTTACTGTATTAATGATTAAATCAAATGATCCCGCAAGTTTCTCGAAAGTTTCTTGTTCACTAGTTGCATAATAGTTTTCTGCTCCGAATTCCAGTCCATCTTCTTTTTTATTTAATGTTCTGGATAGAACGGTAACTTCTGCTCCCATTGCATGTGCAATCTTAACAGCCATATGACCAAGGCCGCCCATACCAACAACAGCTACTTTCTTGCCAGGACCAGCATTCCAATGATTGAGTGGAGAATATGTTGTAATACCAGCACAGAGTAACGGTGCTGCAACATCCAATTCGATATTGTCAGGAATTCTTAATACAAAATCCTCTGTTACGACAATATGAGTAGAATAACCACCTTGAGTTGGTTCACCATATTTATCAACACCACCATACGTTTGAATATTTCCTTGATGACAGTATTGTTCTTCTCCTCTGCAGCAATTCTCACATTCGCCACAAGAGTCAACCATACATCCGACTCCTACTCGATCACCAGCTTTGTATTTGGTGACCTCAGGTCCAACATCTGATACTACCCCAGCAATTTCATGTCCTGGGACTAGGGGATAGTTTACTTCTCCCCATTCACCGTGAGCAGTGTGTATATCAGAATGGCATATACCTGAATATTTAATTTCAATTAATACATCATGTGAATCCAGATTACGTCGTTTAATTTCCGTTGCGTGAAATGGTTGATGTGGCCCATCGACAGCCCTTGCTTTAGCAGTATACATAAAAAGAACCTCCTAGAAATTTAAGTTTATTACAAAATAATGGTAACCCTTATAGTTAACTCGAAGTCAATAGGTTCTCCAATATTTTTTAGAAATCAGTTAATTTTGACCATCAAAATATAATATGGTAGACTGTTTCAAAATCCTAGAGTTAACTCGAAGTATAAATTTAACTGAAAGGAGATACTGGTGATGAAAACATATTCTATCAGTGAAGTTGCAAATAAACTGAATCTCACTGTATATACACTACGTTATTATGATAAGGAAGGCTTACTGCCTTTCGTGGAAAGAAAAGACAATGGGACACGATTGTTTAAAGAATCCGATATTGAAGCTTTACACATTATCGAATGTCTTAAATCCACTGGAATGCCAATTAAAGAAATTAAAAATTTTATTGATTGGTGTGGAGAAGGCGATGCTACTTTGCAACAAAGGTATGATTTATTTGTGGAAAGAAAAGCAAATGTAAAAGCGCAATTAGAAGAATTAACTAAAACAATGGCAATTATCGATCATAAATGCGATTATTATAAGACTGCTTTAGATGCAGGGACAGAAGATATTCATAAAAACAAAAAATTAGATATTTACTCTACTAACTAACAGAGCCCGCCTAACTTTTCTTTATTAAGTGGGCGGGCTCTCTATTATTTATAATCAAAATAAAGATGATAATGGTATTGGCAATTTTGGTTAAATAGAGCCTTACAATTTTTACAAGAATTCATTTTCATGTATTCATTTATCGTTAATTCCGTCTGACAAACACCGCATAAGATAGCTTTTTTATCAAATTCTCTTTTCGGCCATCTCTCTATTTCATGATCTTCACACTCTTGATGACACTTATAACAAGGATAGTAAGTATTGCAACATTTAAATTTAATGCTGATAATATCTTTCTCAGAATGATAGTGTTCACATCGAGATTGATGGTCGACAACCTTCCCATAGACTTTCATCAATATTCTGCCTCCTTTGAATGCACTGAATCAAGTACAACTTTAATGCAAGCATTGTATATAACAAAAAAGGCTGGAATTATGATTTTCAGCCTTTTTTGTTATAGTAGCTCTGTACAACTTCTATTGCTCTACTTCAATCGTATTTTCTATTTCAAAGTTATCAAGTAATGCACGCACTTCTGCAGTGGATTTTGTATTCATCATTTGATTTCTTAACTCACTTGCGCCTCTAAACCCTTTAACATAAATCTTAAAGAAACGGTGAAGTGGTTTAAATGAACGTGATTCTAACTTGTCATATTTATCATGAAGGTCCAAATGCAATCGTAAAAGGTCAAGCATTTCTTGGCTGGTATGCTCTTGCTGCTCCTTCTCAAAAGCAAAAGGATTCTTAAACACACCTCGTCCAATCATTACTCCATCAACACCGTACTCTTCAACCAGTTTCAAACCCGTTTGGCGATCAGGAATATCTCCATTTATAGTTAACAGGGTATCTGGTGCAATCTCATCACGAAGTTTTTTAATCTCAGGAATAAGTTCCCAATGAGCGTCTACTTTGCTCATTTCTTTTCTCGTTCGAAGATGGATCGATAAATTCACAATATCTTGTTCCAATACATGTCTCAGCCATTCTTTCCATTCATCGATAAACGTGTAACCAAGCCTTGTCTTCACACTTACAGGCAACCCTCCAGCTTTTGCTGCTTGTATCAATTCAGCAGCGACCTCTGGACGATTAATCAGACCAGAACCTTTTCCATTCCCTGCTACATTTGCTACAGGACAACCCATATTAATATCTAGGCCTTTAAATCCCATTTCGGCCATACCAATACTCATTTGTCGGAAGTACTCTGGTTTATCTCCCCAAATATGAGCGACAATTGGTTGCTCGTCTTCCGTAAATGTTAAGCGTCCTCGCACGCTTTGTCGTCCATCTGGATGGCAATAACTCTCTGAATTTGTAAACTCTGTAAAAAACACATCCGGTCTAGCTGCTTCTGTTACTACATGACGGAAAACAACATCTGTCACATCTTCCATTGGTGCAAGTATAAAAAACGGACGTGGTAAATCGCGCCAAAAATTATCTATCATTGTTACATTTCAATCCTCTCATTGTGGGTTATAGCTAACCCTTATCCCAATATATCTTTTCTTCTTTTACACTTATATCATTTTTCCGCACGTTAAACAAACGGATTGCCTCAAATAGACCCTTCCAATAATCGCCACTATTGCGACTGGATAGAGCACTACTATATTATAAAGTACATTGGATAAATGCGAAACCTACCTTCATATTTTTCCTTTTACTTATAGTTGTAAAAGTATTTAAGAAAAAGATGTCAAAATTCATATATAAAAATATTCTTTTATACGAAATTACAAGGAACTGTAATAGACTAAAAACAATGAACAACATAACCACCAGAAAACTTATTTACTATTATGCTAAAAAGCCCTGCTGTAACGCAGGGCTATTCTCTTCTTTTTCGTTATACAATTAAAAGATTAGTCTTCCCCATAGTTTTCTTAAGCAAGACCAATCATCCTTTATCTTTACCAGCTGCAATTTCCTTACTCGCACCTGCCAATTCCTCACTAAAATACCGCTTATCCAAAAGTTTTAGGAAAGGAATCCAAATAAGCGTAACAATTACTAAGTTCACTAACTGCATAATTCCACCAGCTATCGAATTTGTTGTCAGCATCCCACCGATGAAGATGGGGGTCGTCCAAGGTACATGTACTCCAGTAGAAACAGGAACAAGACCTATCGACATGGAAAAATAAGTAACAATTGTAATAATAACTGGTGCTAATAACCAAGGTATTAAAACTAGCGGATTAAGAATAATTGGTAACCCAAATATAATCGGTTCATTTACATTAAATACCGAAGGCGGACCACCAATCTTACCGAGCTGCTTTAATTGTCTACTTTTAGCTATTATAAATAGACCAAGGATAACTGCCATCGTCATTCCTGATCCGCCCATTCCGACAATAAACGTATCGATAAATTGGTTGTTTACGATATGCAGTCTTTCTTCTCCTGCTTGATATGCTTCATAGTTTTCTAAAGACAACGTCATCCAAATTGGATCCATTATTGAATTAACGATAATCTGACCATGTAAACCAAAGAACCAAAAAACTTGGATTAAAAGGACTGCAATGATCGCTGCAGGCAATCCGCTTCCCAATGCTGTTATTGGTTCTTGGATAACAGAATAAATAAAGTTTTGTATCGTTTCAAAAGGTGTGATGCTAAAAAGAATACGAATTAACAAAAATATAGACAATGTAAACGAAATTGGAATTAAAGAACTAAACGACCTTGATACTGCTTCTGGAACACCTGGTGGCATTTTAATCATCCAATTTTTTTGTACAAAAAATCGAAAGAGCTCTGTCGAAATAAATGCCGTTAAGATTCCAAGAAACAGTCCTTCCGCTCCTAAACTTGATGTCGGAATTACTCCTGTGACATCTTCTAGTACTTGAGGTGTCAAAATGAGGAAGGATGCTAATGCAGTAACTCCACCATAAATAGCGTCTCCACCATAATAGGCTGTCAGTTTATAGGCAATTCCAACAATAACAAACATCCCCATTATTGATAACGTAGCCGCTGATGCTGGTCCGAGTGCATCTTTATATGCATTGTAAGCATCTTCACTTAGTAATTGATCTAAAAATGGGATATTAGCAATAACGACAAAAATTGATCCAAAGATAATGATAGGCAATGCTACCATAAATCCATCACGCAAAGCACCTAAGTAACGATTGTTATTGAGCTTATCTGCAATAGGTAAAAAGAACCGTTCCATAAAATGCATAAATTTGCTGTTTTCCATTTTAAACTCCCTTTGTAAATCTTTTATTTAAACTAGTAAATCTAGTTCTGACCACGATATGATTATAATCATCCATTAAAGTGATTAAGACTCACGATTTTTTGTATTCATCTACTCCATAATCATCCTGTTTCCACAAACTTCGCTTCAAAGCGTCTATTAAAATTTAACCAGCAGCAATCAATTAAATAGAAGCAACCTTTGAACGATTAAATTCTTTCAACCAGCCATATACAGCACCTAATAAATTAGCATTTTGTTTAAACTTGCAAGCTGCTATCTTAGGTTTGACCTTCGCTAAATCCACAACTGCCAAAATTCCGTCCAGCTTTTCATCAATTTTTTCTATTAAATTTTCTCTAGCGCTAATGCCCCCACCAAGTAAGATAACTTCCGGATCGTAAATATATTGGAGATTATAAATGCCTACTGCTAATAGATGATAAAATCTATCTAATGCTTGCAAACAATCCGCATCTCCAGCCTCTGCCATGCTAAAAATTTGTTCACCGGAAAGGGAGTCCACAGCAATGTTCTTTCGTTCGGCGACCACTCTCACTAATGCCTTTGTTGAAGCTACTCTGCTCCACACATCATTACTATCATGAATATCCGAGTTCAAAAGCATGTAGCCAAACTCACCACCGTGCAAATTTGCTCCCTTATGGAGCTCCGCATTTTTAAATACAGCACCACCAATACCAGTTCCAAGCACCATAACAAGTACGTCTTTCTTTCCTTTTGCGGCACCTTTCCAAAATTCTGCATAGCCAGCACAGTGTGCATCATTTTCCATAAAAATAGGTACGTTTAGTCGGTCTTCTATTAAATGCTTTATATTTGGCCCATGTAAATAATGAAGTGCACTAGAACCTTTTATAATTCCTTCTGGCGAAACTGCTCCTGGGCAGCTCACCGCCACTCCTTTCACTTCGTTATTCAAATGTGAGATCTCCTCCATAGTACGTAATAATCCTTCCAATGAATCTGGAGTCTTCACTTTATTGGTTTCTACCACTGTCATATTCTCAGCTACCACTCCATATTTCAAAAAGGTTCCACCAATATCGAACGCTAAATACCTGTCCATTTATCCACCCCTTAATGATTTATCTATAAATCTTCTGCTAGTAAAGATTACTTGCTTTCCTATTTGAAATTCTCATCATTTTCCGCTTCAAATTCCCTCAATTCTATTAGCTGTTTATACCAATAAGCAGATTTTTTCAAATGACGATTACGATTATTTTCCAAATCAATTTCTACTAATCCATATCTATTTTTAAAAGCATTCATAGGTGATACATTATCGGTAAATGCCCAGAGCATATAACCTTTACAATTTACGCCCTCTTCTACTGCCTTTAATAACCATTTCAAATGCTCACGAATAAATTCGATTCGATAATCATCCTGAATTATATTAGAAGCATCTTTAAATCTTTTCTCGTTTTCTACTCCCATCCCATTTTCCGCAATAAACCATTCGATATTGCCATATTCCTCTTTCATCCGAATTCCCATATCATACATAATTTGCGGATATATTTCCCATCCACGATAGGGATTCATTTTCTTTCCCGGAAGTTCAAACATTTCATAATAATACGCAGGGTGAAATGGGGTCTGTTCATTCCACACAGCTGTACGTGCTTTAACTCGATGTGGAAAATATAGATTTAACCCGACATAATCAACCGTATTATCCTTAATCAAAGCTAACTCTTCTTCTGTATAATCAAATGTAATCTCATGTTTCTTCATTACATCAAATAATTCCTCCGGATATTCTCCTTTAATCGAGGGATCGAGAAATACACGATTGAAAAACAAATCGTACATCTTTGCTGCTTGTTGATCATGTGCGGCAGTTGAACGTGCATAGGTGACCTCAGGATTTAAGATGACACCTATTTTTGCTCCATTTTTTTCTTTAAGTTGCATCTCTTTGAATAATCTTACTACCTTGGCTGTCGCCAATACTTTGTTATAGTTCCACTGCATCCATTTTTTTGTATTCTGTTCAAATGGCCAGCGAATAGCATCTAAATAAACGCGAGTCTGAACTACGATGGGTTCATTGAAGGTAAACCAGTTCCTTACCTTGTCTCCATACCGTTCAAAAACTTTTTTAGCATATTGAACAAATAATTCCACTACATGCTTTGATTCCCATCCACCGTATTTTTCAAATAAAACAGCTGGAATTTCATAATGCTCCAGACAGATCATTGGCTCTACACCGTTTTGGATTAATTTCTCAATAACATTATCCATATATGCTGCATATTCTTCATCAACAGTAGCATTCTCATAATCTACTAAAAAACGTGACCAGTTAATCGATGTCCGAAAATGGGTTAATCCTATTTCTTTCATATAATGAATATCTTCCTCATAACGTTGATAGAAATTCGTTGCTCCGGCAGGACCGTACCCGTTATGCCAAACATGTTTATTGTTTTTATACCAGATATCCAAATAAGAGTCCTGGGAGTCCTTCTTTCCTATCCATCCCTCTGTCTGCCAAGCCGAAACTGCTGCCCCTAGCATAAAATTACTCGGCACCTTTATTGTTACATTTTTCATTCAAACTCCTCCTTTGTAGCTTCTATTCAATTGCAGTTAATTTCCGGTAATTTGTTGGAGTCAATCCAGAAAACTTCTTAAACACACTGACAAAATATTTATACTCCTGAAAGCCTACTTGTCTTGAAATTTCACTTACTTTAAAAGGGGTATTTATGAGCAATGATTTGGCCTCGTCTACCCTTAATTTGTTGACATATTCATTGAAGTTTTCTCCTGTCTTCTGTTTAAATAAGGTGCTAAAATAATTGGATGATACATTTATGACATCCGCAACCTCCTGAACTTTTATTGTCGTACGGAAATATTCCTTGATGTATTCCTCTGCCTGTTTAATGAGCCAATCTGCTTTTTCAATCTTATGATGAGCTAGCTTTTTGATAATTAGCTCCAAATCCTGTTCAAATAAATACTGTATTGAAGAATAGGAATTAAAAAGAATGAGATCCAGTTCTTTTAAGAAATGACAATCTAACTTTACAGATATTTCCCCAAGTAGTGCCTCATATTCTTTCATAATTACCTTCAGCATATGGCTACATACCTCTTGTACTTCTTGAAGTAAAAATGAATGACTTCGAAAATAGTCAAATAAGTCTGTTATCTTTTTTCCTACTTGGTTATGTTGTATTGGTTTCCTGTGAAATAATGTATCTATCAATTCCTTCTCTATTTTGTACGGATAAGTTTGCATATCAGGTCGGTCCATTTGATAATTGGAGAAAATAACATCATGTTCTCTAATTAACGGTAAATAGTCATAGACTGTTTTTAGCTGATTATATTTGTTTTTTAAATCCATCACATTAATAACCGAATCGCTCCATATAAAAGAAAAGGAATGTTTGTCCTTGATTATTTCAGCTACCTGGATTGGATTAATTTCAGAATCTATTGGTTGTATCAAACAGGTAAGTAATTGATTGCAATGAACAAAAATCGATACAGTGTCAAACCCAAGCATTTTCGTCGTCTGCTCAATTGTGTCCTTCCATTGTTCGTTAAAGGATGCTAGACCTTGTTCAGATAGATGAGCAGTTTGTTTATCATATTCTTTTACCGTACTGATAAATGGGTAAATCTTGTTATCTAGATATCTATTAGGGTTTACAGTATCTTCTGGAAAATGATAAACCTGTTGAAAAATTGTATTCTTTATTTCCTTTTGTCTACTTTCGTTTTTCACATTGTGTTCCTCTTCGAGTTCATTTACAAGGGTATTCACTTTAGATTCCAGTTCATTTATGTCCACTGGCTTTAATAAGTAATCCTTCACACCTGACTGGATTGCTTTTTTTGCGTATGCGAATTCATCATATCCACTAATTAGCATAGTTTTTGTCTGTGGATGGTTTTTGTGTAAATAGGATGCTAATTGTAATCCATCCATGTTCGGCATGCGGACATCAGATAAGACAAGATCGATACCGCCCAACTCGTCTATTATTCGAATGGCATCCAATCCATCACAAGCTATCTCGACCTTGTCTATCTGATATTTTCCCCATGGTATAGTTTGCTGAAGACCTAATCGAATTATCGGTTCATCATCGACAATCAATATTCTGTATGACGACATCTAATCACCTAATTCTTTTGATTTATCCTCATTTAATAGCGGAAGGATCATGCGAAGGAATGCACCTTCATCTGGATCCAAAATAGAAAGCCCATAAGGTTCTCCAAAAACAATCGAGATCCGATCGTTTAGGTTTTTCAAAGCATATCCAGCACGCAGTTGACCATTCTTCTTGTGTTCACTAAATCCCCAACCATTATCGATAACATCAATTACTGCTTGATTTTCATTACGATAATAATGAATTCGAATAATCCCTTGTTTCGGAAGGTTCTTAAAACCATGCTGAATGCTATTCTCTATTAAAGGTTGAATCATTTGCTTCATAACATAAAAGCCTTTAAGTTGCTCCTCCATCACAATTTGATAATCGAGTTTTTCACCTAATCGTTTCTTTTGTAGTTCGAGATAAGCCTGACTATATTCCACTTCTTCCTCAAACTTTACCAAGGATTTTCCATTATTTAGATTCATGCGAAATATTTTGGAAAGTCGTTCTATCAATTGACCAGTTTCTGGTGCGTTTTCCAGTCTTGCATTCCAACGGATCATATCAAGTGTGTTATAGAGAAAATGTGGATTTATTTGATTTTGCAAGGCTTTTAGCTCTGATTCCTTCTGCTTTATTTTTAATCGATACTCTGTATCAATATGTTTCTGAATGGTTTTAACCATCTTATTAAAACGGTACCCTAGCTTCCCAATCTCATCGTCGGAGTCCACATGAACACTTGCAGTAAAATTTCCATTTTCCAATTGCTTTGTCTGTTTAGTCAATTCTACTATTCGTTTAATATTGGAATGGTAAAAGAAGATAAAGAACAGCATACCTGCAAGAAGAAGGATACCAATTAGATACCCGATCAATGCTCGAACTTCTGTTAAATCCGCTGCAAGCCTATCTTCATCGATGGCAGTAACAGAAAACCAATCGGTATTCGTAAGTTGATTTTTTACTACTACAAAATGGCTTTCTCCATCCTGATAGCTGTATGATTCCTCCTTTCCATCCATGACCCATTTAATCAAACCTGTGTCTGGAAATTGCTTACCGACCAGATCTGCATCCGGATGTAAGATGACATCCCCTTTATCAGAAACAATAAAATAATCACTCTGTTGAGACGGCACCTCAATTTGGTTATACAATTCCATTTGATCAAGTCGTATCCGTACGATTCCGATTTGTTCACTGATATTGTTCATATCATTAATTATTCTGGTTAAGCTGATTACATTTTTATCATCATTCCAATCACTTTTCACTTGATAGGGATTACTCCATACTGGACTTCCTTTCGATTCCTTGGCGACTTTATCCAACTCCTCTTCTTCCCCAGTAACTGGTTCTCCATGTTTCACCAAATGCCCATCTCTTCCTTCTAATAAAATGGAATTAATATATGGATTAGATATTAGCTGAAATGTAAAATAGCCTTTAATAACTTCCATAGCCTCTTGGTATTCGGGTTGATACATTTCATGCTCTTCGGAGATAAAAATTTTCCGGAAATTACGATCGTAAATCATATAGGACGACATCGCTTCTACTGTTGAAAATACGGTCAATAAATTTTGTTCATTTCTGCTTAGTCTTTCCGTTGCTTCCTCTATTGCTTGATTCTTCAATGCTATACTTGTTTGATAATAGATTAATAAACTAACAAACAGTATCGGTATCATTAATGCAAGAAAAAATGTAATGAACTTCCTCTTTAATCCCCATCTCTTCATCCAACCTAGTCCTTTAGCATTTATTTCTTCATTAACCCTTTACGGCTCCAGAAGTCATTCCATTCACAATCTCTTTCTCCATAAATAAATAGAAGATGACAATCGGAACTAATGACATCGTTAATCCTGCCATCTGTGCCCCATAGTTGGTTGTAAATTGCCCAGCAAAATTCGCTAATCCAAGTGGCAATGTTTGCAACTCTGGATCATTAATTAGTACTAATGCAAAAGAAAACTCATTCCAGTTATAGATGAAATTAAGAATAACAACCGTAGCAATTGCTGGTCTGGACATAGGAAGGATTATCGACCAAAAGATCCGGAATATTCCAGCACCATCCATAATTGCCGATTCTTCAATATCCTTTGGAAAAGCTTTCATAAAACTTGTTAAAATAAATATCGTAATTGGCAGATGGAAAGCCACATACGGAAATAATAGTGTAATTTCAGTATTAAGCAATCCGAGATTTTTCATCAGAATAAACATCGGAACGAGCGTAGCGTGAATCGGAATTAATAAACCGAATATAAAAAATGTATACATAATCTTATTAAATCTAAACTTGAATCTAGCTAAGAAATACGATGCCAATGCTCCAATAATTACGGTGACGACTGTTGCTGTGACACAGACGAATATACTATTTTTGAACAACACACCAAGATTAGCGATTTCCCATGCATTTGCATAATTGTCCAATATAAATTCATTTGGAAAACCAAACTGATTCACCGTAAATTCCTGTTCAGACTTAAAAGAGTTGATCGCCATCCAGATAATCGGGTAAACATTCACAATTGCGAATAAGCCAAGCAAGGTATAGATGATAATTCTTGATATTCGTTTTTTTATCGTTCCATTGGTCCGTCGGTTATTTTTAGTAGTCACAGTGGACTCCATTTACACCCCTCCTCATATCATTTTCTTTCCTAGTAATTTCGTAACTATAAAAATTAAAATGAGACTAAAGAAGAAGATAAATACAGAAACTGCACTACCGTACCCATATTGCAGGTTATTAAATGTCTCATGGAACATATAGAGCGCCATAACATCTGATGAATGGGCTGGACCACCATTCGTCATCACATAAATTAGATCAAATGTCTTCAAGCTTCCAGAAATACATAGAATAACTGCCACAATAATCGTATCCCATATCATCGGTATCGTAATTTTGAACGTGGTCGTCCATTCTGAAGCACCGTCCATTTTAGCTGCTTCCAGTACTTCCGTCGGCACGTTTTGTAATGCCGCCAGAAAAATAATTAAGTACAACCCAACGAATTGCCAAACCACGGTAACTAAAACGGCAATCATAACCCATTTCGTATCACCAAGCCAATTTTGCGCCATGAATCCAAGACCAATACTGCGCAAAAACTCATTCAGCATTCCATTCTGAGAATTATAAATAAGGCTCCATGTTAAAGAAATTACAACCGTTGATAAGACTACTGGAAGAAAACCAACTGTTCTAAAAAACTTTACTCCTTTAATCTTACGGTTCAGTAAAAGCGCGAAGAATAGTGCTATTGGTACCTGACCTAAAACAGAAGCAAAAACAACGTAAAGATTATTTTTGACTGAGTTCCAGAACAGGGGATCTTCAAATAGATTTCTGAAGTTATCAAGACCAATAAAGGTCATATCGGTAAATCCATCCCATTCCATTAATGAGTAATAAAATGATTGAAGGATTGGATAAATAGCAAAAACAGCATAGATAAGAAAAGCTGGAAGTAACCCAATGATGATCGCTGCTTTGCTTTTACGCGTTAGCTGCATCTTCTATCACTCCAATTTTCACAGGTTGTCAGTAAAACCGGCAACCTGTAAATTAATTGATTACTCATTAGATTTATCCCATTCTGCCTGCATTTCTGCAGCAAGCTCTTCTGGTGTTTTATCACCAAGTGTTATTGATTGGAGACCATTATTAATAATGTCAGTTAATTCAGGTGTTAATGTCGCGTCATAAACAGGTGATAACCCATTTTGAGCCATGCTATTTGCATCCTTAAACACTTGCGGGATACTATCATCCATTTCTACATCAGCGGGTACAATTATATTTGCCTGAACAAGCTGCTGGAACAGCTCTTCACTATAGTAAAATTTAAGAAACTCAAATGCTGCCTCTTGTTCCGCCTCACTTAAATTACTATTAACCGCAATTCCACCACCAGCAACTCCAGAAATTTTAGATGGGTCTCCTTCACCACCTTCAAAAGAAGGGAACGCAGCAACGCCGATATTTTCCACATCCTCTACACTGTCCATTATTGGTCCGATTGCCCAGGAACCTGCAAAATGCATTGCAGTAGATCCTTTAATAAATTCGTTTCTTGATTGAGCCTCATCTACTGTATTCATATCTTCATTAAACGCTTCTAATTTGGTCAATTCATCAATTACAGATAAAGCATTAATGAACTGTTCATCCTCAAACGTACCATCACCATTTAGAACATTTCCCAGGAAATCACTTCCTGTGTAACGATCCGCAATTCCTGAAATAAATACAGATTGCAATGGCCAAATCGCCTTATTGCCAAGAGAAATTGGTGTAATATCATTTGATTTCAATTCCTCTACTAAACTTTTAAATTCATCATAAGTTGTTGGAAATTCATCATACCCAGCTTCGCTCACAATTGCTTTATTATAAAAAATCAAGCTTGTTTCGCTAATATTAGATGGAATAGCATAATAATTTCCATCTACTGCATAATCCTGTAAAATCTCTTCAGGAATCAATCCTTCCCAATGATCAATAATCGGATTTAAAGGCAGCAGTGCATTACCTTCAACTAATGGTTGAACACGAGTCCCTGGCCAGACACGCATCATATCCGGCAACTGATTACCAGCTGCCTGTGTCCGCAACTTTATCTCGTAATCATCATGTGGAATACTTTCGTTAATAATATGAATGTCTTCATGTTGTTCATTGAATTTTTCTATTATATCTTTGTACACTGTATTTTCAGGTCGATCCTCTGTCCAATCATTCCATAAAGTTAGCTCAATCACCCCATCCTCGGATTGTGCTTCCTCATTGTCCCCACAGGCTGCAAGAATAAAAGTAATTGCTACACCCAGCAGTAAAAGCTTAATCGTTTTCATCATATTCCCCCTCATTTATTAAGCGCTTACAAAGATTGTAGCAATTCACCTATATTCTTGATATCCTATAATTCTATAAAAATATCCAAAAAATACAGATATTTTAAAAAATAACCACTTTAGAAAAACACAAATCCCGCTTCCGCTTGTTTCAGGCTTGTTTGTTACCGACGGGCTCTGAATATGAGTGAAATAGCTTGGACTATGCTTATGGGTTCATTCTTAAGTGACTAACTGCCTCGGGGGATAACCGAGTGACCAAGTTGTCATCATCTGCTCGCTTCCTGTATATAAAGCTTTTTCTTCTATAGTTATATTTTATTTGATACCATTTTTTAACTAAACCTAACCTATTTCCGGTTTAAGGAGGAAATGATTGAGCGTTTTCATTTAAAGTTGTGAACCAGTAGAATCTGATTTTCTCTAGAACCACTAAAAAAGCCCAATATCCATATAAAACAGTGGACATCAGACTTTTATAATATTTATTCTTCTAAAGAAACATTTTTCAATTGCAGTAACTGCGTTGGCAACTGGGTCAGACCCTTCACTTCATCACGAACTCCAAGTAAATATTCTTGGTGAAGTAAGTATACAAATGGAGAAAGCTCAACTAGCTTTTCCTGTGTCTTACTATATAAATCTAGACGTTTTTCTGAATCAGCCGTTTGACGCGCTTCTTGCAAATACGAATCCAATTCTTTATCTACTGTAAATGTGCGATTTCCTGCTGATCCAACATTTTCAGAATGGAAAAGTGGATACATGCCATTATCCGCATCACCGGTAACAGTTGTCCAACCAAATACCATCATCTCATGTTCTCCATTGGCAGTTTGATCAAGCATCGCGCCCCATTCAATTGTTACAACCTCTAAATCGATTCCAATTTCGGCAAGTTGAGCCTGAACATTTGTTGCTGTATCAATCCGTTGGCGATCATCATTCGTCCAGATCGTTGCAGAGAATCCATCTGGATAACCAGCTTCTTCTAACAATGCCCTTGCCTCTTCCATATTGTATTCCAATCCATTTAGTTGCTCATCATAACCAAAAATCCCTGGTGCAATTGGTCCCTTGGCTGGGATTCCAGCTCCTTCATAAATTCCATTAATGATTTCTTCTTTGTTAATAGCCATCGAAATTGCTTGTCGTACACGCACATCATCAAATGGTTCTTTTTCCATATTGAAACCTATATAAGCTAAAGAAGAACTTTCCTGGCGCTGTACCTTCATTCCATCTGTATTTTCAACTTCTGCAACATCGGATGGACTTAAAGGTGTAATAATATGAGAATCACCCGTAGATAATTCAGAGATACGAGTCAAATCCTCTGAAACTACTTTAAAGGTAACTGAATTGAGCATTGCTGGCTTTTGCCAGTAACCCTCATTCTTCACTAGCTTAACGGATTCACCAGTTTGCCAATTCTCAAATTTAAAAGGACCAGTACCCACTGGATTTGAATTAATTACATTGCTTGGATCTTCCCCATTTTCCATTGCTGCATAATCCTCTTCAATTAATTCCTGCGACACCATCTGTCCACCCGGATGTGCTAAATGAGCTGGCAACGGGGCAAAAGGATATTCTGTCTTAAAGCGTACCGTATAATCATCAACCACTTGAACCTCTGTTATCATATCGTACATAAATGCTACTGGTGACCCAATATCAGGATCAAGTATACGTTCGATATTTGCTTTTACTACGTTTGAATTGAACACGGAACCATCATGAAAAGTGACGTCTTCTCGAAGCTTAAATTCCCATGTTGTATCATTTACTTGCTCCCAACTTTCTGCTAGAGCAGGCTGCAGTTCCATATCTTCAATTTGTGTAACCAAATTATCAAAAATATTAATACGAATATTTGCAGAAGGTGTATCATTTGTTGCATGAGGATCTAGTGATACTGCATCTGCTTGACTAGCAATTACTAAGTCACCGTCCTGACTTCCACCTTCTTCTGAATTACTTTCACTATTTTCTTCTGGCTCACTGGCACAGGCAGCAAGCAATAAACTGAACACAAATGTTACGATAAGTGCAGCTAAGATTTTACGTGTTGTCATGCTGATCTTCCTCCATTATGTATTAAAATGTAAATTTGGTATTATCGGTTAAATTGAATATAAATGCTTTCACTAATTCTTTCGTTGCAATTAGATCGGATAAACTGATTGCTTCAACAGGAGAGTGTGCATAACGGGAAGGAATGGATAGCACTCCTGTTGGTATACCTTTATTGGCTAGAGCTACTGCTCCCCCATCTGTTCCAATCCCAGGAAAAACTTCCATCTGATGTATAATTTCTTCTTGGGCTGCGATTTTTTTCAATTCTTCCAATATGCTCTTTTGTACAATCAAGCTAAAATCCAACACCTTTATCCCAGTCCCATCGCCAAGGAAAAGACTTTGATCCATCGTTTCTTCAGGTGTATCACTTACAGCAGTCGTATCAATTGCAATAGCTACGTCTACATCTTCCAAACCATTAATTGCCGTTTGTGCACCACGTAATCCCACTTCCTCTTGTACCGTGAAAAGGAAAACAATTTCTCCTGCAAATTCTTGTTTGTCAATCTCATCTAATACGGATAAAAGTACGGCACATCCTGCCCGATCATCAAGTGCTTTTCCAACAATCAATTGTTTATCTTCAGGACCAATAAACCTGCTCTTAGTAGCCCATGTAACAGGTGTTCCTACCTCTACTCCCATTTTAAGGGCATCCTGTTTCGATGTTGCTCCAATGTCTATGTATAAATTAGCGTGTGGTCGTACTTTTTTTGGATCGTCAAATTTCACAAAATGTGCAGACATCGTCCCGATTACACCATCAAGCTCTTGCTTTGAACCTAGCACTTTCACAGCCTGTGCCAGCAAAATACGATCATCATGGCCACCCAATTTTTCAAAACGTAATAATCCATTATTTTCAATTTTCTTTATGATAAAACCGACCTCATCCATATGAGCTGTTATAAGTGTTACCGGACCCGGCTTGCCACCTTTTTTCCTTGCAATTACATTCCCCATTGCATCAACTTCTACACTTTCCACTTTATCCTTTACATAGTCTCTAATAAAATAAGCAACATCTTGTTCATAGCCACAAGGACCGTTTAATTCACTCAGTTGCCTTACAAGATTGTCCATTATTTCATCCCTTTCTCTATAGTCCTTATCACAATTAATAGAAAACCGTAATTTGTCTACATATTTAGATAATTACTGTTAATTCTATACCTCTCTTTATTTAGAATCAATATATTTTTTACATTTATATTGAAAATTCGACAAATTCATCTTTTATTATCTTATTGGTTTAGGATTTCTCTGTCGTATTACATTTGACTCAACCAAGACTATTCCATAAACACAAAAACCCCGATTTCGCAAATGTTTATACGGAATCAGGGTGATTTTACAATTGTTTTATTTTACGAGCAAAGGTTTATTTAGTTGTACATTGTAGATAAAAGCGCTAAAAAAAGAGAGGAATTAAACGTCACACGCCTTCAGTCTATAGAGGAGTATAAATTTTTGTTTAACCTCGCATCTCTTTCCGAAAAGCATATAAGAACAACAAGGAGATGAATATAGCTCCACCAATAATATTTCCGATACTGGCTGGGATTAAATTTAACAATATATAATCATGCCACGCATAGTTACCAGTTGTTAAAATCGCTAAACTAAAATACCCCATATTTGCCGCACTATGTTGAAAATTACCTGCCACAAACAAAATAACGGGAAGGGCTGTTCCTAATATCTTACCTGCTAAGTCCCTAGCAGATGTTGTTAGAAATGTAGCCATACCGATAAGCCAATTGGCTAAAATTCCTGACAGCATTACTTGGAACCAGCCTACCCATCCATATTCGGTAAATTTCATTTTATGTGAGATTAGTGTTTCAAGCTCTTTTGAAAATTCAGGTGTTAAAGAGTTTGAAATAATTATTAATAATGCCACAAATAACGCACCTATAAGATTGCCAACATATGCGACAGCCCAAAATTTGATAAACTTATGCTTTCTCCAATAAGACTTTTGTAAATAAGATGTTGGCAAAAGAACATTAACTTCCGTAAACAATACTGATTGTGACATAAATACCATTAGATAACCTGCAGTGAAGCCAATCCCCTGTAAAATATATGTTAGTCCTTTTGCATCCACACCAATGGCTAACAATACAGAAAATACAGCACCAAAGGTCATAAATGAACCTGCTTTTAAAGCAAGGACTAACTGCGAAGGAGTATTTGTATCAAGGTGTTCTTTTCCTTTATTACTAAACGACTGCATTACCTGGACTGGAAATAAAAATTGCCTTTCTGGGATCTCTTTCGTTTCATTTGTCTGGTTTGAAGATTCTTTGTTATTATTATCAGTCATATATATCCTCCTAATTTCATTAACTCTATGTTAAATGGGACAAGTTTTTATATCTTCGACTGCATTGAAAAGTCTATCAATATATGTACCCGAATAATCATTTATTCACGCTTTTTTACAAAGCTAGTTGTTCGGATAAAAATGATTAGTAATTTTATTGGATTATTATTAAAAATAATCATTGAAATGATAGCGGTAGATTCCAGTGGTTTTTGGTGGTTCTAAGAGTGGGAAAACATTGAAATTTTATTGGGGTAAACACCTGGATAGTATTAAAAAAACCCCGATTTCGCAAATGTTTATTTTTACGAAATCAGGGTCGGACTAGCAAGAGTTTATTTTAGTTAGACAACTTTAGAGTCAATTCCGCTACGCACTCAACATGATTTGTGCTAGGGAACATATCAACAGGTTGTACTTGTTTTGTTTCAAAACCACCATCTTCTAATATACGAAGATCACGAGCTAATGTGGAAGGGTTACAAGAAACATAGACAATACGTTTTGGTTTCATTGCAATCATTGCTTCTAAGAAATCGACATCGCATCCTTTTCGAGGCGGATCGACGACAATGACATCCGGATCTAATCCTTGTTCTTTCCACTTCGGCATCACTTTTTCTGCTTGTCCAACAGAAAATTCCACATTGTTCATCCCATTTATCTCTGCATTCATTTTCGCATCTTCTATAGCTTCTGGAACGACTTCAATGCCATATACTTTCTTTGCTTTTTGAGCTAAGAATAAGGAAATGCTACCGATACCGCAATACGCGTCAATCACTACATCGTCCTTATCAATATTGGCATATTCTAATGCTTTATCATATAAGACCTTTGTTTGAATAGGATTTACTTGGAAAAACGATTTAGGGGAAATCGCAAATGTAAGATCCCCAATTTTATCATATATATAATTCTCTCCCCAAAGAACCTTTGTCTTTTTACCAAGTACCACATTCGTTCGTTGATCATTCACATTTTGAACAATCGATTTCACTTGAGGAAATTGTTCTGTTAATTCCTTAATAATTCGATCCTTTTCCGGGAACTTGGACGTTTTCGTCACAAATACAATCATAATATCTTTTGTATGGTGTCCAACACGAACCATAATATGGCGGAGTTGACCTCGATGAGATTTTTCATCATAAGCTTGGATGCCATATTTATTCATCAATTGTCGAGTGAAAGGTAATACCTCATTAATTGCTTCATCTTGAATATGACAAGTATCTTGATTCTGAAGAATTCGATGGCTTCGTTTCTGATAAAAGCCAACAATCACTTCTCCATTCTTCTCTCCTACAGGAATTTGTACTTTGTTTCGGTAATGCGATGGTTCTTCCATCCCTAATATCGGATGTACCGGCACATGATCAAGATGAGCTACTTTCTTCATCACATTATGCACCTGATCTTGCTTCATTTGAAGCTGTAGATCGTAACTCATATGTTGTAATTGGCATCCACCGCAATGTACATGGCATGTAGGTTCTACACGATGGGAACTTGTTTTCGTTAGTTCAAGTAATTTCCCAAATCCAAAGTTCTTGTTGATCTTTACTACTTTTACTTTCGCTTCTTCATCTGGTAAAACATCCGGTACAAACAACGGATATCCTTCTATTTTTGCTACACCGTTCCCTTCATGTGTTAAATCCTCGAAGGTAAGTGTATATATTTCATTTTTATTTACTGGAGGCTTCGTTTTTGCCATAACATTCTTCCTTTTTATTACCATATTCGTCTTAAATAATTATTCTACCATAAGCGCCGTCTCAAGAATAGAATCCCATCTTTTTTGTACTTCTAAACATACAAAAGGAAGACTTTTAATCCAAGTCTTCCTGTGCTTCTATAAAGTCCTTCGGCACATAAAATTCAATATGCTGCCGCAGATTTAAAAATTCTCCGGGGAGTAATCCGCCATACTCTCCATCGATATTTAATTGCATTTTTTCTTCATTTGATATTTTTATATGCTTTGCTTGTGTATAGATAATATTTTTACTTCTAAAATGATCCCCGCGTAAAGCTAAAGTTGCGATCTGTATAAATTCTGCAAGATTTGTTTTCTTTAAGATTAGAAGATCGAAATACCCATCATTTAATTTTGCATCTGGGGCAAGCTTCTCAAATCCCCCTACAGAATTTGTATTGGAAATAAGAAACAGCATAATATCGTCTTCTAGGACCTGATCATCATATTCTATCTTCACTCTTGTTGCTTTCAAGAATGGGAGCATTTCAATACCTTTTATATAGTAAGCTAGCTGACCAAGGAGCGTTTTTAATTTACTAGGAACCTCATATGTGAGTTCCGTTAATTTTCCTCCACCAGCAATATTAATAAAATAATGATCATCATTGACTCTACCAATATCAAGCTCCATTGTATTTCCTTCGATAATAATATCAACTGCTTTGTCAATATCTCGAGGAATATGTAGAGCTCGTGCAAAGTCATTCGTAGTACCGGCCGGGATAATTCCTAATTGTGGACGATGTTCTTGTTCTGCTAGTCCATTTATTACTTCATTAATCGTTCCATCTCCACCAGCTGCAATAACTAAATCATATCTGCGTTCCACAGCTATTTTTGCAGCTTCCGTAGCATCTCCTTCACATGTTGTCGCATGTGTAGATGTCTCAAAACCAGCAACTTCTAATTTTTCAAGTATATTCGGTAAAGCTCTTTTTATTGCTTCGCGTCCCGAAGTTGGATTATAGATGATTCGGGCCTTTTTCATGTTATTTCCTCCCCATACGTTCAACAGATAGAAACTTTATCATATATATCGGAGAACCCTTGGGTGTTTTACTTTTTGAAGAAGTATCTCCTAGGTTTCTTGATATCGATCTTAATAATCATGCCTACCCAATATCATAGTCCTTTTTTTATAGTTTGAAAAGGATATTCGATAATTTTGTAGGCTGCCATTAATTCATAATGACAGCCTCTCTTAGAGTATTAGCGATTATTAAGTTCTTCTGCAAGAATTTTATTTACTAATGGTGGATTTGCTTGTCCTTTTGTTGCTTTCATAATTTGTCCCACTAAGAAGCCTTTTGCTTTGTTCTTTCCATTTTTAAAATCAATGATGGACTGTTCATTTTCATCCAATATATCGTTCACAATCTGTTTAAGTTGTTCTGGATCAGAAATTTGTACGAGCCCTTTTTCTTCCACAATTTTCTGAGGATCGCCACCATTTTCTACAAGCTCTGCGAATACTTTTTTAGCAATTTTAGAAGAAATGGTTCCATCTTCAATTAAGTTAATCATTTTTGCAAGTGCTTCAGGTGTGATTGCCAATTCATCTAATTCTTTATAGTGTTTATTCATATAAGCAGATACTTCACCCATCAACCAGTTAGAAACTTGCTTCATATCAGCGCCTTGTGCAGTTGCTTCTTCAAAGAAATCAGACATTTGCTTGGAAGCTGTTAACACATTGGCATCATATGCAGAAAGCCCAAGCTCATTAATATAACGTTCTAAACGAGCATCAGGTAATTCAGGAATCTCGCTTCTTACACGTTCTTTCCATTCCTCATCAATATATAATGGGACTAAATCTGGCTCTGGGAAATAACGATAATCATCCGAACCTTCTTTTACACGCATAAGAATTGTTTCTTTTGTTTTCTCATCATAACGGCGAGTTTCTTGTAGAATCTCTCCACCTGATAACAATTCTTTTTCCTGACGTTTTTCTTCAAACTCTAATCCTTTTTGAACATAAGAGAAAGAATTTAAGTTCTTCAATTCCGCTTTCGTACCAAATTCTTCTTGTCCAATTGGACGTAAAGAAATATTCGCATCACAACGTAAAGAACCTTCTTGCATCTTTACATCGGAAACACCAGTATATTGAATGATATTTTTTAGTTTTTCTAAATATGCATATGCTTCTTCTGGAGAACGCATATCTGGTTCCGATACAATTTCAATTAACGGCGTACCTTGACGGTTAAAGTCTACATAGGAATATCCGTCTTCACCGTGCGTTAATTTACCAGCATCTTCTTCTAAATGTAGGCGTGTGATGCCAATTTTCTTTTTCTCACCATTTACTTCAATTTCAATCCAACCGTTTTCGCCAATTGGTTGATCGAATTGAGAAATTTGATAAGCTTTCGGATTATCCGGATAGAAATAGTTTTTACGATCAAATTTTGTATCTGTTGCTATTTCACAATTTAAAGCCATTGCAGCCTTCATTGCAAAGTTAACTGCCTCTTCATTTAGTACAGGTAATGTACCTGGATAGCCTAAGTCAATTGGGTTCACATTCGTATTCGGATCAGAACCAAATTCATTTGTACTTGGACTAAAAATCTTTGAGTTTGTTTTTAATTCTACGTGTACTTCTAGACCTATAATTGTTTCGAAATTCATTATTTTGCACCTCCAAGTTGAGGTCTTTTCTTGTGATGTTCCGTTGCTTGTTCATATGCGTATGCAGTGCGGTATACTGTACTTTCATCGAAATAGTTACCGATAATTTGTAACCCAATAGGTAATCCTTCTGAAGAAAACCCACATGGAATAGAAATTCCTGGTACACCAGCCAAGTTAACTGGAATGGTTAAAATATCGTTCGCATACATCGTTAATGGATCACTTGTTTTTTCTCCGACTTTAAATGCTGGAGTTGGTGTTGTTGGTCCAACGATAACATCATATTCCTCTAAAATTTTATCAAAATCATTTTTTATTAATGTACGTACTTTTTGTGCTTTCTTATAGTAAGCATCATAGTAACCAGAGCTTAGCGCAAAGGTTCCTAACATGATACGACGCTTCACTTCTTCTCCAAAGCCTTCACTACGGGATTTTTTGAACATATCAATCATGTTATCTGCATTCTCTGAACGCACACCATAGCGTACCCCATCAAAACGTGCTAAGTTAGCAGAGGCCTCTGAAGATGAAAGTAAATAGTAAGTTGCAAGTGCATATTTAGAGTGCGGTAAAGAAACTTCTTCCCATGTAGCACCCATGGATTCATATACGTTTAACGCTTCTATAATTGCGTCTTTTACTTCTTTAGATACACCTTCTGCAAGATATTCTTTTGGTACTGCAATCTTAAGCCCTTTTACATCTTGTTTTAATGCTTCTGTATAAGAAGGAACTTCTACATTCGCACTTGTTGTATCCATTTGATCATGTCCGGCAATAACTTCAAGCACTCGTGCATTATCTTCTACTGTACGAGTAACTGGTCCAATTTGATCAAGAGAAGAAGCAAAGGCAACCAATCCAAAACGAGAAACTCTACCGTACGTTGGTTTCATTCCAACTACTCCACAGAATGCTGCTGGTTGGCGAATCGAACCACCAGTATCAGACCCTAATGTAAATAGCACTTCTCCTGCAGCTACTGCAGCAGCAGAGCCACCACTAGACCCACCAGGTACGTGCTCTATATTCCATGGGTTACGTGTTGGTTCATAACCAGAGTTCTCATTAGAGGAACCCATTGCAAATTCATCCATATTTAACTTACCAACAGCGACCATGTTTTCTTTTTGTAGTTGTTGAACGACTGTCGCATCATACAAAGGATCATTGAAATTATCTAAGAACTGACTTGCACAAGTTGTACGAAGCCCTTTCGTTACAATATTATCTTTAATACCACCAGGCATACCAAATAAGATACCTGTTTTATCTTCGAGTTGATCAAGTTCTCTCGCTTTTTCTAACGCTTTTTCTTCATCTAATGTAAGAAAAGCATGGACCTCTTGATCTACTTCATGAATACGTTGATATGATTCTTTCACAAGATCTTCAACGGTAATTTCCTTGTTATGTAGCTTTTCTTCTAATTCTTTTATCGTGTAATCAAATAAACTCATAATGATTTTCTCCTCCCTACTCTAATATCGATGGAACACGAATTTGACCATCTTTATGATCAGGAGCATTACGCAATGCATCTTCCTGGCTAATCCATTTCTTCGGTTCGTCTTTTCGCATTACATTCTTAAGATTAAGTACGTGTGTAGTCGGTTCTACAGAATCCGTATCTAGTTCATTTAATTGTTCAGCAAAATCAATAATCGCACTCAACTCGTCCGACATCTTTTCAACAGCTTCATCGTCTAACTCTAGACGAGCTAAGTGAGCAACATGCTTCACTTGATCTTTTGAAATCTCTGCCATTATAAGTACCTCCTATATGTTTTCTAACATGTATCTACAATTTTTTCATTCCCTTATTATAACACTATTGATAATAGCAAAGATAGCTTATTAAAGGCAAATCTTCTAGTTAGCCATAATTATTTAATTTAATAATGACATACATTATTTCTAAAAATGAACAAAAAAATACCTGAAACTGGTTTCCACACCGTCTCAGGAAATCTGTCATTTGTATAGGGTAAAAAAACATGTGTTAATATTTAAAAATTAAACTTGTGAAGTAGAACCTGTGCTTAGTACTCCTGGCAATAAATCTACTGCTACTTCATTACCTGATTTTAACACTCCTGGTAACAAATCTACTGCTACTTCATTACCTGATTTTAATACTCCTGGTAACAAATCTACTGCTACTTCATTACCTGATTTTAACACTCCTGGTAACAAATCTACTGCTACTTCATTACCTGATTTTAACACTCCTGGTAATAAATCTACTGCTACTTCATTAGTTCTATCACCTGTGTTACTTTGCCCCGTAATATCATGAGTAAAAAGAGAGCTTGTGACAAGAAGGGCACCTAAAACTAATCCTACTAATAACTTTTTCATCAAACTTCCCTCCTAAAATATTTATATATTTGAAATTTGCTCATAGGCAAAGGTAGCCTCTTTATAATAACTAGCAGCTAACTTGTACTTATTGATTCTTTCAAAATGATTAGCTAATAATTTTAGATAGTTACTTAATTCTGCATAATCTTTTTTCTTTTGTAAATGTGGAATAAATTTTGTAGTTAAATGGCTAACGAATTTATCCCAATTACCCTCTAATAAATATTTATACGTATAAATCACATAAACATAATATTGTTCATCAGAATCTACTGATTCAAAACTCTTTAGTAATACTAATGCATTTTCTACTTTTTCTTTTGTTTCTTCATAGTTTTCCGTATTATATAACTCTTTAATTAAGGAAGATATGGCAGCTAGTTTCGTTAAAATGTAAACTTCTGAATCACTTATAACTTCTTTATAATGAACAATAGCTTGTTCCGAATTCCCTCTTGCAGAGTACAAATAACCTAAATTTTGATTCGTTAATTGAATTAATTTTTTATTTTTCTCAAGCTTTCCTAGGTGTAGTGCTAAATTAAAATTTTTAATTGCTTTATCATAAAGTTTTATTCTTCGATATGATATTCCTAGAATGTTATGACACTGAGCGCAACGAATAAAATTATAATCTTTCATAAAAATATCTAATGCTTGATTTGCATATTCAATAGCTTCGAGAGTATTACGAAATTTTGAATGAGTTATAGAAATTACATATTTTAAATCAGCAATCTCTTTTTCATCCAAACGAACATGCTGTAATTTATCTTCCGCATTTTTATACATATGCATTGCTTGTGAAAAGTCATCTACTATAGAGTAGTAATTCCCTTTAAACTTAAACCAATAATATTGTTGCTCATTATCAAATGAATTCGAAATTTCACTGAGCTCATTGATTTTTTTTAAAGAAGCTTCTAATTCTCCTAAAACGAGGAAATAACGAATTTTATGAATTTCGAACATCATTAAACTTTCCGACAAATTCTTATCCATTAGCTCCTGTAACTCATTGTATGTGTCGACAATATCGTCTTTATCATGACTATCAAACAACATCCCATACCATTCAGAGCATCGTTGTCTAATTAGATCTTCCTGACTATTATCGACCTCTATACCTAGTCGATTACAGAGCATTTGAATAATTTCCGGGCTCGCTTGAGTCTTTTGATTCTCAATTTTCGATAGATAAGATACTGAAACAATCCCGTCTGACAACTCTCCAAGCGTCATTTCTTGTTTATTTCGTTGTAATTTTATAAAGGATCCAATCTCAATCATTGTACCCACCCTATCAATTAATTCTGAATTCTGTTTCGTTAAATTAATTATAACATGTTTCCTATATTTTCATATTGGGAAAATCATAGAGGTATATGCTTGTTTAATATAAGAAAAGTTTTCCTGTTTTCCTAAATAAAGAAAATTTACTGTTTCTGTAAGCACATATAACTAGAAACAGTAAATCCTCATTTTTACCAATATTTGTTTATTAAATAGTTACTTTGGATGAACTTATTTGTAACCTAATCAATCATAAATGTGTACGTTAACCTGATCTTCTCCCGCATTTCGATAAATAATACTCTCTGTTTTTTGACTAGAAACGACATCTATTTCGATATCATAGTAGTTAGGAAAGATCTCTTGTACAAGCCCATAAGCATATTGGGTGAAACCTATTACTTCACCTTTTCCATTAAACTCGATAGGTATTTCTATTTGTAATTTTTGCAGTTCCTCATCGATATAGAATCCTTCCCCAACCAGTCCTACATAGTTAGGAAAGAATTTTCTCACTTCATTACCAAAGTTTGTTACGAGTTCTTGATCCTCGAAATATTTTTCTGATCCTTCATCAGATGGAAAAAGTATATTCTCTTCCTTGACTTCTTCCCAATCGTCAACCGTACTACTTCCACCTGGGACATTCGTTCTTGCTACAAAATTTCCTGGGACAGGAGATGCTTGTTCTTCTTCTCTATAGATTGCAATCATAATTGGTACATCACGCAAATTTTCATCATTTTCTCTTATATCAGTTACGATATTTTGTGCAACATCATTCGCGACACTTAACATTTCCTGTTCTGGTATATCTTGATAGTAAGTAGTTCCGCCCGGTTCCGTTTGGAAACTATATACTGACTTCATTGCAATACCTAGGGAAATACCTTCAAGCTCAACACTTTGATCATCAGAATGTCGCATAAAATTTTGCTCGAGAACATGTGTGAGATAACGCGGGTTATCTCTATACTCTTGAACATCTGCCCCTTCTTCAACTTCAGGATTCAACTCGTCAATCCATGAATATATTCGATCTGTGTCAAAGTACTGTCCTTCTTGGAAATATAATTCCTCTGGACTGTAGACATCTTTAGACAAACGCCTTAATCCTTCTTCCATTTCATCAATATCGACACGGTTCGCGATCTGATTCACAATTGCTCCCCTAGCTGCACTCGTTTTATACGGTAAAATCATACGATAATTTTCACCAGATAATTGATAACTAGGGACAATTGATGTCTTTTGTTCCGCATCATCTTGTACTACTTCTTCTTCACTATTTTGATTTTGAAGACAACCACTTAACAAAAGAAGTAGCACCAACATTAACAAGCTGACTTTTTTCAACCTGCTCCCTCCTTACTTCCCAACAACATCTTCTAGCTGTTGTTCGCTCCACACGTCAATTCCTAATTTCTCTGCTTTATCCAATTTTGAACCAGCATCTTCACCAGCAATGACAATATCTGTTTTCTTGCTGACACTTCCAGTAACAGTGCCTCCAAGTGACTCGATTATTTCTTTTGCTTCTTTTCTAGAAAACTTCTCCATCTTGCCTGTAAGAACAACTGTTTTCCCTGAAAACATACTATCTGTTGCCTGTTCTGATTTACGTGGTCCTTTATATTCCATTTGAACTCCTAGTTCTCGTAGACTGTTTAAGAGTTCAGTAACTTTTTCTTCAGCAAAATATTGTACAATGGAATCAGCCATCTTATCTCCAATCTCATCAATAGCTAGTATATCTTCATATGTTGCTTTTTGGAGGTTTTCCATTGTTTCAAATTCCATTGCCAGTGTTTTCGCTGCTTTCGCACCTATAAATCGAATCCCCAATCCGAATAACAGACGCTCCAATGAATTTTCTTTTGATTTCTCGATTGCTTCTAAAAGGTTTGTAACTGATTTTTCTGCCATTCTTTCTAACTGTAAGAGTTCTTCTTTATCAAGTCGATAAAGGTCAGCCATGGTTTGAACAAGGTTTTCTTGGAATAACTGAATAATTACTTTCTCACCAAGTCCATCAATATTCATTGCATTACGTGATACGAAATGGATTAATCCCTCCATTAGTTGAGCAGGGCAATTCGGATTGATACAACGGAGAGCAACTTCTTCTTCTAGTCTAACTAGTTCATTGCCGCATGCAGGGCATTCCTCTGGCATATGGAATTCTTCTTCATCCCCATTTCGCTGTTCGACTACAGAACGAACTACTTTTGGAATAATATCTCCAGCTTTTTTAATTACTACTTTGTCTCCAATCCGGATATCCTGTTCGCGAATTAAATCCTCATTATGAAGAGAAGCACGCTGAACTGTCGTACCTGCTACTCGTACTGGATCTAATATTGCTGTTGGTGTGACAACACCCGTTCTTCCAATACTCAATTCAATATCTCGAAGAGTTGTCATCGCTTCTTCTGCCGGAAATTTATATGCAATCGCCCAACGCGGACTTTTTGCTGTAAATCCTAATTCATCCTGCTGGTCAAGACTATCTACTTTGATTACTATACCATCAATTTCATAGGAAAGATCATTTCGATGTTCTGTCCAATAGTTTACATAGTCAATGACTTCTTCAATCGTATTACACTTCTTCCATTCCTTGTTTGTTTTAAAGCCTAGTTCTTTTAAACGAGCTAAATGCTCACTATGAGATGTAAGGTCACTATTCTCCCATTCACCTACACCGTATAGGAAAATATCTAAATTACGCTTTGCAGCAATTTTTGGATCGAGTTGGCGCAATGATCCGGCAGCAGCATTTCTCGGATTTGCAAAAGGTTCCTCTTCATTTTTCTCACGTTGCTCATTTAATGCTAAAAATGACTTATGTGGCATATATGCTTCTCCACGAACTTCTAATGTACCTTCTTCTTTTATCGATAAAGGGATACTGCGGATTGTTTTTAAATTCGATGTTATATCTTCTCCAATTGTTCCATCTCCACGAGTAGCTCCTCGAACAAACTTGCCATTTTCATATGTAAGAGAAATAGCAAGACCATCGATTTTAAGCTCACATACAAAGCTGATTGGTTGGTCGGTACCGTTACTGGCACGTCTCGCAAAATCACGTAAATCTTGTTCATTAAATGCATTTCCAAGACTTAGCATAGGAATATTATGGGTTACTTTTTGAAACGATGCTAACGGAGCTCCACCTATACGCTGGGTCGGTGAATTTTCCATCACTAAGTCTGGAAAGTCCTGCTCCAATTGTTGTAACTCTCGTAATTTCTGATCGTATTCCGAATCAGGAACTGTAGGGTTATCCAACACATAATATTCATATCCATATTGATTTAATAATTCAATTAAGGATTCTATCTTTTTACTTGCTTGTTCTTTATTCATTTGCGTTGCCCCTATTCTTCCTTCGTAATTGGTGCAAATTTGGCTAATAACCGTTTAATACCTATAGGTGCAGGAAAAGCGATATCCAATTCCATTTTTTCTCCATCGCCCTGTACTTTAACAACCGTTCCTATTCCCCACTTCTTGTGGTTTGCTTTTTCACCTACGGCCCATATTTTACTTTCAGCACCTGTAGAATGTTGCATTTTTTCAGCACGTCTCTTCCTTGGAGCTGGTTGTTGTGGGGAACGTTCAAGAGATTTTGCGCCAAACATCGGTTTATCCTTTTCTTCCAAACCATCAATTAATTCTTTTGGTATTTCGTTAATAAATCTACTTATTGGATTCATATTTGTTCTACCATACAGTGTACGCATTTTTGCATGTGTAACATATAATTCTTTTTCAGCACGTGTAATCCCTACATAAGCAAGCCTTCTTTCCTCTTCCATTTCCTCTTCATCCATGATGGATCGACTATGTGGGAAAACATTTTCTTCCATTCCAATTAGAAATACAACAGGGAATTCTAATCCTTTTGCTGCGTGTAATGTCATTAATGTAATTTTTTCATTATGATCTGGATCTTCTTCATCCACACGATCAATATCTGCAACTAACGCAAGGTCGGTTAAGAAAGCAATAAGTGTTTTATCTTCGCTTGCTTTCTCGAAATCTTTTGTAACTGTCATGAATTCTTCTAAGTTTTCTAGGCGACTTTGTGCTTCAATCGAACGCTCATTCTTTAACATCTCTTCATAGCCTGTTCGTTCTAATACAGCTTCTACCATATCTGTAGCCGTTAAGAACTCTTGCTGTTGCGATAAAGTTCGAATTAGATTTTCAAAGCCAGCTAGCGCATTCGCTGCTTTCTTGGATACTCCAGTAAAATCAACTTCTTTGACCGCTTCATATAACGAAATATCATGTTCTCCTGCATACGCTTGTAAACGTTCAACCGAGGTCTTACCAACCCCACGTTTCGGTTCATTTACTACACGTACAAAACTAATATCGTCATCTGGATTCGTAATTAATCTAAGATAGGCAATCATGTCCTTAATTTCTTTACGGTCATAGAACTTCATGCCGCCAACCATTTGATACGCAATACCTGATTTTAATAAAGTATCCTCTATCGCACGTGATTGTGCATTTGTTCGATATAAAATAGCAACATCACTTGGTTTATAATCATTCTCTCTTATTAACTGTTGAATCTTATCCGTGACATAAAGAGCTTCTTCTTGTTCTGTTGCGCCTTGATAATAGTTTAGATTTTTTCCATCAATATTATCCGTCCATAAGTTTTTCGGCTTTCTACCTGAGTTGTTAGAAATCACTTGATTAGCCGCTTGTAATATAGATTTTGTAGAACGGTAATTTTGCTCTAATAAAACCGTGCGAGCAGAAGGATAGTCTTTTTCAAAAGTTAAGATGTTTCCAATATCCGCACCTCTCCAACGATAAATCGATTGGTCAGAATCTCCTACTACACATAGATTTTGAAATCTGCTAGCTAGTTGTTTCACTAAATAATATTGTGCATGATTGGTATCTTGATACTCGTCCACATGAATATATTGAAAACGGCGCTGATAATACTCCAGCACTTCTGGTATACGTTGGAATAAATGAATGGTTTGCATGATTAAATCATCAAAATCGAGTGATTGATTTTTACGAAGCATTTTTTGATATCCTTCATATACTTGAGCTACTTGACGATCAAAGAAATTCCCAGCGTTTTTCGTATATTCTTCTTCAGTAATTAATTCGTTTTTTGCTGTACTTATTTGTCCTAGCATAGCACGCGGATCGAATTTTTTTGGATCGATATTCAAATTTTTTAAAACTTGCTTGATTACCGATAATTGATCATTACTATCTAATATAGAGAAATTGGTTGAATATCCAATTCGATCTATGTCACGACGCAAAATACGGACACACATGGAGTGAAAGGTGGATACCCACATATATTCTCCTTGTGGTCCGACTAATTTGCTCACACGCTCTTTCATTTCACGTGCAGCCTTATTCGTAAATGTAATGGCTAATATATTTCGTGGCGATACATCTTTTTCTCCCATTAAATATGCAATTCGATGGGTTAGTACACGTGTTTTTCCACTTCCTGCTCCTGCCATAATCAGTAATGGTCCTTCTGTATGTCGCACAGCCTCTTGCTGTTGTTTATTTAACGTATTGATCATACTTTCCAATGATTGATTCATACGTACACCGTCCTTACTACTGTTTAATTCCCTTTTACTGCCTCTACTGTTTTTAATGCTTCCTTTATATTGGTATAAATACTATTTCCTACAATAATTGTATCAGCATATTTTTTCATTTCTTTCGCTTGTGTTGATGTTTCGATTCCTCCACCGTATAGAAGTTGAGTATTTTGAAGCTCTTCTTTTACTTCTTTTACTAAAGTAGGATCTCCATACGTACCACTATATTCTACATAAAAAAATGGTAAATGAAATACCTTTTCTGCCATATACGCATATGCTTTTACATCATCAAGATCAGGCATTACACAATTCGTATATTGAAACGCCTTCGCATCTTCATTTAAAATACAGTATCCCTCAAAGTATACTTCAGCAAATTCCATCATGTCGATAAATTCTTTAATTGCCTTATGTTGAATATCCATCATGTATTTTTTTTCTTTTGAATTCAATACCATTGGAACAAAATAATAATCAAATCCTGGAGTTAACGTTTCTTCTTCTGACACTTCTAATACAACGGGAACCATATGACTTCGACGTATCCTAGATAACAAATCTAGTACACCATCTAAGGTGACATTATCTGTTCCCCCAACAATAATAGCATCTGTCCCAGACTCACAAATTTGATCTAGATGTTCATCGGATATTTCTTTCGCAGGATCTAATTTAAAAATATGATGCCACTCATTTATATTTTTCAAACCGTAATTCCTCCATCAATAAATTCATTACTTTATTATACCAAAAATAATATGCGGAATTTAGTGATTGAGCGAAATTTTTATTACGTACCATAATCTGACGAATTTACAGCACAGAAGTGCATGTGTTCATTAGAAACGTAGCTAGTGTTCCGCTTTTTGGAGTAGAGATAGTTATCGGGTTTTGCCCACCCCCTAGTGGGTACTGAAGCGATTTGTAGGTTGAGGAGACAAATGATAAAACATTTGTGATCTATTCTAAAGAGGATAGAAGGCCCGCTTTTAAAAGGTGGAGGATTGGTCTTTTATAACAACCCTCTATTCTTTCAGTGACATTTTAAAAAGGATTTGAACGGGCAATTTTCATCTAAGGAGGCTTTCATATTAATTTTTATAATCAGCTGTCACTAACCCCATACAATGCGCTGGTATAGAAGAGTGATAACTGATGGACAATAAGTTCCAGATTTTCATTGTTATCTGCGTCAACCAATTCCCACATAAACATCTCATTCATGTAATACCAGTTTTTTGCAGTAATGAAGGGATTAAAGGCCGTATTGACCAGCTGCTTATCCTGGGAATGTTTAATATCGGTAGTAATACCTTGAATGAATTCATTTCGTATATTTCCCCATTCTGATTCAATCTCCTCACTAGAGCCGATCGCATCTTTCACAACTTTCATAATCGGTCTATGTTTAATTGCTAAAGACATATAATCTCTCACCTGATTTTTTATCCGTGAACATGCTTCTTCAGGTGTAGCAGGGCGAAATTCCTGATTGGCTACTTTGAAAAAATCCTGCATGACTTCTTCCATAACAGTAATAAATAGTTCATGTTTATTTTTAAAATATACATATGCTGTTCCATATCCAACACCAGCATTTTTTATAATCTGAGAAATAGTCGTTTTTTCAAAACCATTTTGTAAATAGACATGATGGGCAGATTTAATTAGTTTTCTTTTTGTCTCCTGCGCTTGCTTATCTCGATTGGTCAATTTATTTTTCATGACAACCTCCTACAATGTCAATGACACGAAATAACTGACATTATGTCATTGACACTATGTCAGTGATTAAATATAATTTAACCATACAATAAATAAACAATTCAAGTTAAAAATTATAGTTCCAGGGGGAAACATATGGTTAAAAAATACACTAGATCGTATGCGCAGGAAATGGATGAACAGGACGAATTGAAACAGTTCCGTAGTGAATTTTATCTTAAAAATGAAAGCATTTACATGGATGGGAATTCATTAGGTTTAATGTCTAAAAGGGCAGAAAACGCACTACATAACATAATTGACTCTTGGAAGAAATATGGCATCGACGGTTGGATGGAAGGAGATCATCCGTGGTACTATCTGTCTGAACGTCTAGGTGAAAAGATGTCAGTCCTAGTTGGTGGAAAAAAAGATGAAGTTATTGCGACCGGTTCCACAACGGTTAATTTACATCAGCTTGTATCAACTTTTTTTCAGCCTGAAGGAAAGCGTACAAAGATTTTAGCAGATGCATTAACGTTTCCAAGTGATATTTATGCATTGAAGGCACAATTGCAATTAAAAGGGTATGATGAATCCCATTTGGTACAGGTGCAGAGTGAGGATGGAAATCTGTTAAACGAGGAACACATTATTGAAGCGATGACAGATGATATTGCGCTGATCGTGCTCCCAAGTGTTCTATACCGGAGCGGACAAATTCTTGATATGGAACGACTTACAAGAGAGGCCCACAAACGCAACATTAAAATTGGTTTTGATTTATGCCATTCGATTGGATCTATTCCACATGACCTTCATAAATGGGGTGTTGATTTTGCCTTCTGGTGCACCTACAAACATCTAAACGGAGGACCGGGTAGTGTCGCAGGTTTATTTTTACATGAAAAGCATTTTGGTGTTGCACCTGGACTAGCGGGATGGTTCAGTTCTGCTAAGGATAAGCAATTTGACATGGAACATACCTTAACACCTGCTAATAATGCCGGGGCTTTTCAAATTGGAACACCTCATCTTTTTAGTGTGGCACCTCTGATTGGATCACTAGACTTATTTCATGAAGCCGGAATTGAAAAAGTACGTAGAAAATCACTCGCGCTGACGGACTATTTAATGGAGTTAATTAAATATGAACTCGATGGGCATGGCGTAGTGATCTGTAACCCAGAAAATCATATCCAACGCGGCGGTCACATATATGTCGAACATCCTGAAGCTGCTCGGATATGCAAAGCATTAAAAATGAAAAAGGTTATTCCGGATTTCAGAACCCCAAGCGGCATTCGCCTAGCACCTGTTGCTTTATATAATACATTTGAAGATGTTTATGATTGCGTACAAATTTTTAAAACGATTATGGAAGATGAATTATATAAGCAATTTGAAAATGTAAGGGAGGTTGTTTCCTAAATGGGTGTATGGATTGATATTTCTCAACCGATAAATAATAATTTAGCTTGTTGGCCGGGGGATCAATCATTTCATTTTCATACACCGGTAACGAAGGAAATGACCGGTTCTGTGAATATTGGAAGGATCAAGACGAGCACGCATGTGGGGACCCATGCGGATGCTCCCTATCATTTTATGGAAGATGGAAAACGGATCCTTGACCTGGAAATCGATCGGTATATTGGGCCGTGTAAAGTAATAGACCTCAGTGCATTTGACGAAATAAATGAAACAGCTTTAAAAAGTAAAGTGAAAGAAGATACAGAACGATTATTAATCCGGACATCACTGCCGAACAATCCGGAACAATTTCCGACTGATGTCACGCCAATTACAGCTGACGGCGCTGCTTACATGCATTTTCTTGGAGTAAAACTGGTCGGTGTCGATACGCCTTCGGTAGATCCGCTTTCAAGTAAGGAGCTAGTTGGACATCATGCACTTTTTAAGTATGACATTAACATTTTAGAAAATGTCATGCTTGATCAGATAGTTGAAGGCGACTATGAAATGATTGCTCTGCCACTCCCGCTTCAGGATGCCGACGGAAGTCTGGTTAGAGCTGTGATTAAACCAATAAATGGAGGAAATCACGATGCAAAATAAACATGAAGCATTTAAAAATGAAAAGCGTATTCATACAGACTTTAAAAAGAAGATGACTTACAGTGATTATTTAGGCTTGGATACATTATTGAGCAGTCATCATCCGTTGAGTGACCATCATGATGAAATGCTGTTTATTTCAGTGCATCATGTGAGTGAGATTTGGATGAAACAGATTCTACATGAAATAGATTCTGCTATTCGCGATATTCAGGCTGATAATTTGTCTACTTCTTTTAAAAAATTAGCACGCGTATCACAAATACAAGCGCAGATGAAAAATGTATGGGATGTTCTCTCCACGTTGACTCCAGCTGAATACATGGAGTTCCGCGACAAGCTGGGCAACGCATCCGGTTTTCAGTCATATCAGAACCGGATACTTGAGTTTGCTCTTGGTTATAAGACTGAATATGTGCTGAAGATTTATGAAAAAGACCCAGAGCTGCTAGAGATTTTACAGGAAGCTTACGATGCACCAAGTCTTTATGACGTTTCTATTCAGGCACTAGTAAGGGCTGGTTTACCAATCGATGAAGAAGTGCTGAATCGTGATGTGCGTGTAACACATCAATCAAATGAGAGTGTAAAACAAGCATGGTTAACTGTTTATCGGAACGTTGATAAGTACTGGGAGCTTTATGAGCTTGCAGAAGAGTTGGTGGATATTGAAGATCTATTCCAGCAGTGGCGGTTCAGACATATGAAGACTGTTGAACGAATTATTGGATTTAAACGCGGTACTGGCGGTTCCGGCGGTGTTGCTTATTTGAAAAAAGTAATCGATCAGTACTTTTTCCCGGAATTGTGGGAGCTTCGTACGGAATTGTAAAGGAAAGCTTTGTGCTTTCCTTTTCAATTTATATAATCATCAGTAGTTTGCCATAATTGGACTCGGTCTATGTGGAAATCCACTTATGTTGCTGGACAATATGACCGAGAGATGTTCTTGGGAACCTTTATCCTATTTACTATTTTCACAAGATTTCCTACGGCACACTTCCTTCATCCTTTACCTCGAAATAAGTACTTTCGTTTCTCTAGCGGTTGGTTAATGTGTAGCTCTACAGTGGAATTGGATGCCTAGCACGCATAAAAAAACACCTTCCTGATTGGAAGGTGCTTGCTACTATTCTTTTATATTCATTCGTTCTAACACTAAATTGTATCCGTCACTACCATAGTTAATACAACGTCTTACTCTGGAAATTGTCGCAGTAGATGCTTTTGTTTCCTTCTCAATTGCACTATACGTTTTTCCTTCCGTCAGCATTTTCGCTACTTGAAATCGTTGCGACAATGACTGAACCTCTGACATTGTCGCAATATCATCAAAAAATTTATAGCATTCTTCTTTATCTTTTAACGATAGAATAGCATCAAACAAAAGATCTAATTGCTCTCCTCGTAATTTATCGATTTGCACGAAATTTCCTCCTTAACCTTAGCCCTACTGACCAGAAATAGTAACAGCTTGTTCCATTCCAGGATCTTCGCTTGGTACGACGTTTACCCAAGTCATTCCTGGAATAAGTCCAATTTCTTTGCCATCTTTTACCGGTACAATTCTTCCGTCTCTATTTTCCCACTCCACTTTTTGATATTGTCCATGTTGAATTAAATATGCAGAGCCGCCACTTGTTAAATCAACTGTTCTTCTGCCAGCATCATCAATAACTTCGTGGTGAGTTTCTAAGATAAATATGTTCTCAACAGTTATTGGTTGGTCTGTTTGTAATTCAACTGTCTGTATCCCTTCACTTGATCGAGTATATGTACCTTCATCTTCTTGGTATATATATTCTACCACATTTGCAGGGTTACTACTGTAGACAACTTCAATACTATTCGCCGAGTCTCCAGATAAACCTTCTACCTCCGCATCTGTTAAAAACTCAAGTGATTCTATTGAATTTGATATTTCGACACCTTTTTCGGTTGCAACTTCGTTTACGGCAGGTAGTTGCAAGTATGAATTATGCGGTGCTTTTCTAAAGCTCTCTCTTTTAAATAAATGTCCATCGTTATCATAAACCGATCCATTCAAATGATCAATTCCTTTTGAAGCAATGATATCATTTACAAAATTAGCGGCACCATGGTATACATATATACTATTATAGCCATTCGCGATATCTGCATAATACTCTCTTGCACTTCGCACAGGACCAACTACTTCAGGCAGATCACTTTGGTAAATGGCAAGAAATCGCGTTATTGTTCCTTCAGCTAATATTTCAAATATAATATCAGCATCAGATAAACCAGATTGAGGTCGAGCAGACCGATGATTGTTAACCATCACACCAATCGGACGTTGATCAATATTCTCACCTTTAGAAACCATCCCTGATAATGGATATACTTCTTGATTACGACTATCTGTCACTTGTTCTTTTTTATCTACACCTGGTTCTTTTTGTGTGTTTGCTGTTGCATCATGATTGTCCTCTTCGCAAGCGATTAATAAAGAAATAATGAGCAATATAACGAACCCTACTCTTTTCATAGACAACACCTTTTTGTAAAATAAGTTATTTCTTATTATAGGCTACCTCATCGTTGCTGGAAAGACTATATCACGATTTTTTACATCTAATAGTCCTTTCTGTGTAATTCTAAAGAAAGGTAGATGAAAAGCGGACAAGAATAATAGGCTATAGACTGGATCATAAAAGGCAAATCCATATTTTTGTAACGTATCCTTTAATTGTTTATCTAACACTATCATTTGTTCCATTGGCTCATTTGGAAGAGATCCTCCAAGTTGTAATGGAATTTCCGTTAATATTTCACCATCATTAACAAGAATGATGCCGCCTTTTAATTCTTTGAACCGATTCCAAGCAATAAATATATCCTTTTTGCTATTACCGATAATAATAATATCACCCGATGCAGAATAACTACTTATGAGCGCTCCAAGTTTCGGTGCAAATCCCCGAATAATAGTATTTACTCTCCATTTTCCTTTTCTATCTATTAAAAGGATAAATTGTTCTCCCTTTTCTTCATTTAATTCTTCAAAACTAACATCTGAATCGATCGTATAAGGCTTAATAATGACATCATTGATTACATCCATTCCTACTGGAACAGAGAATTGTAAATCATCTTCCGTTAAATCCCAATCTATATTCATTTCATTAATCTCATAATTACTCCAATCGATAATTGGTGGAATATCTATCTCTTTTGTTTCTTTTACAATCCATTGTCCTTTCGCGAGCACACTTACCGGATTTGGATTATCTTTTTCTTGTAGGATGTTAATATGTGCGATTCTACCCGGTGCAATGCTGCCAAGTTCCTCATCCATACGCAAATGTTTTGCAGCATGAAAAGATCCCATGCGATACGCATCTTCTATTGGAATTCCTTTATCGATAGCTATCTGAATACAAGTATTAATTACTCCATCTTTCATAAAGTAAGGAGTTGGACCATCCATCGTCAACATCAGCTGGTCAAAAGTAGTTAACCTATACTCTAGTAAATCTTCTAAAATGGTAGGCAAATCAGGTCGAATTGGTGAGTAACGGAGACCTACCATGTATCCGAGCTGTAGACGATTCATGACTTCTTCTCCTGTCATTGCTTCATGATCGGCACTTATTCCTAATAATTTCATCTTTGTCAATGTTCGTAATGAAGCACCTGGCAGATGACCTTCAATTGGTTTTCCTTTACGTTTAGTCTCTTGAATCCAATATAATAGTCGATCATCTCCAGCTAACAAACTTGGCCAATCCGTTAATTCTCCACCTTGTACTACTACCGGATGTTCTATCCAATCAAGTACATCGTTGGTATTAATAAAATGATTCTCTTCTTGCAAGGTTGTCTGAGAATCATATCTCGACCACCAAAACATCGAAATTGGTAATTTGTTAAACTGATCAATAATAGAAAACGCTTTCTTTTTATTAGTTAGCAAATACCATGTCAAATTGTCATTTACGAGTGTAGTAGTTCCTGTTTTTGCTGCATGTGTAGCTGTTATCTCCGGATTTGCTAATTGAAACGGGTGTGAATGTGGCTCAATATAGCCTGGTACGATAAACTTATCTTTACAATCGTATATTTCTGTTCCTTTTGTCTGTTCTGGTAATTTTTCACCTACATACACAATTCGATCTTCATATATCCAAATATTTGCTTCTAACCATTGTTTCGTATGAACATTTAAGTATGTTGCATTTTTCAATAATAAAGTTGGTGATACCGTTCCATCAATCACCTTTACATGTTGTCGCAATTCGCGATTTCTCCAATTCCTTCCGTTTTCCATACGGCAACTCTCCAGTAATAAATAATTTCTTTTATTCTATCATATATATTGCTTTAATAAAGTAAAGAATGTGTATATTTTTGTAAAATTTACCAAATGTTAATATTGTGGTGTTTTTGTTTTCTTCCTAAAATAACTTAGGTACGTTTAACTTAATATGAATATTTTTTGAGGATCCCGGTGTTGTATTTGAGGTATAGCGCTGGTCTATTTACTACTTTTTTTGATTTCTCAGGTTTATTTGGTTCAGAGAGCACGTCTATTTACCACTTTTTTCGATTTTTCATGTTTATTTGGTTTAGAGAGCACGTCTATTCACTACTTTTTTCGGTTTCTGAAGTTTATTTGGTTTAGAGAGCACGTCTATTCACCACTTTTTACGCTTTCTCAGGTTTATTTGGTTTAGAGAAACGCTCCATTTTGGATCATCAATGCAGTTTAGTTTTACAAATGCTCTAATTTCTTTCTCAATACCCTATTGGCAATTCAGACATATAACGGGTGGGCCTCCATTTAATTTGCGAAGCCCACCCTCTCACATTTCATATAAATTTCTTATGTCCTAGCTTTGTTGTCTTGGTTTATTGCTATGTCTTTTCGGTAAAAGAAAGAATCTGTATTAATCGTTGTTTTCTCCAGTTGACGATATACATTTGCTGATGCTTCTTCCATACTGTTTGCACGACTACCTACTAAGAGCACGCGCCCCCCATCAGACACTAATTCGTCTTCTTTCACTTTTGTACCGGCATGAATGACAAAATTTTTCTGTTGTAAATCAAACATTGGAATTCTATGTCCTTTTTCATAAGCATTTGGATAACCTTGAGAGGCAAGCACCACACCAACACAAGCTTCTTCATACCACATTAATTCAGGATCTCTCTTCTCCAGCACATCCTGCATTACTTGTAGCAAATCGTTTTTAAGTAATGGAAGGACTACCTGTGTTTCAGGATCACCGAAACGGGTGTTAAATTCAATGACTTTCGGTCCTTGTTTCGTCATCATTAACCCGGCGTATAAAATACCTGTAAATGGCCGTCCTTCCTCTATCATCCCATCTGCAGTTTTTTGTAAAATACGTTCAAGAGAAAAGTCATAAGCTTCTTTTGTTAGATCAGGAACCGGAGCGAAAGCACCCATCCCCCCTGTATTCGGTCCTTGATCATGTTCAAACGCTCGTTTGTGATCTCTTGCGGCCAGCATAGGGTATACATGATTTTCATGGACAAAAGCCATTAAGGAAAATTCCTTACCTTCGAGGTATTCTTCAATAACGACAGTTGCTCCAGCATTAGAAAATGCTTTATCTACTAACATATCGTCTATTGCTTGAAAAGCCTCCTCTTCTGTCATAGCCACGATTACACCTTTTCCTGCGGCTAATCCATCTGCTTTAATAACAATTGGAGCACCTTGTTGTTCTACCATTTTTTTCGCTTCGTTTACATCAGTAAATACGCCATACGCAGCAGTTGGGATCTCGTACTTCTTCATAAAGTTTTTTGCAAAGCTTTTACTTCCTTCCAGTAAAGCCGCTTCTTTGGTTGGCGCAAAAATCGCTAATCCTTCTTCTTGAAATTTATTTACAATGCCAGCGTTTAAAGGATTTTCTGGTCCGACAATGGTAAACTCCACTTCGTTTTGTTTTGCAAACGCACATAATTTATCGATATCCATCTCATCGATTTCTACACATGTAGCGTCATTTGCGATTCCGCCATTTCCTGGAGCTACATAAAGATTTATTATCTCCGTATTCTCTTTTAGCTTTTGCACAATGGTATGTTCTCTACCGCCTCGGCCAATTACTAAAATGTTCAAGAGCGTCCCTCCTACTATTAGTGCTTAAAGTGTCTAACTTTCGTATAAACCATGGCAATGCCAAATTGATTACATACATCAATGGAATCTTGGTCTCGCTTCGATCCTCCCGGTTGGATAATTGCCTTAATACCAGATTTTGCAGCAGCTTCTACTGTATCTGGCATAGGGAAGAATGCGTCTGAAGCTAAAACTGCTCCTTCACTTTTATCTCCGGCTTGCTTAATGGCAATCTCTGCAGCTCCGATACGATTCATTTGTCCAGCACCGACACCAATTGTTTGTGAGTCTTTAGCTAATACAATCGCATTCGACTTCACATGTTTTACTGCTTTCCAAGCAAACAACATATCATTGATTTCTTGTTCGGTTGGTTGTTGATTGGTAACCACTTCAAGATCCTCTTCACTTACTTCTTTCGCGTCATAAGCTTGAATTAATGCACCGCCATATACTGTTGTTAAACGATTGGATTGTTTGTCATCACTTGTAACATCTAACTCCAATAGTCGGATATTTTTCTTTTGAGTTAATATTTCTAGCGCTTGTGTTTCAAAAGATGGCGCCACAACAATTTCTAAGAAGATTTGACTTAATTGTTTCGCAGTATCCACATCTACTGGTCGATTACATGCTACAATTCCACCGAATATCGAGATTGGATCTGCATGATATGCTCGTTCAAATGCAGTAGATATCGACTGACCAATTCCTATTCCACAAGGATTCATATGTTTTACTGCGACTGCAGCAGGTTCCGTAAATTCTTTTACAATTTCTATGGCTGCATTCGTATCTTGAATATTGTTATAAGAAAGCTCCTTACCATGTAGTTGTTTTGCTGTTGCTAAAGTAGGACGAGATTGAATTGGTTCTTTATAAAAAGCAGCCTGCTGATGTGGGTTTTCTCCATAACGTAAGTCTTGCACTTTTTCATACGTAACTGTATAGCTTTCTGGATATTGTTCTTCGGTCTGAGATAGGAAGTAATTCGCTATCATTGTGTCATAACTAGCAGTATGACGAAATACTTTTGCTGCTAATTGCTGACGAAATTCATATGTATCTTTTGCATATGTAATTGCTGCTAACACACGCTCGTAATCTGTCGGATCTGTTACAACTAGTACGTCTTCAAAGTTCTTCGCAGCAGAACGCAACATAGATGGACCACCGATATCTATATTCTCAATAATATCTTGATGACTTACATCCGTTTTTTGCACGGTCTCTTTAAATGGATATAGATTAACGGCTACTAAATCAATTGATACAATTCCATGCTCTTCCATTTGGGTAAGATGCTCCTGGTTGGAACGTTTACCAAGTAATCCCCCATGAATCATTGGGTGTAATGTTTTCACACGTCCATCTAACATTTCAGGAAATCCGGTTACTTCATCTACTGGTGTTACATTAATGCCCGCTTCAGCAATACTTCGTAATGTTCCACCTGTAGATAAGATTTCAAATCCTCTTTCTTTAAGACCTTTGGCAAATTCAATTATATTCGTTTTATCTGACACACTAATTAAAGCACGTTTACTCATTGTTATTCCCTCACTTTATTAGACACTACTTGATTAATTACTTTTGGATAAAGTTGATGTTCTACTTTCTGTATACGTTCTTTTAATTTTTCTATTGTATCATTTTCTTCAATCATGACGCTTTCCTGAGCGATAACTGGTCCCGTATCCATTCCCGCATCAACAAAATGAATGCTAACACCTGTTTCTCTCGCTCCTGCATCATATGCTTGACCAATAGCATCTTTTCCTGGAAAAAAAGGTAGCAAGGAAGGATGTATATTTAAAATTTTACTTTCATATTCATCCAATAATGTATTGCCAATCAGTCGCATATACCCCGCTAAAAATATCCAAGATATGCCATGATGCTGTAATTGACGGTGAATCATTTTTTCGTATTCGGACTTTGAACTGTATTCCTTTGGATTAAATACCAATGTTGGAATATCGTAACTAGCTGCTTTATCAATCACTAATGCTCCCGGTTTATCGCATACAAGAAGAGTAATCTTACACTTCAAATCGGTGGCTTCCATTATTGCTTCAAAATTACTTCCCGTACCTGAAGCAAATACAGCTGCTTTTATAGTCATAATGTAAAGCGCACTCCTTCCTCCTCTGTAACCTTACCAATCACATATGCTTGTTCATCTACATTTTCAAGCAATTGTAATGCGGTAGAAACATCATCTTCTGACACAACGACAGCCATTCCAATTCCCATGTTGAACACACCATACATTTCTCTGTCGTCGATATTTCCTTTTTCTTGTAGGAAGTGAAAAATCTCTGGTATGTCCCAACTATTTGATTCAATTAAAACACCTAATCCAGGTGGTAACATACGGGGAATATTTTCATCAAATCCCCCACCAGTAATATGCGATATTCCCTTCAATGTCACTTCTTTTTTTAATGCTTGAATCGACGTTGCATAAATTTTAGTTGGTGCCATCACTGCTTCTTCTATTGGTTGACTTAATCCAGGTTGCGTTTGATGTATATCAACATCCGCTATTAATTTACGGACGAGAGAGTAGCCATTCGAATGAATTCCGCTGGAAGAAAGTCCAATTACTACGTCTCCTGATTTGATTTCTGAACCTGTAATCATCGCAGACTTTTCCACGATTCCTACGACGAATCCTGCTAAATCATACTCACTAGGCTCATACATACCAGGCATTTCAGCAGTTTCTCCACCAATCAATGCAGCTCCTGCTTGTTCACACCCTTGGGCAATTCCAGAAACAATTGCTTCTATTCTAGACGGATCATTTTCACCACAAGCAATATAATCTAAAAAGAACAGTGGATCTCCGCCCTGGGCGACGATATCATTCACACACATTGCAACTAGATCAATCCCAACCGTATTATGCTTATCTAAGTCAATAGCTAGTTTTAATTTTGTTCCCACACCATCTGTACCGGAAAGAAGAACGGGTTCTTTATATTGAAACGACGATAGATCAAACGCTCCTGCAAATGCACCTATGGCCCCTAATACCTCCGGACGATGTGTACGAGCAACATGTTTTTTCATGCGTTCAACAGCTTCATAACCTTTTTCTACATCTACTCCAGCCTGTTTATAGACTTCTGACATGGTAATCCCTCCACGTAACCTTCTTCTAACAACTTGTATAATGAATTTCCAATCCACCGTCTTGTTTTACTGGGTATTTACCAGTCATACAAGCCATACAAACACCTTGATTAATAGTTTTATCTTTGACAATTGCTTTTACCAAGCCTTCTTCCGATAAATAAGCTAGCGTATCTGATCCTATAATTTCATTGATTTCATCAACAGAATAATTGGCTCCAATTAATTCTTTTTTAGTAGACATATCAATTCCGTAATAACAAGGATTTTGAATCGCTGGAGAAGCAATTCGAACATGAATCTCTTTTGCGCCTGCTTCTCTTAACATCTGAACAATTCGTCGACTTGTTGTACCACGTACAATCGAATCATCAATCATGACAACTCGTTTCCCTTCAATGATACTTCGCACAGGTGAAAGCTTCATCTTCACACCTAATTCTCTGAGTTCTTGTGAAGGTTGAATAAACGTTCGCCCGACATAACGATTTTTTATAATGCCCATTTCATACGGTAATCCACTTTCTTCCGCATAACCGATAGCTGCAGAAATACTAGAATCAGGAACACCGATAACCATATCCGCATCAATGGAAGATTCTTTCGCTAATTCTTTCCCCATTTCTTTTCGCGAGGCATGTACATTCACATAATTCACGTCACTGTCTGGTCGGGAGAGATAAACATATTCCATTGCGCACATACGACGCTTATCCCTTGGAGCAAACCTAGTCGAGGTAATCCCTTCGTCACTAATCGTAATCAATTCACCTGGCAATACTTCCCTTTCAAATATTGCGCCAATCTGGTCAAAAGCACATGTTTCAGAAGCTACGACATAAGCATCCCCTAAACGACCAATCGAAAGTGGACGAATTCCTGCAGGATCGAGTGCTGCAAACATTTTATCTTCTTGCAGTATGATATATGCGTACGCACCGACAACACGATTCAATGCCCGAGCAATCGAATCCTCCGTTACTTCTCCGCTTCGTTTAATTAAATGGGCTAACACTTCCGTATCCGAAGAGGTTTGCAAAATACTTCCTTCTCTTTCTAATTCGCCACGCAGTTCATGTGCGTTCATCAGATTACCATTATGTGCTAGTGCCATTCCACCAGTTTGTGACTGAAATAATAAAGGCTGGACATTTTCAATGCCTCGACCACCTTGTGTCGCATAACGAACATGTCCTACAGCTACGCTTCCCGCCAAATCATCAAATTTTACTCGTTTGAATACATCATTTACAAGCCCTAAACCTTTATGTCCTTTTAGTTCGCTACCCGTATTTACAACAATCCCGGCACCTTCTTGCCCTCTATGTTGCATGGAATGCAAGCCATAATAAGTTAATTCAGCTGCCTTTTCGTGACCCCAAATGCCAAAAACTCCACATTCTTCATTTATGCCTTTGATTTCAGCAAGCATGGAATAGCTCCCTTCCAAAGATTCTCTAATTCTCCGACACGTTCTTGAATAATTGTTTTATCATTGATAGAAATAGATAATTCACCTTGATCAGTAACCTTACCTAACTTAGCTGCTTCTGGAAAGTGAGCTTCAAATGCAGCTACATGTGTTTCATTGACGGAAACAAGAAACCGTGATTGGGTTTCACTAAATAATTCTACGGTTGCTTCTCCTACTAAATTAATTTCCGCTCCAAGTCCTTTACCATTGAATAACGACTCTGCTAGAGCAATCGCCAGACCGCCTTCTGATATATCATGTGCAGAAGAAATAATTCCTTCTTTAATGGCTGTTAATAAATTTTCTTGACGTTCTGCTTCCACATCTAAATCAATATGTGGTGCTTTTCCTTCATATTTCCCAGAGTATAATTGTTGTAATTCAGAACCGCCAAATTCAGCTTTTGCTTCACCAATACAATAAATTACATCCTCTTTCTGTTGAAAATAACTCGGTGTAATATGTTTCGTCGATTCATGTAACCCTACCATTCCTACAATAGGTGTTGGATAAATAGATTTTCCTTTTGATTGATTATATAAAGAGACATTTCCACTAATTACAGGTGTATGCAGGGCGTTACATGCAGCACTCATTCCTTCAACACTCTTCTCCATTTGCCAGAAAATCTCTGGATTGGTGGGATTACCAAAATTTAATCCATCTGTTAATCCTAATGGTTTCGCTCCTGAGCATACGATGTTCCTCGCTGCTTCTGCTACTGCAATTTTTCCACCTGTTTCTGGATCAAGATAGATATATCTTGAATTACAGTCCGTAGTCATTGCTAATGCTTTATCCGTTCCTTTGATCCGAATAACTGCTGCATCCGAACCAGGAGTAACGACGGTATTGGTTTGCACCATCGAATCATATTGGTCATAGACCCACTCTTTATTCGCAATCGTCGGTTGTTGTAATAGCTGTTTTAATGTATTTGCGTAATCTTCAATAGCTGGAGTTGCTATTTCCATCCGTTGAAAAGCTTTGTAGTATGCTGCCTCTTTTGAAGGCATATTATAGACAGGTGCATCATCTGCTAATGAATCAACAGGAATATCAGCGACCACTTCGCCAAGGTGTTTAATACGAAATACTTTTTCTTCAATTACTTTTCCTACCGGTACGGATTTTAGTCCGTATTTTTCAAATATATCGATAATTTCTCGTTCACGCCCCGCCTGCACACAAAGCAACATGCGCTCTTGAGACTCAGAAAGCATCATTTCATAAGCTGTCATTCCTTGTTCACGTTGGGGAACAAGATCCAGATTCATCTCTAAACCCGTTCCAGCTTTACTCGCCATTTCACTAGCAGATGAGGTTAATCCTGCCGCACCCATATCTTGAATACCGACTAATGCATCGGATTGGATCACCTCTAAACAAGCTTCGATTAATAATTTTTCCATAAACGGATCCCCAACCTGTACAGCTGGTCTATCTTTATTGGAATCTTCAGCTAAATCGTCAGAGGCAAACGTAGCACCATGGATACCATCACGACCAGTTGGCGGCCCTGCATAAAGAATCGTATTTCCAATCCCTGCTGCTATCCCTTTTTGTACATCGTTATGATTGATTAATCCGACACACATCGCATTTACTAATGGGTTATCTTCATAACTTTCATCGAATTGTACTTCTCCACCGACCGTTGGAACTCCGACGCAGTTACCGTATCCAGCTATTCCAGCGACCACTTCAGAAAAAAGATATTTCGTACGACTATTTGTTAATGGCCCAAATCGTAATGAATTAAGCGAGGCAATTGGTCGTGCTCCCATTGAGAATACATCACGAATGATTCCACCTACCCCAGTAGCAGCTCCTTGATATGGTTCTACTGCTGATGGATGGTTGTGACTTTCGATTTTAAATACAACTGCTTGCTCGTCACCAATATCAATTACTCCTGCACCTTCACCTGGACCTTGTAATACATGTGGCCCATCTGTAGGAAACTTTTTCAACAGTGGTTTTGAAGTTTTATAACTACAATGTTCTGACCACATTACGGAAAAAATACCCGTTTCTGTAAAGTTCGGATGACGTCCAATTATTTGTTTAATTCGTTGAAACTCTTCATCACTTAATCCCATATCCAGGTAAAGACGGTCTTTCTCAATTTGTTCTGGGTGTATATCATGCATTAACTGCATAGCTGTCCCTCCAATTTGCGATCATTGATTTAAAAAGTTTCAAACCATCTTCACTGCCAAGTAGTTCTTCTACAGCTCGTTCTGGATGAGGCATCATTCCAAGTACATTTCCTTGTTTATTTCGAATCCCTGCGATATTTTCAATCGATCCGTTTGGATTGTATTTATATGTAAAAACGATTTGATTATTTGCTTTTAACTCTTTCAATGTTGCATCGTCACAGAAATAATTTCCTTCACCATGTGCAATCGGATAACGAACAACTTCCTTCTTTTCATATAAAGAAGTGAAAAACGTTTGATTATCTTCCACCACTAATTCTTCTTGGTGGCACATGAATGACAGATGTTTATTTCTCATCAACGCTCCCGGAAGTAGCCCCGATTCCGTTAATATTTGGAATCCATTACACACTCCTAAGACAGGTTTACCTTTCGAAGCATGCTCACGAATTTTATGCATGACATTTGAAGTGGAAGCCATTGATCCCGAACGTAAGTAATCACCATAGGAAAAGCCACCAGGGAGTAAGATTCCATCTACATCTTCTAATCTATCTGTGTCTGTATACCAAACAAGTTCTGCTTCAGCACCTGCCACTTCTTTTACCGCATGGTACATATCTCGATCACAATTTGATCCTGGAAACACGATGACAGCAAATTTCACGGTTTACTTAACCTCCTCTAAATCAAATTGATAATTCTCAATAACTGGGTTCGCTAAAAGCCGATCACACATCTCCGTAATTCGCTCCTCAATATTTGGCCCTTCCTCAACTTGCAATTCAATATATTTACCTACTCGAGCATCTTCAACCTCTTGGTATCCTAAGGACTGAAGTGATTCTTGGATTGCTTTTCCTTGTGGATCTAAAACTCCTGGTTTTAATGTGATATATACCGTTACTTTTTTCATACATGAACCTCCAAGCGATTTAGAATTTCTTGATATACAGTAATTAAGTCTCCCGTACCTTGCCGAAATACATCTTTATCGAGTTTTTCGTTTGTTTCTATATCCCATAACCTGCACGTATCAGGAGAAACCTCATCTGAAAGAAGTATTTCTCCTTCTTTATTTCTTCCAAATTCCAGTTTAAAATCTACTAGGCTAATTCCGATAGATTGGAAGATTTCTTGAAGCGCTCCATTTACTTCTCTCGCTTTATCTTTAATTTCAGCCAATTCAGTTTCAGTTATATCCGTTAATAACAATGCATGTTCATCATTGATTAACGGATCCCCTAAAGCATCGTCTTTATAAAACAATTCGAGTAATGGTGGGGTAAAAGCGAGTCTTTCTTTAATCCCTAATCTTTTGGTAATACTACCTGTCGAAAGATTGCGAATTACCACCTCTAAAGGAATAATATTAGTTTTCTGAACAATTTGTTGAGTCGAATCCAATCGTTTTATAAAGTGTGTTTTAATCCCTACTTCATGTAAACGTTGAAAGATAAGGGAGGAGATCTCATTATTGAGTCTCCCTTTCCCTTCAAATTGACTTTTTTTCTCCCCATTAAAAGCTGTTGCATCATTTTTATAGGAGAGCACTAATTGATGTTCATCTTCAGAAGATTGATATACTTTTTTTGCTTTACCTTCATATAAAAGCGCTGCTTTCATATCTATATGGGCCTCCTAGGAAATACCGATTTTTGTAAAGATTTGATCGACATTCTTCAAGTGATACGTATAATCAAAACAATCATCAATCTCTTCTTGCGTTAGCTTTCCAGTAATTCTTTCATCACTCTCTACTAACTGTTTGAAATGTGTCTCTGTTTCCCATGCATCCATCGCTTTTGGTTGCACAATATCATATGCTTCCTCACGAGCCATTCCTTTATCAATTAATGAAAGCAATACTCGTTGAGAGAAGATAACCCCATGTGTGCGATCAATATTACGCTTCATATTTTCTGGGAATACCGTTAAGTTTTTAATAATATTACCAAAACGGTTTAACATATAATTTAATGCGATAGTGGCATCAGGTAAGATTACTCTTTCTGCTGATGAATGAGAAATATCGCGTTCATGCCATAAAGCCACATTTTCATAGGCTGTTACCATATATCCTCGAATCACACGAGCCATACCTGTCATATTTTCTGACCCGATTGGATTACGTTTATGTGGCATAGCAGACGAACCTTTTTGGCCTTTCGCAAATCGTTCTTCTACTTCACGTGTTTCTGTTTTTTGCAAACCACGAATTTCTGTTGCGAATTTTTCAATCGACGTTGCAATTAATGCAAGTGTTGATAAATAAGCAGCATGACGATCACGTTGTAATGTTTGTGTTGACACTGGAGCTGGAGAGGTACCTAACTTTTCACACACGTACTGTTCTACAAATGGATCGATATTTGCATAGGTACCGACTGCTCCAGAAATCTTACCAAATTCGATATTCTCAGCAGCCATCTCAAAACGCTCTACATTTCGTTTCATTTCCTCATACCATAATGCCATTTTCAAACCGAATGTCGTTGGCTCTGCATGTACACCATGTGTGCGTCCCATCATTACCGTGTGCTTATGCTCTATTGCTTTATCTTTAAGAATCTCTACGAATTGCTTTAAGTCTTTACGTAATATATCGTTTGCTTGTTTTAAAATATAAGATAATGCTGTATCTACAACGTCAGTCGATGTTAAACCATAATGTACCCATTTACGTTCTTCGCCTAATGTCTCGGATACAGCACGTGTGAATGCCACTACATCGTGTCGTGTTTCTTCTTCAATCTCATAAATGCGGTTCATATCAAAAGAAGCGTTTTCTCTTAATTTCTTTACATCTTCTTTCGGAATAACACCTAATTCGCTCCACGCTTCACAAGCTAATATTTCAACCTCTAACCACGCTTTGAATTTATTCTCTTCCGTCCAGATATTACCCATTTCTTCTCTTGTATAACGTTCAATCATGAATGTATTTCCTCCTTGAAGTAATTCACTTGTTTCTCTAATTCTTCTACTGTCTTTGCAGTGAATGTAATATGTCCCATTTTTCGTTTGTCCTTTGGCTCTTCTTTTCCATACAAATGTACAAAGCCGACATTCGATTTGGAAAGAAACGTTTTTGCGTATTTTATATCATTTCCTAAAACATTAATCATAGCCGTCGGTCCGTGTAATTCCACTTCGATTAATGGAAGTCCACAAATTGCCCGTATATGCTGCTCGAATTGTGAAACATTGCATCCTTCGATTGTATAATGCCCTGAATTGTGAGGACGAGGAGCCATTTCATTGACATAGACTTCTTTTCCTTTTACAAACATTTCAATAGCAAAGGTACCGACAATATCCATATGTTCCGCAATTTTTTCAGCTATCTGACAGGCAGATTCATGGATATGTTGGTCTACATTAGCTGGAACAGTTGTTTTGTATAGAATATGGTCTCGATGCACGTTCTCTGCTAGTGGAAAGAATTGAATATTTCCATTTATAGATCTCGTAAACACTACCGATACTTCTTTATCAAACGTAATCCATTGTTCAATAATGCAATACCCATGCTGTTTAAAAAATTGGATGGCCAGTTCTTTTTCAGATTCGCTGTGAATTTTTAATTGTCCTTTTCCGTCATAACCACCTCGACACGTTTTAATCACCGCCGGGAAAGAAATTGAGTCAATTGCATGTTCACATTCTTCTGTACTTGTAACAATATAATAGTCAGGAACTGGCAATACTAAATCAGAAATTACTTTCTTTTCCTTTTCACGATTTTGAGTAACTTCTAAAGCACGTGTTCCTTGTGGTAACTTTCCGGACTTATGAATAATAGCGGCAGCTTGTAAATCCACATTTTCAAATTCATATGTAATCACGTCGCAACAATCCATTAACTCATCAATCGCCGTCAAATTATCATAAGCAGCAACGATTTGTTGATCTGCCACATGCGCAGTTGGACAATCTGGAGTTGGGTCTAAAACAACAATCTTATATCCCATATACCGTGCAGCGATTGCCATCATTCTTCCTAACTGTCCACCACCGATAATTCCAATTGTTTGTGAAGGTAAGATCGTATTAGTAGTTTGCAAGATTTTCCCTCATTTCTTTTACAGATTCTCGCATTTCTTCACGATACTTCTCTAGAGACTTCTCTGCAACTTCATCAAATGTACTGATGATTTGTGCGGCAAGAATACCAGCGTTTTTAGCTCCTGCTTTCCCAATTGCTACCGTAGCAGTTGGCACGCCACCAGGCATTTGAACAATAGATAACAGCGAATCTAAGCCTTGTAATGCTTTACTTTCAACTGGTACACCTATTACGGGTAATGTTGTTTGTGAAGCTACCATTCCTGGTAAATGAGCCGCTCCCCCTGCTCCAGCAATAATTACCTTTATCCCTCTGCTACGAGCCTGTTTCGAGTAAGCAAACATATCATCCGGAGTGCGATGTGCAGATATCACTTCTTTCTCATAAGAAATCTGTAATTCATCAAGTACATTACAAGTATACTGCATCGTTTCCCAGTCGGAAATACTCCCCATAATAACCCCTACTTGAACCATCCAATCCCTCTTTCTATGTCTTTTTACAAACGAAAAAGTCTATTATCTTCCATCTATATTATATAGAGAGAAGATGAATAGACTTATAATTTACGAACTTAATCATTCCATTAACGTTCATGTTCCATAGACCAAGGTCGACTTAACTAAGTCCTTTAAAACATAAACTTATAACAAAAATGATCCATCTTCCCTCATAGTCCAGCCATTTACGGTGCTGGGTAGAAACTTCTGAGCCATATTCTCAAATTTATATGAGGTTCATTTTCAATTGTCGGCTTAAGCATAACAAATCAAATACGAAAAATCAATATAAACTCGGATGATTTTTGTAAAGTTTTCTTTCAACGTTCGGATTTTGCTATTTTCGTTCGTTTTCAGGTCCCTCTGTGTTCATATTTTTCTTTTTCTTCGGATTCATTAACTTTCCTTTACGAACTTGTTTCACCCAGAATCCTCCATGTATTCGCTTTGGTTCATACGAAATAATAAACGCTTTCGGATCAATTTCTTGAATGGTTTCATATAAACGTAATTCGTATTTACGAGGAGTTAGAATTTGAACCGATAAGCGATCACCTTCTCTCCCATATGAAGACCAGCTCGTTACACCATAACCTTTGTCACGAAGTCGCTGTGTAAATTTTAAATCTGGATTTGCAGACACAACGTTCACGGTTATATAACCCAAAGCTAGCTTTTCTTCGATTTTAGCACCAATAACTAAACCTGTTCCAAAACCAATAGCATAAGCAATTAGATTTTGAATCTGATCAAGATTGTCTAATACAAGTCCTAATCCCACAACATAGATTACAATCTCGAACATACTTACAAATGCTGCAATATACGTTCTTCCTTTTAATGTTAGAATCATTCTAACGGTCATTAAAGACACATAAATAACATTAACCAAGAAAATAATAGCCAGCATAACTAAAGCATTCTCTAACACGGAAAATCCTCCTTTATCCTATCCATGTACGCTTTCTGATCTAGATACACAGACGAAAACATGCCATCACAATTGTACTTTCACTGCCCGTTACATACGTATAGCAGGTGACATGTATATATCGTTCTTTAACCAATGAATCCTTGTATCGCTGTAACTAGACTGTAAATCCCCAACCCAGTACAAATAATAACTACTATAATTCCAATTATATTAATGATAGTGGAATTTGCATAGTTTCCTAGCAATTTCTTATTGTTCATTATAACCATTAATAAAATCGCAATACCAGGTAGTAATATACCATTTAACGCTTGAGCAAATAATAAAACATCTAATGGCTCAAATCGGAATACAAAGGATAGGATACCAATTATAATTACAGAAGAAAATACAGCTTTAAATTTCCAATTTTTCATTCCATTATCCCATTTCAACATACTGCTTACAGTAATAGCGGCACCTAATGCCGATGCAGTAGCTGAAGAAAATCCTGCAGAAAAAATTCCTATAGCTAGAAATGATTCCGCAAATCCACCAAGTAAAGGTTCTAATTGTATTGCTAAATCTATTACACTGCTAACTTCCACTCCACGCATCAGTGTTCCTGATGTAATTACGATTGCCATCGTAATCAAACCACCAACACCGATGGAAAAATAAATGTCTCTTCGCGAATCTTTCAACTGTTCAGGACGTGACCATCTTTCTTGTACTGATGAAGAGTGGATAAATAAATTATATGGTACAACAGTAGTTCCTATTAACGCTATAATTGTAATTATTGAGCCAACTGGTATCGATGGTACAAACATTCCCGACAACACTCCACCTATATCTGGTTGAGCTATAAACATTGTTGTGATGAAGATAATGCTCATTAAAACAACAAAGATTACCATTAATTTTTCAATCAATTTATAGCTTCCACTTAACCCGAGCAAGAGTATTAAAATTCCGACAATTGGTCCAATAATATTTATAGAAACCCCTGTTAATGCCTCTAACCCTAATGAGGTACCTCTTAAGTCACCACTCATATAGGCTGCACAACCTACGTATATTGCCATAATGATAAATCCAATAATCGGATACTTTACTGCCCGGTGATTAAATTGATCTCGAGCAGCTTCAGCTAATCCTTTTTTTGAAATAATACCGAGACGGGCAGTCATTTCTTGTAAAACAATGGTTGCCAAAATGGAGAATAAGACCGCCCAAATTAAAGCATAGCCGAAACTTGCTCCAGCCTGTGTAGAAGTCGTTACCGTTCCAGGTCCGATAAAAGAAGCAGCAATAATTGCACCTGGCCCAACAGACTTTACTTTTTCAATAAAAGATTTCTTCTCCCCTGTATTTGCTCCTTCTAGATTCGGATCTTCCATAGATACACCTTCCCTCTCCTAAATACGCAATACCTTTCTTCTTCAAACGTATGAAAGATGAAATATTTCTATACCTGTTCCCCTCTCGTTATCATTCAAACATAGGCAAGATACCTTGATAATCGAATACTTTTATGAAGAATATATGTCTGTAAATTAAAGAAAAAAGCCATAGACCACCGTCTATGACTCTAGTTTTAATAATGATTCTTTCATTTCGATGCCGCCTCGATAACCGACTAACTCTCCGTTCTTTCCGATAACGCGATGACAGGGAATGGCTATTAACAGTTGATTCGCACCAATTGCTCCTGCTACTGCTCGAACCGCATCGGGTCTTCCTATTTGCTTAGCAATGTCAGTATAAGTAACCGTTTCACCAAAAGAGACTTCTTGCAAAGCACGCCAAACTTTCTGTTGAAAAGGTGTCCCATAGGAATAATCAACTTCAAATGAAAATTCTTTTACCTTTCCATCTAAATAACTCTCAATTTCTTCTACGGCGTTTTCTAATATTTGATCATCACTGATAAGTTCATAAGTAGGATATTTTTTCTTGGCCCATAATGATAAATCATTGAAACCGGAATTATGTCCTCCTATATAATAGATATCTTTATCCGTCCCTAAAACCCATATACTTCCGTTATCACGAGTAATTTTTGAATAATATAGTACGTTTTTCATTTACACGTTCCCTCCTATTCAATAACCTCTTAATCGCTTCCTCAATGCTTTTCGCCACGTAAGTCCTAAAGCTTCACACTGGAACAATTCATCTGCAGCCCATAAATCATCTCGATTGATATACATAATTTCTGAGCAAGCTGCAATGGAAAATTGTGAGTACGGACGTTCCTGTAGTATAAGATCCGATTCAGGCTGGATCGTTCCTTCATTAATTACACGAAAGTACCACCCTGTACGATACCCATTCTCTACCTCTTCTCGCGTCACGATTCCGGGTTGGGAGACTTGTATTGTAGCTTCGCCTACTTGATAGATATCACCGATAAATACAGAAAACTCGTCCATTTCTAGTATGGAGAAATTCTCCTTTTTCTCTCCAACCCTCTCGCTAAACAGAGTTTCATTGTATGGATTGGAATAGTGCTTAATAGGAAAGGCAGATATTGCTTTGTCTAAATCTGATTTTTTTAAGGGTTCACTTTTCTCGATAAATCCTTTTTTAGATAGATACATCTTACTTTCAATAATTTTACCTTGTTTAATAATCTTATGAACAAACGGTTCTTCCATACTGTCACCCAATCTTTGATTGTGTTATATTAAGTTTATTCTACTAAAATAGTAACGGTTTGAAAATCTTTTAGGAGGTATAATATGACTTTACAAAAAGCAACATTTGCAGGTGGATGCTTCTGGTGCATGGTCAAGCCTTTTGATCAATGGGATGGCGTTCATCAAGTTATTTCAGGATATACTGGCGGAAAAGTTATGAACCCTACTTATGAGCAAGTAAAAAATGGGGATACTGGACATTATGAAGCAGTAGAAATCACATACGATGATTCGATCATCGATTATAATACAATACTCGATCTATATTGGAAGCAAATTGACCCAACCGATGATGGTGGCCAATTCCAAGATCGAGGAGAACAATATAGAACTGCAATTTTTTATCATACGAAAGAACAGTGGGGATTAGCTGAAGCTTCTAAAGAAGAGCTTGCAACTAGCGGACGATTTTCGAAACCAATTGTAACAGAGATAAAACCAGCTACTCCTTTTTATCCAGCTGAAGAATATCATCAAGATTTTTATAAAAAGAATAAAGAAGAGTATGAGGAAGATCGTGCTAAATCAGGTAGGGATGAATTTATTGAAGATAACTGGGATTAATTTATAAAAGCAACTTCAATTTAATATCTAAGGAGGATATGAAATGGAGAATACGCTAGTTGTTCAAGAAAGTATACGAATAAACACAACTGCAACCAATGTGTGGGAAATATTAACAAATCCAAGATATGTAGCTATATGGGATGAATTACCAGAAGACTATCCACAAGAACATATGACTACTGGTTCCAAAGTAATATGGGATACTCCAAATGGAAACCAATCCATCACTACCATTATTAAAGCTTTAAAAGAGGAAGAATTGGTCATTGATTTATATGTAACCAGTTGGAAGAAGAAACCACAACAAGGAGAAGTTGCCTATCGTTTCTATATTGAAGAAAATAATGACCATACGTTATTATCTATAGAAATTGGTGATTTCTCGCTAATTGAAAACGGCCAAATGTATTATGATGCTTCCGTAGAGTTCGCAGAAGATGCAAAACAAACGATAAAAGATTTAGCAGAGGGTCTTTAATCGTAATTCTCTTCAAAAAAGGCTAAAGAAGAAATATGCGATATTTTGCATATTTCTTCTTTTTTTATACCATGACTTTAATTCACGAAAATTTATTCTGTTGAGACACTATAAATACTGTAATCTATCGTCAAAAATTTCTTTCCAAGAATCCACATTTCATGGTTAGCCTTCAAATAATCTTCCTCTTCCCAAACTGTTAAATGCTCACTAATTGGGAGCTTGATAGAAAACCATTTCGAGAACTTCCAAACTGTTTCCAAATCATTCCGAATGAACGTTTCCACGTAAATTGGTTTCTTTTTTTTCATATGTATGCCCCACTTACGAAAATCTCGATTATTTTAGTTCGTCTTTCTATTCTAACATTTCAACAATTAACTATGAAGAACAGCTAAGTAATAAGAGAGTGGTTCTATTCACTATAACTGTTTCTGATTCCCATAATAAATGTTAATAGAACCACACTATTAACCAAGGCTACTTCTATTTTTCATAATAGACTTGGAAAAATACTAAAACTTCACTGAAAATATCAGAACAAATTGCGCAAACACCCTTTTAGAAACGTAGCGAGGACGCCCTGTTTTTCGGTTCCACTTACCGATGATGAATTTAATTTATTTCGTGAAGTCGCCTAGTTGCTGGGAACTGAAGGTAGATGTGGCTAGTTTGATTCCTTACAAAATAAAAGAAAGGATTTCGTCTTGATAGAAATCCTTTCTTTTATTCTGAGTTATGATAAGAATTCCTGTAAGACTTCTACGTACTTTTCTAAACTAGTTTCGTGAATATGATGTCCAGCATCAATGGTTACAAACTGACAATCTACTATCTTATCATGTACCTCTTTTAATTGATCTTGTGGAATATTACTAGATTCTCCTCCTCCAATGATTAATGTTGGCACACTTATGTTATTTAAATCGCTCCACCACTTAGGATTTGGTTCGTTTAACTGTTTCATTAGCTCTTGAACTACATTCCAATCAAAAGGTACAGGAGCGTTTGGAGACTCTGGGATTGAAACGGCTTCTCTTTCAACTGGAGGAGGAGTATCTTCAATAATTAACTTTTCCAATCGTGAAGAATCATTCTCCGCGAAAATGTAGGCAACAGTTCCACCCATGGAATGTCCAACTAGAGTGAACTTATCTATCCCCAGTTTATCTACAAATAATTTTACGTCTTCATACATTAGTTCAAAAGAATATTCATTTGTATACTCACTTTTACCGTGTCCTCTCATATCTAATGTGTAGATATGATATTTTTCGCTTAATTCCTCTGCAACACTCTTCCAAGAAAGTCCATCCTTTCCTAATGCATGTAACATTACCATTGGCGGAAGATGTTTTCCACCATATTCTTGATAATGAATGGTAATTCCTTTTAACTCAACCGACTGTACATTCATTACATCACCTCTCTAACTATTCTTTTTTATATATAGTTCTCTCATAATGCAATTCTATAAACTGGTTAAATTTCTGCGTACCTATTAACGATAGGTTTATGACACTGCTCGCTTCTTTAAATAAAGGTATTCCCTCGCCAAGAATGATAGGGGCTACCGTGATAATATATTCATCAATTAAATCTTTTTCTATGAAAGAAGATAGTAACTCCCCGCCACCGACTATCCATATATCTCTTCCTTCTTTATTTTGTAACATCTGAATAAAACGCTCCACGTCATCATTTACAAAAATCACATTCTCGTTACTTCCTGATTCTTTACGTGAAAATACATAACAATCTTTGCTTTGGTAAGGGAATTCGCTTAAGTTTTGTGATTCGAGCCATTGATACGTTTTATTTCCCATAATCACCGTATCTATTTCCTCATAAAATCTTAAATAACCATTGTCCCCTTCACCTTCAATATCATCAAGCCATTGAATCGATTCATTCTTCGTTGCAATATAACCATCCAGACTAGTAGCAATAAATAGTTTTACCTTACGCTTCTCCCCCATAATTACACCCCCTTTTTGAATATTTAAGCGGACAGTTGTGAAAATAATAATTTATTTGCTATCTTACCATCTATATTAATAGGAGCATTCAACTAATCATTCATTCTAATTCTATTATTCTACTGATCAATACATGCTTTGATAAATCCTTGATAAATCGAAAGCGATGGATCCTCTTTGTAATCGATAAGCCCCTCAGGATGCCATTGTAGACCAAGCACAAAACGATGATTTGTACTCTCAAAAGCTTCTATAATTCCATCACTTGCTGTTGCACAAATTTGATAATCTTTGGGAACTCGATTGTTTGTCTGATGATGATAACTATTAACTTTGAATTTATCCATCCCAGTTAATTGAAATAATAACGAACCTTCTTTGACGTTCACAAAATGTGATCGATGACCGAATGGGGCTTTCTGTTGATGTTGTAATAAAGTAGAAGTGTCTAGTTGTGTATAAATATCTTGATACATTGAACCACCTATTGCGATATTTAATATTTGACTTCCACGGCATACTCCTAGGATTGGTTTATCTGTTTCAATCATTCTTTCTATATATGCAATTTCTGAACGATCTCGTTCAGGAATAATGGTGCCAAGCCCAGGTAAAGGTTCTTCACCAAATAAAGTGGGATCAATATCATATCCCCCAGTTAAATATAATCCATCTAGCTTGTTCATCATGTGATTTATATCTTCTTTCTCCTTCAAATATGGTAGCATGACGGGAATACCACCTGCATTCTCGATTGCCCTTATATTGCGATTATTAATGGTGTATTGGGAACAATCTGTCTCCATGGATGAAGTAATACCAATCACTGGCTTCATTAAATCTCCTCCTATTCAAAAATTAAATAATATTCTTTACTTCTCTTTTATAAAAAGTGATATAGTAATGTAAGTTGTGTTTATTCGTTTTATCCAGCATTTAACGGACAGTGATACCCTTGTGAATGAAGTTTCACTTTATAGCCTAAAAGGAGATCTGATTGTATGAGTAAAACAAAATCATTAATCCCTTTAAAAACATTATTTGTCAGTTACCATGCATCCAATACGATTCTGATTAGTTTCTTACCACTATACCTACAGTCTCGCGGATTGTCTGGAACACAAATTGGTTGGGTGCTTGCAGTAGAGTCTTTAGCTGCTATACTGGCACAACCATTTTGGGGATTTCTAAGTGATAAGTTCAAAACAATAAAACGAATACTATTCATTTGCCTCATCGGCCTATTGATTTTTGGTTTCACCTTTTTCCAAATGTCCTCCTTACATACTATTCTTATTTTCGGAGCAGTGTTTTACTTTTTTGCAGCTCCTATCGGTGGTTTAAATGATAGTTTTGCGCAAAGACGTGCCACACAATTGGGTATTTCTTTTGGCTCTATACGAATGTGGGGATCTGTTGGGTTTGCCCTATCTTCCTTACTAGTCGGAGAAGTATTGGCACGATTCGGGATTGGATATATGGTATGGGTGTATTTAGCTTTTGGAACGATTGCGTTACTTACTCTCATCCCTTTAAAAGATGTAAAAGCCGATACCAAACCAGTTAAATTTAATGACATCGGTAAAATTATAAAAAGTAAACCTTTCCTCCTCTTTCTTGGAGTTATCTTATTTATTACGATTACTCACCGAATGAATGATTACTATATGGCTCTTTATATTAGTGAACTTGGTGGAAGTGAGAATCTTGTTGGATTGGCTTGGTTTGCAGGAGTTATCTCAGAAGCAGCCGTATTTGCATTAGCAGCTTTTTGGTTTAAAAAATTCCATTCATTAATATTTATAATTATCGCTGCGATTATATATACAGTAAGATGGTTCCTATACGCCTCAGCGATGGATCCCATGATGATTATCGGATTACAATTTTTACATGGACTAACATTTGGTGTATTTTATACCGCTGCGTTTGATTATGTTACACGGTTAATTCCAAGTTTCTTACAATCCACTGGTCATCTGGTATTCTTCTCAGTGTATTTTGGACTTTCTGGTATTATTGGTTCATTAGCTGGAGGTTCTCTAGTTGATGTATTTGGAGGAAGTTCAATGTATACATTAATGGGTATTCTTTCCGCAATAGGCACAGTTTTGTTAATCACCTATCATATAGCATATTATCGTAGAGATTTAACTGCACCTGGTTCAGAATAAGCTACTGTAGAACATTTTATCATAGAGCATGCAAAAAGGGTTAACCAATTTTGGTTAACCCTTTTTATTAACTAATACTAATTTAAGAATATGAAATATAGAATAAATATGACGAATAAGCCATACATAATCGGATGAATTTCTTTTCCTCGCCCTTTAACTAACATCGTAATTGGGTAAAAGATAAATCCTATCGCAATACCCGTAGCAATACTATACGTTAATGGCATCATCAACACGGTAAAGAATGCAGGAACAGCAATTTCAAATTTATCCCAAGGAATATCTTTTAAAGCACTAACCATTAGTACACCAACAATAATTAAAGCAGGTGCAGTAACCTCACTTGTAACAACTCCCAATAAAGGAGAGAAGAATAATGCTAATAAGAAAAAGCCCGCAGTAAACACAGAAGTTAATCCAGAACGTCCTCCAACACTTACACCAGTTGTAGATTCTACATATGCAGTAGTTGTTGAAGTACCAACAACTGCTCCAACCACTGTAGCTGAAGCATCAGAGAATAATGCTTTACCAGCTCGAGGTAACTTATTATCTTTCATAATTCCTGCTTTTGACGCAACTGCTACAAGTGTGCCAGCTGTATCAAAAAAGTCTACAAATAAGAAAGTTAGAATAACAACCAACATTTCTAAAGTAAAAATCTCACCAAAATGTAGAACAGCTTGTCCAAATGTAGGAGCTAAACTGGGAACACTACTAACAACGCCGCTTAATCCACTAGGTGGTTGAATTAATCCAAAAATCATCCCTGCTACTGCAGTAATAATCATTCCATAAAATATTCCTGCCTTCACACCATAGGCTAATAGAATAACAGATACTACAAGTCCGAAAATCGCAAGCATAACAGTAGGTGAAGTAATATCACCTAATGCAAGTAGTGTAGAAGGGTCAGCCTGTACAATATTGGCATTTTGCAAACCGATAAAAGCAATAAACAACCCGATACCAGCACCAACTGCTAACTTTAAGCTTGACGGAATGGCGTTAATGACTTTTTCACGAATACCGGATAACGTTAAAATGATAAATATAAGACCTGAAGCTAACACACCTGCAAGTGCAGTCTCCCATGGTATACCAAATCCAATTACGACCGTATACGTAAAGAATGCATTTAGTCCCATACCTGGAGCTAATGCTACTGGATATTTCGCAACTAATCCCATTACCAATGTACCTATTGCTGCTGCAATTGCTGTTGCAGCAAAAACTGCATCAGCATCCATCCCAGTTTCACTGAGCATATTAGGATTTACAAATAAAATATATGCCATTGCTAAGAATGTTGTTAAGCCGGCTACAAATTCTCTACGGATATTCGTGCCTAACTCGTCTAATTGAAAATACTTTTTCATTTCTCTAATTCCCCCCAAAATAAATAAAAGCCCTTGGGAGCTCCAAGCGCTTCTACAATCACAACAGTAAATCTAGCTTCATATCTTAAATGATCGAGATACGAATATAATTACTGCGTAGTCAGACCATTTACGGCAGTCTGGTAGAAACTTTGGGCCATATCCCCTTAATTATACGCATTTCTATTCAATTACATCATTATATTACTATCATCGACGACTACTGTCAATAAAACACGAACAAAAAACTCATTATAAAAAATAATATTCGTGTTTTACTTTTAAAGTTCAAGTATCTTATTCACTACGTTAGCCTTTATTTTATCGATGATAAATTATTTTGTAAACAGAAAAGCGCTCTATCATAACATTTTTTTAACTAAGTTATGATAAAACGCTTTGGGTGACGATTACTATCTTTTTCTCACTGGAATCCATACTTCACTGTAAGCATAATCAGCTTTATGCTCATCCATCTTGGTAAAGGAAAAAGATGGAGCTTCGATTACTTCATAATTAGAAGTAGGAAACCATTCCGAATACGTTCTCGCCATTGTATCTTGTAACGTAGAAGGAAATGGCCCTTCATTGGGAAAGATTGCCCAAGTACAAGCAGCGACAGAGAGCTTTTCTAATTGATCGCTCAATTGATTTGAGGTTGTTAAGACACCTACTAAATGTGTTAAATCGCCTTCCTCTTTCAAAAAATTCGCATCTGCATCGTAAGAAACATTTACCACTTCATAAGGTTCGATATTTTGCAGGGAATGCATCTCTTCCATTTGAGCATCTGTAATACTTTCGACAAGCTTTACGATCTCATTATTCACACCTTCAAATTGCATCGGTACCCGTTTCGTTACTCCTACAAAATTAAACGCCGGCTTTTCTTCAATTCTAACATCCATAGATAACCCTCCTTTTACATTTATTACAAATGAAAGTTTGGGGAAATATTTACTTACACCAGTTTTGATCACGTCAGAAGGCAAAAACCCGCTCCATTTTTTAAACGCTTTTGTAAATCCATCTAAGGAATCATAGCCGTATTTAAATGCAACATCTGTCACTTTTTCACCATTTAATAATTCTTTATTCGCTTCAGATAATCGTCTGTTTCTAATATATTCACTAAGCTTTATCCCTGCAATATAAAAAAATATTTTTCTAAAATGATAATCTGAAACCCCTGCGTATGCAGAAATGCTTTCTAATGGTAGATCATTCGTTAAATGGTCTTCAATATAATCAATGACATGATTCAATTCGTGTAACATGGCCTCCCCACCTTTCTTTTATATCGTATCTGACCAGCGTTTATCATACTCGACATTTCTTATATAAATTATATCGGATACTATAAAAAAAGGGGGAATCAGCTTATTTATTTAGAGAGGCTACAAATGTTTAAGCTCGCCCTGTTTCATCATTATCTATTAATGAACTGATAAAATGTTTCTCATAGTCCATGGTTTATGCTCCTTCAATCATGTCTCTTCTCTTATAGCCAAAATATCCGATCACTAACATCACGATACTGATCGCAGTAATGGTAATGAAAACAAATGCATCAAAGTCCTCCATCGGCATATGCGGTATCCAGCTTTGAATAGCTGTTTTTAATAAGCCTTCAGGTAAGTTCAAGATACCGTCAAAATAGTTTAGTACAAAAGAATAGCCAAGGTAAATATAAACCAGTTTACCTAACTTTGGTGCCCAACCAAGCATTAAAGCTGCAATACTCGTAATAAATAGTACAGACGGAAGAAAATTATATCCAGATACAAGAAAATCACTTATGCCCATTGTGGTACTATTTTCCATTACAGCTACTGCTATAGCTCCAAGACTACCTGCTGCTAGTAATATCCCTACTAGACTAGCAATAATTGCCAAACCGATAGTAGTCCAGTAGATTTGACTACGTGTTACTTTTGTAGCAAATACTTGACTAAGATGTAAACGACTCTCTTCATTAAAAGTTTTATTGACAATGGCAATTGGTAAAATAGAAACTAAAACAATCATCACCATCATTATCGTGCCAGTAAATGATTCTTCGATAGAAACACCTGAATGAGAAAACATTTGCTTCATTATCTCGTTACTCTCAAGAAACGTCTGCATGTCTCCATATATTGAACCGTAAGCTCCTCCCATAATAACAAAACCAATTAACCAACTAATCATAACTCCTTTGTTAAGTTTAAAAAATATTCCTCGAACAGATAACAAGGATTTTTTTGCGTTTTTTCGTCCTTCTCTTTCAGGCAGATAGCCTGCTCCCATATCGCGACCACCTTCAAGAGCAAAAGCAATAATTATCATGATAATACTAAAGGCCAAAGCAAAAACCAGTGGCAACCAGTTGTTTTCCGTAAAAGGATACGTTAAATACGTCCATCCCATCGGATTAAACATAGATAAGTCAACATTGGAAGCATCAGTTCCTGCACGAATAATATATAACAATCCTACAATTCCAAGTGCAGAACCTGTTGCACTTGATGAAGTTGGCATAATCTGTACCATCACTAATGCTATTCCTACACCTATTATTCCGGCCATTCCAATGGAAGCTCCGAATAACAAAGATCCTTCAACAGAAATTGAATCAGCACCAAAGCTTGCAAGTACTCCACTAATAAATAATGCCAATATGATATTTATGAATACCGTTTCTGTCACTGCAGCTAGAGAATTAGCTTGACGCCCTATTTGAAAAGAACGTACTAGTTCTGTTAATCCAAGGTCTTCCTCTTTACGAGTATGACTTACCACATGCAAAACAGCCATGATCATTGCAAACAAACCACAAAATAATAACATTTCATGTGCATACATTGCTCCCAAAGTATAATCATTTGCAGATTCAACTGGGGTAGGGCCTACCATTGAAATCATCGCTGGATTTTGCATAGTTTCAAACATGCCCACTAATCCTTCACCTTTGGCAATTTCCTTAAATGCTGGAACAAACGCTGAAGAAAATAAACCAATTCCTAACACCCAAAAAAATATCTTTTTCCAATCACGCTTTAAATATTGAACAAATAATGTATCCCACCGTGCAAATTTTTCCTTCATTGTTTATCACCTCCATCTGAACTCTTAACCTTCGTAGTGACGCATAAACAGATCTTCCAGCGTTGGTGGAACAGCTTCAAACTTTTTAACTCCTAATTTTGTTGCTTGGGTTAATATATCATTTAAATATTGATGATCAGCAGAGAAAGTAGCTTGGTTGTCTTTCTGCATGAAATCATGTACACCAGTTATAGAAGCCATTACTCCAACATCCCCTTCTGTTACTAAAGTAACCGTCGATCGAGTTAAGTGACGTAATTCATCTAATGTACCTGTCTCCACAATTTCACCTTGACGAATAATAACTACCCTATCTGCTAACCGTTCTACTTCACTCAAGATATGTGATGAAAGTAAAATCGATTTACCCGCACCTTTGATTTTTTCCACTTCTTCTTGAAAAACTGCTTCCATCAATGGGTCCAAGCCTGAAGTCGGCTCATCAAATATATATAAATCTGATTCAACTGATAGTGCTGCAATCAAACCTACTTTTTGGCGGTTTCCTTTCGAATACCCTTTCGCTTTTTTCTTTGGGTCCAATTCAAAACGCTCAATTAAATTATCCCTTTTTTGTTTATCCCCTCCACCATGTAATTTAATAAATAGATCAATGATTTCTCCACCTGTCAAACTCCCCCAAAGTGCAACATCTCCAGGAACATAGGAAATACGTTTATGAATTTCTAGGCTATCTTTCCAAACATCTTTCCCAAAAATTTCTGCCTTCCCTGCATCCCGTTTGATAATACCTAATAAAGCACGTATTGTTGTTGATTTACCTGCACCATTAGGTCCAATAAAACCCACAACCTCCCCAGCATTCACTGCAAATGTTACATCCTTTAACGCTTGAAACTTACCAAATTTCTTTTGTACTCCTTGTAATTTCACAATCTCGGTCATAACACTGACACTCCTTCATAAAAATTAATATCAAGTTATAACGTGCTTTCCGGTTTAAGAAGAAGTTATAATTATAAACTATTATTAATGAAATAGTTCATTTTATTATAAATTTAAACCTCTTTTTAAACTAAAGTTCATTTATAGGTTCAATATTATTACTTTTAAGTCCTTTAGTCAATAAAATAATTACTATTATCAGTTTGATAGTTCGTATATTTTTCTATATAATATAAGGAAAAGTATAAACTGCCGGAAAAATATTAATGATACATAGAAAGTAGGCTTAGACAGTGAATGGCTTTGAAAAAAGAACCGAAGAGAAGAAAAAAAAGATATTAGAAGCTGCTTTTACATTGATGAATAGTGATACAGAAAAACCAAATGTAACGATGGAGGAAATTGCAAAATCCTCTAATGTTGGAAAAACAACTGTTTTCAAATATTTTGGCAGTAAAGAAAATCTTATCCATGAAGTTTTCAAGCACTTTTTAAAACAAATGGCGACATCCGCAAAGCAAATCATGGATCAGAATAAAACTTTTGAAGAGACACTAATTTCAATGAGCCAAAATAAAATTAATTTTTTTAATAAGATCAATCAGGGTTTTTATTTATCTATGATGGAATATCTTACAAGAAAAGATGATGATGGATTGTCAATAATGATGCAACAATATACCCAAGAAAGTTTTGGTATGTTATTAGATCTATTCCACCGTGGACGTAAGGAAGGAAAAATTGACTTAAAATATTCCGATGAATTTCTATTGATTTATTTCCAGGCACTTGTAGAAGGAATTTCCAGTCCTCAAGTATATGAAAAAATCATGCCCTATACAGAAGAATGGACAGAAATGTTGATTAAAGGGATTGCACCAAACAAGAAAGAATAGGAAAAGTAAGACAAAATTTTTAAATCAATTTCATAATTAAAATATTTGGTATAAAATCTGAATGTTTGTTTGCTATTCATTGCTGACGGGGCCTTTAGCAGGCACGGATTCAACTAACTAGGAAAACAAAACCTTTTTCCTAGTGTAACCAATTAATGAGCTTGTGATTTGATTGATAGACGTGCTCTTTTCACTATATTTTTTGTTATTTGCTTGTACTTTGGTTAATAGACAAACTTTATGCACTAATCATTCTTCGATTTTCTTCGAATTTCCATATTTTAAGCTCTGTTGAGCGGGAGTCACCGTTTTCAATTAAAATTAGGCTTACCTATTATCCAAATATAATATTTATGCCCCATAACTATTTGTAGATGTTGTATTAACTATTTGTAGTTGTGGTATTAGATAGAATGTTATATAGCATGGCTGAAGCAACTGTGAGCTCTTACAACAGCTCACAGTTGCTTCTTTAATTAATAGTAAACTATATCAAAACTCTCAGATATGGTATAATAGATAGTCTATGTATATCCTCCAAACCTGTAGCAATAAGCTATCACTTTCTACAAACTCTCTCACCAAATCCTAAAACAGTCGTTTAAAAAATAAATGAAGGAGGAATTTTATCGAAATGGAGAATTTTACAATTTGGTCGTTAATGATAGATATAAGTATTATTTCTGGATTACTATTAGTTGGAACCATTTTACGCGCAAAAGTGAGGTGGATTCAATCCTTATTCTTACCAGCTAGTATGATTGCAGGATTTCTAGGGCTTGCTTTCGGTCCTAGTGGATTAGGAATTCTACCTTTTTCCGAACAATTCAGCGTTTATCCGAGCTTGTTAATTGCTGTTATTTTTGCAGCAATACCTATCGGGGCTGCAAAGATACGTTTATCTGAAGTTTTTCATCGTGTACGCAATATGTTTTCATACTCGATGATTCTTACATTATCTATGTGGGGCATTGGTGTTTTATTTGCTATGCTTATTCTTAACCCCATCTTTAATGATTTGCCAAATGGATTTGGATTAATTTTAGGAGCAGGTTTCTTAGGTGGACATGGTACAGCCGCCGCCCTTGGAGAAGGCTTAATCCATGCTGGATGGGAAGAAGCGATGGATCTTGGAATGACATCAGCAACAGTCGGATTACTAGTTGCTGTTTTAGGTGGATTATTTCTTATTAAGCATAGTACAGAGAGTGGAAAGACACAGTTTATTACTAGCTTTAAAGACCTTCCATCTGAATTAAAATCGGGTTTAATGCCAAAATCAAAGAGATTCAATATGGGACAAGAAACGGTGTCCTCGAGTTCCATTGACCCACTGGTATTACATCTGGCTATTATTGCTTTTATCATTGGTATATCTTATTGGCTGACAAATACACTTTCTGATTTAATTCCAGCAATATCCATTCCATTATTTAGTGTTGCATTTATACTCGGTTTATTATTTCAAGCAATCAGTCGACGAATAAAATCAGATAAATATGTTGACGGTCGTGTGATGGAGCGTATAGGAGGTACTGCAACCGACTTTCTTGTTGCTTTTGGTATTGCTTCTATAAATATAACAGTGGTTATGGATTACGCTCTACCACTAATTCTCCTTTTTGCTTTTGGAACATTGTGGGCTTATCTGTTATTCCGCTTTGTCGGTCCAAACATATTCAAAGAATTCTGGTTAGAGAAATCAATTTTTGGTTGGGGTTGGAGTACAGGAACCGTCGCTATGGGACTTGCACTATTACGAATAGTTGACCCCGAACTTAAAAGTCGCACACCTGAAGACTATGCCCTTGCTTATGTAGGTGTGGCCCCGATTGATATTATTATTGTTACCTTTGCTCCAATTCTATTCGCGCTTGGATTCACATGGGCTATACCAGTAGTTCTTCTACTTGGTGCAGCAGCTATTATCGTCATCTACAAAGTCACAGGATTATGGGGACAAGGTAAACATGAGAACACATCAAACTAACGTATTCGACTTGTTTCTTAAGAGTACTATTTTATAAAAGAAAGATAAACCCGAATGAATAGGTTTTGAAACCCGCGTAAGAAATATACTCCGCTTTCCATGGGCGGCTGGTGAGCCTTCGGATGCTCCGCATTCCGGGGTCTCGCCTAGGCCCCTTCCCCATAGGAAGGAGTCTCCGTATATTTCTTACGCTTATTAAGCGTTATCATCCGACTTTTGGCAAAACTTATTGTTATGTCCCGTTAGCTTTGAGTTTGATAACTTTGGTTCGTAATTTTATGATTATCTACGATTAAATACGAATCGTTTATAGGATTATTATTCATGAAGCTGGTTAAAATTTCTTGCACCAACTTTTGGCAAATCCCATTCCCCTTCTACAGCTTGGCGATGACCTTCTTCATAGTTTCTCAAGAGTAATAACGCTTCCATTACATTTTGCTCTGCCGGTATCCCTGCAACTGGAAAAGAAGCCAGATTTTCTCTTATGATACTTTTACGTATTTCTGAAGGCAAAATTATTGAGCAAAGATCTTTTGTAGATGTTCATGACATCATTAGTCAAATAAAGGCTTAAGTTAAAAATTAATTTATTGTAAGGCAAGAGATTCTACGTGGGTCTCTTTTTTTATTCTTAATAAACTATCTTGTTGGTACACCACATAATTAGGCTATTCTTAAGTATACCTTTTCACAATCTCCATTTATTTTATCATTACTATCTCTTAAGGAAGATCTGCCACAATATGACCCTTATATGCGATATTGGCGCGATTTTTATTAGATAATCGCGCCCGATTGTGGCATATTATTAATATTCTATTACATAGTATATTTGTACTGTGCAGCAAAAGACTAGCTGCAAAGAATAGCTCTTGTTCAACTAAAGCACCCCAATAGTTTAAGTAATGTTTCACAAGCTGAGTCACCCTAATAATTTCTCATAACAATATAGTTGGCAATTTCACGTAAAAGAATTGAGTCTTAATCCAATTGAGTCAAGGCTTCTAATGCTAATTTATACTGTTCATGCAACCTATCTTTAGCAACCTCTGATGTCAATAAAGATGGGTACGTATTTTTTAAACTTACAATATCCTTACCAGCTGTTTTACCAAGTTTACTGTACTGCCTTTAATATCTAAAATATCATCTTTGATTTGAAATGCGAGTCCAATGTGTTTTGCAAAATTACGTAATAGCCTTACTTGTTGAGATGTAGCATCTGCTAAAATGGCTCCCGATTCAATACTGAAACGCAATAATTCTCCTGTTTTATTATTGTGGACTTAGCAATGAAATAATTCTAATTCTTTGTTGAGGGCTTATATGTTCTAAATTAGCTAATATACCAACAGCGCTGATCCGTGTTACAGGATAGCGCCCTTTTACAGAAGACTCAAATGCAGGATAAACTTTCTGAAAGTGCCGCAATTCTAATTCGACTTAATTCCAGCTCCACATAGAGGGATTACAATTACTTCATCTTTAAATTGCTTATATTTCAGGTAGCCTGCATAGTTAATAGCAGAGGTAACTTCTACATAGAATCCTTTAGATGCAAGTTTTTTACGACCTTCTGTTATTGCTTCTTCGCCGATTTTGATAATCGTACCTTCAGTTTCTCGAATTGCTTCTAATATTTCCTTCGATCTTGCTGGCGCAGCTATGGCAATCCCCTCTGCTAAAGTCCCTTCATTCCTAACCGGCTTTGCTATCATCTCTTGATTTTCAAATGCCTGGGCTAGAGGTGCGCACTTTTCAGCTTGAATTGCTACAATTTTTGGCATACGGTCAATTTTTTTCGCCTCTAAGAGCTCCTTGAAACCATAATATACACCTAATACTAATGTTCCGTTACCTACTGGAACCATCATTGTATCGGGTGCTTTCTTTAACTGCTCAAAAATTTCAAAAGCATATGTTTTTGTTCCTTCATAAAAATATGGATTATAGACATGACTCGCATAGAAAACTTGTTCTTCTTCAACAGCTAATTGGGCAGCGGTTGCCACATCTTCCCTTGTCCCTTTAATTGCTTTAATCCTTGCTCCATGCGCTGCAATTTGTGCTAGTTTTTTGGGTGAAGTATCTGCCCTTACATAGACATCACAGTCAATTCCAGCTCTTGCACTATAAGCAGCAATTGCCGTCCCTGCATTCCCACTACTATCAGCAATTATTTTCTTCACGCCTAGTTGTTTCGCCTGAGTTACTAATACTGCAGCGCCACGATCTTTAAATGAAAGAGTAGGCATCATAAATTCTGATTTAACAAATGTGTTTGGCTCTGTTTCATCTAATACAAGCAAAGGTGTTTGCCCTTCACCTAGGGTAACGGAAGGCCAGCCTTTTAAGTCTTCTCCAGCGTCCATTGAAGAGGCATATCGCCAAATCGATGGATGATCTGTCCATTTGTTTGCTGAGTCTGCTTTTGTTTTAACTAAATTCAGTAGCCCGCCACATTTACATTTCCAACGAGTTTCTTGAATCGGATACGTTTCATTACATATTGAACAACTATAATTGGTCATTTTCATCGTCTCCATATTCAATATAAGCAATTGCTTCCATTTCAATTTTAAAACCAAAATGTAAATCTTTCGTTGGTACAACCGTTCTTGCCGGCTTATGTGGGCCAAAGAATTGTTCATATACTTCATTTACTTGATTCCAAAGTGCAACATCTGAAATGTATAATGTCATACGAAGTATTTGTTCTTTTTTGGTTCCAGCTGCATTTAATATAGATTCGACATTTCTCAATGCTTGCAATGTTTCTTCTTCAATCGTTCCAAATTTCTTTTCACCTGTTTCGGGATCAATAGCGAACTGTCCTGAAACATACACATTTCCTTGATGAATTGTTGCTAAAGCATAATGACCATTTGATTTTAAATTGCCAACTTCAAATAAGCTTTTCATGTTAATCAATCTCCTTTTCATAACAATTAAATTTAAATTCCTTCTCACCTAAATGAATTTGTCCAACTTTCAAATACTGAAGTTTATTAAATAATCGGTTCATTCCAACATTCAATTCAGACGTATCTGATATAAGAAACTTGATTCCTCGTTCTTTTGCAACTTGTTCAGCGAAATGCATTAGCATCCTCGCAACACCTTCTTTACGATTTGCTTGATTTACAGCTAACCGATGAATAACAAGAAAGTCTTTAGATCTCCAATTCAGCTCATTATATTCTGGAGGGAAATCTTCATTGATTGAAATGAATCCTTTCAATTGGGCATTTTCCTCTAATACATATAATGATTCTGTAATTATGTCTTGAAGAAAATCATCTGGCAGAGGATACATTTCATCCCATTGACGATTATTGGATGACGACATTTCCACAACAATTTGCTTTACGATAACCATAATTTTAGGTAAATCCGATTCCGTTGCTACTCTGAACATTTTATATCCCTCCCCGATAGTTAGTTACTACTATAATAGTAACTAATGAATTGCAAAATGTAAACATATTCGTTAAGCTTAGATTAATGAATCTTTGGAGGAATTTATATGGAGTTAATTTATCAATTAAAAAAACTAGGTTTTAATGAATATGAATCAAAAAGCTATACAACGCTCGTACAAAATGGAACATCAACTGCTTATCAAGTTAGTAAAATTTCGGGTATTCCACGCGCACGTATTTATGACACATTAGAAAGTCTTGTTGAAAAGGGAATTGTATTAAAAGAGGAATTTGAAAAATCGATGGTTTATTCACCATTACCAGTTGAAATATTTCTGCAAAAAACACAAGAGGAATGGGAGGAAACTTATCGTACTATAGATATAGGACTTAGAGAGCTAGAGCTTAAACAACAAAATAGTACAGATAATAAAGTTTATACGATTAAAAGTCAATCCACAATTCTAAATTATTGCAAGGAACTTATTAATAAAGCAGAAAAAAAAATTGTCATTTCAATTTGGTCAGATGTGTACGAACTGTTAGAAAACGAGTTGAAACAAATTGATAATAATGTGAAAATACAAGGTATTACGTTCCATGTGGATTGTCCGTTATTGACTTTAGAAAAACACCGTATAACATCTTATACAGAATCAGCCGACAGTGATCATTGGTTTATACTCTCCATTGACTCAAAAGAAATGATTTATGGACCGTCCTTAAAAGACCGAGAAATTGCCTTTTATACAGATGATCCGATGCATATTCGCTTATTAGAGGATTATATTTGGCATGATGTATTGGTAAACAGACTTGTGAAGCAATCAGATGAAAATTTAGAACATTGGATTTCTTCCGGGAGGAGACAATTCTTTGTAGAAGATTGAAACTGAAAGAGCATCATCACCATTGAAATTCCTGCGTCTCCTTTTATGTATAGAAAATGTTAAAAAGATGGTATAAAAATACAATAATTTCCCACCATCTTTTTAAATAAGTTCATATTCACGACCTGCCCGATTGTTGAACACCTACAATAAATAAAACCGATTTAATAATTTTTTATTTCATAATAAATTCCTTGCTGCGCAGTATAAGTCTACTACGTAATATGGCCCGATAATCGAACATCAAAGTTAAACAATCGCGCCCGATTGCTGAATAACTTATTTCAATTAAAGAGTTCCTGTAGTTAAAGTATAAGAACGATAAGAAAATACGAGTATATACTTCGTCACAAATGAAAAGGTATAAGTTCGGCTATTGAACTTATACCTTTAATATAGGCAATCTTTTGTGTAACTTTGTAATTGATTAAATAGCTAAAAGTATTTTGAAAGTAATGCCACTACGACTTTTGTTGTAATTCTCTCAATAACTCTTCTATTAATGAATCAATAAGACTTTACCAAACACCCTGTATATCATGATAATTCAAGTAAAATGTAGAACGATGCAATTTAGCATGCTGTGTAAGCGAACTTACAGTTAATTGTTTAATTGAGCGGTCTTTCAACAAGTCTATCATCTTGTAGTATTTGTTCATAACGAGCAAAAAGTGTTTCACCAAATTTTTGTAGTTCAAACGAAATCATATTATCTACTTGTTCAGTGAAGTGCATACGACCACTGTTATCGACAACGTGAATAACATATACTTTAGCCATATTGTTTCGTTTAGAAATGGCAATGGCTTTTTTAATGCTAATTCAGCTTCTTTAGACCCATCTACTGCAATAAAAATTCAGTTATATTCCATGAATAACTCCCCCTAATTAATGATGTCCCGCTTTCCCAAGACCTTTTCTATTTTTAATAAATAGTCCAACTACTAAGCCAATAACTGCCACAAAAATTGTCACAATAAAGGCGTCATTGTTCCCTAAAATCATCGCTTCATTTGTAATCGAAGCTTTTAGCGAATCCGTTAATGTCTGTCCATTTTTTAATGCTACTGCAGCTAATTCTTCTCCGTGTGTTGAAGAACGTGTTGAAATCATAGTAATAATTAAACTTGTACTAATCGCACCTACAAGTTGTTGTAATGTATTGACCATTGCACTACCATGCGTAATTTCTTTTTCAGTTAAAGAGTTCATCGCATTTGTTTGCATTGGTACTTGTACAATACCTACACCTACTAAACGAATAATATAGGCAATGCAGACAAACGCATAGGATGTTGTGATTGTTAAGTTACTAAACATAATTGATGCAATAATCATTAGTGGTGATCCAATTAATAATAACGGTTTCACACCAAATCGGTCGTATAATTTACCGTTAATCGGCATTAAAAGACCCATTAAAATAGAACCTGGCATCATTAATAGTCCACTTGTTAAAGGAGACAAACCACGCACTGTTTGTAAATAAATTGGTACTGTAATCATGACTGAATACATGGCAAATACTACGGTACAAAATACAAAAATTGAAATAGTAAATTGTTTATTTAAAAAGATACCGAAGTTCAACATTGGATGTTCTAGTTTTGTTTGTCGAACGATGAACAAAACTAAACCAACAACACCAATTGCTAAGCATGTTAGGACAACTACATCATCCCATCCTCGGCTCCCAGCATTACTGAATCCATAAATTAATGTACCAAATCCAATTGCTGAAAGAATTACTGATAGTAAATCAAATGGTCCACCAGTTGGTTTTGGGTCTTTCTCAATTTTCATATAAGAAACGATGAGTACAATTAATGAAATTGGCCAAATGATATGGAAAATCACGTTCCACTCTGCTACTTCTAAAATTAAACCTGCGAAAGTTGGTCCAATTGCTGGTGCAAAGATTAATACTAAACCGAATAGCCCCATTGCTTTCCCACGTTTTTCTTCTGGGAATGCTTTAAATAAAATGTTCATCAGTAATGGCATGATGATTGACGCACCAATCGCTTGAATAGCACGTGCGATTAATAAAATTGAAAATGTTGGCGCAAATCCAGCAAGAATGGTACCAACAGTGAAAATAGCCATACAACTTAAATACAATGTTCGAATCGAAAACCTCGACATTAAAAAGGCTGATGTCGGAACTAAAATTGCAGCAATTAACATATACATTGTCGTTAACCATTGTGCGGCAGAAGTTGAGACATCAAATTCTTTCATAATAACAGGAATGACGTTACTCATGACGGTCGTGCTTAGTACCGTAAAAAAGGCACCGATCATTAGAATGACGATCCAGCTATTTCCTTTTTTCTGTGTTTGTGCAGTATCGCTCATAAAACCTCTCCTATACTTGTGGTTTAAAAAATATACACTAAGTATATTAACGTGTTTTTTTTATTAATGCAATAAAAAGAGACTGAAGATTTCGTTCAAAAAATCTCCAGTCTCTTTTATTTCATTTGTAAGTATTGAATATATTGTTGAATATTATGGTCGGAATGCTTGAATGCTTCTTGGAAGGCGACAATAATTTGTTTTTTTAACGCAGTAAAATGCTGTAATTGTTGATGATTCAATAAAATAAAATCTAAATAATTCACTAACAGCTCAAATTGTTCATTTTCTTTAGCATGTATATGCAGCCATTTTTTTAATTGCAATGTTTCATTCACAAATTCTTCGTCGTTTGAAATAAGTTGGTAATTAAAAATAATTTCTATTTTAAAAAGAGGTTGTTGGTTCATATGATTAATACAAAGATTTAATTGTTCAAAGCAATGATCAATAACCTTTTTAAGAGAAATTTCTTCAACACCTGTAAAACTGTATTTTGTTAAATTCGTTAGTAATGCTTGTAAGAATAATGTAGCGTCAGTAATAGCATGAGGAAATTGTTGCCCAAAAGCATGTTCCATGCATTGATATAACCAAACTAAAGACTTTTGGCGTCTTTGCTGAATAAAATCCATAAGTGCGGGATCTTTATCGATAACGGATTCGGTCATAATTCGACGCAATGCATTCTCTTTTTCAAACTTTTTTATTTGATAAATTAACTGCTTCGTATGTTCGATATCAGTTTCGCCTACTTGATTAAAAAAATCATAGCTAAATTGTGTAGAAAGCTGTACATCTAAATTTTTTAAAAGTACTAAAGTTAAATCGCTCTTTGATAAAAAGTATTTGTAAAAAGTCCCCTTTGAAACGTCAGCAGCTTCTAAAATATTTTGAATAGATGTATCAAGATACCCCTTTTCTTTAAATAATTGGTGTGCGCACTTGACAATATATTGCTTTTTATCTTCCATTTAATCAATTCCTTTGATTCATTTTCTCCATTCAAAAATAACATGGAACAATGGGGATGGAAAGAATAATGTTAAATTTAACTCCACAATATTGGCCCGATAATCGAACATCAAAGTGAAACAATCGCGCCCGTTAATTGAAAAGTTCACTGTTTATAAACAATGAACTTTTGATACTTGTTTTATTCATTGAGGTAGCTGTAAAGCTTACTAATTAAATCTTTGTCTACATCAACCATATAAAGAGAACTCAGCATTTCATTGAGTACTTCAACTATATTCAACGCATTCTTATAAGCAGTTTTCATCTCATTTTCTTTTAATTTTGAGGTTACTGATACATAGTCTTTATACGACTCTGTACTTATATCTTCTTCCAAATTTTTTGTACTGTTTAACCATCGTTCAACCGTATTTTCCTTTACCCTTATCAATTGTAATATATACTTTTGCACATGGGTTAAAGCCTCCAGAGAACGTGCTAACTCTCCTCTTCTCATCACGTTTACACCCATCATCCAAGCATTCACGAAGTTATTAAAAGCGAAGTTAACATTCTCATCAGTCATTCGATCTGGCCCAGCTCCACCTAAATCATCAAGTAAAGGCTTTAATTGCTCTGTAGAATCGTAAATATACATAGACTCAGTATCTGGAAACACTCCAGTAGGCTTAAAACTTTTTATGACTTCTATTTTTGATACAGGAAGAAAATGGAACTCTCCACGAATCATATTTGAAAAAATCACTACCTCTGTTCCATACTCATTGTAAAAGATCAAGTCAACTGGATAAACTTCAGAGAGCCAATGTCTTGAGCTAAAATTCTCTATCTCATCATCTTCAATGAATATATAAAACTCAACATCAGAATACTGATCTCCTTCACCTTTTGTGAAAGATCCATACATCATACACGCTGAAACCAATTCATCTTCAATACATTTCTCTCTAACAGTTTGAATAATTATATTTTGAATTAACATATCTCAATCTCCTTATCTAAATCTAATAATTTCCTTTTCAGATAAGGGATTTATCAACTACTTGACAGCAAGAGCAACACATGTATAATGCTCCTTCCATTTCTTAATCAGTATGAGTATAACATAATATACTATTGAGTTGTGATTTTCAATTCAACCTTTTTCCTTCCATCCAACAAAATACATACAAACCTGGTTTTATTTAATATAACCATTGATTATTTATACCATTAAATGGCCCGTTTGTTGTATTATCTCAAAATCCAGCTTGTTAATGCTATTGTACCAAACCTTATTTTAAAATCCACAATAAATACTAAAAAAATCCCCTATCAAAATTTGATACAAAACAAAAAATTCCCTGCCAAATTATTTTTTGGCAGGGATTTTGGCAGGGAACCATATCATTTTTAACTTAATTTCTCCATATTAGATTAGGACAAATGCCTTTATATAGGCATTCTCTTTTCAAATTAGGCTAGCTACTTACTCCCACTCAATCGTAGCAGGCGGCTTACTTGTAACGTCATACACAACGCGGTTTATATTATCTACATCATTCACAAGACGTGTAGAAATTCTTTCTAATACATCCCATGGAATACGTGCCCAATCGGAAGTCATTCCATCAATAGAAGTTACCGCACGGATACCGATTGTATGAGCATACGTACGTGCATCACCCATTACTCCAACACTTTTGATGTTTGGTAGGACTGTGAAGTATTGCCAAATATCACGATCTAGACCTGCTTTTGCAATTTCTTCACGTAGGATTGCATCTGATTCACGAACGATTTCTAAGTGTTCTTCGGTTACTTCACCAAGGATTCTAATAGCTAATCCAGGTCCTGGGAATGGCTGGCGCCAAACAATACGATCTGGTACACCTAATTGAGATCCTAATTCACGTACCTCATCTTTAAATAACGTATTTAAAGGCTCAATTAGCGTAAACTGCATATCTTCTGGTAATCCACCTACATTGTGGTGAGATTTAATTGTTTGTGCAGTGTCGGTACCACTTTCAATAACATCCGTATATAGTGTGCCTTGTGCTAGGAAGTCGATATCTTTAAGTTTCGACGCTTCATCATCAAATACATAAATAAATTCATTACCAATAATTTTACGTTTTAATTCTGGGTCGGATACACCCGCTAATTTAGATAGGAAACGATCTTTAGCATCGACTTTGATAATATTCATCTGAAAATCTTCTGCAAATACTTTCATGACATCATCTGCTTCATTTTTACGAAGAAGACCATGATCCACGAAAATACAAGTTAGCTGATCGCCGATCGCTTTATGAATCAAAGCGGCAACTACAGAAGAGTCTACTCCACCGCTTAGTGCGCATAGTACTTTACGATCGCCAACTGTTTCTTGGATTTTCTCTACTTCCATATCAATAAAGTTCTCAATTGACCAATCTCCAGCACATCCACATACATCGAATACAAAGCGATTTAATAAATCATTTCCATATTCAGTGTGACGAACTTCCGGATGGAATTGAACACCGTACAAGTTCTTTTCTACATTACTAATTGCTGCAATCGGTGTGGAAGGGCTTGTTGCATCAATGTTGAAAGATGGTGGTGCTGCAGTGACTTTGTCTCCATGACTCATCCAAACAGTCTGTCCTTTTGGAGTATCTTTAAATAATACAGGCTCTCCATCAAGTTCAATCAATGCTTTCCCATATTCACGGTTTTTAGAGCGCTCAACCTTACCGTCATAATGAAGTGACATTAACTGCATCCCGTAGCAAATTCCTAATACAGGAATTCCTAATTCAAAAATACGTTCGTCGCAGCGGAAACTATTTTCATCATAAACACTATGAGGACCACCAGAAAGAATAATTCCTTTTGGATTCATTTCTTTGATTTCTTCAGCGGTTAATTTATGAGAATGAAGTTCACTATAAACGCCAAATTCTCTAATTCGACGTGTGATTAATTGATTGTATTGACTTCCAAAATCAAGTACAAGTACTAACTCATTATTTTCCATAATCGCTCTCCTATCTATACTTACTATAGGCTTCTCTCTTATATTATTAGTTTGTTTTTCGTTTACATACCGTATACCTTAAGGCTATCATACGTCCATATCTATTCGAAATAAAAATATAATATAAAAAACATTCACCTATGAAAAAAACCTGGAAAACTGCCCTCCAATTAGCTACATAGACATAGCTATCTAAAAAGACAGAAATCCAGGTATCTTAACCGTACCTGCTTCTGCCTTCATAGTCAGGTCATTTACGGTGACCCGGTAGATACTTTCGAACCATATTATCGAGGATATACGAAAGGCATTGGATAAAATTCGATATAATAATATAGAAACCGACTTTTATCACTTATATTTTCACATGTCCTTATTCTACTAAGCAGGCTCGCACTGGTCAACCCATTATACGGTTAATTAAATTTTTCCATAATTGAGTTAGTTCTTGTATTCGCAACGAATTGTTGCCTCTATAGATTGTTCGTTCATAATGTCTCGTAAGTTCTCCCATATCTTGGGAAGATAAATTAAAGTCTACTTCCTTTGCAAATTCTCTGAGCGTTTGATCTGGATGTCTTTGGTACCCTTGCTTTTTGAGTAACGTAATTAAATACAAATATGCATCTTGGAAAGAAGCCGTGTCTTGTTGTTTTTCTAGTTTAGCTTGAATTATTCTCACTTTTACATGATGACGTCTTTTAAACAGAACAATAGCAATGATGAGAACGAGTACTGCTATACCAATCCAAATATACCAAGAATTAATGGTTAAACCATCATCATTTGTAGAACTACCAGTAGCTAGCGTATCCTCTTCCTCTTCAGGTTCTTCAGATTCTGACTCTGGTGGCTCCTGCGTATTATTTTCTGGAGCTTCTAAATAATCTTGTTCATTTTCATTGTTCTCTTCTAACTCTACATGAAAATCAGATAAGTTTGTAAAACCTTGTGTAGGTTCGAATGGAATCCAACCTGTTTCTGGAAAATATACTTCCACCCATGAATGGGCATTGGAATTTTTTACTTCATAGATTCTCTTATCATCATCTAACGTGTCCATAATCTCACCACTAGTGAACCCTTTTACCCATCGAGCTGGTATATCAAGTGATCGCAATAGGACTACCATAGAAGTAGAAAAATTATCACAATAGCCAACCTTCGTATCAAACAAAAATTGATCAACATAATCTTCCCCATCTCCAGGAACCGGGATATCGGTTGTTTGATATTGATAATCGTTAGAACTAAAGTATCTTTCGATTGCTTTTGCCTTATCATAACGTGTTTCTTGACTTCCCGTAATTTCTTCAGCTAATTCTCCGACTCGTTCAGGAAGTTCATCTGGAAGTTGAGTGAATCTCTCTTGAATCGCTTCACCATCATCACCGTCATCTTCTTTCAATACATCTATGTCATAAGAAGGATGATTATATTGAATTTGATATTGATCAGGTTCTATATCTTCGCCATTTTCTTTCATGAATACAGCTTCCATACTAACATCGTGAAAAATTTCATAATCATTCTCTGCAGTTACTTGATTTGCACCGTAAGGATAAACAAGTTTCGGGAGCGACTCCCCACCAACAAATTCGATTTCTGCTTCCAAATCTTCAAGTTCGACATTATTTGAAAAAGTAGCAAATGGGATCATACCATTAGGTGATTCCATCTCCGTACTATCTAGTGAAGTTTCCCAACCTTTCCCAGTATAGAGATCCTTCGTCTCTATACGCCAATAATGATCTTCTTCTGAAGTCGCTTCAAATACTGGTGTATCATCTTGAATAAAGGATCCACCTAGTTGTGAATCATTTTCCCCATAACCAACCTTTTGAACTGGACCACTACCATACCCTGCATTTTCTGCAGCACTTTGAATGAACGGTACAGGATCTGGCCATTGAGGATCTAATTTAGGTGCTGCATATCCTATCATCGAAGAAAACAAAACAAGCCCCATTAATGGCATAAGCCAATAAACTACACTATTCTTTATTGTAATTCGAACAGATCCTTTATCAATTTCCTTACCTAAATTGGCAATTCCTAAAGCAACAAAAGAAATAATAAATGTACGAACCACGGAGAATGCACCATCATAAACGGTAAATGTATCAATAATCGTTACGTAGAAAAATGTTAATAATATAAATAAGAAAATATGCTTCATTTGTACAAACCAGTAATGCAAAAGGTAACTCATTAACCATATTAAGATCAAAAATAGCAAACTACGGAACATTGGCGTCAAGAAATACCATTCCTGAGAGAAGAGAATATTTATATTATAAAATAATTCCTCTACCGCATTTGTTATCCATTGCAATTCAACCAGGCTAACGTCAAAATATAATCCATTTAAAATGAACATTAATGCGAAGCCTTTTAATAAGAGAGTTAACCACCACTTCATCTCAAACAGAGACAGGAAAAAACAATAAGTCGCAAACATTACAAACACACCAACTGTTGTATCTGTAATATCACCAAGCGGATATAGCCATTCTAAAAACAAGAAGAATCCACTGATATACAGCAATATCGTCGTTATTTGGTTGGATTTTTCTCCTTTAAGCTTCATCTAAAATTCACCTCGATAGGACTCTCAAGCAAGTGCTGGTCAGATAACATTTGTACATGAATATTCGCAAGTCTCATCTTCTGAATAATACGATGTTCTTCTTCAGTAATGAGTGATTTTGCCTGAATAAAAAATACTGCCAGGTATTTTCTCCCGACTTTAGCTTCTAGCATTATTTGCATTAAAAAATCATCTAAATGGGTAACAATTATAAAAATACTTTCCGATTTTCTATTTCTTTTTAATTCTTCACGTAGACGAACAGAAAATGGTTGTGTGCCACTAGGTTTAGCATGTATGAAATAGCGATTCATCGGAGAATGATTACTTCTTCCGTATTTGGATGAAAAAAAGTGTGACTCTTGTCCGATAGAAAGAAAATTGGCCTGATGATCCTTTTTTTGAAATTCCATTAATAATGAGGAGCTAATTTCAATAGATGCTTCATACGCTAATCGGTTCATATGATTACTATTACAACTATCAAGTACCACTAGAATTTCGGTACTTTTTTCTTGTTCAAATTCCTTTGTCATTACATCTTGTTTTCGTGCAGTTTGTTTCCAATCAATCCATGACACACGGTCGCCAGGAGCATATTCTCGAACACCAGTGGCAATATTTGTATTGGATTGATTCACTACAGTAGAAGCAACTGCTCCTTGATCATAACTCGTTATACGATCTTTTATTTTTAAATCATGAAGATACGGAAACACAACGAGCTTATTTTCCACAGGTATCATTACTTGTTTTTTTATTAAACCAAAAATATCACCTGTACGTAACGTAACTGCTCGTAACTGATGCTCGCCTCTAGGAACTTGTTGGATTGCATAGGTAAATGATATCCGTTTTCTAAATAGAGGGAATACAATTCGATTTAATGTTCGATTCCCTTTTAATACTTCTGGATTGGCAAAAGAACGATACTTTTCCTTTTTTACATCTCTTAGCATTAGTGAATCCGGCATTTGTTCTTTTATAGAACAATAGAATAAAGGAAATGATGACTTTCGTTTCATATGAATCGTTACATATATCTCATCACCAGCTTGAACCACCGATCTCGGAATTTCACGTGTTATCTCCCATTTTTTAAACGGATAAAGAGATAAAAGTACCTGGTATAGAAAAATTGGAAGAAAGCTATAAAATAAAAACCAACTTACAAATCCACCTTGAAACATCGCATAGCTAAATAATATAGCCATTAATAAAACTAGCCATATGATATTCCAAGTAGCTTTTATCTTCCCTTTCATTCTGCTGTATCCTTCCTTATTGGAACATGCGTAGATTTAATAATAGATGCAATTGCATCTTCACTAGTAATTCCCTCATATCTTGCCTCGGATGTAAGTATAATACGATGAGATAATACGAATGGAGCAAGATACTTCACATCATCAGGAATAACATAGTCACGATCGGAAATATAGGCATAAGCCATAGCAGCCTTCATCAAAGCAATGGAGCCACGCGGGCTTACTCCTAAATATATGGAACTATTTTCTCTTGTTCTTGTTACAAGATTAATAATATATTGTTTCACTGAATGATCGATGTAAACTTGTTTTACTTCTTCTTGTGCCTGCAACACTTCTGCCTGTGACATAACAGCTTCGATTGCCTCGATTGGATGTGTAGAAGAAGTACGATGCAGCATTTCTAACTCCTCCCCAAAAGTTGGATATCCCATCTTCAACTTTAATAAGAAACGGTCCAACTGTGCTTCAGGCAATGGATATGTACCTTCGTATTCAATAGGATTTTGTGTTGCCATTACAAAAAATGGTTTCTGTAACTGCTTCGTAGTCCCATCCACAGTGACACTTTTTTCTTCCATAGCTTCTAACAAAGCAGATTGTGTTTTTGGTGAAGTCCGATTAATTTCATCTGCTAAGATAATGTTTCCAAATATCGGACCACTTCTAAATTCGAATTTTAGTTCTTTTGGATTATATATCGATACTCCAGTCACGTCGGAAGGTAGTAAATCTGGAGTAAATTGGATACGTGTAAAGTCACAATTTACAGATTTCGCCAAAGTTCGTACTAGCATTGTTTTTCCAACTCCTGGAACATCTTCTAGCAATACATGGCCGTCTGTTAAAAGAGCAACTAGACTTAAACTAGCTACCTCTTCTTTACCGATGATTACTTTATTTATATTTTCGATAACACGTTCTATTTTTTCATTATAAATCTTTGTTTGTTGAATCATATTCATCCCCCTTCGCCTCTCTTACCATTATCCTACTATAACTATACTAGAAAAGTACATGAAATCAAACGCAATAGTTTGATAATTTAAAATCTAGTGTTAACATAATTCCAATTTTCTATACTAAATTAACTAGATATTTTACTAGATTGAATTCATGAGGACTTGCTTAGAAGAATAGTGATCGCGCCACCTGTTTCTTAAAGGAAAAAGTTGGAGAAAATCCAAATGAATAGGTTTTGAAAACCCGCTTCAGAAATATACTCCGCTTATCCAGAGGCAGCTGGTGAGCCTCACTCCCACAGGACAAGGAAGTCCTCGACAGCATTGCATCGCACGCAGAAAATCGATTTTTGATTTTCAAGGAGTCTCCGTATATTTCTGAAGCTTATTCTAGCTATTATCCGTCTTTTGACCAATACTTTTAGTTATTTTCCCAAACGCTTTATTTTGCTCTCTAAGATAATTGAATCACAGTGAGGTAATGAATCGATGAAGAGTTTACCCAAAGGCATAAGGGCGATAAAGTCTCCTACTTCTCGAGTAAATATACTATGTGATTTGTCTATGAACGATAACCTTCCCAATAAAAAAACGTAATGCAGAATTCTGCATTACGTTTTTACTATTTAATACGTTAATGGACCATTTGGACCTAGCGGTAATCCAAGTAGCATCCAAATTATTAACATGATTGACCAACCAACAAGGAAGAATATGGAATATGGTAACATTGTAGATATTAACGTACCAATTCCCATCTTCTTATCGTATTTTTGAGCAAATGCAATGATGATTGCAAAATAAGTCATTAACGGCGATATGATATTCGTCGATGAATCAGCAATACGATAAGCCATCTGTGTTAACTCCGGAGAATAACCTAATTGCATCATAATTGGTACAAATACCGGTGCCATCATAGCCCATTTCGCAGATGCACTTCCTACAAATAAATTGATAAATGCTGTAATCAAGACAAACATCAAGATAAGAGCGAATCCTTTTAAGTTAATACTATCTAGGAACTCAGCACCGTAAACACCTAAAATTAATCCCATATTCGATTCATTGAAATAAGCTACAAACTGACCAGCAGTAAATGCAAGTACAATAAACATCCCCATAGACGCCATTGTATCTGTCATTTGACTAGCTACATCTTTATCATTTCGAATTGACTTCGTAACAATACCATAAGTCAAACCAGGAATTAAGAATAATAATGCAATAATTGGAACTAATGAACTCATGAATGGAGATTGAATGATTGCATCCATTCCAGGTCCATCGCCACGAAGTGGAGCATTTTCTGGAAGTACTAATAATAGCGCAAGTACACCAGCAACTACAAATGAGATTCCAGACCAAATAAGTCCTTTCTTCTCTACACTAGTAATACCTTCTAAATCTTCTTTTTGATCACCTTTATATGAACCAAGGCGAGGCTCTACTATTTTTTCTGTTACCCAAGCACCTATAAATGTTAATACTATAACAGAAGCTGCAATAAACCACCAGTTCATCGCGATGTTCATTTGCTCTGCATACGCAGGGTCTATTATCGCTGCCCCAGCAATGGTTAATTCACCTAACATTGCATCGGTACCAGATAATGCAAAGTTTGCACTAAATCCACCAGATACACCTGCAAACGCTGCTGCTAAACCAGCTAATGGATGGCGACCAAGCGCAGCGAAGATCAATGCACCAAGCGGCGGTAATACAACATAACCTGCATCAGATGCTACACTAGACATAATACCTGCAAATACTAAACCTAGTGTTACAAACCGTCCTGGTATAGCTAATACAAATCCACGAAGCATTGCACTGATTAAGCCTGCTCGTTCAGCCACTCCGATACCTAGCATCGTCACAAGAACAACCCCAAGTGGAGCAAATCCAATAAAGTTATCTGTCATGCTTTCAAAAATATATTTAATTCCTTCAGCATTAAGTAAATTGTTTATCTCAACAACTTCTCCTTCTTGTCCTGGATGTTCCACACTTATATCAAGTGGCTGCAATGCAGCAGAAAGAAGAAGAACAATTAAAGCTAATATTGCAAATAATGTAACAGGGTGAGGTAATTTATTCCCTACGAACTCGATCATATCGAGAAATCGTTGAAAAAACCCTTTTCTTTCTTTTGCCATGATGTTGCCCCTTCCTTGTTAGTAAATCGATAATATTCTGACAATAAAGCCTGAGTTTAGACATGTTTTTCATTATACATTCGAACAGATAATAATGAAACCTATTATATAAAAGTAAAAATAGTAGCATTTTTCATAAGATTGTCGAAAAATGCTACTAATATAGGTTAACTTAATATATATTAAAATAAGGATTCTCATTCACATTAACCCATAAATGAGATTGTTCCAAATAACGAGCGAATCGTAATAATCGGTGTTCTTCTCCTTTATTTGCCATAACCTGAACACCTAAAGGTAGGCCTTGTTTAGTCAAATAGAGCGGTAATGACATAGCAGGCTGCCCCGTTAAATTAGCAAGTTGTGTAAATGGGGTATACGTTAAACTCGGTAAAAACATATCATAAATAATATCTTGCTTTTCTACATTAGATACCTTTTCAATATATTCTTTGTAATATTCCTTTTTCTCCTTCGTCATTGTCAATTCCCCAACTTTAGGTGCTGAATAAGCTGTTGAAGGAGTGATATAAAAATCATATGTCTGATGGAAATAAGCCATCTTCTCTGCTGCTATATCCCATGAAGACAAACTTTGTGAATAAGCTGCCGCACTCACAGATTTTCCAGCTCTATGTAACAACCAAGACTCTACTTCCATGTCATCATCTGTTAATTTTCGGTTAAGCATATTTTCTAAACTTAAGATAGTTGCATTCATCTCTCCGCTGTTCATTATATAATAATCTTTCATCAATTGTTTTCCATCTACAGGATGATTTACTTCTTCAATATCATATCCTTCGTCACGTAATAACTGAATCAAATTATTCACTGCTTTTTTTGCATCTTCAGACACTGGAGTCCCAACCGGGGATTCAGTAGAATACGCTATTTTTAATGATTTTTCTTGTGATTTTTCTATATCATTTAAATAACTACCTTCATATAAAGGGGTCTGAAATGCAGCGTGGGGTTCTATAACCTGCAATTGATCTAACATCGCTGCACTATCACGGACGGACCGACTTAATACAAAATTGATCGATGCTCCCTGCCACTGTCTACCTACACCAGGTCCAACTGGAGTTCGTCCACGAGTTGGTTTCAATCCAAACAGTCCAGTAAATGATGCAGGAATACGTATGGATCCTCCACCATCACTTGCCCCCGCTAATGGCACTACTCCGGAAGCAATCGCTGCGGCTGCTCCCCCACTAGAACCACCTGGTGAGTATAATGTATTCCATGGATTATGCGTCGCTCCGTATAACTCTGGTTCAGTTATATTTTTCAAGCCAAATTCCGGTGTATTCGTATGGCCCATAAATAAAAAACCAGCTTCTCTAAATTTCTTAACAAAATAGTTATCGTGTTTATATGTAGCATCTTTTAATAGTTTTGACCCTGATGACATTGGTTCTCCTTCAATAGTCTGTGAAATATTCTTCATCAGAATCGGAACACCTTGAAACATGCCATTAGGAATCGTTCTCTCATTTAAAGACTCTTTTTTCACTCGTTCCTCACGACTATGAGTAATAATATTTAATTCATCATTTACTTGCTTCAATCTGTGAAATGCTACATTGATTAGCTCTTTTGGATGTATTTCTTTGTTCTTGATTAAGTTGGCTAATCCTATAGCATCGTAGCTAATATACTCTTTAAAATTCATATAGCAATTCATCTCCTATAATCATAACCAAATTCTACCATTATTCAATCTATAAGTCAGCCTCTTCTATTTTAAAAAATATTATAATTTTTACAATACGTATTGAAATTGATAATCATTATCAATTATAATGTAATTAATTAACAGAAAGGGGAATACACAGTGAAAAAGATATATTCGTTATTATTACTAGCTTTGCTAATCGGAGTACTATACGGATGCGGACAAGACGAAGATGCTGATGCAACGGATAATACTTCTGATACAAATGAAGAAGAAACTTCAGAAACACAGTCTATTACATATTTAGATAAAGAGTACGAAATACCTTCGGAAGTAGATTCTATTGTAACCGCTAGCTTAGAATCTATGGAAGATGCAGCAATTCTAGGTGTCCAACCAAATGGTGTATTAGCTATAGCTAATCAAGTACCCAATTATTTAGCTGAAGATTTTGAAGATCCTACTTTAATCGGGGACAAGAGAGAACCGAATCATGAAATAATTGCTACTTTAGAACCTGATGTGATTTTAGGGTCTTCTAAATTCCAAGAGCCAGTAATTGAAAAACTAAGTAAAATTCAAACAACATTCCCTTATTCACATATCTCTTCACATTGGAAAGACAACCTACTATTATTAGGACAATTAACCAATAAAGAAGAAGAAGCACAAACAATTATTGACGATTATCAGCAAGATGCAAAAGATCTTTCTTCTCAAATATCTGGAGAAATGGCAGATCAAGATGTCCTTATTATCCGAGTAAGAAGTGGCTCTATGTTTGTTTACCCGGAAGATGTTTACTTAAATCCAGTACTTTATCAAGACTTAGGAATTGAAGCACCTGAAGTAATTAAAAGTACAGAGGCACAAGCTGAATTGTCCATGGAGACATTAGCAGAAATTAATCCAGACACAGTATTTTTGCAATTCGAAACTTCAGAAAATGCGGAATCACCTGAAGCGTTAGATGAGTTAATGGAGGATCCAATCTTCCAAAGCATTACTGCTGCAAAAAATGATAGCATTCACGTAAATGCAGTTGATCCTCTTGCTCAAGGTGGTACTGCTTGGTCAAAAGTACATTTTCTTGAAGCATTAAAAGAATTATATTCGGAGAAATGAATGATGAAGAATAAAAACACATGGATGCCGGTATTCATACTAGCATCCTCTCCTTTTTTTATCGTAATAGTTATGGTTAGTTCTGTTATCATTGGTACAAAAGATATATCAATAGAGACCATCTATCAAGCTATATTTCATTTCAACGAAAGTAATGTAGACCATCAAATAATTTGGAATTCTCGTATTCCAAGATTCGTCGCAGCATTGCTGGTTGGAGCATTTCTTGCAGTTGCTGGTGCTATTATGCAAGGTATAACTAGAAATTACTTGGCATCTCCGTCTATAATGGGTGTAAATGACGGATCGGCATTTCTAGTTACATTAGCGATTATCTTTCTACCAAATATGTCTAATGCTTCGTTAATAATTATTTCAATGATTGGTTCAGCAATTGGTGCTGGGCTTGTTTTTGGATTTGGATCCATTATCCGTGATGGGTTATCACCTGTAAGACTAGCAATTATCGGAACAATAATCGGAACATTCTTAGGAAGTGTCGCAACTTCTATCGCAATGCATTTTCAAGTATCTCAAACGATAACATTATGGTATAATTCCAAAATTCATTTAGTAGATCCGAAGTTACTTCTATTGTCTGCACCAATGGGAATTATAGGAATTATACTTGCTTATTCACTTGCTAAGGGAATTACGATCAGTTCACTAGGTGAAGAAGTTGCCATTGGTTTAGGACAGAAAACATTATGGGTTAAGATTGCTTCGATGTTTACTGTTGTCATCTTAACTGGTGTTTCTGTCGCTCTCGTAGGTAGAATTGGTTTTGTAGGATTAATTATTCCTCACATTACTCGATTTTTAGTTGGTGTTGATTATCGCTACATCATTCCGTGTGCAGCGGTTATTGGCGGATGCTTTTTAGCTTTATGCGATGTTATTAGTAGATTAATTAACTTCCCTTATGAAACTCCAATTGGGGTAGTTACAGCAATTATTGGAGTACCATTTTTCCTCTACTTAATCTGGAGTAAGGGAAGTGTCAAAAGTGCTTAAACAAACAACTAGATTTCTGATAATTCAAAGCGTATTATTACTATTAATTTTAATATCTTCTTATCTCCATTTAACAAATGGAGAATTCGACATGAAGATTATGGAAATAATCCAAGTACTCCTTGGAATAGGTAATGATGAAATGCAAGAATTAGTCATTTTTGATTTCAGAATGCCTCGTATTATACTAGCAATTATTACTGGGGCTGGCCTTGGAATTGCGGGGGTTGTTTTACAAGGAATTACCAAAAATGAATTAGCCGATCCTGGGATTCTTGGTATAAATGCAGGTGCTGGTGTAGGGATTATTTCATTTATGTATTTTTTCCAAGTCATGTTTTCCTCCTTCTCTTTAAATGGCTGGGTATCTATCATGTTGCTACCGATATTTGGATTTGTAGGAGGAATTATAACCGCAATATTTATCTTGTTCTTTGCTACTAAAAACCAGCAGATGGATATGCAACGATTAATTTTAACTGGTATTGCTTTAAATAGTGGTTTAGGAGCTCTATCGATGTATATCTCTTTAAAGCTCTCACCAGAAGACTATGAAATGGCAGCAATATGGACAACAGGTAGTATTTACAATGCAAATTGGATTTACATTTGGTCTTCCCTACCTTGGTTAATAATATTAGGCTTTTTTATTTATCGAAAAGCTCCTATTCTCGATTATTTCCAATTACAAGAAGATCAAATGATTAGTATTGGTATTCAAACGGAAAAAGAAAAAAGGCTTCTCCTGTATTCAAGTGTGGGATTAATTAGCGCTTGTGTGTCAGTATCAGGTAGTATTGGTTTCATTGGTTTGATGGCTCCACACATTGCAAGACAGCTTATTGGAATTAAACATCGCTATGTCATACCAGTGAGTGCCTTTATTGGAGCTACTTTGGTAGTGCTTTCTGATTTTATCGCGAAGACTATTTTTTCTCCATCTGAACTACCAGTTGGAATTGTTATTTCGATTATTGGGATACCTTATTTCCTTTATCTTCTCATTCGAAATAAGGAAGGATGATATGTTATGTCAAAAAACACAATTCAAATTGATCAAGTAACTACTGGGTATAGTAAGAAAACGATTATTTCTGACCTTTCACTTGAAATTGAAGAAGGCAAAATAACAACGATAATTGGTCCCAATGGTTGTGGAAAATCCACACTTTTAAAAACCGTTGGCAGAGTTTTAAAACATAAATTTGGTGACATCCTTTTATATGACCAAAATATGAAGAACCTTTCTACTAAAGAGATAGCTAAAAAGTTAGCAATACTATCTCAGTCACCTTCAGCTCCAGGAGCAATAAAAGTAGAAGAATTAATTTCATATGGTCGTTACCCGCACCGTAAAAACAAAAACACATTAACAAAACAGGATCAATTAATGATTGAATGGGCAATGGAAGTTACTAAAACAACCGAATACCGTAATGAAGAAATAGCACAATTATCCGGGGGACAGCGCCAAAGAGTATGGTTAGCAATGACCTTAGCACAGGAAACAAATATACTATTACTTGATGAACCTACTACTTATTTAGATATGGCTCACCAATTAGAAGTGCTACAAATTGTAAAACAATTAAATCAAGAAAAACAGTGCACTGTAGTTATGGTATTGCACGATATCAATCATGCAGCTAGGTTTTCTGACAACATTATTGCTATGAAGGATGGAGAAATCATTCAAATTGGTAGTCCAGATGAGATCATACATCCTTCCGTATTACAAAAAGTTTTCCAAATAGAAGCTAGAATTTTTAAAGATCCTCAAACAAATAGTCCTGTTTGCTTTGGCTATGAATGTCAGATTAAAAAGGAGATTTATAATGAGTGAAATTAACATCATTGAAAATAAAATCTCTCTTTACTCTTCATTTGCTAATGATACTTACAATTTAGAAATATATACACCAGACTGTCCTGTTCCTGAGAATGGGTTTCCAGCAATTTTCGTTTTGGATGGAAGTTCTCATTTTCAACTAGCAGCTGACGTTGTTCGATTACAACATATCCGCCATACAAAAACAGGGGTGCATCCAAGTATTGTTATTGGAATCGCTCATCAGGATGAAGATAGAAGGAATAAGCGTTTTCGAGATTTTACCGCATTATCAGATCAAGTTGTTTTTCCGGATAGAATGAAAGGAAAGATACCAGACATCTATGGAGGTGCTGAGCAATTTTTGAAATTTATCGATCACGAATTATTTCCGGAAATGAATAAACATTTCTTTATAAACCAAGAAAAACGAACACTGTTTGGCCACTCACTCGGTGGATACTTTACGCTGTATGCGAGTGTGCATTCCCCAAGCTTATTTGATACGTATTTAGCTTGTAGTCCCTCTATTTGGTGGAATGACTATGAACTGATAAGTTATATAGAAAAAACATTAGATGTACAAAATAATCGTGCGCAACGAAGACAACTATTTGTCGGCGAAAAAGAAGGATTTATGGTAGAGGATGCAAAACATCTTCAACAACTCTTTCAGCAATATAACTATGACTGTAAACTATATATCGCTCCAGATGAAAATCATGCTTCTGTTGTACCTACTATTATGAGTAGGGCAATTCGATTTGCTAGTATATAACACTCGTTAAATTCATATAGTAAAACTTTGTTCAAAGGGGATTTTCGTTTTCTCCCTCTGAATGTTAGTTGCACAGATAATTATATCCGAACTTTAGTCTCTCATTTTTCAGATTAAAGTTCGGATTTTATTTTATTCAGTGAATCTCTTGAGTGCCAGGTTTTATCTGGTAAACGAATAGTTAGTGAAATTAAATTTTTTATGTTTGAATTACAGGAAAACTTGATTTTAATTGTAATGGAAGAACGGTGCCAGCCTGATTAGAACACCAGTACTTAAAATATCATAAATACTAAAGAAATCGAAGAATTATTAGTGCGTAGTGCATTTATAAACCAGAGCACATGCAAAAAACACGAATTTTAGTGAATAGAGTGCGTCTATATACCAAACATTCCGATTATGAAAGTAGTTTTAAAATAGGCTTGATTTCATCTTTAATACCTACAAGGCCAAGAATAAGTAAGAAATTTTTTTGTACTGCTAGATAGCCATCTTTCGGATCATACCATTCTTGTAATGTATGTGCTCCTCCAGCCTGTCCGCCAGTACCAGAAGTAATTGAAGGAATCCCTATACTCATTGGATAATTAGCATCTGTACTACTTGGTCCAGATAATACAGGTGTTTTCCCGACAGCTATGATTGCTTCTTGTAATGCACAAACAATCGGAAGATCCTCACTTTGTTGAGCAGGTGGTCTATTGCCAAATCGATGTATATCTACCGTTAATGTATTGCTTTCCCAACGACGATTTTCAGCTTCACATGCTTCTTTTACAATTTCCTGGAACTTTTCGTCTAATCGATCGAGTTCTGATTTCGAATTAGATCGTAAATCAACTTGCATAGATGCGGTTTCAGATATTGCATTGACTGAAGAACCACCAGTTATCGGGCCAACAGAGAATGTTGTTTTCGGGTCGGAAGTAGTTACAATATTGGATATTTCAGCAATCGCTCTCCCTAGCGCATGCGTGGCACTTGGGGTTCCAAAATCTGCAAAACTATGGCCTCCTGAACCTGAATAGGTAATTTCATAGCGATAACTTCCTGTCCCAAGATACGTAATCGCCTCTAAGTTTGGTCCGTCGATTGAAATATATCCATCCGCTTTATTTTTATTAAAATAGGCTTTTACCCCTCTTAAATCTCCTGCCCCTTCTTCACCAACTGTGCCTCCAATGATAATATCCCCAATTGTATTTATATTACTTTGGGTTAATGCTCTAACAATTGAAAGTACTTCAGCCAATCCTCTCGTATCATCACCGATTCCCGGAGCAAAGAATTTACCCTCTTTTTCACTTACTCTCGTATCCGTGCCTTCTGGAAATACCGTATCTAGATGTGCAGAAATTACTAATCTCGGACCATTACCTGTTCCTTTTCTTATTCCAAAAACATTTCCTTCTTCATCGATATGTACATGTTCAAGCCCATGTTGAATTAGCATTTCTTGAAATTTTATAGCCCTCTTTTGTTCTTTAAAAGGCGGCGCTGGTATTTCCGTTAATTGAATTTGCTCCTTTAATGTTAGTTTTTCATCTTGATGAATGAACTCTAATGTGCGTTTTATTTCTTGCTTTTCCAGCAAACGCTCAAACACTTCTTCCATCCTGCAAGCCTCCTATTATATTTAGCATTTATTATGATATTAGCTTCTATAACTAGCATAACGGAAATTTATAGTTTATGGAACGTTTTAACATATGATAATTTTCTAATTTATCGCACGGAGTTAATTCACTGCTCATATTTTTGAAACAAAATACTACTCTGACTCATAAAAATCACAAGTTTAATCAAAACTAATCCTAACAAAACAGGATTGTCCTTAAATCATCTCATTGTTAATCTCGAAGGAATATCCAAACAATCTTTTTTTGTAAAGATTAGCAAATAAAAGCTTTTAAAAGAAATAATATGGAATAATAATATATTGTTCGTCAAATAAAGACATTTTTCTACTGAGATGTAATTATCCTTATTTTTGCTATTTGTTAAAAAATTAGCGTTTTGGTATCGTAAATAATGTTTTTTAATTAGTGAAGGACACAAGTTAGTTGCCAGTAAAAAAATAATGAAGCCATAGAAATGAGGTAAATAATGAACAAACGTTTAATAGATTGGCCAACATTTATTGGAGCATTACTTATATTACTCACCGTTGTCATTCCATTAATTCTATTTCCAGAAGCTGGATCAGAAGTAATTAATTCTGCAAATACTTTTGTAACAGGAAACTTCGGTATATTGTATCTGATTTTAGGAATGGGAGCTCTGATATTTATCTTATACGTTGCATTCAGTAAAAACGGAAGAATTAAACTGGGTGGAAGAGATGTAAAGAAAGAATTTGGTACCTTTTCTTGGGCTGCGATGCTTTTCTCTGCAGGTATAGGCTCTAGTATTTTGTACTGGGCAATGATTGAGTGGGCATTTTACTATCAAGGTCCGCCATTTAGAATTACTCCCGAATCAGAAGAAGCGATTAATTGGGCTGCATCCTATGGTATATTCCACTGGGGGCCAATAGCTTGGGCATTGTACACACTACCAGCTTTACCTATCGCATATTTCTATTATGTTCGAAAAAAACCTGTATTGAAAATCAGTGAGGCTTCAAGACCTGTAATTGGTAAATATGCGGACGGTCCCCTTGGAGTAATCATTGATATACTATTTATCTTCGGTCTTTTAGGTGGTGCAGGAACGACATTAGCCTTAGGGACACCGATGATTGCTGAAGGAATTAATCATTTAACAGGAATTCCTGTTACTTTATTTTTACAAGCAATTATCATGATTATATGTACAGCTATTTTTGCAATTAGTTCTTTCTCAGGGATTAATAAAGGGATTAAAAGGCTAAGTGATTTAAATCTTTGGCTGACCATTTTCATTCTAGCTTTTGTCTTTATATTTGGCCCAACTCTTTTTATTAGTGAAATGACATTTACAAGCCTTGGTGTAATTGTTAATAACTTCTTCTCTATGGCAACATGGCTAGAACCACAAGCTAACATTCCCGGAATTGAAGGAACAAATTTCCCTGAAAGCTGGACCGTCTTTTACTGGGCATGGTGGCTAGTTTATGCACCATTTGTCGGTTTGTTTGTAGCAAGAATATCTCGAGGTCGAACCATTAAAGAAATGATTTTAGGGACATTAATCTATGGAACGTTAGGTTGTGTACTGTTCTTTGGTGTTCTAGGTAACTATGGCTTATACCTTCAGCTTTCCGGCTCATTTGATGTTATTAGTTACATTAATGAATATAGTGCACCGGCAGCCATTATTGCTATTCTTGATCAATTACCATTAGCTTGGTTAGTGATACCAGTATTTACGGTTCTAGCCATTGTCTTCTTAGCTACGACATTTGACTCTGCATCCTACATTCTAGCTGCAGTAGCACAAAAACAAGTAACGAAAGGTGAACCTCTAAGATGGCATCGTTTATTCTGGGCATTTACATTAATGATATTACCGATGACACTTATGTTTATAGGCGGACTTGAGACACTACAAACTGCTAGTATTGTCGCTGGTTTTCCCGTCATGTTTATTATGATACTGTTAGCTTGGTCATTTATAAAAGCTTCAACATACGATTTAAATCAAACAAAACATTCAAAATCAACCTCTGCCATCATTGTTGATGTTGAAAGAAATCAAAATCGAAAAGAAAAAAATAAAGAACCCGGAGAATAGCAGCTTACTCCGGGTTCTTTATTTTTTTCAACTTCCTATATCCCTTACCATCTAGGTAAAGTATAATCGGCATTGTCATGGTTCTCTATAATTTTTATGATGAAAATTCACACTAAATTGTGCTTGATTCGATGCATTCACTCCTTATTCTTTCATACCTCCAGCATCATACCCTTCAATAATATTTCGTTTCCGGACCTTCCGAATAGCCTATCTAACATAACTGTTTGGTAAGTAGTGTCTATCCCTATATAAAACACTCTTTCTTTATTTCATATTACTCACACATCTAAATCCCATATTTCCAGTGGAACTATCTGGCGTGTTTGCTGAGCGAGCAGCAACACGATAGCGATTACAATAACCTTTATGACAGAGATATGATCCTCCACGTATGACCTTACTTGTCCCTGTATTCGGACCTACCGGATTATCTTCTCCACCGCGGTTGGAAGGAACATTGGTAAACCAATCAGAACACCACTCCCAAACATTACCCGCCATATTAAATAGTCCATATAAATTAGCTGGGAATGATTTTGCAGGTGCAGTGCCTAAATATCCATCATCCAATGTATTATGCGTTGGAAAGGTACCTTGCCAAATATTGCACATATGAACCCCATCTGGAACAAGTTCATTTCCCCATGGATATAGCTTTTGTTCTAATCCACCCCTAGCTGCCATTTCCCATTCAGCTTCTGTTGGTAATCTTTTTCCAGCCCACTTACAATACGCATTTGCATCATTCCATGACACATGGACTACTGGATGGGACATGCGATTGTCAATAGATGAATCCGGACCTTCTGGATGCGCCCAATCTGCACCTTTTACGACTATCCACCAAGGAGTTTGGGCTACTCTCTCTGTCGCAGACTCCAACACATCCTGACTTAAAAATTGAAAAAATACAAAAGACCAACCATAACGTTCTGCATCCGTAAGATATCCGGTAGCCTCAATGAAATCTTGAAATTGTCTATTCGTTACAGTGATGGAATCCATTAAAAATGAACCTATGGATACAGGTCTGACAGGGCCTTCTCCATCTTCAGGAAAACCATCACTTTCTTGAGTTCCCATCAAAAATTCCCCACCTTTAATCTCTACCATATTTTCAAGGAAAGAATGATTATCCGTTGGTTTAATCCCACTAATTTCAGTTGTTTTTTTTGGTTGCTGTGATCTATTTGGTACACAACAGCTTTTCTTTTTCATGAATATACCTCCATTATGAAAACTAGTTATGATCGTTATAATAACCTTTCAAATTCTGTAACTTATTCTTTAACTCAATTATAACGTTTTCATAATTGGGATTGTTGTATTCATTTGTTAATTCATATGAATTTCAATACATCTAACCGATACAGAAACTCAAGGACAAAATTACAAGTATTAATTGAGTCGGAGCTGGACCTGGACTTTGTCGATTCTGTCTACAAAAAATATGAAGTCCAAATTCTATACTTTCTTATCTCTCAAAATAAAAGAGGCTAGTTATATCCAGCCCCTTTCCTAATTATTATTATTATTTTTCAAGCAATTTTAGTGATTCGCGGTTGAATGCTGGTAAGTCATCCGGTGTTCTGCTTGTTACAAGATTACCATCAACGACTACTTCTTCATCTTTAACTGTCGCACCAGCGTTTTCAAGGTCTTTTCTCACGGAAACAAAGCTAGTTAATGTTTTACCTTTCAGTAAGTCCGTTTCCACTAAGAATTGAGGTCCATGACAAATCGCGAATACTGGTTTATTGTCTTTCATAAATGCTTTTGCAAATTCTCCATTTTTAGGATCAATACGAAGTAAGTCCGGAGAGAATCCACCTGGTACTAATAATGCATCATAAGAAGATGGATCTACATCGTTAATACCTTTGTCCGCTTCGATTTTATCTCCATTTTTACCATTAATCGTTTTATTTCCTTCATTACTAATAATATCTACCGTATGACCCGCTTCTTTATAAGCTTTAACTGGATCAGTTAATTCGATTTCTTCTACCATATCTGTGACTAATACTGCAATGTGTTTACTCATGTTTAACTCATCCTTTCATTATTAAGCATCTATGAGTAGTGTACCCGAATTTTTACTGTTGAAACATCTGCATCCAACCTCGCACACTATTTATAAACCAAATTTCGTCAACACTTTCTAATTCCGACTTAGATATGATTCTTTCCTTGATTTTCTTCTCATCAATTAGCTGTTGACGAAAAGTACCAGCAAGTAAACCAGACTTTATAGGAGGTGTCCAATATTCTCCTTCCACTTTTACAACGAGATTTCCCATTGTAAATTCCGTTAGCTCTTCTTTATCATTCCAAAGTAAGATATCAAACGCATTTCCTAATTCTTCTCGAAATTTTTCATACATCTTACGAAATGTTGTCTTATGGTAGTAATATGGGTTCTTCTTATTTATTGGACTTGCGGCAAGTTGAAATGAGTAATTTGTTTTTTCATTTATCACTGGAATAATTGTGGAATTAATTTTAATTTCACCGCGTTTATTGGCTAATAATCGAACTCTATACGCTTGTTTTTGATTTAAATTTTCTTCTGCATACTCATATAATTTTTGTTCAATTTCTTTTATAGAAATTGAGAAATTAAAATATTCAGCTGATTTATTTAATCGATTCAAGTGATTATTTATTAAAAAAAAGTGGCCATTTTCATATTTCATTGTCTCTAACAATTCAATATTAGTCTCGTTAAGAGATTTGAGTATTTCCGCCTTTGCCCAAGCCTCTAGATATTCAGCTTCTGGATCAGAATCCCAAGTAATTCCACCACCAACACCATAAGACATTGTGTTTTGTTCTGTATCAATTAACGCAGTACGTATAGCTACATTAAAGAGCGCCTCTTGATTCGGTGTAATATATCCAATACTTCCGCAATAAACTTCTCTCGGACTGTTTTCGAGTTCTTGAATAATCTGCATCGTACTTTGCTTCGGTGCACCTGTTATCGATCCACATGGAAATAATGCTTTAAATATATCTATAATCCCGACATTTTCTTCAATTTCTGCAGAAACCGTAGATGTCATTTGAAATACAGTAGGATAACTCTCGATATTAAATAGCTTTGGTACATTTACAGTACCTTTTTTTGCAATTTTAGAGATATCATTTCTTAATAGATCTACAATCATTAAATTTTCAGCTTGATCTTTTATCGACTCCGATAGCAATTGCTTATTCCGAATGTCCTCTTCAATGGATTTTCCACGCTTTATCGTACCTTTCATCGGTTTCGTGAGTATCTTGTCATTCTTTAATTGAAAAAATAACTCAGGAGATGCTGATACAATGTTATATCTACCCAGCTGTAAGTGGGCGCAGTAATTTGCTTTTTGAGCTTTACTTAATTTTTCATATAAATTATGATCACAAACTACATCGTTGGAATGTAAACGCACTGTATAGTTAACTTGGTATGTATCACCTTGGGCTATAGAATTTTTGATGGTTGATACATGTTTTAGATAATTTTTTTTAGAAGTAGACATCTCCCAATCAAATAGCTCGGATGTTTGTGGACACTCCTGTTCATCTATTGATTTTTCTAAAGGTTGTTTATAGATCCCCATCATAATTAAAGGAAGTTCAAAGTCGTCCGAAGTTTTTAAATTATTATCAAATCCTTCTCCTGCTTCATAAGATATATACCCACCTGCATAATAGCCTTGATTTGTATAGGTTTCAATTTTTTCCATAGCAGAAATAACTTCAGATTTCGCATTCGCGACAATCATATCAACTGGATCTAGAAAAACTAATCTTTTCTTTTTTTGTTCATCAAATGCAAAATCAAATATCAATTTTCCTGTCTGTTGCATCGTTTCTACGCTCCTTATAATTAGCATAATGAGTAATGAAATTAAGGAGTAATTTTTCACCATATTCTGTCCAAATAGACTCTGGATGGAATTGAACACCTTCTATTGGGAAAGTGGTGTGTCGAACTCCCATTATCTCCCCATCTTCTGATTCAGATGTGATTACTAATTCTTCAGGTAATGAAGCACGTTCAATTACTAATGAGTGGTACCGTGTTACTAAATAAGGATAGGGTATATCCATAAATATCGTTTTAGCATCATGAAATATAATTGAGCGTTTTCCATGCATCGGTTTAGTTTTTATAATATTCGCACCAAATGCTTGTCCAATTGCCTGATGTCCAAGACAAACTCCTAATATTGGTACTTTATCATGAAAAAACTTAATCACATCTAAGGTAATCCCTGCCTGATCTGGATTATGAGGACCCGGTGATAGCAAGATATATTCAGGATCTAATTCAATAATTTCTTTTATTGTTGTTTGGTCATTTTTTATTACCATTAACTCAATTGAAAATTTCTCCAAATAATGTACAAGATTATATGTAAAAGAATCGTAGTTATCTATAATTAATAGCATTTTTTTCTCCTATAGCTTCAATCTCAAATTTCCTCTTAACTATAGCATAGACTTCATCTTAGCAGTTATAAATAACATTGTTAAAAGACAATAAATCAACAGAATAATAACATAGAGATTGGGTTTGAAAGAGTTATTTAAAGAGACTTTTTTATAGTAGTTTTATCTATTTAATGTTAGTAAGTAATTTTGATCAGCATTATTATTCTTCTTCTTGAACTGGCTCCCACTTATCCTCAAATGATTTAATTATTTTTAATAAGTCATTTTCTCCTTTAATTGTATAGTGATTATCATGTGTATCCATATCCAAAATCCCGTCATCATTTACTGTAATAGTATATGTTTGATTTTCATCACTTAATAGAAGTAGATAACCACTATGGGCATATTCGTCTGTCTGTTTCAACTTCATATTTTTTGATACTTGGAGTAGTTTATCAATATCTTGTTTATCAGATAAAACAATTTCTCGTGGTTTTCCAGAAGGTTTAATCTCATAAATCGTAATTTCCTTTATTTCTGTTGAATCATTCATTTCTTCTGGTAATACATGTGCAAACGTTACTTCAGGACTGTTCACTTTAGCAATTACAACCCCAATTGTTAACAACATAATAATACTAATCATCCATTTTTTCATGTGCTTCTCTCCTCATGATGCAATTCATGTCGTTCTTTAAATTTTTCATAACTACTCACTAGTGGACTATGATATCAAATACCCTATACTTTTTTCTATATTAAACTTCTTTACTAATTCAACTCCATCACTAGCTTATCCAAAAGTTTCGCTTCTGCTTTAACTTTTATGTCATATACAACTCCCATTCTAATTGTTAAACGAAATTTCTAAATGGCAAAAAACTTCTTTTCAATTCATTTCCTAATTAAACAAATTCCATAGTAAAAGACAGTTTCTTTTTTAGAACTTAATAATGATATACCTATGTACAAAAAACTGCCTAATAGGCAGTTTTTTGTGAGTTACATTTAAAGTTTTCGGTTATTTGTTGCTTCTATATCTTGTTCGATTTCATGAATAATTCGTTTAATCGATTCACACTTATTTAACAATAATCGGTTGAATCCTTTCATCACATAAAGCTCTGTCTTGGTTGAAAATCTATTTTGGAATATGATTTTCATAAACTTCAACCTCTCCCAATTCTATTATACTTCATATAACTTCTTGTTATTAATAACAAATTTCTTCGTAGCAACATGATTAATAAATGTTTGATCATGCGAAACAAATACGATTGTCCCGGGGTATGAGTGGAAGAAATTCTCTAGAGCTTGGATGGTTGGTATATCTAAGAAATTCGTTGGTTCGTCTAATATTAGTACATGAAATTCTCCTAGGAACAAATAGCTTAATTGCAGTCGAATCGACTCTCCTCCACTTAATTGATTCAACTTTTTCCTTAAATCATTTCCCGAGAAATACATAGAATGAAGAATACTTCTTAAAAATCCTTCCTCATATTCTGTTCGCTTTTGCAAAAATTCAAGCACTGTCTCATTAATATTCCGCTGATAACTCAGTTGTTGAAAATAACCAAATGTTACTTTAGGTGAAATATCCAATGCGTCTCCACGTTGTACAATGTGTTGCAGTAATGAACTTTTTCCTGTTCCATTTTCTCCAGTAATTGCAATATTTTCGCCAAGCGGAAATTGAAATCTTGCTTTTTCTAATAAAACTTTATCCCCTACCTGCAAAGTTAATTGGTCACCTATAATAGGGAATTTATTGTGCAATTCAAGTGCTTTTGACTTATAGAAGTTAATTGGGCGACTTGATTCAGGGGCCGCAATTTCCTCTAATTGATCTATTCGTTTTTCAATAGCTTTTGCACTTTTTTGTATCGCTTTTTGCGTCGCATCTTTTGATTTTGTCGCGAACATCCGGTTAACTCCTTCTTTGGAGCGGGTATTTGCTTTTTCACCTTTCATCATTTTATTAGCCTTTGAACGCTTTTGATCTGCAGCTTTTTCTAGACGGGATTTTTCCTTCACAAATTGATGATGAGCTTCCTGTTTTTGCTCTAACTCAAGCTGCTTCTGTTTTTCATATTCATTATAATTGCCTGCGTAAACAAAAACACAGCCATCGCGAATTTCCCAAATCGTAGATACTAATTTATTTAATAAGGCACGATCATGGCTTACTAATACTAAAGCTCCATAATAAAATTCTAGTTCAGATTGAATAAATGCAACTCCGTCTTGATCTAAATGTGTTGTTGGCTCATCAATAAATAAAGCTTCTCGATACTCTGAGAAAAGTTGCGTTAATTTCAACCGAGTTTGTTCTCCTCCACTTATTGAATCCAATTGAGATGGAACATGTAGTTTTCCTAACAAAGCAGGATCTTCATTTCCTGTTAAAGTTTTATCTGGGGCTTCCATTTGCTCGAAATAGGCATAACTTGCGTGTTGGTGAACGATGCCTTTATTTGGATCTATTTTTCCTGCAAGTAACTTCAATAAGCTACTCTTTCCCGATCCATTTTTTCCAACAATACCAATACGATCAAATTGATGAATGGCTAGTCGGTTAATTTTTAAAATTTCTTTATCTAAATAGGTCAATTCAATATTTTCTAATTCAAAACAAATTCTTTCCATTGATAGCTACCTCCGAATAATATTACTTCGTATCGATAGCTAGCTATATCGATACGAGCTTGATTAAATGATTAATAATGACAAGCTCGTATGAATTAAAAGAACAATAGCATATACATATTTATCCTCCTATACAAAAAAACACAGGTACTCTACCTGTGTTTTCGTAAATGAGAAAAACTATAGATAAGGGGGCGTGGACATAAGTAATTACGCAAAAGATAAATAATCCCGTTTCAGAAATATACCAGCTTATCCAGCTACAGCTGGTGAGCATCCGAATGCTCCGCATTACGGGGTGGGTTTCCAACTATGATACGCCCTCTGGAGACTTCGTATATTTCTGACGCTTATTCTAGCTATCATCCGTCTTTTGACCAAACCCTTTTGTAATGTACCATCCCCTCAATCATTGAGAAACTAATTTAAGACGATTTATTCGTATAAGACAGATTACTCCCATTTACTCTCCTAAAAAACAGGTAGAGCTTGAACATATTCAGTTATTTGTTCAAAATCTTTGGGGAACGTAATCTAATTGAATTCATCTTTATTAATTCTCCTTCCGTACATCGTGATATTAAGTTAATTATAGCGATACAATTTATTATCGTCAATATCACGAATCATAAAAAACACCCATAATGAGTACATTCTATATCATTCGAAAATATTGAATTTTTTACTTCTTGATTAATAAGTGTTTCTAGTTCCTGTACCCGAAGTTGTTGATAACTAGATTGGTCCATTAGCCAATTGTCTAGAAAACCTGGATGGCACATCAATTCGGTTACTTCATCTTCTTTTATATTATTTAAAAGATTTATTAACGATGTTGCACTGACTTCTCCTTCACCGTAAAATCCTCCAATAAATTTACTTGGTGTTAAAATATCGCCAATTGTAAATCCATCTAACGTTCTTATCGGTAACCGATATTCTTTAGCTACTTCTTCTATAGCTTCTGCAACAGTGGAAATATGTGTATGAACATGATGATGACTATCTAAATGTGTGACCTTTGGATACCATGAAAGTAATCGCTCTAACTGACAAATAATCTCTTCTTTTACATCTTTCTTTTCAGCACTCTCTAACAACTCTTCCCCTTTTAAAAAGTTTCCCTTCCTATCAATTAAACTTGGTACAGTTAAAGAAATTGGCTTACCTCTATCTAACACTACATGTAAGCCAACACCTAAATCTGGAAAATTTCTAGCAAGTTGAATGCTATCTTTTGCAAACACGGTATTCACCATTGTTGTAGTACTTGATACAATCCCAAACTGATGTGCATACAAAATTCCCATCGTAACTCCTGGTGACAATCCAAAATCATCTGCATTCACAATTAACTTCTTTCTACTCATTCACTTTTTCCTTCTTCCTTTATATTATCTGTAGCATCTGCAGTTTCTTCTTTTAATAACTGTCGATCATACATCTTAAAGAAAGGATAATAAATTACCATCGCAACAATAATATTAATAATCATTAAAACAAGCCCACTGAATTCCCCTGTCGTAAGAAGCCCAGAAAACGGTGCTGGAGTTGTCCATGGTACAATTACATACGGTTTTCCAACAAGACCAATCGCCATCGAAACGTAAGTAATAATTCCAACAGTCAATGGAGCAAGTATAAAAGGAACCATTAATATCGGATTCATTACCACAGGCGCTCCAAATATTGTCGGTTCACTAATATTAAAAATGCTGGCACCAATTGATCCTCTTCCAACATTTTTTAAATGTCTTGATTTAGAGAATAACAAAAATAATAATGTAAGTGCTAAAACCATCCCCGACCCACCGACTGCCCACCAGATAGCCATAAATGGTTGGCCAATAATATGCGGCAATTCTTCACCTGCTTGATGAGCAGCTACATTTTGTTCGGTAAGACTATACCAAATTGGAGCCATCACACTTGCGACAACCGATATACCATGAATTCCAAATGCCCATAATAAATGAATTAATATTATTGCTACCATCGCGCCCCAAAAACTAGCACCAAGCATTTCTAATGGTTGTCTTAATACTGTCGCAACTATATCATGTAAAGATAAATCCCACCAATGTGTAAGTAACACATCTACTCCAAATACAATAGTAATAATAACTGCACCGGGAATTAATGCTGTAAACGCTCTCCATACAGATGGGGGAACGGTGTCAGGCATTCTTATTACTAACTTCCTTCGATTAAAAAAACGAAACACCTCTACCGTAAAAATAGCTAAAACAATCGCAATAAACAGCCCTTCACTTCCCATTAAATTCAATGGTATATTCCCATCCTCAGTTAATGGCGTAGCTACAAAAAATGCTGATAATGCAAGTACACCGGCAGATAATCCATCTATCTCATAACTCTTAGCCAAGCTATAAGCGATGGAAAATACTGCGACTAATCCTAACAAACCAAATGTTGCATTAACCGGAATACTTAATGTTGGAGCATATTGCGACATAAATTCAGCCCACGATTTAATTGGTGGAGAAGAAATAATTAAAAAAATACTTCCGATAATCAATAATGGCATAACTGCTATAATACCATCACGGATTGCCTTAAGATGCCGCTGCTCCGCAAGTTTTCCCGCCACTGGCATGAAATACTTTTCCATAAATGTTTGAAACTTGGTCACCAAAAAACCCCCTTTTTTGAAAAAGATTATCCAGTGTTTGATGGTTCTCAAAAGCTTGTATACTCTAAGCATATGAAATCACAGCTACAAGAATTCTTAAATTTCTGTTCTTATAAAAACAGTATTCTTTACAAATAGTTAGAACAACAATAAATTTTTACATTAAAAATAAATGTATATTTCTCTACTAATTACCTTTAAAACTAATATAAATCTCTTAAGAACAGTTGATCTATCTTTTAAAATTCATGATAGAAAAACATACAAAAACACCATTTAAGCGTATTCTGTAATAAATAATTTAAGTATATAAGGAAGAAGGTATTCAAAATGTATTTCTAATTTAAAGTTAGTGGATGACAATGAAATGAATGAAGGTGAAAAGATATTAAACTAGTTATTGTTACGGTTAATATACTTCTCTATGAAATATAAATTCTGAGTAAGGCAGAGCTATTTAATCCCAGAATAAATAAAATTAATTGGCATCGGGGTAGCTTTGTTTGAAATATTACTAAGGGACAATTTGACTAAACTAAAAGCTTTCTCTGCTTAATTGTAGAGAAAGCTTTAATTACAATTCTATTAGAGGATCCTTCTTCTTTTCTTTTTTGAGGGATGGGTGACTTACTTTGCCTTCTGAATAAGGATGTGTAGTAAATGGAACCCCAGCTGCTTCAGCAGTATTTTTCTCATAAGATACCAGATCTTCCTTAGTAACATCTGATAATTTTTTCTTCCCCATAGCACGAATAGCGACTTCTAATTCTTCGATAGTTGACTTAAGATAATTGGTAGCATTTTTTGCTCCTTCTTCTCGCACAAATTTATCTTTATACTTTCCATCACTCCACACCACTTGAGTAGGCGGTTCAAATGGTACTGCATCTAGAACTTGTTTATGAGCAACTGTAAATAATAATACAGAACCTAGATAAACTGCATCCGCACCCAATGCTATTGCCTTCAAGTACTCTCCAGGTGTAAACATTCCTCCAGAAATGATAAGACTGATTTCACTTTTTTTATTTAATTTTTCTAAATGGTTAACTGCTCTTATTAAAGCATGCAAAGTGGGAATACCGAAATCATCTGTTAAAATTGGAGCAGCCCCATACGTAGCTGCTTGACCACCATCTATTGCTATAAAATCAACATCGAGTTCTAATAGAGTGTCAATATCATCTTCTATCTTACCTCCTGCTCCAACTTTAGCTCCAATAGGTACCCCTCCACTAATTCGTCGAAGCTCTTGTACTAAATCTTTTAGGTCTTTCATCGTCTGATTTTCAAAGAAATTGTTATGAATCACCGCGTCTTCATCGTCTTCTAACCCCATAACTTTCCTTGCATGTCCTTGTAAATCCCTTGGAATGATTACATCTCCCATTCCAAGTAATGCTCCTTGTCCGAATTTTATTTCTATCATATCTGCCTTTTTAAGCAATTTTTCATCTTTTGACCATCTTGCCTTTCCAAACTGCAATATGTATTTATCTGCACTGTCTATCTCTTCGTCTAAAATTCCACCTTCTCCAGAATTTATTGCAATTCCTACGTTATTCGCAGCGTCCATTAAAGCAAGACGTACATTCTTAGCTAACGCAATTCCATATGCCATTCCACTAATCATAAAGGGAGCATTAATTTCAAGTGGTTTTTTTGCTTTTGGTCCAATTGTTACTGAAATATCTACCGCTACATCGTGATCCGTTGGGAATTTCGCCGCTTGAGCTGGTATAAACGTAATGCTTTCAAAGTGCGGCCATTGTCTTGTAGATCCCAATGGACGATGCAAAATCTTTCCAAACTCTGACCTCAGATTATTCTCAAATGTAGTTTGAATTCCCATATGTTTAAAACCAGCCAACATTTCAATCAGATTTTCTTGATATTTATCAGACATAATAATGGAACCATATTTTTTTGTCATTTTTTTAATTATTTTACGCCAATTCAAAAGCGTGAATAGAAACCCTAAAATTACGATACATAGCAATATTAAAATGATTATGTCTATCATTGTTCTATTCATTTCCTTTCTTTATTCAGCTAATAAAGACATATTACTGTTGGTTTGATTTTGATTGCTCATCCTCTTCTTTTTTCCATTTCGGGTCGGTTAATTGATGGTACTTGAAATTAATATAATTTATAGTTATTGGAACTGCTATAGATAGTAAGAAGCATATCAACGCAATATTATTTAACCTGTCTGTGATAAAATCCATCAAACCAATCCCTCCTAATCCGTATCCACTGAATTTCCCGGTTCTTTAATATCAATATTTACTGATAACGTAATTTCCACATCCTTGAAATAATTTTCTCCATAGTCCCAATCATCTTTAACTTGTTTCCAAATCTTCGGCTCCTTGGTTATCAGATGTTCAGCAAGACCTAAAATATCAGTTTCATACTCATCCCTAACCTTCTCTATTGTTCCTGTAATTAAACTCTTCACTCTTGTTTCTAAAGAACTTTCCAATTTTTTCATGTTTTTATGTGCAAAAAAATCTTCCGAATAAAAAGTTTCCACTAACTCAGCATCTAGAAAAGTTTCAAATTCAAAGTGAAGATTTTCAGGGTCTTTATTTTTTAATTTTATCTTTGTTTTTCCATCTGGAATATGAAAAGTTGCATAGGTATTATCTAATTTTGTTGTTACTGAACCATTATACATAGGTTGTATAATCATATAACCTTCTAGATTGTCATCTTTTAAAGCTCCGATCATTTTAGAATTATCCCCACTAAAAACAGCTAGACCCGTCAAATCAATACCGGTTGAAGACCCTTCCGTAGTTAACAAGGGCAACGTAAAACTACGATTATTAATAAAGTATTGTTGCATATTTCCAAATCGTTGTGGATCTCCTCCAACTGATCGGTAATTTCCTATAATGAGTTGTGTTAAATATTGAGAAGGCAATTTTACATCTTGTGGTTCAATGTACAATAATTCCCCAGCAGATCCTTCCGCAATAGAAAGTATCACTTCTCTATTCATTCGTTTTTCACGCATAAATACATCTACAACATCTGCTAATTGATATTCTTCTTTCACAACTTCATCAGAAATAACTACAATCTCTATATGGCTACCATCTAATTTTCTATCCTCTTGTTTTTCTATTGCATCTCCTACTTCATAAATTGTTCTTCCTTCCTCCACAATATTTCGAAAACCTTTTCCAGTACCACTAGATGCTGGTAAGGTAATCAGCCCATTTGGAACTACAATTTGTTCGGTCACATTTAAAGTTTGGTTTGTATTGTCATGAGGAAGATCAATCGCAATTCCAGATAAAAACGCTCGCTCTTCTAATTCCAAACTATCCCAACAACCTGTTAAAAAAAGAAAAGAAGTAATTATAATGCTGACTAATAACTTTTTCATGGTTTTATCTCCTGTTTTTTCTTGCGTTTAAAAATATACATAATATATAAGAACAATATAGTTAAAATTGTCACGATAACGGATGAATAACTTATAATTGTTGCATATAACCCGAGTTGATAATAATTAGCCGGTAGTATGGATAACAAAAATGCAATAGGGGATACTCCAAACGCCACATATTTTTTATTAGCCTTAGGGAATAAATCTGTAATTATCATGACACTAACATCATATGCAAGGATACAAGTGAGAAATATGGTAGTGTTCCATATAATAAAATATAAAGATTCAATACGGTCCAGAAGGCCTGCTGAATGAATTGTGTTGGCAAGCTCCACTAATGGATAGATTGTATTGGCTGTCGTAACATTTCCTAACACAGCTATACAACTTAGATATATTGCAACATATAGTATTATTACAACTAACATTCCCACAGAGGCACTTTTAGGACCATTTTTTGGATCTCTATTTAATTTCATATAGAATAATAAAATAAAAGCTCCCGTATATGATAAAATGCCGTTTGGAAGTTCTTTTATATACGTCTTCCAATCCGTAGTAAAAATCGGTAATAGATGAATAAAATCACCAAAGGGCAATGCCATAATTACTAACACAACAGTTGCAATGACCGAAAAGGATATAAATCCAAAACACATACGAAACACTGCATTTCTTTCACCAGAAACTGCATACACAATAACTAATAAGAATGCTAATATAACAAATTCTGATGGAGTTCTATCAAAAAGATAATGTTGTGATATATCCGCAATAAACGCTAATTCATACCCTACAATAAACCAACAAATGATGATATATAAAAGCGAAAAAACAACTGCAACAGGCCGGCTTAACAAAAAAGATGCATAATCTAAAAATGACTGATTAGGAAATTTGGATGCTATATTCGCAATCAACCAAGTAATTATAATTGAGATCAATCCAGCAATAATTAATGTTACCCATCCATCCGCTGCCTCTGTCTTACTTGCTAATAAACGTGGGTAAGTTAGGATCCCTACAGCCACAATCATACTTGGAATCGAAAAACCAATTGCTCTATTTGAAATTCTCCCATCCGTATAGTTCACTGTTTTCATTAACTTTTCCGACCTTTTTTAGATTGATGTAAATTATTCTGCAAAAAATTCTCTCGCTTCGATAAAACAGTAATTGGTGCACGGATAATAGTATCTGATAAATCTCTTTTCACCATTGGCATAAGAGGAATACTGTATGGCACTCCAAAACTTTTTAGGTTAGTAATATGAATCACCATTACAATTAACGATAATATCAGCCCATACAATCCAAGTAATGCTGAGGCTAACATAACTCCAAAGCGAATTGCGCGAAAACTAATTGCTACACTATAATAGGGAACACAAAAGCTTGCAATAGCTGTTAACGCTGTCACAATAACGATTATCGGACTAGCAATTCCAGCATTTACAGCTGATTCCCCAATTACTAAACCTCCTACAATACTGATGGTTTGACCAATTACCCTTGGAAGTCGTATAGCAGCTTCTTGAAGCATCTCAAATACCATTGCCATTAACAACACTTCAACAGCTGCATTAAAGGGCATTCCCTCTCTACTAGCTGCTATAGAAAAAACTAAAGATGTAGGCAGCATCCCGGGATGAAAAGATACCAACGCGATGTAGATCGCTGGTAAAAATAACGCAATTATACATGCGATAAATCGCAAACTACGTATCAAAGAAGCAGTTATCCAACGTTGATTATAGTCTTCCATTGATTTCACAATATCATTTAAAACAATAGGTCCAATAATAGAAAAAGGAGTGCCATCCACCAAAATTACAAATTTTCCATGCAACATTTCAAATGACGCTTTGTCTGGTCGTTCTGAACTTATCATTTGAGGAAAAGGAGATAGTGAACTATCCTCAATCCATTGTTCAATTTGTGCAGAATCCGTTACGTATTCGGTATCTATAGATTGAAGTCTTCGTGTAACTTCTTCTAGAATATTAGGATTAATTATATCCTCTATATAGCAAAGCATTACCTTTTGTTTTGACCTAGATCCAATTTCAAAACTTTTAAAACGTAATTTCGGATCTCTTATATCTTTTCGAATTAAAGACAAATTCACCTCTAAATTTTCTATAAAACCATCTCTTGGTCCATGTATTAATGTTTCAGATTGAGGCTGCTCCACAGAGCGTTCTTTACCACCGGTAGAACCGATGATTAAAGCCTTCTTTTCACCATCAATAAAAAATACAGTCTGTCCATCTAAAATATAATCAATAATCTTATCCATATTCTCAGATTCTTCAATAGAAGTTATTGATATTACCTCTAACTTAATATTCTCTATTAGATCGACGTCAATATCTTTTAAATTTTGCTGAAGGTTTTTAATAATATTATTATTAATACGAATTTCATCGGTTATTCCTGAAATATAGGCAATCCCACAGTTCGTATTCATCTTACCGATTTTAATATTACGTAAATTTAAATCTTCTGGATTACCTATCGTATCCTTTATATTTTGAAGGTTAGTAATTACCTTACTTGATACCGATAATTTCGTGTTTGCAGATACCTGTATAGAAGTAGCACGTTTGTTATCTGATTGAATATTTTTTAATTTAGATAATATTGACCTTCTCAACATGATACCTCCAAACATACAGTTTTTTTTACCATTCCACATAACCAGTTAATTATTCTCTAGTTTGTATAAAATATACAAAAGTAAAAAAGAAAAAGTGAAGCTTCATTTAGTGGACTTTTCGCTCTTGACCACTTAGATGTTAGTCCCACAATGGTATGACCTAAAAACCTTTGAATAGAATCGGACATTTACGCAGTAATTCCCCACTTATCTTTTTTAGTTGCCCCCATCCTTTTTGAATTGTGGCAATTGTTTTTCGTAACATGTATCGGATCCTTCATTAATAAATGCCATTATTAAATTCCTTCTTTAGAATCATATTCATATCGCTAACTAATAATTTTGTTCTATATTGCCTACCTTTTATTGAATTTATTAATCAATACGATATAATCGTGAGATATATTTACAATATTTTCTGATTTTTGTTTTTTACATTTATAGGGTAATTAGCCACAAGGAGGTTGAATATGGAGGACAAGCAAGATATTTCCCGACAAAAAAGAAAGTCAAGATGGGTGATGCCCGATACATATGTCATTCTATTTTTAGTGTTATTAGTAGCTTATATAGCAACATATATTGTTCCCTCAGGTAGCTTTGAGAGAGAAAACGTTGATGGTGTTGAAAAAGTTATACCAGATACTTATCAATCAACGGATGGAAATTCATTAGGATTTTTAGATTTTTTTAATGCTATTCAAACGGGTATGGTTGAGTCTGCGGATATTATATTTTTGATCTTATTTACTGGGGGAATGTTTGAAATTATTGAACGTTCCGGTGCTTTAAAGGGTGTAATTAACCAAGCTGTACGACTCACTCGGGGAAATGAATTTTGGCTTATTGCATCAGTATCTACAATCTTTGCACTCATTGGAGCAGTTGGTGCGGTAGCAAATGCTGTTATTGCTTTTGTAATGGTCGGAGTAATAATTGCGAGAGCATTAAAGCTTGATCCAATTGTTGCAGCAGCTATTACATTTGGATCTAATTTTGTTGGATTTAGTGTAGGATTTTTAAATCCTTACACTGTGGGTATAGCACAAGATATTGCCGGTCTTCCGATATTTTCTGGGTTATTATTTAGAATAATTATTTTCATTTTGATGCTTTCTTTAACGATTGCTTACATTTGGCGATATGCAAAGAAAATCATAGAAAACCCAGAGTTAAGTATAGTAGGAACTTATGAAGCAACGAATGAGACGGATAGTTTAAATCCTTCTTTCACGAAGAGGCATCAATTAATATTAATTTTTGTGGCTCTTTGTCTAAGCTTTTTCGTTTATGGGTCTATTCAACTCGAGTGGACGATAAATCATATGTCTGCCTTCTTTATATTTATTGCACTTGGTTCTGGAATTATTGCAGGAATGCATTATAATACTCTAGCTGAAACATTTTTACATGGGGCTAAAAACCTTATTTACGGAGCCTTAGTGGTAGGGTTAGCAAGGTCAGTTATTGTTATATTAGAAGAAGCAATGATTATTGATACAATTGTATATGCATTATCAGTACCTCTTGAAAATTTAATACCAGTATTTTCAGCAATTGGTATGTTTATTTCAAATTCATTGCTTAACTTTTTAGTAAATTCAGGTAGTGGACAAGCAATGATAGCAATGCCGCTTCTAACTCCATTAGCTGATATGATTGGAGTCACTAGACAAGTTGCAGTTCAATCGTATCAATTTGGGGATGGGCTGACTAATTTAATCTTTCCTACGTCAGGAATTCTAATGGCTAGTCTTGCTGTAGCTAAAGTACCTTATACAAAATGGTTAAAATGGGTTTTCCCTCTATTTCTTGTCTGGCTAGTAATTGCAATAATAGCTTTGATAATAGGAGTTCTCATTCAATGGGGTCCTATGTAAGGAATTCATTATAATATATTCATCCCCAAATAAATAATTAGGCGTAAATACCTAATTATTTATTCAATTTAGTTGATATCCTTAAATAATTACCGATATAAGATTAGATATACAACTTAATTAGCGAGGAATGATGAGGAATGTCATTTAAGATTCCTCCCTACACTTCAAAGTACAAATTAATTGCTACTTACCGAAGTAACGGGGATATCTGGCTTGCCATGCTTATTGATGAAGAGCCTTTTAATTTCAAATGGAGTGAACTGGGCAGTATCCAGGATTTAGAATTAAAAAATTATCTATCTTCATTGCAATCCGATATAGAGGCAGGAAGATATGAAATAGAAAATCATTAAAAAATAACAAAACAACGAAAAACACCTCAAGTTTTGAGCTTAGAACAGAACGAAAGGAATGTTGAAGATATACGTAATCTCTACGGGAGGAAAAACAAAGAAACGAGTAAGCTGACAACCGCCCGTAGAAAGTCACGTATGGATTTTTCGATTTTTTCAGTTCACTACATTAATTATTACACCGTATATCTTTTTTCTTGTATACTCTTTTCTTCTCCACGTTCAAGTTGAAGGATTTCCAAAATTTCTGCCTTTAAAGTTGCCATCTCTTGACTGCCTCTTAATCTAGGTTTTGATTGTTCCAATACAATTTCTGCAGACACCGTTCCAGGCTGTCCACGTAAAATTAGTATTCTATCACATAAAAACAGAGCTTCATCAATATCGTGAGTCACCAGTACCATTGTTGTTTGATACTTACTCCATATAGACAATAATAAATCTTGTAATTGCATTTTCGTAAATGCGTCTAATGCACTAAAAGGTTCATCTAGTAATAGAATCTCTGGAGAAGTGACTAGAGCTCGAGCTATTGCTACACGTTGAGCCATACCACCTGAAAGTTGCTTTGGATAAAGTTTCTCCTTTTGAGAGAGTCCAACACTTTTCAAATAATCTAAACCTCGTTGCTTTTTATTTATTTTTTTACCTGTTAATCCAAATGTTACATTTTCCATAACATTTAACCATGGTAATAACCTCGGCTCTTGAAATATATAACCTATCGATGCTTGTATTCCCTTTGTTCGTTTTTGGTTAATGGTAATTTCTCCATAGTACCTGGTATCCAACCCAGCAATTGAACGTAAAATGGTACTTTTTCCACAGCCACTTGTTCCGAGTAGTCCTACAATTTCTCCGGATTTTGTTCGAAACGATATATTATTTATTGCAGGGGTACCATTAAAAGTTCGACTTACTTCTTTTAGTTCCAAACTCACGACCCATCCTCCTTTATTTTTAAGACTTTACGATTCGATCTTGCCAATGTAATGTTCGACTTTCTAGTTTTTTCAAAATCCAGTCTGTACCTTTTCCAATGAATGCAAATAACAATATACTAGCTAAAATCGTTTCAGGAGATAGTGTGTTTTGACCTGCAATCAATAAATATCCTAAACCTTGACTTGCGCCCATTAATTCAGCAGCTACAACAAACATCCATCCAAGTCCTAACCCACTTCGAAGACCTGTAAGAAAAGAAGGTAACGATGCGGGTAATATAATTCTTCGGACAAGTTGAAAGGTAGACAATCGATTCATTTTACCAACTTCAATCAACTTTCGATCAACGCCTGTGATACCACTTATGATATTTAAATACACTGGAAAGAAGACGCCGACACTAATCATGGTAATTTTAGAAACTTCACCAATTCCCATCCACAGAATAAATAACGGAACCCAAGCTAAAGAAGGAATAGCCCGAAAAGCTTGTATTAATGGATCAAATAACAATTCTGCTTTTCTATACAAACCTACGAGTCCACCGAGCATAAGAGCGGCAGCAGTACCTAGAAAAAATCCAGCAAATACTCTATATAAGGTAATACCTACATGCCCCCATAAAGATCCATCTTCAGCAAGATTGATGATCGTACCAACAACTGTCGTTGGTGCAGGTAATAAATACGTAGGAAAGTAACCAAATCTACTTAACACTTCCCAGACAATTAATAGCAAAATAGGAATAATACTTCCCATCCAAATTACTTCATATGACAAAAATGATTTGTTTCTCTTAAACTTATTTTTATCCCAATTAATAACTTCTTCAGACACCTTAGACAAGACAGCCACCTCTAATTATTAATTTAGCTCTTCTATAAATGATGGTTGGACAAGTTCATTTACAACCTTCTCAATGTCCGTATCAGCTTCAATAACTTCTCCCTCTAGAAGAACCTCTGCTGAATTTCTTAACGTATCTCGATGCTCATCTCCAGGAATGGAATTGGAAAAATCATTCCTCTCTAAAGTCTGTTTCGCTACATCTAGTGACATCTCTGCTTCTTCAGATAAAATCTGTGCAGCTGCTTCTGGATTATCTATTGTCCACTCTCTTGCTTTTTCATACGCTTCAATCACAACATGAACATAATCTGGATATTCTTCTGCAAAATCATCTCGCACGTTTAAAAAACCATATGTGTTAAATTCTTTATTTCGATAAAACAAGGTTGCATCAGATTCTAATTCGGCTCGAGCCATATGTGGATCTAGCCCCGCCCATGCATCTACGGAACCTTTAGACAAAGCAACCGCTCCATCACCATGTTGTAAATTGACAATTTCTAAGTCAGCCGCTGTTAATCCAGCTTCATTTAAAGCCCGTAGTAGAAAAATATATGGATCCGTACCTAACGTGGCAGCCACTTTTTTTCCTTTTAATTCTTCTACCGATTGGATTCCTGACTCAGAATCAGCAACTAAAGCTGTCCACTCTGGTTGAGAATAAATATATACATTTTGAATTGGAGAACCCTTGGCTTTAGAAACAAGCGCTGCAGATCCTGCAGAAGAACCAAAATCAATACTATCACTTGTTAAAAATTCTAAAGCCTTATTACTACCTTGACTTAGTACCCACTCCACACCTATTCCTTCATCTTCTAAGGCTTCTTCTAACCATCCTTGTTCTTTTAATACAAGGCTTGTTGGTGAATAATACGCATAATCTAACCGAATCTTATCAGGCTTTCCATCTGCTGCACTTGAATCAGATCCACATGCTGCTATTAAACTAATTATTATTATCACTAAAGCTATACTCATTAACTTACTTCTCATTAAATTCTCCTCCTTATAATTATTCAAATAAGATTACTTGGTTTTATAACAATGAGGTTCGTACTTCTCCAACTGTATCTAAATGAATAGTATAGGAGATTTACCATCAATATAAGATTTGTTATGCCTTAAATCGATAGCCTACATTATGTTCTTTTAATGTTTTATCTTTCCCAAACAAGAAATGCTTCTCCATATTAGGAGAATAGGGAGAATTAATGGTCTCCTTACCGACTGCCTCTGCAACAGCTCTAAGCATTGCTGGAGATGCTCCACAACATAACCCAATATAATTAACACCAATCCCCTTTGCTTCTTTTGCCCACTCTGCTAATTCATAACGGTTATGGTACAGTGGATCTAAAGCAGTTGGAAAAGTTGTTTCAGTAGGCAAATGGCAACTACAACCACCATCAGGTAAATTAAAAAATGTCGGATGCTCATCTGATGTACGATATGGAATGGGTAATGCTCCTACATAACCGTCTACATGCTTTCTAATTTTTGCAATATAAGGTTGCATCGTATCTGGACCTCGGAAACAATTCATTCCAACTACAAGTGCTCCCTTTTCCGATAATATTTTACAAGATTCCTCTACCGTATAGCCATCCCTTAAAATGTTTTCTCCCATTAACCCTAGTGTAATGACAGCTGGCAAGTCTTTTTTCAATATTTCTTCCAAAGCAATTTCTGCTTCTTCATGATAATAAAATGTTTCACCATTAATAAAATCAACATCTTCTTCTTTACTCCACTGAGCCATTTCAGCGAACATCTCTCTAACTTTAGATTTGCTTGATTCATCATAAGGGTCAAAGATATTTGTATTAGATATATTTCCTGCAACTAATGCTTCTTCCAATGGATGCTCTTTCGCTACTTCCTTTGCTAAACGAATAGCACTTCTATTCAATGGTTCTAATAATTCTTCCTTGCCAATAATGCGCATTTTTTCTCGATGTGCATTGTATGTAAATGCTAATACAACATCCGAACCAGCATTCATAAAATCACGATACGTTTGTTTTAAAGCATCCGGGTTCGCAAGTGCTACTTCTGGTACAAACGAACCTGCCTGTAAATACCCTCTCCTCTCTAATTCAAATAAATATCCTTCTCCTACTATTACCGTACCTTCTTGCAAACGTCTTTTTAAACTACGCTTCATCATAATCTCCTCCTTCATTATTTTTACAAACAAAAACCCTTCTTCCAAAAGTAAGAAGAAGGGTTAACCTACATTGTTCTTCTTATCTTTAAGGCATATAAGCCTATTGGAATTAGCACCATACCTTATAAGGCTGGTTGCTGAGACTTCATCGGGCCAATCCCTCCGTCTCTCTTGATAAGTCTAACTATATTTAATTTTTTAAAAATTAACTTTTTAATATCTTATATGATAACCATAAAATAATCAATAGGAAATTTAAATTATTCATTTATTATTTTTTAAATGATTTCCTAGTGAGTGATGCCGTGCCTGATAAAAAACTGCCAGTTGCAATCTAAATCAAAAATATATTGTAAATATTTGTTATACTATTATCAATCATAGGATTAGGAGTGATGAAAATGTATGAACTAAAAACAAAAGAAACAGAAAACAGTGTTATTCAATTCATCGAAAGTGTTGATCATCTTCAAAAGAAAGAAGATGCTTATAAACTATTAGATATATTTACCGAATCTACTGAGTATCCAGCAAAAATGTGGGGAACAAGTATTATTGGCTTTGGAAAATACAATTATAAATACGCTTCTGGCCACTCCGGAGAATTTTTAATAGTAGGATACTCTCCCAGAAAATCAAAAATTAGTCTCTATCTCGCAACAGATATTGTTCAAGATAGTGAATTAATGACAGCTTTAGGTAAATACACTACCGGAAAATCGTGTGTTTATATTAACAAACTCAGCGATATTAATCTTGATATCTTACGTCGTTTAATTAAACAATCACTTTTCCATATCAAATCAACTTATCCTGATACTGCAAAATAACTTAGCACTGTTCGATCAATATTGCCATTCCTTGGCCGCCACCAGCGCATAAAGTTGCTATACCATATTGCTGTTTTCTTTTTATTAGTTCATAGATTAATGTCGTAATTATCCGGGTGCCCGTAGCACCGACCGGATGACCTAACGCAATCGCCCCTCCATTAACATTTACTTTTTCATGATCCAAACCTAGTTCACGAATAACAGCAACGGATTGAGAAGCGAAAGCTTCATTCAATTCTAGTAAATCTATGTCTTGGATTGTTTTTTGATTTCGTTTAAGTAGTTGTTTGACTGCCGGTACTGGGCCAATTCCCATTATTTCAGGGGAAACACCCGCTGTACTCCAATCTACGATTCTTGCGAGTGGTTGCAAGCCAAGATGTTTGGCATGTGATTCTTTCATAATAACCAAAGCTGAGGCACCATCATTTCTGCCGCAAGCATTACCAGCAGTCACCGTCCCACCTGCTTCAAATACTGGATTAAGATTTGCTAGTTTCTCTAGAGATGTATCAAATCGAGGATATTCATCTACTTCAAATATAGATATCTGTTTCTTTTCCACAACCTCAATAGGAGCTATTTCATCTTTAAACCGTCCACTTTCTATAGCTTTTTTTGCTCTGCGCTGACTTTCTATCGCAAATGCATCTTGATCTTCTCTTGATATATTATATTTTCTAGCAACATTCTCAGCTGTAATACCCATAGATAGATTCTTACCATAGATTTCTTGAGGTTGTTGTCCTGCTTCTAAATTAGAATCGACAATGGTTGTTCGATCTCCTCCAAATCTAGTATTTCGTAAGTATATTGGAGAACGGCTCATACTCTCTGTCCCACCCGCTATGACAATATCAGCTTGATTACTAAGAATTTGTTGTACTCCAGATGTCACTGCCTGGATTCCAGATGCACATAATCTATTTACTGTAAAAGCAGTCACTTGTTCAGGGATACCCGCTCTTAGCGCTGCTACTCTAGCAATATTCGATGATTCCGTCGTTTGTCTTACTTCTCCTAAAATAACCTCATCTACGTGATCAGCTGGCATATAAACTCTTTGTAGCACTTCTTTAATCACATGACTTGCTAGATGACCAGAAGATACATTTTTCAATGATTTACCATATGCTCCAATTGGTGTTCTAGTTGCACTGACAATAACTATCGGATCGTCCATACCTATACCTCCCTACAACTTGCCCTTAGCTATAATGTTTCTTTAATTGTCCAGCAATAATATTCTTCTGAATTTCCGATGTCCCTTCATAAATTCGTGTAATGCGCGCATCTCTATAAAATCGTTCCACAGGAAAATCTGAAATATATCCAATCCCTCCATGAACTTGAACTGCTTTATCTGCTACTCGGTTGTATACTTCCGAACCATACAGTTTTAACATCGCTGCTTCCTTAATTACATTTTCTCCATTGTCAACCATCCATGCCACTTTATAAGTCAAAGCCCGTAATGCCTCTATCTCTACAGCCATTTCAGCTAACATGTGTGCAACTGCTTGGTGTTCAATAATCGACTTACCGAATTGTTTTCTTTCAATTGCATAAGTAGTCGACATATCTAATAACTTTTGGCTTGAACCTAAATTCCGAGCTGCCAAACCAGCACGACCATTGGTTAAAATTTTTAAGGCATTTACATACCCCTGACCCTCTTCACCTAGTAAATTTTCCGCAGGCACTTCACAATTCTCTAAAATTATTTCCGCTGAGTGAGAACCTCTCAGACCCATTTTTTCTTCAATCGCTCCTATATGAAATCCCGGAGCTCTCTTTTCTTCAATAAAAGAAGAGATGCCTTTTGCTCCTTTCGTTGGATCTGTAACTGCCATCACAGTAAACACTTCTGCTTCTGTGGCATTGGTAATGTAATGTTTTATTCCATTTAATATATATTTATCTCCCTTTTTAACGGCAGAAGTTTTTAAAGCACTTGCGTTCGACCCAGCTTCAGGTTCAGTTAGCGCAAATGCGCCTATTTTTTCTCCACTTGCCATGGAAGGCAAGTATTTTTGCTTTTGTTCTTCATTCCCCATTTCCACTATTCCAACAGTACCAATTCCAGTATGAGCTCCGATTAGAGTCGTATATCCATTATGCGTTGCTCCAATTTCTTCATATAATGCACACTTTCCTATCATTCCAATCCCTATTCCACCGTAGTGTTCAGGGATACTTAAACCAAATAACCCCATTTCTTTTGATAATTCAATTATTCGTTCGGGGATTCTATTTTTTTGTTCAATATCATCAGCGACCTGCTCTACCTCTGTTTGAATAAAGTTTCGAACGTTTTCTTTTAAAGATTGAATGTTTTTATCTAATTCAAAGTTCAAACTGTATGACCTCCTATTGTTGCAAGTTTCAATGTACTGTAGAAAAAAGCAAAGAGGCTGAGACAGGTATTTACTTAAACGAATGATATATAAAGAAAACTATCAGAAAAGAAATATACTCCGGTTGCTCATGCATAGGAGTCTGCACAGTCCTTCTCCCCCAAACCTTAATATTTCTTCTGCTTCTTCTAGTTATCGTTCGTTCTTTGAACAAAATCTCAACCTCTACTAGATGATTAATTCTTCGTAGATACTTTAATCAATTGGAATTCCTATTATTTCTCCATCTTCAACTGCACTAACTCTCGTAAGAATTTCGAATCCTCCATTTTCATCTATATTTGGAATGACATATACTTGTTTTTCTTCTGGTAACGCATCTAATCCAGCCTGTATATGCTCTCGAATTACAGTGGCATCCTCTACATTTCCTGCTGCTTTCATTGCTTCTACAAAAATATGCAAACTCACATAATGGAAACCAGCTTCTGATCCTGGTTCAATTCCGTGCTCTTCTGTATATTTCTCTACAAATGCTGGAACTCCAGGATAATCCGCTTCTACCAATGGCATGGTCCCAATTGCACCTTCTAGAACTTCATACGTTTCTGTAATTCGCTTCATTTCATCTAATTTTGCTTGGTCCATAATAATAAATCCACCTTCAAACCCAAGTTGTCTCGCTTGATTAACAACATTCGCTGTTGGTTCAGATGGTCCTCCTAGGAAAATTACATCAGGGTCTGACTCTAAGGCATTTGTCAATAATGTATAAAAATCCGTTTCTTTTGCAAAATCTACCGATGCCTCATGTACTACCTCTCCTCCTTGTTCCTCCCAATACGGAAGTAATTCATCAGCCCAATCTTGACCATACTGTGTTACTGGAGGAATCGCCGCTAATTTATTCCCAAACCGATCCATCGAATATTTTGTAAAAGGCTCGACATATCCATGATAACTAGGCGGAATTCTTACGGTTAATTCATTGCCTTGTTCTGTAATTGCAGGTTCACTAGAGTAAGCCCCAATAATAAAGTTTTCTTGTTCATTAAACACTTGAAGCGCTGCAATCCCCCCACTATGTGGAGCATAAATAATTGGTGTAGCATTTTCTTGCACTAATCGTTTTGCATTAGAAGCTGATTCATTTGGTAAATACTTATCATCAAGAGAAACAATATTTAACTTATATGTTTCACCATTAACCTCAAATCCTTCTTCATTAATTTCTTCTGCAGCCATCTCTAAACCATTTAAAGTATTTTCTCCATATAAAGCAGCAGAACCACTTAAAGGACCGGTATATCCAATGTTAACAACCTTCTCCTTTGTCTCCGCATTCGTACTAGAGTCCGTACTATTATTATTTGTTGTTGAACTACCATCAATGCACCCCGCTAAAACGACAATAACTAATAAGGAAATCAAACTTAAGAAAATTTTGTTTATTCTCATTATAATTCCTCCTATTTTTTAAATACAAAGGATTTAAGCCCCTATATAAGCCTTTCTAACTTCTTCGTTTGAAAGTAATTCTTCTTTTGAACCTTCTACTACAACCCCCCCGTTTTCAAAGACATATCCCTTATCAGCAATATTCAAAGCGGCATTTGCATTTTGTTCGGCTAGTAGAATAGTAGTTCCTTCCTGATTAATCTGTTGAATACTATCAAACATTTGCTCCACAATTAAAGGTGCTAACCCTATAGATGGTTCATCTAACAACATTAACTTAGGCTTCGCCATAAGCGCTCTTCCAATAGCTACCATCTGTTGTTGTCCTCCACTCAGTGAACCAGCCATATCATGGCGTTTCTCATATAATATTGGAAATAACTCATATACTTCCTTTATAGTCTGTTTAATTCTACTTTTTGTTTTCCGATGAATATAAGCTCCCATTATCAAGTTGTCATATACCGTCATTCGGGGGAATAACTTCCTGTCTTCCGCACATTGTACAATACCTGCTTGCACAATTTTATCTGGTGATTTTCCCTTCAACGCCACCCCTTCAAACTCAATTTCTCCAGAAGCTGTTTTTTTCAATCCACTTATCGAATGGAATACTGTACTCTTCCCAGCCCCGTTCGCCCCTAGTAATACAACAATTTCTCCCTGTTTAACTTGAATATTAATATTGTTTACAGCAGCATAATTTCCATATTTGACCGTAACTTTATTTAGCTTAAGCACTTGCACTCCCTCCTAAATAAGCACGAATCACTTCTTCATTTTGATTTATTTCATTTGGTGTGCCTTCAGCAATCTTTTCACCATAATTTAATACCATGATCTTGTCAGCTAATTCCATAATCATTTTCATCTTGTGTTCAATTAAACAAATAGTTATTCCTTGTTGCGCCATTTTTTTAATTAAAGCGGATAATTCTTCGGTTTCATCCGGATTAACTCCAGCTGTCGGTTCATCTAGAAATATAATTTCAGGATCTGTTGCTAATGCAAGTGCAAATGCTACTCTCTTTTTCTCTTCTTGCGATAAATTTGCAACAGGTACATCGGCTACATTGGATAAGCCAACAAAGGATATGACTTCTAGTGCTTTCTGATTTGAACGCTCTTGTTCTTGCTTTAACCGTTTTGTTCGAAAGATCGCATCCCACAAATTTGATTGGGTTCGTAAACTATGACCAACGACAACATTTTCAAAAACATTTGACTTTTCAAATAGATGTGTAGTTTGGAAAGTTCGTGCAACCCCTAATTCAGCTATCTTATTTGCTGGCAATGTAGAAATATCTTTGCCTTTAAACATCACTTGCCCTGAGGTAGGTTTGTAAACACCACTGATTAGGTTAAAAAATGTTGTTTTCCCAGCACCGTTTGGGCCAATAATTGCGTTTATTTTCCCTTTATCTATTGAAAAATCAACATTATTTACGGCTCTTAAACCTCCAAACTGCTTGGATAATTCCTTTGTTTCAATATACATGTATGACACCCCTTTCTAAGCTTCTTTTTTTTGTTCTTTTTGCCGTAAAGTTCTTTTTTGCTGTAAGTTTTGCTTCATACTAGAAAACATACCTACTATACCTCGAGGTGAGAAGATGATTAATAATGCTAGTAATGGACCAAAGATTAACATTCGATAATCTTGTAAGAATTGTAAGTTCTGAGAAAGCCATACTACTAGAAGTGTTCCTATAATCGGACCAGATAATGTACCAATACCTCCAACAATTAAATACATCAGTAGATCAAATGTTATATTTGTAGAACCGATATCTGGACCTAAAAAACGTATAAAACTTGCATATAACGCACCGGCTAACCCAGCAAAAAAGGTAGATAAAACAAAGGCAAGTAGTTTATTTTTTTTCGTTGAAATACCTAATGATAGTGCAAGTTGTTCACTATTTCGAATTGCAACTAGCTTTCTTCCGACTATGGAATTTACAATTCTATAAATAACGAAAATAGAGAAAAGCAATACGACTAAAATGAAATAATATTGTGCGATGTTACTTTCAAAAGAGATCGGTCCAATATCAGATGGTAACGGTATTCCCATTAAACCTCGAACACCTTCTGTCAAACTATCCCACTTATCAATTAATAAATAGATGACATACCCTACACAAAGCGTATATATAGCAAAGAAGTGTTCCTTGGTGCGCAATGCAATTAATCCAATACCAAACCCAATGATTGTTGTTATAATTGGTGCTAAAAATAGAGCTAGCCAAAAACCTACTTCTGCTTTCACCGTTAATAACCCTAATGCATATGCCCCTATTGCAAAAAATCCAGCATGAGCAAGTGATAAATAACCAGTATATCCTGCCAGAATATTTAAGCCATACACGGCTATCATCCATATAAACGATAAAGTCATTACATGAATATAGTAATTATTTTGTGTGAATAGAGGGAAAAGAAGGGCAACTAAAAGCAATCCTAAAACAATGTATTTTTGTGTATTATTTTTGATCAATTAATGTTCCCCCTTTGCAAATATGCCATTAGGTTTGATAGAGAGAATAATGATCAGAAGAACGAAAGCAATGATATCTTTATAATCACTCGAAATATAGGTTGCCCCAATACTTTCACTAAATCCTAAAATGTAACCACCTACAATGGCACCAGGTATACTCCCCATACCACCGATAATAATAATGACAAATGCCTTTAAAATAACGAGATGCCCCATGCCCGGAAATACTAGATTAATCGGTGATGTAAGCGATGCTGCAATTGCCGCTAGAGCACCAGCTATAAAGAACGTCAACATGGCAACTTTATTCGCATTGATTCCAACCAAAAACGCTCCTTCTCGATTTTGTGACAATGCAATGATTGTTCGACCTATAAACGTTTTTTTAAGAAAAACATAAAGTAGTATCATGACAACAATTGCTGCCACAACAATTAAAATTCTTTGGACAGTAAATGTTAATCCAAATACGTTTACGACCTCATTATATGGTGTTGGCATTTCGCGATAATCCGGTCCCCAGAACAACTGAGCAAACGCTTCTAAAAATAACAACATCCCAATTGCAGCAATCATACTATTAATGGATATAGAATTTCTTAGAGGATGAAATATGAGACGTTCCATTAATAATGCTAGAGTTCCAACCACCAGTACAGAGATAATCATAGCTAGCCAATAGGATAATCCCGCATAGACCATCATGGTTAACGTTACATAACCACCAATCATATAAATAGCTCCATGAGCAAAATTTGGTACATGCAAAATCCCATAAACTAGTGTGAGCCCTAACGCTACTAAACTATATACACTCCCTATCGTTAACCCATTGAATAACTGCTGTATTAATATCTCCATGCATTCTCCCCCTTCTTTGTATAAATTTACATAAAGTGAGTCAATTTCATAATAGATATTTCATGTCAAATCTGAATGTCGACGTTTTGATTTTCATTGCAGACGGACGCTTTTTAGCAGGCAAAGTTTTTAGCTAACTTGAAAAGAAGAAATTTTTAAAGCGGATCTTCAGCTCGAGCTGTTCCTGTAGGAGTAACCGTCTTCCATTTCAAACAAAGCCAAGTTATCGCTATAATCCGAACTAAATTAAAGCGTTTACATTTTGTCCAGCAAAAATACTTTTCCAATTGATTATCTTCTACTTTCTTTGCTCTCGTTTTTACCAAATTGCGGATTTCTCTTTTCCTTAAACGCTTGCACTCCTTCTGCGTGATCCTCGGTTGTCACCATCGTCGCCTGAGTAATTCTCTCTTGCTCAAGAATTTCTGACAAACTAGAAGTAAGTGAGAGATTGGTAAGTTTTTTAATAAATCCATACGCATAACTAGGACCAGAAGCAATCTTAGACGCAAACTTTTCGACTTCATCATCAAATTGATCTACTGTATAGATTTGATTAACAATACCTAAAGAGTGCGCCTTCTCAACAGAGATTGGCTCTGCATTAAAAAATAACTCTTTTGCTAGGTATGGACCAACTATCCTTGGAAGAAAATATAATCCACCACCATCAGAAATTAAACCAACTTTAGAAAAACTAAGAATAAAATTACTTCCTTCTGTCGCTACAATTAAATCACTTGCCAACGCCAAGTTGAAACCAGCACCAGCAGCATACCCATGTACTGCAGCAATTATTGGCTTTTCTAAATTATTCATTTGAATGATTAACTCATTTAGTTTACCGATATGATCGTAAGTGTGAATAGGATCCTTCTTCCCCATTGTTTTTACATCCCCACCGGCACTAAAAGATCTTCCTGATCCTTTGATAACAATAGCTTTTACCCGATCATTCGTGTTCGCTTCGGTTAGAGATTCTTTTAAACCTAGTATCATCTCTGGACTAAACGCGTTTAAACGATCTGGTCGATTTAACGTTAGATACATTACGTTCTCTTTTATATCTACAATTACATCTTCATATTTAAAATCAGACATTTTCTTCACCTCTTAAATTTTTTATGAATCACATACGTACCATCTTTTAAATATGGAACTACAAAACAAACATCTTTTTTAGCTACATAGCCAATATCATGATGAATCCCCATCTCAACTAACTTTCTGCCTACCCGAGAGTTTAGTAATACTTCTTCTGCTTGATTAACTTTCCCAAGATAAAATTGATGTGCTGTCATGGCTGTATCTGTCAAATCCCACTCCAAACCCTCTTTAGAATATTTTTTGAGACATTCAATGAAATAACCAGCTCCATAGAAATCTTCTATATTAAATTCACCAGATGAACCAGAACATGCTAATATAATCGTTTCATTTTCGTAATATTGCAAAATTTCATTTGCTACAGAAACTGAATTTAATAATGAAGCAGCATATACTTCGTTTGCCGCATGAGCGTTCTTCATTGCAACAGTTCCATTCGTTGTAGAGAGTATGACCGTTTTTTCTTTCACTTGTTCAATGAGATTACTTGGACTAGGAGAAAGAAAACCCTCTAAAGTTAATCCTTGATATTCTCCGACCAATATACAGTTTTCCTTCCCTGTTTTACATGCTTCACGTTTCGCTTCTTCTCCATTAAGTACTGGAATAACTTCATTTGCACCATGCTCTAATACGGCAGTAATAGTAGAAGTAGCTAATAATATATCAAAAACAACAACTACCTTACCATCTAACTTTTTTCGATTTAAATCCTCTTTCTTGAGCAAAACATGAATTTTCCCCAATTAAACACCTCATTCAAATGGATTATATTTTTTTATGGGTATTTTCCAGTGCAAACGTGATGAGGTTTCTTACATAACCATTTAAATCCTTAAATCGTTCATCGTTTGTTTGACCTTGAAACCAACGATAATAAATTTGTTGACAGATTACTGCTAGTTTAAAATAAGCAAATGTTAAATAAAAATGGATATTGGAAACATCTCTTCCACTTTTTTTGGAATATGATTCTATCCAGTCATTTCTAGTCAAAAATCCTGAATATTTTGTCGTTACCTCTTTATCATCTAATCCTTTTTTCAATAATGGAGAATCAATTGCTTCTGTCCAATAACTCATCGCAACTCCTAAATCTGCTAAAGGATCGCCGACTGTGGTCATTTCCCAATCAAATAATCCGACAATTTCACTAAAGTCCTCATTAAACATTAAATTATTTAATTTATAATCATAATGAATAATGGTGGTTTCCGAAGAATTTGGAATATGTTTCATCAACCACGATTTCAGTTGTTCCACTCCGTTAATATCATCTGTTTTTGCTCGATCATACCTCTTTATCCACCCATGAACCTGTCTTTCTAAAAAGCCCTGGGGTTTTGTGAAATTCACTAAATTCGTTTGGGAATAATCTATCTGATGAAGCTCTACTAGTGTATCAACCATATTCTCTGATACTTTTCTGCATAAATCATCTGTAACCTGTGTCTCTTCAGGAAAATCCGTATCTAATACAATTCCTTTTTTTCTTTCCATTACAAAAAAGGGACTTCCAATGACATTTTCATCCCCGTATATATATGCTCTAGGAGCAGGAGAAAAATGGGCTTGTATTTCCTTTAAAATACTAAATTCTCTACCCATATCATGAGCTTTGGGAGCAACTGGACCTAATGGAGGCCTTCTCAAAACCGCTTCCCAATTCCCAACCTTCAATAGGTAAGTCAGATTCGAACGTCCTGCACTAAATTGCTTCATCGTTAAAGTTCCATTTGGTAAATCTGTTAGCTTTTCCCTTAAGAAATCTTCCAAAGCTCTCTGATCAATTTCTTCTCCACGACGAACTGGAATTGTCTCTGCTGCCATCTTTACCCTCCTTACTTAGAAAAATTCATTTCACAGTTGTTGTTAACCATGCTTCAAGATTTTCTCTTAATTGTACTGGGATAGCTACCGATTGTTGCTTCTCATAATTAAAACAAACAATTACAGCTGTCGCTTGGGCAATTTTTTCATGCTGTTTATTAACTAACATGTGTTGCATATGAAAACTCTTTCCACCAATTTTTGATATAGTTGTAATTACTTTTAATGTTTCATCACCATAAGCCTGCTTTAGAAAATCACATTTAATAGATGCTAATATAAATCCAAAGGAGGAATCTCGATTAGGATGGATTTTCTTAAAGAATTTAGTACGAGCCTCTTCGAAATATAAGAAATAACTCGTATTGTTTACGTGTCCAAGCATATCCGTTTCACTAAACCTTACATATACTTCAATTTCATCATTCATATATATCCTCCTTTCCATATAGCTTTCTATCTTTTTATTCCTGATTAATTCCGTTTAAAATTAACTCCATATAATAATTGGTAAGTTGTTTTTCAGATACTTCTCCATCTGGATTAAACCAATAGTAACTCCAGTTTGTAATTCCGAGAATTCCTAACGTTAAAATATCAGGACGTATATTTTTATTAAATTCCCCTGCTTCTATTCCCTTAGTAATAATACTTTGAGTGTTGTTTCTAAATTTATTTCGTATATGTCTAACGATTTCTAAGTTTTCACCTTGCAAATGACGAATTTCTCTTGCAAAGATTCTTGCACTTTGTCGCTGTTTTCGAATATTACGGATGATTAATAACACATTATTGTATAGCTTTTCTTTATAGGTCTGTGTATTATTATTCAAGATTTCTTCTTGCGCAAGCAGAAGATTTTGAATATAAGTTAAATTGATATCCTTTAATAACTCTTGTTTGCTCTTGTAGTAATAGTAAAAAGTACCTTTTGTAACTCCAATTGCATCGACAATATCTTGAATTGATGTTTCACTGTAACCATGTGTATCAAACAATGGTATACTCACTTGAATTATTTTATCTCTCATAATCTATGTTCCTCTCATTTTTGTGGGTTATATTATAGCATACATAATCCACACAAATGGTTATAAGTCCCAGAATTAACCTCACTACTACACACTTTCAATCAATGCGGAAATTCCTTGTCCCCCACCGATACACGCTGTTACAAGACCATATTTGCAACCACTTCGTTGTAACTCATAAACCATTTTTGTCATTAGAATAGCTCCTGTTGCTCCAAGAGGGTGTCCATGAGCAATCGCTCCACCATTTACATTTAATTTTTTTCTGTCAAATTCTAGCACTCGATCGCAGGCAATAACTTGAGCTGCAAATGCTTCATTTAACTCAATAAGATCGATATCTCTTAAATTTATATTTTCTCTTCTGAGTAGTTTTTGTGTAGCTGGTACTGGACCGATACCCATCACATTTGGATCCACCCCGGCTACTGCAGAATTTCTAATAATCGCCAATGGGCTTAAACCTAATTCTTCTGCCTTTTCTCTAGCCATAATGACAAGTGCAGATGCTGCGTCATTTAGTCCAGAACTACTGCCAGCAGTCACTGTCCCCTCCTTAACAAAAGCAGGTGGTAATTTTTCTAATCCTTCAATAGTCGAATTCGGACGTGGATGCTCATCAATATCGAATACAATTGCACTTTCTTTCCGTTTAGGAACTGAAATTGGTACAATTTGTTCTTTAAACCGTCCTTCACGCATTGCTTCTCCCATTCGTTGTTGACTTGAAAGAGCATATTCATCCTGCTCTTCTCTTGAGATGTTATACTTATTTACGAGGTTCTCCGCTGTTATTCCCATTGGCGGGTCACCTATACGATCTGGAGAGAGTTTGGATTTTCGAATCGTTGGCGGCACGGGACTATATGCTTGCTCTGGTCGATCCATCAAATATGGAGCACGACTCATACTTTCAATACCTCCAGCAACATAAATGTCTCCCATCCCCGACTGAATAGCTTGCTGTGCCAGAACAATTGCATTTATTCCCGATCCACACTGACGATCAACGGTTAGTCCTGGTAAATGAATCGATAAATCTGCTTGTAAAGCTGCTAATCGAGCAATATTCCCCCCACCACTTAGTACATTACCCATGATTACATCATCGATTAGCGCTGGATCTACCTTTGCACGCTTTACTGATTCTTTGATTACTTCTGCTCCAAATACATGTGCAGGTACGGTCGCTAATGCTCCTCCCTGCCTCGCAATTGCTGTTCGAACAGCAGAAACGATTACGGCATCTCTATTCATCATTTATTCACCTCACCTTTCGAAAATTATGATGCTACATTGCCGCAGATCCTCCATCTACTACTATAGTTTCTCCTGTGACAAAGTCAGAAGCAGCTGAAGCTAAAAATAATGCCACTCCTTTTAAGTCTGTATCTGTGCCGAACTTTCGTAGCGGAGTTCGGCTTAAAAACTTATCCTTGCTCCTTTCGATTAAAACCTTCGACATTTTAGTCGGGAAAAATCCGGGCGCAATGGCATTTACATAGATTCCACTTGGTCCCCATTTCACTGCGAGATCTTTTGTAAATGTAATTACTCCACCTTTACTTGTGTTATAACCAATGGCATCCATTAATTCAGGATCAGAACCTTTTAATCCAGCTACCGAAGCAATATTGATTATTTTTCCATATTTTTGATCTTTCATGACTTTACCTACCGCTTGTGACATCAAAAAGGTCCCGATAACATTGACATTTATCACTTTTTGAAAGGCTTCTAATGGCATTTCATCAACTGGAGCTCCCCAAGTTGCACCACTATTATTTACCAAAATATCAATGGCTCCAAATTTTTCAATGGTTTTTTCAACAACTTGGTTAATATCTTCAGGGTTGGTAATATCACACTTTAATGCTAGTGACTGTGCTCCAATTTTCTCTAGCTTTTCACTTACTTCCTTACAATTTTCTTCCTTCCTGGAACAAACCACTACATTTGCACCAGCTTCAGCAAAACCTTCAGCTATTTGTTCACCCAGTCCTCGTCCTCCGCCTGTAACCAGAGCTGTTTTTCCAGTGAGATTAAATAACTCTTTAACATGCATACACTCATCTCCCAATTATTGATACTTGTTCAATTCCCATTTTGCTATAGACCTGCGATGAACTTCATCAGGACCATCAGCAAGTCGTAACGTTCGTATATTAGCCCAACTTGCAGCAATTGGATAATCTTCACTAACTCCTGCTGCTCCCATCACTTGAATTGCTTTATCAATTACATCAAGTGCCATGTTTGGAGCAACTACTTTAATCATTGCAATTTCAGATTTTGCTTCCTTATTGCCAACGGTGTCCATCATATAAGCAGCTTTTAAAGTTAATAACCGAGCCTGTTCTATATTCATCCTTGCATTTGCAATCCACTCTTGAATAACACCTTGTTCTGCCAATTTTTTACCGAATGTCTCGCGACTTAGTACACGCTTACATAAAAGTTCTAATGCACGTTCCGCTGCCCCTATCGTTCTCATACAATGATGAATTCTCCCCGGCCCTAATCTCCCTTGAGCAATTTCAAATCCTCTACCTTCTCCTAGCAACATATTCGATGCGGGTACTCTCACATTGGTATACTCAATTTCTGCATGTCCGTGTGGTGCATGATCGTAACCAAAAACAGGTAATGTGCGTTTAATCGTCACACCAGGCGTATTCATTGGTACTAGAATCATTGACTGTTGTTTATGCTTTTTAGCAGTTGGATTACTCTTTCCCATTACAATCGCGATTTTACATCGAGGATCGCCAGCTCCAGAGGACCACCATTTTGTTCCGTTGATAACATACTCGTCACCATCCCGGACAATACTTGCTTTTATATTTGTTGCATCCGATGAAGCAACATCCGGTTCTGTCATCGAAAAACAAGAACGAATCTCTCCATTTAATAAAGGTTCCAACCATGCTTTTTTTTGCTCCTTAGAGCCATATCTTTCTATTGTTTCCATATTACCTGTATCAGGAGCAGCACAGTTAAATACTTCTGGAGCAAGACCCGAACGCCCCATAATTTCACACAATGGAGCATATTCCAAGTTTGTTAATCCCACTCCGTAGTCACTATCTGGTAAAAACAAGTTCCATAGTTTTTCATCTTTTGCTTTCTGTTTCAATTCTTCTAGAATTGGTGGGATGGTCGAAAAACGATCCATGGGGTCAAGTTGTTCTTGATATAATTTTTCATTCGGATAAATATACGATTCCATAAACGATGTCAATTTTTCTTGATAAGACTTCACTTTATCTGAGTACTCAAACTCCATCTATTTCACCCCAAATTCATCTATTCATCTTCAAATAATTTAAATTTAATCGACCCTTTAATAACCGATTTATCATGTTGATTAACAGCTTTGACATCAAATAGTAAGTTGTCACTCGCCTTATCGGATACTTCTGCCTGTAACGTTACCGTATCATTTAAAAATACCATTCCAGCAAAACGAATCTTATAGTCTTGAATAAATCCTTCTTCATAATATGGTGTAAATAACTTTGCTAGATTTCCCATGGTCCACATGCCATGAGCAATAATTCCCGGAAGGCCAGCTTTTTCTGCTTCTTCATCGATTGTATGAATTGGATTAAAATCAAGAGAGGAACCAGCATATTTAATTAAATCCATTCTCGATACAGGATGTAATGTGATTTGTTCTAATCTATCACCAGTCTGAAGTTTTACTAGATTACTCATACTCCCATCGCCTTCCTTACTTTTTCTGTAATTATGATGGTAGCTTCTTCGGTAAAAATAACATTTCCTTGTGAATCTTCACCGTATCTTTTTGTAACTAAAAAGCCCATCAAACCATTTTTACCTTCTTTTTCATAGTAATCTTTTATTTTTGTGTAACAATACAATTCTTCTCCTACCAATAAAGGTCGTTCATAGTGATAAATTTGTTCACCATGTATGAGTCCCTTATTTGGAAGTTGAAGTCCTTTAATCTCCCCATAGTCAAATACTCTTGGAAACGTCGGCGGCGCAATATTTCTTCCATACCTTGATTGTCGCCCGGTCTCTTCGTTCACATAAATTGGATGCAAATCACCAATTGATTCTGCAAAACGCTTAACAATACCTTTTTCTACAACATTTTTAATCTTATTTGACTCTTCTCCGATCACATGACGAAACATAGATTCACCTCATTCCTAAATTGAATATTATGCTTTTGGACCACCCGCGACATAAATAACCTGACCACTGACAAATGATGATTTCTCATCCGCAAAGAATGCCACTGCATTGGCAATATCTTCTGGTTTTCCACTTCTTCCAACCGGAATTTGACTCACACTTCCTTTTACGAAATCATCAAATGGTATACCAACTCTAGCAGCAGTTTCTTTAGTCATATCCGTTTCAATAAATCCAGGCGCAACTGCATTTGCAGTTATACCAAATTTCCCTAGTTCAATCGCTAATGTTTTAGTCAGCCCTTGTAAACCAGCTTTTGCCGTAGCATAGTTCGCCTGACCTCTATTGCCGAGAGCTGATGTCGATGAAATATTAATAATGCGCCCATAATTTTGCTCTACCATATACTGTTGAACTGCTCGTGTTGCATTAAAAGCTCCTTTTAAATGCACATCCATCACTTGTTGCCAATCATTATCCGTCATTTTAAATAACAAATTGTCTCTAATTACCCCGGCATTATTCACAAGAATATCTATTGAACCAAATGCATCATTGATTTCCTTTACCGCCAACTCTACATCACTTGCATTTACAACATCTGCAACCTTTGAATAAACTGTATAACCTTTTTCTGTAAATTCTTTCGTTGCATGTATTAAAGCTTCTTCGTTTACATCAATAATTGCAACCTTCGCCCCTTCTTCCGCTAATAATGAAGCGACACCTTTTCCTATTCCTCTACTGCCACCTGTAATTAATGCTACTTTTCCAGAAAACCTGTTTGTCATCATTTTTTCCTCCTATACGTATTGCCCTAATTTGACATGTCCTTTTAGTAAATTCCTAGATATAATCACACGTTGAATTTCATCGGTTCCATCATAAATCCTCCACAATCTCGCCTCTCGATACCAACGCTCAATAGGTAGTTCACGCGTATAGCCCATTCCACCGTGAATTTGCATGACACGATCAACGACTCTTGTACCCATATTTGCTCCATACAATTTAGCAATTGATGCTAAGTGTCGATTATCTTCCCCTTGATCAAGAGTGAATGCTGCATTAAGCACAAGCCATCTTGCAGCTTCTATTTCTACTGCAGAATCCGCAATTTGCCATTGGATTGCTTGCCTTTCAGAAATAGGTTTACCAAAGGTTTCTCGCTCTTTCGAATAGTTAATCGCCATTTGTAATAATCGTTCTGCAGCTCCGACAGCGCGAGCACCGACAATCCATCTCGCGAAACCAATCCACTCGAGTCCTAAATTATAACCTTTATGCAATTCTCCTAAAATATTCTCTTCTGGGATTCGAACATTTTCAAAAAACAAGCTAGCCGGTCCCCATTCTCCCATCGTATGAATATATTCAGAATCCCATCCCATATCCCGGTCAGCAATAAAACATGTAACTCCTTCTCTACCTTTTGTCTTTTGATGTATTTCCTTATCGGTAATTGCAATTACCATAACAAAATCCGCTTCATTTCCACCGGTAATAAATGTTTTTTCTCCGTTAAGCACCCATTCAGAACCATCCTTTACTGCAGTCATTTTAATATTCTGTGTGTCAGATCCTGCACCTGGTTCCGTCATCGCAAAGCATGATTTTTTATCCCCATTTATCGTTGGAATTAAATATTTCTTTTTTTGCTCTTCATTCCCGTAATATAAAATATTATCTGCTGATCCTCCAAATTGAAATGGAACGAATGTTTTCGATACCTCCATTGCAACAATTGCTTGCATCATTTGTCCTAGATCTGCTCCACCATATTCTTCCGGAGTATTTATCCCCCAAAAACCAGCATTCTTTGCTTTCAACACCAATTCTTCTTGTTTTTCTTTTGAAAGACTTGGCTTTCCTTCTCGTTCATTTCGTAGCACATCATTCTCTAAAGGAATAAGCTCCTTCTCTACAAATTTGCGAATCGTTTGCTGTACCATTTTTTGTTCATCCGTTAATCTTAAATGCATAATTTCTCTCTCCTTTTCTCCATCTATATGTTTAAAGCTTGCCTAAAATACTAACCGGTTGGTATGTTTGTATTAAAAAATTTTAAGTAATTGATTGAAGTTAATATATTTGGTATAAAATCCGAATGTTGCGCTGTTTGATTTCTATTGCAGCCGGACGCTTTTTAGCAGACACGGCCTCAGCTAACTTGAAAAGAAGACCACTTTTCAAGTGGATCTTCAAGCTCTGTTGATCTGAGCAGGAGTCGCCGTCTTCCATCCCAATCAAAGCCAAGTATTTCGTCAATTTGTATATAACTATCACTGCATATTTATATAGTAACTAACCATTATAAAATTAACTTAACTAAATTGTTCTTTTAGCTTTCTTTTTAGAATTTTTCCGACAGCTGTCTTTGGTAGCTCTTGCAAAAATTCAACCGATCGAGGTACTTTAAATGAAGCTAATCTATCTCGACAATACTGTATTAGATCATCCTCTGTTAGTGTTGCGTTACTTTTTAATACGACAAATGCTTTTACTGTTTCTCCTCGATATTTATCAGGCACCCCAATAATAGCAACTTCCAGTACACTTGGATGTTGATAGATCACATCCTCAATTTCAACAGGATATACATTGTAACCGCTTGCAATTATTAGCTCTTTCTTCCTTCCAGTTATATAGAAGAACCCATCATCATCCATCTTTGCTAAATCTCCAGTATATAACCATCCATTTCTAAGCACTTGATTCGTTTCATCTTCCATTCTCCAATAACCTTTCATTACTTGAGGCCCTTTAATTACTAGCTCTCCCACTTCCCCATTCGATAATGTCTCTTCTCCAGTTGCTAAATCGACTATTTTAGAATCTGTATTTGGTATAGGTATGCCAATACTCCCTGGTTTCTGTAATCCCTCAACAGGATTGCGATGTGTGACTGGAGATGCTTCAGACAAGCCAAATCCTTCAGCAACATTAGATCCACTTACATTATTAAATTGATTTATAATTTCAACTGGTAGCGGGGCAGATCCACTTGAACATGTTCTTAAACAACTTAAATCAAATTGCTTCTCTTCATGATAATAATTTAATAGAGCAATAAACATCGTCGGTACACCCATAAATAAGCTAGGCTTCACTTTCTCAATAATCTCCACCGTTTGTTCAACCTCAAACCTTGGAACTAGAATTAAATTTCCCCCAATAAAAAAGGTAAAATTCATACAACTAGTCATTCCATAAACATGAAATAAAGGTGATATTGTGAGAACCTTTTCTTCTCCTGTCTTTATGTTAATTTGCGAAGTACCGTAACTTTGTATCGTATTAGCAACCAAATTATAATGAGTTAGCATAACTCCTTTTGATCGCCCAGTAGTTCCTCCAGTATATTGCAAGACAGCAATATCATCGATCGGATCAATCGAGATCTCTGGTAATTTATATCCCTTGTCTATTAGCAATTCATTGAATTTGGAATCGTTTTCAAAAGAAACTGGGATAATACTTAATAAATCGGTTTGATCCTTAACTTCGTCTACTATAGGTAATAAACTATCCAAACAAATAATAACTTTTGCTCCTGAGTCATTTAATACATGTAAAAGTTCATTAGACTTATACATCGGATTAATTTGAACAATAATTCCACCACAGAGCAATGTAGCAAAATAACTAATCGGATATTGCGGACAATTCGGTAACATTAAAGCTATCCGATCCCCTTTTTCGATGCCTAAATTATAGAGGGAACTTGCTACAGTATAAATCATTTTTTCAAGTTGCTGATACGTATACGTCTGATCAAAAAAAGTCATTGCTACCTTGTCTGAGTAAGTTTCCACAGATTTCAAGAGTAGCTCTTGAAGTGAGATTTCTGGTATTTGGACATTGGTTGGATTTCCTTCTGGAATATGTTTTACCCATGGTCTATCCATCTATTCTCCTCCTTCATCACAAACATACTAACCATATGGTATGTTCAGAATATTATAATAAAATTATAACAGAGATTATTAAAAAATCAATTGGAAATTTATTAATTTTGGAAGCAAATTTCTCTTTTATTATATAAAATAAAGAACTAGGACAAGAAAGTTACTCGAATATTTCTCATTACATAAACCATTTACATTAAAAGAGAGGGGAATCACTCTCCCCCCTCTTTTAATTATTTAAGAACGATATGTTGCTTCATTCCATTTCAATTCATTTCTTAAATCTCTCAGTTTCGTATCCTTATCAATAACAATGCACTCTATATTCGTCATCTCTGCAAAATCATACAATTGTTCAGTCGTAACTTCGAATGACAATACTGTATGATGCGCACCGCCTGCATAGATCCAAGCTTCAGTTGCTTCACTAAATGAAGGTTCTGGTTTCCATAACACTTTTGCTACAGGTAAATGTGGTGTATGATGTTCAGGACGTTCGGCTTTAATTTCATTAATAATTAATCGATAACGCCCTCCCATCTCAACCAAAGATACATTCACTGCATCTCCTGATTTCCCATCAAATACTAATCGTGCTGGATCTTCTCTATCTCCCATGGATAGTGGATTTACTACAATTTTGGGCTTATTAGCTGCTACTGTAGGACAAACCTCCAACATATGGGAGCCTAATATCATTTCATTTCCTTCTTCTAAATGATAAGTATAGTCTTCCATAAACGAAGTATTCTTATTGCTTGAGATAATCTTCATCAAACGTAGTAATGCCGCTGTTCTCCAATCACCTTCTCCAGCAAATCCATATCCTTCTGCCATTAAACGTTGAGCTGCAAGACCAGGAAGTTGTTTCATTCCATGCAGATCCTCAAAATTCGTAGTGAATGCAGTATAGTTTCCTTTTTCTAGAAATGATTTCAACCCAAGCTCGATTTTTGCTTGATATAGTATGGATTCTTGAGCAGAGATATTTGTATCAATGTCAGATGGAAATTCATATAGCTGCTTATATTCTTCATATAAATCATCAATTTGATCTTCTGTGATCGACTCTATTTCAGCTACTAAGTCACCAATACCATAATAATCTACCGTCCAACCAAATTTGATTTGAGCTTCAATCTTATCACCATCCGTCACGGCAACATTACGCATGTTATCTCCAAATCTAGCCACTCGAATTGATGTACCCTCTGATACTGCTACTGCACTGTACATCCAATTAGAAATCTTTTGACTAACCTGTTTGTTTTCCCAATGACCAACTACAACTTTTCTAGGAATCGCTAATCGAGATACCATAAAACCGAATTCACGATCCCCATGTGCAGCTTGGTTTGTATTCATAAAGTCCATATCTATGGAATCCCAAGGAATTTCTTTATGGTATTGCGTATGAAGGTGCAGTAAAGGCGTTTGTAACTCTTTTAAACCAGCAATCCATGATTTCGCAGGGGAGAACGTATGCATCCAGGTTATTAGTCCCCCACAGTTCCCATTAGTGTTTGCTTCTCTTACTACTTGTTGAATCTCAGTGGCAGTAGTGACCACTGCTTTAAATTCAATATTAAACGGTAAGTTTCCATTAATTGCCTTGACAATTTGCTTCGAGTTCTCCTTTACCTCTTGTAACGTTTCTTCTCCATATAGGGATTGGCTTCCTGTTACAAACCAAAATGTGTACGGTTTAATTGCTAACATTTGCATACCTCCATTAATTATATGTTTACTTCTTCTTGAATGCGTAAATCTTTTAAACGTTTCATCACATCATTTTCACCACGCCCAAAATAGTCATGTAGACGTTTGTATTCTTGGAAAATCTTTTCATAAATGTATACGTTTTCAGAAATTGGTTTAATAACTTTCTCTTTTACACGCGCCATATTATTTGCTGCTTCTATTGCAGTATCATATCCACCATTAGTTGATCCTGCTGCTATTGCAGCAAACATCGCTGCTCCTAGTGCAGGTGTATGCTTCGAGTCAGCAATAACAATGTTTCGATTTGTAACATCGGCATATATTTGCATTAAAAGCTTACTTTTGTGGGATAATCCGCCACATGCATAAAGCTCATCAACCGCTACACCATTTTGATGAAATGCATCCACAATCATTCTCGTGCCAAATGCAGTAGATTCTAGTAATGCTCGATATATTTCTTCTGGTTTGGTTTGTAGTGTCATTCCAAGAATCATCCCACTCAATTCTGTATCTACAAGCACTGAACGATTTCCATTCCACCAATCTAAAGCTAATAAGCCAGACTCACCAGGCTGATAATTAGATGCTTTCCACTCTAAAAATTGATATATATCTAAATCATGGTTCCTTGCCTCTTCTTTTACTTCTGCTGTTACACCTTGCTGCACAAACCAAGCAAAAATATCACCAACAGCAGATTGGCCTGCCTCATAACCGTAATACCCTGGTATTATGCCATCCTCAACTACACCACACATACCTTCTATTTGTTTTTCTTCCTCACCAAGTAACATATGGCAAATTGAAGTTCCCATGACCATAACCATTTTTCCCGGAGCTGTTACGCCCATTGCAGGTACCGCAGCATGTGCATCCACATTCCCTACTGCAACAGCTATACCTGGTTTTAACCCGGTTAAAAGCGCCATTTCCTCCGTTAAACCACCAGCATTGGTCCCTAAAGGTACGATTTCTCCACGTAATTTCGTCTCCACTAAGTCTTCCAAACGAGGATCCAGCGATTTAAAATAATGTTTACTCGGAAAGCCTTCTTGTTTATGCCAAATCGCTTTATATCCTGCTGTACAACTATTACGGATAAGATTCCCAGATAATTTAGAAATTACCCAATCGGTTGCCTCTACAAATTTATCCGTAGCTTCATAGATTTCTGGAGCTTCATCTAGTACTTGCCAGACTTTCGCTATCATCCATTCCGATGAAATCTTCCCTCCATAACGAGGTAAGAATTTCTCTCTTCTTTGTTCTGCAATTTCATTAATACGATTTGCTTTATCTTGTGCAGCATGATGCTTCCATAACTTCACCCAACTATTCGGATTTTGTTTCCACTTAGCATTAAACATTAATGGTTCACCGTGTTGATCAACAGGTAGAATCGTACAAGCCGTAAAGTCAATACCAATTCCAATGACGTCTTCAGGATCCACTTTAGATTGCTCTAATACCGCTGGAACAGAATTTTGAATAACTTCGATATAATCAGAAGCATGTTGTAAGGCCCATTCATGTCCTAACTTCTCGCCTGTTTCTGGTAGTACGTCATCTATTACACCATGATGATAAGGGGTAACATGATCCGAAATTTCCTCACCAGTTTGTAATGATACCAATACTGCTCTCCCAGATTCTGTTCCATAATCAATCCCAATCGTATATTTTTCTTCCATTACAAAACCTCCTATCTTATCTATTAGCCATAATAAGCATGTTTGCCATTTTTACGTAAATAATGTTTATCTAGTAAAGATTGTTGTATCGGTGTAACTTCAGGATTAATTTGATATGTTTGCAAAGCCATTCTCGCTACTTCTTCTAGTACCACTGCCTGATGAACCGCATCTAATGGATTCTTTCCCCAATTAAACGGAGCATGACTATGTACCAAAACACTCGGAATTGCTTTGGCCTGTTTCCAATTCATAAGCACCATTGATTTCATCATCCGTCATTTGTCTAGTACAAGGGATTTCCCCATAAAAATAATCTGCCTGTGTAGTACCAAGTGCAGGAATTGCTTTACCAGATTGCGCCCAACTTGTTGCCCAAGGAGAATGTGTATGAACAACTCCACCTATTCCAAGAAAATTTTTGTACAGTACGAGATGTGTTGGTGTATCCGAAGATGGCTTCTTATCCCCTTCAACAACCTTTCCATCTAAATCTACGACTACTAAATCATTTAGTGTTAAATTCTCATAAGCTATACCACTTGGCTTAATTACAACTAGTTTAGATTCACTATCGTATCCGCTTACATTTCCCCACGTAAAAGTAACAAGATGGTGTTTAGGTAGATCCTTATTCGCTTGTAAAACCTCTTCTTTCAACCTTTCTAACATCATCACAGCACCTTTTCAAATAACGCACTTACTTGTACGTACGTTTGTTATTAATTTCTATAATATTATAAATTGTACGTACATTCAATGTTTTTTGATTAAATTTTTAAAATATTCTTTTTAAAATAGAAAAACCGTACAGGAAACGATGCCCATACGGTCTTCTTACTTGCATTAAATTAACGCTAGTCTAACCACTTTTCTTTTAAAAATAATGCGTACTTCATAAGATCTTCTGCTGCATCCTCAGATACTAAGTCATTATCAGATTGGTAGTTTAATAGATCGATTAAACCATTAAGGTGTTTATTGACTTTTGAGGTATCCTCCTTCTTTTCAAAGCGATCCACAGCTGTCAATTGCATCTTTAATGTTCGTACATCACTTGTATTTGTAAATGCATTCTCATTTGCAAAATGATCCACTAATAAACTCATATTGGTTGCCGTACCTACATTTTGACTATTATATAAGGCTATCCCTTCTACTTCATTATAGGTTGCACGCTTATCAAATAAAAATGGAATAACCCCCATTTTTGGTTGACTCATTGTTACATACTCACCTGCACTATAAACATTTTCTTTCTCTAGTGAGAAAAAATTCATATGCTTCTCCATTGCGTCCACTTGTACATTTGTAAGTAAATAACCAGTTGGTTTCTTTTCGATGACATTTGTTGGTTCCCAATTATCCGCTCCATCTAGATAAAAAGGCTGATTTTGTTCATTACCTAATGAAGCTTGTCTCTCTGGAGCTTCAGATACTGCTGAAGTAATTTCCTCAAATCGGTCATAGTAAAATGAAAGTACGCCTTCTACTGTTCGCATCTGCGCGTCTACTCGATAGTTAGGTTCTTGCAATCCTGCCGTTTCCGTTAAAAGTCCAAGCCCATTCCGTAATCCGAGCATATTACGCATTATACGTTCGTCTCCGCCACCAGCACCTCCTGGCGTACCGTATAAACCTGTAGAAAACCCATATCCTTCCACCTCAGGTAAAAGATGATCTTCTACCATTTCTTGATTTAGAGAGCGTAGTTGCTCATCTACATTTAAATTTCGTGGCCATAGCATCTCAATATCTGGGTTACCACTAGCTCTCGGGCGTTCATGACCGTCTACCGTAATATCTGGATTAAACTCATCTAAAACACTAGCTATTGCCTGTACCTCTAACGTGCGTAAGCTTAAATGTTCACGATTAATATCAATCCCTTCAGCATTACTTCTCGTATCTGCTTCTCTACCATCTGGATTAGCAGTTGGTATAAATAAAATTGTCGCATCTTGAAGAAGCTCTAATCGTTCTTCATCATCTGTAAAAGCTAAATCTCTTAATAATTTTAATGCCATCTCTCTTGGAGCTCCTTCATTTCCATGTTGCGTACCAATGACTAGCATATTATTTCCATTTGCAATATCTTCGTCTGATGGAGGTTCTGGAAATCCTACACGTACTAAATGCAGTGGTCTTCCTTCTACTGTAGTACCAATTTGACTATAGCTAACACGATCCGATAATGTAGCTACTTCTTCTAGAAACTCAATTTCTTCCTCATGTGTTGTCCAAGTTTCTCCATCTCGTTGTTCAAACCCGATTAAAGGCGGGTCCATATTGATATCATTCTCTTCCGCAAAACCTGTTAAAGGGAAAAGCGTTAACATTACCATAACAATGACTAGTTGGGACAAACGTTTCTTCCAAGTAAAATGATTCATTGTATCCTCCCTTTCAGCTATACATTATCAAATTATAGAGTACTAGCTTTATTGCCATTTTCCTGTTAGATACTCGATATCTGTTCTTAGTGTTTCATATGCATTATCTGTTATCGAATTGTTTTCTTTATAAAAATCAACTAATGTTTGGAAACCTTGTAAGTGTTTCCGAACTTTTTGTGCTTGATCAAGTGACTCAAAATGAGAGATTGCACTTAAGTGCGTAAGAAGTAATTGCGTTGCTGGTGTATCTGTAATTTCACCTCGATCAACCAAGCGTTCAACAAGAGACATCATACTTTCCGCATTCCAAGCATCGATTGCGGAGGCTGTTTTTTCCGATACCAATCGTCGAGTCGGATTCGTTGATACTGTATTTCTCGTTGGATGTACCCTATTTGTTAACAATATAGTAATAGATTGGTTGTTAGGACTGACCACGATGGAAGTACCTGTATACCCTGTATGCCCTATCGTATTTTGTTCTGCTAAATCATCCATGTACCAACTTTGATTTAATTCCCATCCCAACCCTTGGTCCTGCCCAGGGAAGGCACCATTCCAATTTGTGGTGATAAGTTCAAAGGCTTCCTCGGATAGAATCTGTTCACCTTGGTAACTTCCTTCATTTAACATCATCTGCCCAAACACAGCTAAATCTTCTGCCGAACTAAAAACTCCTGCATGTCCAGCAACGCCATCCAGTGCCCACGCTTTTTCATCATGAACACTCCCCCATACAAGTCCACGATTTACATTGGATTGATACTCTGTTGCAGCAATTCTCTCTTTTAGTGAAGCTGGTGGATTATACATCGTATCATTCATTTGTAGAGGTTCTGTTATATTCGCTGCTACATATTCATCTTGACGTTGCCCGCTTAGCCGTTCGATTAAAACTCCAAGTGTAATAAAATCAACATCACTATAGAGATACCGAGTACCAGGCGGCACTTCTAATGTTTCATTTAAGACAAAATCCAGACGATCTTCACGATCCCCTTCGATTTCATGAACAGGTACCGTGGTAGATGCACGAAAACCTGATGTATGGGTTAATAATTGCTTGATTGTTACATCCTCTTTACCATTAGTTGCAAACTCTGGAATGTATAATGCTACCGGATCATCTAATTCAAACAATCCTTCATCCCATAGCGTCATGATTGCTGTTGCTGTAAAAAGCTTTGAAATAGACGCTGTATCAAAGATGGTATTTTCCTGCATATCAATTGGATTTTCCATTTCTGTAAAATCGCCATCCGTATAGCGGGCAGCATAACCATATGCTTCATGTTTAACAATTTGTTCATCTCGAGCGACTAGAACAACTGCACCTGGCATCACCTGTTCAGATATTGCATTCTCAATCAATAGATCTATATCATCTAAAGGCTGTTGCAACATTTCAACATCATGGGCATCACTTGTATTTAAACCGCTCTCTGAAGCGTAAATACTAGCAGCCCCTGATATGAAAATGGAAAATAATAGGATAAACATAAATAGCAAGGGCAATACTTTCTTCATCATTATCTACTCCCTTTTTAGAAAAAAGCACTTATTTCGTTAGCTGTGTATAAAATTAGATTAATAGACTCCAACTGCATTGTAAGCCTGTTCTACTGCTTCTACATGAAATGAATTACTGCCATATAAATCAGTTGCTGCTTGAATTGCTGCCTGTCGCATCATGCTAAAATCTGAAGTACTCGTCAAATATAGATCAAGTGCACGGTAATAAATCTGTTCTGTTGCATCACGGCCAACTCCTTCAACAACCACATCATAATGTTCTCCACCCTCTGCAACTAAATAAGCTGCTTTATTGTTAATACTACTATTAATATGAACTCCACCATTGTCTAATGGACCAACATATCTTCTATCCCAATGGTCAGGATATGGCTCTTGCGTTCTTCGTTCAATCAATACTGCTGGGTCCTCTAATGAACGTAACGCAAGCGTACCATCCGCCATGATATCCTCACCCATCAACCAATTCTCACGATCTACCATCGCTCCAAAAATGTCTGCAAATGATTCGTTTAACGCTCCAGATTCATTCCGATAAATTAAATTTGCCGTATGTTGGATTACACCATGTGACATTTCATGGGCAGCTACATCAAGTCCACCAGCTAGCGGGTGGAATCGAATACCATCTCCATCACCGTAAGACATTTGTCTCCCATTCCATGATGCATTATTCCAATTATCTCCTACATGTACCGCCGAAATCAGAATCTGACCATTATCATCCACTGAGTTACGGCCAAACGTATCTAGAAAATAATCATATGTTTTCTGCGCATTTGCATGGGCATCTACGGCAGCTCCGTCGGTAAACATTTTGTTAAAACTTAATACATCTACGTTGGTCCCTGTTGTATTGTCATAAGTAACAACGCCATCCCCACGTGTTACATCGAATAGTCGAAACATATCTTCGTACTGTTGTGCCTCAAACTTTTGTCTTTCGCCAAACACACCTGTACCGAATGCAGTTACATCATGTGATGCATTAAAATTATCAATGATTTCTCCACTCTCCGCATCTATAAAATAATGCCAAAAGCCAACTTCTGGATAAGTTGTAGAAGCAGTAACTAGATAGGTAAAATGAAATTCATCATCATACTCGTAAATATATGGCTCTGCTTCAATCTCTCCATCGAATTGTTCAATATCCCCAATATTTTTTTCTAGATTCGCTTTAAAAATATCGATGATTTCTGCTATCGATTTTGTATTATCTACTGCAATACTTTCATCAATTCCAGTAACAACTTGGCCAAAGTAAGATGTAACATGGTTATTTTCATCTAAACTAATTGTTTGGTCGGCTCCATATATTGGAACCCCCTTATACGTTTGCTTCACTCTATAATGAGAAGTGTCCGTTTCACTATCTGCTGTAACATTATTTATTTCAAAACCAACTTCCGAATTACTGTTTAACTGAAATTCCTCTCCTTTGCTTTCGATATACGTTAAAACTACCTCTTTCTTTGATAAACCGCTAGGAGCCTTCCATTTTTCAATAATATATGAAGGAGTATCATAGGTTTCATTCATCTGCATGTTAATATCCTCAGCAAAAACTACTGAACTACCAATCCCGATGGATACAACTATTGCAAGTGCTGAAGAAACCACACGTTTATTCATTTTCAAATCGTTCACCCTCCTATTTTTAAATATCCTCACCAGATGATTGTGTTGCATTAAAAATCCATTCTAATTCTAAACTGTCCCCTTGATATTCGTTCTGATCTTCACCATCATCAACAAATTCAAACTCTACCCAAAAATCATGTGTCTCTTCCGCTTCTAGCCCACCATGTTGTTCCCATAAAGGATCCCAAATATCTCGTTTCACAACATCTGGATCCATTTCTTTTAATTCATATAAAGTAGTTTCAAACACCGGTTCACTTTCTTGCTCCCAGTTCCATAAAAAATTCACTTTAACATGTTTGCCAAAATCATCCGTATTGTCACTATTGCTATCTATGACAGAATAATTCGTATCTAAAAACACATTTTCAATTTTAAGGCTACCTGCATTTGATAACGAAAATTCACTTAACATCGTATCTCCTGGTTTAAAATTATCAATTTGAATAATTGCTGTAGGGTCTACCGAAAGATCTAATGTTCCAGCGGCAAATGAATTATTCGTTACTTCCTGATCACTGAAATAAGCGTAGGTTCCTCCTCCAATTAGTGTTAAACCTAATGTAGCTGATAAAATTCCAGCACTTAATTTTTTCTTTAAATTCATTCCATCTCCTCCAGAATTCATACTTTTACATTTTTCCAGCCATCATCAACACATTGACATCTTTTCTTCTTATTTGAAGAATATTGTTAGGATAAAACGATATATACCACACCTCCTAAAATTCAAAGAATAAGTGAATGGACCAAGTTGTTAAAGATAAATATAACAAAATCATTACAGAAAAGGTGTCAGTACATGTCGAATTAATTGAATAATTGAAAAATAATGAATATTAACTACTTTTATTGTCGTATTACATAAAATGGTAAAAATGTCCACTATTTTTCAGAGGGTTTTTAGGGATTTAGAGGTAAATATGCAAGTAAAAATGGAGTTTTTATTACATGGACGACTATAACAGGATAATTATCCTACCCTTACAAAATTCGACTTCTTGATTATGATCAGCACAAATACATAAGAAAGGACCTATTTATGGAAAACTAGCATAATTTTGTCTGCTAATTAAGATAATGAATTGTTATTTGAGGAGGTATTCTTATTTTATTACTCATTTTCATTTGTCTTTTATTATCATCTTTCATGGCAAGTTTGATTTATTTCATGGTGTACTTTCCATATTTTGACTTTTTAGGCTTTATTTTTGTATCTATTATTTACTTTTTCTGCTATCTATTCATCGCCTTCCCAACACAAATATATCTTCGAAGAAAGCCAAAAGTTTACTCGGTTAAATATTTAATAATATACTTGTTGGTATCTTTTTTTGGAACAATTATAATACTTCCGACGGTGCTAGAATTAAGTTTTACCATACATATTTCTAAAGAATTATTATGGCTATCAACCTTAAATGCTATTATTTTTTGGATCATTGATTCGTTGGTCATTAGGGAAGACCGTATACAAATTAAAAGTACTATACGTGAATTTATTCGATTTTATAATATAGGGAATTATTTGAGGGGGCATTAATAAAATCCTTGTTTTTTAATCTAAAATTCCCGAAAATACATTACTTCTTGAACAAATGCAAAACCGGACAAGAATGCCCGGTCTATTTTACAAATCTATTTACTTTTTTGATACAGGTTTTTCTGTTGTCATCAATGTCACAACAATTAACACGATAACCGCTACTGGAATAGCAACGATCACACTATTTAAATCAAATGGTTTACCTAAAATCAGTTCCCAAAGCAAAGTTGTACCTACCCCTGCAATCATAGAAGAGATACCACCTTTAGCATTCACTCTTTTCCAGAAAAATACTGCTAGTAATGCTGGTGTTAATCCGGCTCCATAAACAGTATAAGCATACATTTGTACCTCGAGTACCGTTGGGAAATAGTTCCCTAAGATAAATGAAAAAGCACCTAAAATGACAATAAATATTTTCGTATACAATACCAATTGTTTATCTGAAGCATCCTTCTTAAAGTATTTCCCAACGATATCATATGTAACGTTAGTTGCTGCAGATAGTAAATAAGAATTTCCTGTTGTTACAATAAATGCCGCTGCAGCTGCAAGTAAAATTCCCCCAACAGCTGTTGGTAAGACTGTTGTAGCTCCAATAAGTGCCATACCTGGATCGATATCATCAAAAAGCGAACGAGAAGTAAACGCAATCAGAGAAATAGTTGGTGTAATCAAAAGTATAGCCAATAGCCAAAAGATTTGTGCTTTCTTACTTGTTTTTACACCTTTTGACGCAGCAAGACGCTGATACATATTTTGATCGCCAAGCAATAAAAAGAATGAAGGTAATAAGAATCCTAATAATTGTACGGTGCTCAGAGTGCTTGTTGCAGTTAAATGCTGCTCTGGTACATTCGCTGTAATTTCTCCCCATCCACCTGCGATTGAGAACATAATGGGAAGAGCAAGGAATAAACCAATCAATGCTAGAAAAGCACTAATCGCATCCGTTGGTGCTACTGAACGAAGCCCACCAATCGTTGCTAGGAAGATTATTAGAACGGCACCGATTAGTGTTCCGATTTGTACAGACATACCTGTCGTCACATTTAATACAAAACCTAATCCTGTCATGGCATAAGAGACTATACCGACAAAAGCTAAAATGATAATGATACTTGCGATTAATTGAGCTGTTTTACCATATTTCGCTTCTAAAATACCTGAAACTGTAAATTTGCCAAACTCACGAATTTTCGGAGCTATAAAATATAAAATTCCAATACCTAATAGCGTTGGGATTGTCATCATGAGAGCAGGAATAATACCATATGAGTACGCCATTGATGTTTCCCCACCGGTTATGCTTCCACTTCCCATCCACGTTGCTAATAATGTACCTGCCAACACAAAGCTTCCTAGCCCTTTTCCGGCAAGAATAAAATCTTCACTGTTTGAGATCTTCTTGGAAAAATAGATACCAAGAATAATCATAAATACTCCATACCCAGCCACAAACCATAATAATGCTGGATTATTTGTTAATTCCATGCTGTGATTACCTCCTGAAGTTATGTAAATCATTAACTTTTAAGTTCTGCTCCCTACCATACAAATAATAAACCATACTTTGATAAGTCATTTGATAAGACTAAAAATCTTATTAAATATTAATTGAATATAGCTTATGAGAAATTTTATCTGTTGTTAGAAAAATAGAGATGTTTAAGATTCTACACATAAATCACCTTTCTATTAAAATACGAGAATAACAGAAAAATTAAATGACAAAAATCTCAAAAATTAACGATTTTTTTATTATAACAAAGCAAGATTATTTCTCAACTTGATTTCTGAATGTCTACCAATCGTTTCGCCCCTCAATCCTGGTATAAACGAAGTTATTGATTGTGTAGTTACAATTCCTTTCATTTACTCCATTTTTTAAGATTACTCCATTATGTGATAAATTCCACAATAACTTAAAACCGAAAAAGTAATACCTTTTAATCACGAATTTGTTACATAAGTTGCAAAGATTCACTACAAAGGAAATTATTGCTTGAGCAAAACTCTTTAAAAGTTAAGCAATACATGTTAGATTCATATCTTGTGCAGGATATTTCCTGCTTCTTATTTATTTGTATAATAGGAGGATTTACCTATGCGAAAAGTTATAACGCTATTAGTAACTAGTTTTTTACTAATCATTCTAACTCCTGTTGATGCTAGCGCAGCAGAGACAGAAGAAGAAATAGAGAAAGACAATAAATTGAGCATGCATCAGCTCAGTAATCATAAATCAAATGTTGAGGAATTAGAAATGATTTATATAGATGAAGCGACAGTAGATATGACAAATAATGAAAGAGATTTACTAGAAAGATTAGTACACGCTGAAGCAAAAGGAGAGCCGTACGAAGGTAAGGTAGCTGTTGCTGTTGTAGTACTAAATAGAGTAGATAGTAATCAGTTTCCTGACACTGTTTCAGAAGTAATTCATCAAGACAAGCAATTTACCCCTGTTAGTAACGGTAAAATTAATAAACCTGCTGGTGATTCCAGTAAAGAAGCAGTAGAAGAAGCCTTGCATACAGACAGAAGTCTCGTTACTGAGAGTTTATATTTCTATAATCCAAAAACAGCAACAAGTAGATGGTTAGATGATAAAGTCACGACTGAAGTAATTGGAAAACATGTATTTAAAGATTAGTACTACAAGTTAATTTAAAAGTCTGTTGACTGGAATAACGATGGTTCTTTTCCCAAGCTTATTCCAGTCTTTTTTGTATTAAATTACTCGACGCTTATAGGTATAATGATTTCTAAATACATTCTCAAATATAGTATCTATATAAACGATAATTCGATTAGGAACGCACTTTTAATCCTTGAATAATCTCTTCAGTCACCTCTGAAGTTGTATGTTTTCCACCTATGTCCGGTGTTAATATTCCTTTATTTGTTGTCTTTTCAATTACATCTAGTAACAAACTTCCTAATTCCTCTTCCCCAAAATGATCTAACATTAATTTAGCAGTCCAAATTTGTCCAATTGGATTCGCGATATTTTTCCCAATAATATCAGGTGCTGAACCATGAACTGGTTCAAACATTGAAGGATACTCTCCGTTAACATTAATATTTGCTGCTGGTGCAACTCCCACGCTTCCCATTATGGCCGCACCCAAATCACTTAATACATCGCCGAATAAATTACTAGCTACAATAACATCAAATCTCTCCGGATTCGTTACAAAGAAAGCTGCTAAGGCGTCAATATGCTGAGAATCTGTTTCAATTCCTGAATAATCTCTTGAAACATCTTTGAACACTTCGTCCCAAAATGGCATAGAATGAAAAATACCATTGGATTTCGTTGCACTAGTTACATGTTTTTTACGTTTATCAGCCAATTCAAAAGCAAAACGCATAACTCGTTCGGTTCCTCTTCTTGAAAAGATGCTATTTTGAATGGCAATTTCATCTTCTCCTCGAAAGATTCTGCCACCAACTTCACTGTACTCCCCTTCGCTATTTTCTCGAACCACAATAAGATCAAAGTCTTTTGGATTAACTATTTTTGATTTCACTCCAGGAAGAACTTTTGCTGGTCTATAGTTAATAACTTGTTCGAATTCTCTGCGAAATTTAATTAGAAGACCCCATAGCGAAATATGATCTGGCACAAGTTGGATATTACCAACTGCTCCTAAAAAGATGGCATGATAGTTCTTTAATATCTCCAATCCATCCTCTGGCATCATTTTACCGTGTTCCATATAATATTCACAGCTCCAAGGAAATTCATTGAAATCAAACCTTATTCCTCCATGGATATCGGATATAGCTTCTAAAACTTTTGTTGCTGCAGGTACGACTTCTTTTCCAATTCCATCTCCCGGAATATTAGCAATCATATACTTTTTCATCTTTACTCCCCTTATGTCTTTAGTTTCCTATACTTACTCGACCTCATTATGGTTAAAGTATAATTGAATGTATTTTACCAATCAATGAAATATTGAAATTTTTTAAGCTTATTTGTGAAAGAAGACTATTATTCAGTTTGATAAGCATTATGAATGGTTGGATTTTTCCCGCCATTCATATATTGTTAAAATAATATTACCTGTATAGGCAGAGGAAAAGTTTGACATCTTATTTTTTTACATTCGATCAATTCTTTATACGACTGTAGACTTTTTTACAAATACAAAAGGAGCTGACTTAAACGTCAGCCCCTTTTGTATTACTTCCTATCAGGTTGTTCTTCATCAATTTTTTGTTCTTTAGCTAGTTCACGGCTCACACGTGGTGCTGTCCAAAATGTGGTTAACATGAGTAAGGAAACCGGAACAGCCGTAACTACAATGAATGATTGCAGAGATCCTACACTATCCTCACCTATAGTAATTAATACTGTTGCTACAAGTCCCATGAGAATCGCCCAAATCACACGTAAATACTTAGCCGGATCTCCGTGACCAGTAATCGCCATCGAAATAGTTAATGACATGGAATCAGTTGTTGTTAGTACAAATATAATAGTTGCTAGTAGGAATAAGAAACCAAAAATTGTACCGAATGGCAGCTGCTCTGCAATTGCAATCATAGCTGCTGGAGGTCCAGCACTATTTAAAGCATCAGAGACAGAACCAGGATTATTCATTTCCGAAAAGATTCCTGTTCCCCCAACAACCGTAAACCAAAATGTTGTAACAACAGGTGCAATGACTACAACAGCAGTTACTAATTCACGAATCGTACGGCCACGCGATATACGACTAACAAACATAGCCATCATTGGGCCATAACCGATAAACCAAGCAAAGAAAAAAATCGTCCATAATCCAAGCCAAGCACCATCACTTCGGAAAGTGTTCAACGTAAAAAAGTCTTGTACATACAATCCAAATGATTGCACATACGAATCGAATATAAATAATGCTGGTCCTAAAATAAGGACACCGATCATTAATCCAACAGCAAGAATAATATTATAACTACTTAAAATTTGTATTCCTTTATGAATACCTGTTGCGGCAGAAATCCCAGCTGCAATAACAATTACTGCAACAATAAGACACTGCATGAGTAAATTATTTGGTAAACCAAACAATGCATTTAATCCATACCCAGCCTGTAAACCGAGAAAACCAATCGGACCAATTGTTCCTGCTGCCACAGATACAATCGAAAAGGCATCAACAAACGTTCCTAATGCACTTTTTTCCATAATTTTATCCCCAAATATCGGGTAAAGTAATGACCTTGGTTTTAATGGTGCATTTCGATGATAATGGGAATACATCAATACAATCGTACCTAATGTTCCTAAGATGGCCCAGGAAACAAAGCCCCAATCGACAAAACTAGTTGCAAGTGCTGGTACTATTGCTTCAGGTGTTCCTGCCTCAATCCCTGAAAAATGAGGAGGTACAGTTAAAAAGTGACTTAATGGCTCAGCTGCTGCCCAGAAAACACCACCAGCTGCGAGTAACGTACACATAATAATGGAGATCCATTTAAAGGTTCCAATCTCTGGTTTTTCTAATTTTCCTAAACGGATCTTACCAAACTTGGAATACCCAAGTATTAATGCAATAAATAAGGTTCCAACCATTAGAACTTGATAGATGGAACCGAAGTAAGTAACCGACCAATTAAACATTGTATTAACCGCATCAGTAACCATGTTCTTATTTATCAATGCTAAGATCACAAAGGCAAGTAATGCCCCTCCACTTAGAAAAAGTACTGGTTTATCTATAGTTTGATTTTGTTTCTTTATATTCTTCAAAATCTGCTCCTTTCAATCAACACAAAAAAACTCACATAATCATCACTGACTTTAATTTTTCCTATTTAGTCAGTTGTATGTGAGATTAAATTAATATTTTAAATTAAACTACAGCGATAAATAATACATTTCGTGTGAGTATATGTCAAGGCATAAAATGATTCGTTCTTAGGAAAATTACTGACCAAAACTTTCGTACGACACTTTGCTTTCATTTCTACATAATGGCAGTCCAGAAATCCCTTCTTCAAAGATAATCCGCCTTCTGGTGTAACCGGTACATTCATAAAAAATTGATGTTCGATGGTTTTGTTCCCCATAATCGGAGCTACCTTTATTGTTTGGCTGTTAGCTTTGCTTGATCTTTCCACTATATTAGGGAAATTATCATGGTTGGTTGTAGGTATTGTTTACTTGATTTATTTAACAATTTTTTTGAAAAACTTACAATGTAGAATCCATTCAAAATATAGACTCATCCCAACGAAATAAGCAATATAGTATTTCAGGAACAACGTTGAAAGCGTCCGTTCAGCTGTATTTTAATAGAATTTTTACTGTATTTAAGTTATATATTACACTTCATAGTTCAAAAAAAGAGAAGTGAATTTCCCCTTCTCTTTCTCGGTATTAAAGTCCTACTTGTTCTGCCGCATAATTAGCGTCCGCTTCGCTGTGACCTTCATATAATAATTGATCAATCAGTCCACTTCTTGAAAAGCCAGAGAAGTCAAGATAACTTTCTGCATGTAATACCGCTTGCGCTCTCCAATCAACTTCAATATTTTCAACTGCAAATGTAGCATCTTCTTTCGAGAATCCTTCATACTCTAATTGTTCAATTAATCCCGATTTTGAGAATGCACTAAAATCTAAATAACTTTCAGCCTGGCGAATTGCGTTTTCTTGTGAAACCGACATTTTCAGAGAAAGCAATACCTGCACAAGTATAATTTTCCTTAGTTGTCAGCAGTCAACATGGATTAAAAGTTTTTCGTAGATAGTATTCACTAAAAAAACATTAGCTTTTTGTGAAAAGTAGTTAGGTCGTTCCGTTTTTTATCATCGATTAATCCAGCTTAAAAATAACTCAACAGTCTTTTTACTGACTTTTCCACCTGAAAAGCGGTCAATTTGCCTAAATGGCATGTTGATAATAAAGTACACGTTATTAGCCGTTAATGGTTTTCCAATCTTCTTGAAGAAAACATGGAATAAAATAATGAAGTTATATAACGTTTTTCCCAACCAATTCTTATATTGTGCTTGGTTAATAGTGTCATTCATTCCTAATTCTTTATCAAGATCCCAATTTTTCGGTGGAAGTTTTCTTCCTAATATTTTCTCAAATTCTTCATCAGGAATAGCCTTTACACTTGCCGATGCATAGTTTGGAAATTCATTTTTTAAGTATACTGATGAAACAACACCATCCATATCAATAATTTCCTCTAAATGAATCTCTCGAATTGAACTACCGATTTGAATCTTGTAATTTCCCGTTTCAATTTCCCAATCATTTATTACAGTATTATAGTAAGAGAAATCTCGTCTTGTTAACTCTATCGTAATTCGCTTCGTTTCACCAGGATCCAAATAGACTTTATCAAAACCTTTTAGTTCCCTTTTCGCACGAAAAATTTTCGAATCTACTTTTTCAATATACAACTGCGCAATTTCAGCTCCAGCCATTTCACCTGTATTTGTCAGATCAAAACTAACAGTTAAACCATCGATTCCAATGTTGCTATATTCAAAAGTAGTATAAGAAAGCCCGTATCCAAAAGGAAAACGCACCGGTAGATTAGCTGTTTCAAAGTATCTATAACCGATGAATAACCCTTCTTTATGTTCACTTGTTGCTTGGTCTCCCGGATAGTAATCCGAGGAAGGCACATCACTATATTGAATTGGGAATGTTTCGCTTAATTTACCACTTGGATTGTGTTTACCGATAAGAAGATCAACTACCGCTTCCCCACCACCTTGACCAGAAAGGTAGGTATGCAAAATACCTTGTACATGATCTGCAAAAGGTAATTCAAGTGCTCCACCACCAACTAAAACCACAATCACATTCTTATTTACCTGTACTACAGATTCGACAAGGTCTAGCTGATTTTGAGGCAGTTTTAAATCTTCTCGATCTACTCCCTCTGCTTCTTTACTTTCATCAAGACCAATAAATAAAATGACTGTTTCAGCAGATTCTGCAAGGCTTGTTGCTTCTTTCAGTAAATTACTACTTTTTCCTCCCATACGCTTAAACCCTTGTGCGTATCCAACTGTATTTAAAAAAGAATCTTCTAAACTTTTAAGCGGATTACTTAAGTTATAGGGATTGATTAAAGAACTACCTGCTCCTTGATATCGTGGATTTTTTGCAAAATCACCAATAACCGCTACTTTAGTTCCCGATTTAAGCGGAAGAATATTATCTTCATTCTTAAGCAGTACCATAGACTGACGAGCAGCATCTATTGCTTTATTGTGGTGCTCTGCATAATCTACTTGTACTGATTCTTTATCATCTAAACGCACTTTCTCTATAAGAGATAATAATTGATCTACAGCATCATCTAAGATTGATTCATCTAGTTCTCCTTCATGTATTGCATCAACAATTTCTTTATCAGTAATTCCATTTGTAGACGGCATTTCTAATTGATTATGAGCTTTCAAACCAGCAATACGGTCGTTATTTCCACCCCAGTCCGTTACAACAACACCATCAAACCCCCATTCAGAATATAATATGTCATTTGCTAAATGTTGATTTTCGTTTGCATATTCACCATTCACCTTATTATAAGAAGACATCATGGTATGAGGATTACTCTTTTTTACAACTTTTTCAAAGCCTGATAAGTATATTTCTCTAAGCGAACGTTCATCTACAATTTCATCAATTGTCATACGCATATGTTCTTGACTATTGACTGCATAATGCTTAGGACAGGCTGAAATGCCATTGGACTGAATTCCTTTCACCATTTCACTGGCAAGTTCACCAGTCAGAAAAGGATCTTCTGAGAAATATTCAAAATTACGACCACATAAAGGATTACGTTTAATATTTAAACCCGGTCCAAGTAAGACACTTACTTTCTCACTACGAGCTTCCTTACCGATATCTTGTCCTACGTTATTCACAAGTGTCCTATCCCAACTATTTGCTAACGTTGCTGCTGTTGGGTAACAAGTTGCTGGTAAACTTTTATTTAATCCTAAGTGATCCGCTTTCCCACCTTGTTTTCGCAGTCCATGTGGTCCATCAGTTAGCATAATGGATGGTATTCCAAGACGTTCTATTGCCTTTGTGTTCCAAAAATTATGTCCAGACATGAGGGAAGCTTTCTCTTCCAAAGTCATTTGTTTAATTATATTTTTATGTTTCATTCTACACCGTCCCTAAAGTTAATTGGCAAGAAGGCAGACTTAGTCCGCCTTCTTGCTCTATTAAATAATATTTTTAGTTAAACAGGTACGTTTGAAGTGTTGCAAAAAGTGAATTATGCATGCTATTTCGCAGTCCAACTGTAATCGCTTCTGGATGCTCCTCATATGCTTCTTCTAAAAGCTGAATTTGATTTGGAACAGTCATTATATCTAACATTAAATCATTACCAGATGTAATAGCTTGGGGTGCTTTCATAAATCCGAACACCGCATCTGAAGATACTACACCTTCAAATCCCCACTCATCTCTTAGCATTCCATTTAATAATGCAGGATTTGCCCATTTCCCATCAATGAAAGAAAAACTAGACATTGCACCATTTACACCAGCCTCTTTTACTGTTATTTCAAAAGGACGTAGGTGAATTTCTCTCATCGCTTGTTCATTAGACCATACTAGCATCCCTGAACGTGCATTTGTTTCTTGCTCATTCATGATAAAGTGTTTCATGAATACTATAACACCTTGATCTGATGCACCTTTCGACATACCAGCACCAATCATGCCGTTTAATACAGGATCCTCTGACATATACTCAAAATTTCTTCCACCTTTTGGTGAACGATGAATATTAAGAGCTGGAGCATACCATCCGCCAATTCCGTAGGCTTGTGCTTCTTGACCGATCATTTCACCCATCTCATATGCTAAATCTTTATTCCAAGTGGATGCCACAACGATCTCCGTTGGGTAAGCGCCGGCTGCAAACTGTTTGAAGCCGAAGAAACTAAATCCGGCAGGTCCATCCATTAAAACTGTATTCGGAACACCAAGTTCATCAATCTCTTTTGTATGATAAGCACCTTCTGATACAAAAGAGATCATTTGATCCACAGTCAATTGGTCTAAGAATTCACTCCACAAAGGATCATCATAATCTAACCCTTTTAGGTCTTCCAATTTAAGTCCATTATCAGCACCTGTCGTTGGCATCTGTACGTCATTATTATATTCATGCCCCTGTACTCTTTCAATTACTTTATCAGTTGCAATTTTTGAGTCATCTTGATCTGATGGATATGTTCCTTCCCAATCGTTACGAGAAAGAACTGTTAATTCGTTTTCTGATTCAGTAAAACGATTTTGATATTCTGTTCTTGTTACAGCATCTGTTTGATACAGAATATCTTCAGCTAATTCATAGTTTACTGTACTGTCGATTTCATGGACATTCTTACCAAGTTTAATTTCGTAAGTTCCATTTTCTAAAATATAGTTCTCATTTTCCATATCATAAGAAGCCATGTCTCTTGTATCATATTGAATAGTTAATACTTCAGACTCTCCCGGTTCTAATGATTTGGTTTTTTCAAATGTAACTAAGTTAATAGCTGACTTCTCAATTCCTCCTGGTGTATAAGGAGCAGAATAATAAACTTGAACGACGTCTTTACCAGCAACTTCACCTGTATTTGTTACTTCTACTTGCAATTCAATAGAATCGCTATTTAATTCTTGATTAACTATATTCCAGTCAAATGTTGTATAGCTTAGACCAGATCCAAATGGAAATTGAACAATTTCATTGTACCCATCTTCATTTCCTTGATAGAAAGTTTCGTAGAACCTGTATCCTATATAAATTCCTTCTTCATAGTTAAGGTAAGCTTTATCTAAATTTTCATACTGGTAGTCCCCAAAATTTTCACTCGCTGGTGAAGATTCAACATCGTAAGCATACGTATCTGTAATACGTCCAGAAGGATTTATTTCGCCTGATAATACCTTAGCAAGAGAATTCGTTCCAAATGGCCCAGGTGTTCCAACCCAAATAACAGATTGAATACTTGGATGTTCCTCAACAAAACCTAGTTCTAAGGTGTTACCAGCATTTACTACAATTGTAACGTTGCTAAAGTTTCCAGCTACTTTTTCAACTAAATTATGCATTTCATCTGATAATTTTAATTGATTTTCATTTACATCTGAAGCTTCTACGGCATCACTTTGTACAATAATCATCGCATTTTCGGAGTACTCTTTCGCTTGAGCTATTGTAGTATCTGGAAGATCTGGTTCACCAGCTTCCTCATCATTACTTAAAAATCCCTTAACAACTTGAACAATACCCGTGTCCGAATTTCCTGTCGTTTCTTTTATTTCTGGCAATTTCACATAGTAATCATATAATTCCTTATTATATTCAATACCTGCATTCGTAAGGGCTTCAAATAAACTCACAGCACGAGTCAAATCTGAAGCACCAGAACCACCCCCACCATATTTAAAAGTAAAGGCTGTAGAACCAAATACATTCAATTTTTTATCTTCTAATGGCAGGGAATTATTTTCATTTTTTAATAAAACTAATCCTTCATTTGCAATCTTTTCTGAAACAATATCAGCAGCTTCCCTTGCTTGAACAGCTTCTGCACTTGTTGTATCAATAGTAATATGTTTACCACTCATGTTTTCAACTATGGTTGTAACTGTCGGTCCTACTGTTACACCAATAAATAATAACAATGCAGCAAAGACAGCCCAGCCCGTGAAACGCCTTGGTCTATTTTTTAACTTTTTATACACCTTAGCTTCTTTTTTTGCTGCTTTATTTTCTTTACGGCTTAACGATTTAATTTCTTCTTTTCTTTGTTTTTTCTCCTTTTTTCGCAATAGTTTATTGCTTGAAATTGCTTCCTTACGCTCTTCTTTTGGTAAAGCTTTAATTTCCTGCTTTTTTTCTTTTTGTTTTACCTTATCTTCCTTCACTTGTTGCAATATTTCTTGCTTCTTATATTTTCTTTTTTTGAAGTATTCTAACATGATGTTCCCCCCCAGCTTTTGCTTTATTTCATTTCACATATATCAAGATATCTGTTTAAAATTTATATTTGAAGGCGTTGTTATTCTGACTACCTATTAGTTATATAAGAAAAATATGATCTTTAAATAATGCACCTTGCTCTTACAAACCAAATGGTATAACATTAATTAAACTTATATGAGTAGTAGTATCAACTTGAATAACAAGATAACGCTTCCATTCATGCGCTAAAAATTCACACTTCAATTATTTTTTTAAACTATTTTGTAAACCATTCAAGATTTTTCCTCTCTGCCCCTTTATTACATTTAAAATTATTTATGGGAAAGCGCTCTCCTACAGGTTAATTCAAATATACTCTCGAACACTATGAAACACATTCCAATATTTAAGAAATGCTATTCCAATTATTGACTTTTATAGTAAAATAGACAGTGCCATTATCCATGACACTGTCTATTTTGTATTGCTTTTCTGTTTAGATGTATGGAGTTTCAGACTTAATTATCGTTATCAATACCGGCGTTTTATCTCAATTAATTGTATTTCATGAGGTTCTAATAACGAATGAAAACTATATTTTCCCTTGGCAGAAATATGTTGTATTTTAATTCCTGGTTCCGCCCTTCCTTTAATATAGTTAACTGTGTCATTGTCCATATCACTAGGTGCTCCGGTATCTACCCAAGCATCATAGGAAGACCCCTGTTGCCTATTAACATATTGCTTCTTAATTATATACTCACCATATAAGCTCTCCAAAGTTAACTGAATTGACTTGACACGTTCATCTTCAAATATCTTATAGCGACTAGTTGGAGACAGTTGAGAATAATCAAATACGCTGTATAAATGATTGGGATGGCTATAATTGAAAAGTAGGATTTGGTAATCTTCACCGCTTTTAGTGACAATCATATCTGCTTCTTTTGAAACTAAATATTCACCAAGCCTGCTTAGGAAGAAGAAGGCATGATATCCAGCCTTTTTGATACCATTATAGGTCAATAATCCAAACCCACCATGAAAGAGTGGCTGCTCCAATTGAAACTCATCAAATATGTCAGTAAATGTCCAAAAACCCATTCCTTTTACTTTTTCAAAGTTTTCTATAACATTTTTAGTGATAAAAGCTCCCATATAACATGTATCGTGTAATAAATCTCTACTATCAGAATTTGCGTTCCATTCTGTTATCCAAAGTTCTCGATTTAGTGACGGCAATTCTTTGCTCTTACTAATGATCTGATCAATGCATGTTGTAAAATTATTTTCATCACCCAGCATAATGCCTGTAAATTCAGCTATATTTTGTATAACGGTTCCTGTTAATTCATTTTCACCGACCGTTTGAATCGATTCTGGTTTGGGTAAAAGTTTTTGGGATAAATTGTAAACATGAAATGAAAAGAAATCCACATCAACTTTTTCATTTTGGGCAAAGTGATCAAAATCATTAAGCCAATTTTGATTTTTGGAAAAGTCAATTGTTCCAAATCCTCCAAGTTTTATTTCAGGATCAATTGCTTTAATACATTTATAGCTTTCAGCATAAAAGTTAAAAAACTCCAGTCTTGTACCACCCCAGAAATGTTGAACTTCAGGTTCATTCCAGAACTCAAAATACCATGTCCTTACTTCTTGCATTCCATATCGATTAATCAAATGTCTGATAAAAGAATCCAATAATTTAAGCCATCTATCCATTTTCTTTGGAGGTGATACAAATGCATCCCACCAAAATATCTTATTTTCAGTACTTGCTAAACTTTTCGGCATAAAACCAATTTCAATAAATGGCTTTAAATGGACAGCAACTAAATTATCCAATAGAGAATCAATGTGATTAAAATTAAAGTAATAGGTTCCATCAGACTTCTCGTTATATACCATGAGTTGGTCTGAAAAAATTCCATGAAATCGAATGTATTCGAATCCTATTTCACCCTGAACCTGTTGCAATTGTTCATAGAAATCTTTTCTCAGGGCATGGGGAGCATATCCAAAAGTCATTAATTTTGTGAAAGATCGATTAATCTTGTTTGAAAAATTGGTAACATCAATAGTTTTTATTGCCTCTTTTTTTATTTGAAAATCGCCAATATCCTTACGATCTAGATATTTGAATAGATTTCCAAATGACTCCTTGCTATTGATGCTCAGATAATCATTTATAATTCCCTTTTTGAGCTCTATTCGATATTGACCTCGATACTGCATTGGTGTTATCCCTAACACTTCCTTGAAGACTCTGTAATAGGCTTTACTGTCTGGGAATCCAAACTTAAGAGCTATTTCAGTAACAGTCTCATCTGTGGTTCGCAAAGTAAACAATGATTTGTTCAAACGCATATTATCTAAATATTTCTTTAGAGAAACCCCCACATTTGACTTAAAATACCTCGACAAATAGTGTGGATTTAATGAGAACTCTTTTGCTACACTCTGTAGTCCAAAATGTACTTCTATACAATGTTCATTCATATATTGAAGTATTTCTACAAGTCTTTCGTCATCTTTCATTTGCTCACTCTTTGTTGTTGTCGGAACTTCAAAATGCTCTAGAAGAAGAATCACAAGATCTAATAGCATTTTCGTAACCTTAAGACTGTAAAGGTTTTTTTTATTCAATACTAGATCCATCATATTGGCTAGAATATATTTAATTTCATCTAAGACAAAAATAGATTCTTCTTCTACATCTCCTGAGTTCATATAGAATCTTTTTTGTTCAACATCAATGCCCAGTTTCTTAAAATACCTGTTGTCAAATTGCAGAGCCAACACATGAGTTTGTCCAAACACTGTTCTAGAGTTAATAAAATGTAGTTCATTTCCATTCACAAGAAAAACATCTCCCATTTTCAGTAGATAGTCATCTTGATTAATCCTAATATCTAATTCGCCTTCCAGTACAAAAAGAATTTCAGTAGCTTCGTGCCAATGAAAAGGAAATTGTTCTACTGTATGTGTAAAAATGTTAATTGGTAAATCAACTTGATAATCTATCTGCTCATATTGGTATTGCATGTTTCCCATCCCTTATCCAATAATAATTATCCATACTTTAGCATAAGAAAAATATCTACACAATCATTCAATAGTTTTAACTTATCTGTAATTTCTTACATCTAAACTTATGAAAGCCTACCTTTGTCCTTGATAACTTTGTTATTTTAGCAATAAACCATTCGCTAATAAAGCAAAGAAGAAAAGTTTGGATAATCTTGTGCTGATCTGGACTATTAGAAATCAACAATTTGACGGTAATGCTTACAAAAAAAGAGGCTTCTCAATTAACTAATGAGAAATCTCTTTTATATACCTGTCATTAACATATTGGTACCAATTCTTCAAAATGTTTACCAAGGGATTGGGCAGTTATTACATCATGCCGCCCATGCACGACTGGCATACTATCGCTTATAATAGATGATAATTATGATTGATTTGATTGCGGTTGCAAGAAATATGAAGGATTCAAAAAACACATAGATAAAGATAAAAGAGAAGGTACACGTCTCACCGCTTTAGATATGCCTAAAGGGAAGAGAAATAAAAGTGGTGTTAAAGGTGTTTGTAAACATAGAGGTAATAAGTGGCGTGCGAATATCGGATTTAAGGGTAAACAAATTAATCTAGGTGTTTATGATGATAAAGAAGATGCTATAAAAGCAAGAAAACAAGCAGAAAAAGAATATTATGAACCAATAAAATAAGCACTCGATTATGAGTGCTTTAATTATGAAAGTTTATCTGATGTTAAGACAATCTTATCGTTGATTTTTCTTTTCATTTTACTCTGCACAATCCCTAAATGAAATATGCAAATAGCGCAATCACATTCTATAAAATATTTTTAACATCATTTCACCTCTTGTACTGGATTTCTCCTAACTCTTGACGCTTTGTTATATAAAAATTTATAATAATCAGTTCTTAACATGGCTACTTCTGATTTCATTTCTCTAGTGGTCGGTGCACTATTAGCTTCAAATAAATAAAAATTTAAATTATTATCAATACCAATATCAAGTCCTATAGTCATCAGTTCTTGCATTCTTATTTCTTCAATCTTTTTCGCTACTCCGAAAGCGAAATCTCGCATTCTTTGTATTAATGGTTCTGCTATTTCCCCGTAACAAGCATGGAGAAATTTTTCTGGATCAGCGACTCCCCCACCGTCATTAACATTAGAAACAATTTTTTGACCTATTCCAATTCTAATATAACTTTTAGGGATAACCCAATTACCTTTACCATTTTTCTCTAAATGAATCCTGCAATCAAACGGGTCTCCTTGCGGTGTCCTGCATTCAATATACTGTTGCACGATATGTTTTACACCTTTTATTTTATCATCGAAAAAGCTTTTTAACTCGTTCAAATTAACCTTATACGATTCTCTTTTATGTCCAATTATGTATTCATCGTCATTAATTTTTTCTATGATATAAACACCTGTACCTCTTTGACTATATACTGGCTTAACTACAACTTTTCCATACAAAGAAAGAAAACCTGTAAGAGGTGAAATGAACTCCAAATTAATAGTCGGTATTAAATGTTTTTCAAAATCTTCATCACGCTTTAATTCTTTTTGCAATTTTTCTTTCGTTAATCTTTTCTTACCGTTTTCGGTTAAAATAGCTTTCCTTCTTAAAAACTTCACGACTTCTGTATACTTCATACAAAATGCCGAAATATCAATCACTTTAGGAACTCGCATACTTGTTCTAAACCATCTGTCGTCTACTAGAATCCTACCGCTAACTCTGTTATTTTCTATATCAACTTCACTAGGGTGGATAAATACAATTTCGATACCTTTAGCTTTGCCTATCAATGCAATAAGCTTTACCATATGATCAGGGTTTTTATATTCCCTCATAACACCAACTATCATTTTTTATATTTTCCTCCTATTACTATTAATGAAATAATTTTATCATAATAACATGCTTATGTAAGGAGTATTTTGATGGATATTGTATTAAAATATATTTGTATGCCATTGTACTACTATAATAAAGTCACTTCTAAAATCATATCAAAATTTATTCTTGTATCATCTTCTGAGCTTACCTTTTCAACTACAGAAACATATTATCTTGATAATTTATCTTATCCACATAACCTTTAATATCATGGTAATCATAATTATCATAATACTTAATACTGATGAGAAGGTTGTCCTTATGTGCCATCATTAACTGAAAACCGTTTTACTCAAGTTGTTGTTCATCAAGTATAGGTTTTTGCTTCCTGTTTTTCTTTTCTTTAATTGGTTCAACAACTCTGCATGCTCTGGCAACATCATAGCTGTCCATTTTATTGTACCTCTATCATTAACACTCATGCCCCTACTCTCCTTTTGACTGGTACACATGAAAGAATGTTCTCAAACTTAAATGAACGAACTTGTTTTCTATAGTGACAATAAGCAATAACGTGTTCCCTTTTTATTTCAACAACGCTTATTATCCGTTGAGTTACTTCATTATTAGTGTCTATATAATAAATCATTATCTTACTCTTTAGTTCCTTCGAATTTTCAAGTAATCCTTTCATGTTTCACCCTCCAAATCACGAACGTTTGTTCTATTATACCAAAAAATAATAAGGTGTAAACATGAAAAAATGGATTTCATTTGGGTAGATACACCTCTTGAAAGAATATTCAAATTAGCTAAAGTGTTAAATTGTAAAGTAGATGACCTATATATTTATGAGGAAGATGAAAAAAAGCCACTCTTAATCTTCGAGTGGCTCATCAAAATTATATTTAATTATCATGTCTTCTGCATATCTCTGTCTATTTCATCTTCTTAACTATTTCTGCAGCTTTTCGGCCTGATATTACCGCACCTTCCATTGTTGCGAAATAAGGTTGCTTGGTATAATCTCCTGCAAGTATAAGGCCTTGAATTGGAGTATTCTGTGTAGGACGCAACCAATTATTTCCTGGTTCTAAGGAGTGAAAATCATGAAAATGATTGATTTGTCGGTAATTTAAGATATTATTATTTAAATTAATTCCTAATGCTTTAGCATCTTGTAAAACTATTTCTAATGTTTCATTTGGGCTCAGTTTTATAAATTTCTCTGGATGAGATAATATAATAGACAGTCTACCATTAGATTCCTGGAAGGTTGTTCGAGATTGTTCCGCAAAACTGACCATTGAGGTATTTGGTCCAAATGTCGTTATGTCTCTTGGCAAAGCAGGTCGTTTAAGTTCAATCTGAAATGTTGCAGCAGGCATTAAAGGAAGTTCAAACATCGGTTGGAACCATGAATGTTTTTCAAAAGCTGGGCGTAGTAATTGTTTAGCAGAGTGCAATGAAGTTGCTATAATTGTATGTTTCGCACGAATTTCTTCACCATTTTCAAGTTTGACTCCATATACTTTTTCGTCTTCAACTATAATCTCTTTAACTTTGCATTCTTTTTGAACTGCTCCACCCTTTTTTTCTATTGCTCTAACAATTGGGTGACACATAACTTCTGTCATTCCACCTAAAAATGCGCCTACCCTCATCTTAAATAGTTTTGGTGTTCCTTGTGCAAATAAACCAAAAAAAACATACGCGGAATAACGTTCAGGCGGTAAAAAATAGAGACCTGTACTAAAAGGTATTACTATATTATTAAAAGCTTTATCTGTAACTCCATATTTAGTAGCGTATTTCCTAATACTGTATGAATCTAGTGTTTTAGGTTTTGTAACATAATCTTTAAGCCCGTTTAGGAAAAATGGAATAAGGGAAAATTTATCCCGAAAAGACAGAACTTGGTTGTTACCTGCAAGACTTCTTAGTAACTTCATTGGTCCAAATAAAGGGGCTACTCCAATTTTTACGACTTCATTTGTATATTTTTCACGCACTTCAACCTTTTCTTCCCACGCAAAAATATCATTTAAACTAATACCCGCTTTCCTTAACATCTTTGGCATTGCAGAGTAAAATCCAATATAACGATGAAATCCTGACTCCACGTCCATTCCTTCATCAACATATGAAGATGTTCGCCCACCTATTACAGGTTCTCCCTCTAAAAGTAAAATATCTTTATTTCTATCTACTAATTCTAATGCACAGGTTAAACCGGCTAGTCCTCCTCCAACAATTAAAACTTCTGATTCCTTCACATAATCACCTCAATTCATAAATTATGTTTTCCACTTATATATAAATTTATTACAAGTTCAATATTTAATAATAACTACTACAAAACCTCTTGTTAAAGAGAAGCTTTAAATATGCATAAAAATTTTAATTATAGACAAAATAACCTTCAATAATTAAAAAAGGATGATGTTAATTGAAATATGTATCAGCTTTCTTGTTAAAGTTTATATTATTATTTGCCACATTATGGATAATACTAGGCTTGTTCTTTAATGTTTCTTTATCTGACATTATTACGACAAGTATAATCTTAGCTGTAATTGCTTTTGCGGGCGATATGTTCATATTACCTAAAATTGGAAATGTTGCCGCAGCAGTAAGTGATTTTGCGCTTGCTTACATTGGAATCTGGATTATAGGTACTTTTTTATTTGAAGGCACTGCTCCAGTTATGACTGCAGCTTTCATATCTGCATTTTTTATTTCAATTACCGAACTTTTATATCATAGATACTTACGTAATTTTGTTTTTGATAATGTGGATAAAAGTAATAATTACCGTACATCTACAAGCTTCCAAACCGAAGTAAGTAAAGAATTTCACAACAAAAAGGAAAAAGAATAGAGGCATGCAAGGTGACTTCACTTTGTGGCCGTTATAAATAATAATTTAGTGGTTACCCTAAATATAAAAGGAGTGTGACATATTTATGTTTTTTCACGTAAAAGAATTGCAATATAATGCAAAACCAGATCGTCCAGATCCAGTATACGCAAAAAAATTACAAGAAGTTTTAGGTGGCCAATTCGGAGAAATAACTGTTATGATGCAGTACCTATTTCAGGGATGGAATTGTCGAGGAAATCAAAAATATAGAGATATGCTTTTAGATATTGGAACAGAAGAAATAGCACATGTAGAAATGTTAGCTACTATGATTGCACAATTACTTGACCATGCACCTGTCGAGGATCAAGAGGAAGCAGCAAAAGATCCTGTAGTAGGTGCTGTGATGGGAGGAATGAACCCCCAACATGCCATAGTATCTGGATTAGGTGCAACACCTACTGATAGTGCTGGTTACCCTTTTAATTCTCGTTATACTATCGCAAGCGGAAATTTACTCGCTGACTTTCGTGCAAATTTAAATGCTGAGTCACAAGGTCGCCTTCAAGTCGTAAGATTATATGAAATGACTGACGATAAGGGTGTTCGAGATATGCTTTCATGGCTAATAGCACGCGATACCATGCATCAAAATCAATGGATGGCAGCAATTGAAGAATTAGAACAAAACGAAAATCCAATCGTACCATCAACATTTAACCAACAATATGAAAAACAAGAAGTTTCTCATTCTTTTATGAACTATTCCTTCGGTGATGAAAGTAGTGAAGGAAGATGGGCAAAAGGCAAAAGTATGGATGGAGATGGGGAATTTGAATACATTAGAGATCCAAAAGCTTTTGGTCAAAAACCTATTTTGAAATCTGCACCAGGATATATTCATGGAACACCGAATAATAATGAAAAACCTAAGCTATTTGACTAAAAAAGCCCCCACTAGGAGGGCTTTTTCTCTTTTATGATACTTTTACCCAATTGGCAGCTTCATTACTAGATGGAGAAGGAGGAAATTGCTCGCCTTCTTCAACTCTAATTTCTGTATTATCCTGATTAGTTGATCCGCCGTTCACTAAACTTTTAACTTTAAATGTTCCGCTCTCCGGTGCTTTTTCTCCTGTTTTGTAAGTTTGATTGTTAGCCATGTCTCTCCACCTCCTAAAATATTTAGAAAAGCTATGAAACTAACTTTTCTATGTAAAATGTATTCCACTATTTTCTCAAAATAAACTAAAAAAACTAAAATTAGTACGTACATCATAATATCTTTAATTATTCATACTTAATTGTTCACGACTATAGAACGATTTCTTCCTTATGTGGTGTTAGACTAGCAAATTAGGGAAATAAATATAGCAAAATAGGGAGGAGATTAGCATATATGCAAATACCAAGAATAAAAAATTATAAAGAAGGAAATAAACAAGACTTTAGCATATATAGCCAATCACTAGAAGTTTACTTTCAAGAAAAATATAATTTTTTACAATTAATAGGAGATGTGTTAGTAGGAATATTTTTCGTTACAGGTAGCATATTAAACTTTTTCGCTATTACAGACTTCTATGGAAATATTGCATATTTATTAGGAAGTCTATCTCTAACCATTCGACCTTTACTGAAAATACTAAGAAAAACTTGGATTTACAGAAGGAAAAAGGAAAACAACTGAATAAAGGAGAATTTAATGTGTATACAGTTAAAATAGTAGGAGATAAAGTCGAAGCATTTCTTTCAGAGGATACAGATGTAATGACATTTGAATCTTACCAAGAAGCGGAAGTGTACAAACTTAAAGCTGAGAAAAACTGTTCGTTATCATATAAATTCAAATTTAAAATTGAAAAGGATAATTAAACCATACTTTAACATATAATATGGTTTGGTTTAGTTAACATTATTACAGATGCGAACATTAGTTCTGTGATAACGTTAAAAAGTTCCCACTAAAAATAGTGGGATGAAAAAGATTTATTAGAAATAAAGCATATTTTACTACTATTCTGATAATATGTAAAGCCCCCCACAAAAGTGAAGACTTTTACCTTTTTATGTTCTAAATAAAATTCATTCAACAGTAAACGAATATCTCCATGTAAACTTGTCCCCTGTACCGATATTACCTGAAAGTGAAAGGCCTCCAGCAGACACTCCAATAGACCAATTATTGGGAGTATGAGGGTGAGCATATACAGAGGATATTGTTGCTCTCGTCCCCGGTGGATTTGTATTGGTGTAAATATTTACTACTTCCATTATAGAACCCTGATAACGCTCATATCTTCCTAAATCATCTACTGGAAATTCTACATCAGCAGTTATTCCATAATTACTAGAGGTGTCAATTGGAAAATTAAAATAATTATAGAATTCATCATTCCATGTGTAAGCGCCTTCTCCATATGTAGTACCTGCTTCTGGCTCTCCTTTGGATCCCCAATGAATTCCAGCAAAATCAGTGCCTTGAATAAATGGTTCTTGTACCCAATCCCAATTTTCTTGGAATATATATTCACTTTGATTACTAGTCTCACCTACCTTAAAGGCCTGTAATCTCCCTTCAAACTTTCCATATGCACAGTTTCCATTGGAAGTCTGGCAATCTTCTAAATCAAAGAGTGAAATACCATCATTTTTAGGTAATACACGTTCTTGAATTACTTTAGGGTCAGTTATATTCTGTTCTTTAAGGTCATTGATTTGTTGTTCTCTTATTTGATTTAAACTATAATCTATCTCGCTATATTCTTTTCTATCACTTACATATGAATATTCTAAATCTGCATTTTCTAGATCGACTCGTTTCCCACCATAACCTTTTGTATTCAGTATCATAGTTTGAAATATCTTTAAATGCATGTCCAATTTCCAATAAAATCAAATTTAATTCTTATTCATCTAAATCTTCTGAATTTTTAACAGGTGCTACTCTACCGTCTTCGAGTATCTCTATTTCTGTGTTTCCAATTTTTTAGTTGTTATATTTAATGCTACCCCCCTTTTTATTTTAATATCTATTAGATTAATCCATATAGAACATTTCAAGTTTATATTTTTCAAAGATTCTATATGGTAATCTATTTTTATCTAAAGAGACCCAATAATTAGACTCTGTTTCAATATCTTCCCATATTTCATTTTCATCTATAGGGTTACCTTCCAAATAAAACTTTGTGTTATTTACATTCACATTAAACTGCTCTCCTGTGTCTAATCTTGAAATAGATAATGTTGATTCTCCGTCAGTGATATTCTTTTCATCAACTTTTACATATCCAAATAACGAATCAGTGTTTGATAAAAGAGGCAATATAATAAAAATAAAAAAAATAACGAAAATTATGTATATAAGTATTCTTTTTGGCTTCAATCTAGTTATCTTCAACACCTCATTTTACAATTTTTTACATTATTCATTATTGTAATCAAAGAGTAACATTTCTGTTAAATGACTTCAATGCTATTATTTTAAAAAATTTATAATATACTATAAAGCCCCGTTAGTTACACCAAAAATGAAAACATCTGTAAGAAAAGTTGATATAGATGAAAATGTAGTAAAAGTATTAGAAGGGGTTATTGAATTAAACCAAGAACTGAAAAACGAATTTCAATCACTGTATAATAATCAAGGTTTTATATTCGTAAACAATTCAACGTATCCCGGATACCCTATTTATATCAAGATAGTGGAACAACGTATGAAAAGATTGTTGAAGTTATCAAAGCAAAATGAAGAACTATCACCACACTCTTTGAAACACACGCATACTTCTTTACTTGCAGAAGCCGAAGTATCTATAGAAAGAATAATGAAACGTTTGGGTCACTCTGACGATAAAACAACAAAAAATGTATATCTTCATACTACCGAAGAAATAAGAAAAAGAGACTCCGATAAATTCGGAAGTCTCATGAAAAATCTTATTGATTTTGACTAAATGCGGTCAAAGTTTTTATGTCATCATTCAAACCATTGATACATCAGTGTTAGGGTGGCGACTTTACATCATGCCGCCCATTCCACCCATGCCGCCCATGTCAGGCATTCCGCCGCCAGCACCGCCGTCTTCTTCAGGCTTGTCAGCGACTACTGCTTCAGTAGTTAGGAACATTGCTGCTACAGATGCTGCGTTTTGTAATGCAGAACGAGTAACTTTAGTAGGGTCAACGATACCAGCGTCTACCATGTTTACCCACTCGTCAGTTGCTGCATTGTAACCAATACCAACTTTTTCGCCTTTTAGACGTTCTACAATGATAGAACCTTCTAGTCCAGCATTGTGTACGATTTGACGTACTGGCTCTTCGATTGCACGTAGTACAATGCTTGCACCAGTTGCTTCGTCACCTACTAATGATAGTTCAGCGATTTTACTGTATACGTTAAGTAATGCTGTACCACCACCAGCTACGATACCTTCTTCTACTGCTGCACGAGTAGAGTTAAGTGCATCTTCAATACGAAGCTTACGTTCTTTCAATTCTGTTTCAGTAGCTGCACCAACTTTGATTACTGCTACACCACCAGCTAATTTCGCTAGGCGTTCTTGTAATTTTTCTTTATCGAAATCAGAAGTAGATTCTTCTGCTTGTGCACGGATTTGTGCTACACGGCTAGAAATTGCTTCTGGGTCACCAGAACCTTCTACTACTGTTGTGTTTTCTTTTGTTACAACAACTTTAGAAGCGCGACCTAATTGTTCGATACCAGCAGATTTAAGATCTAATCCAAGATCTTCAGTGATTACTTCTGCACCAGTTAGTACTGCGATATCTTCTAGCATTGCTTTACGACGGTCACCAAATCCAGGAGCTTTTACAGCTACTGCGTTAAATGTACCGCGAAGTTTGTTCACTACTAATGTAGCAAGTGCTTCGCCTTCTACATCTTCAGCGATCATTAGAAGCGGTTTACCTTGTTGAACTACTTGTTCTAATACTGGTAGCACTTCTTGGATATTTGCAATTTTCTTATCTGTAATTAAGATATATGGATCTTCTAGAACTGCTTCCATTTTATCTTGATCAGTAACCATGTATGGAGAAGCATATCCACGATCAAATTGCATACCTTCTACTACTTCAAGTTCTGTGTTGAATCCTTTAGATTCTTCAATTGTAATAACACCATCGTTACCTACGCGTTCCATTGCTTCAGCAATCAATTGACCTACTTCATCATCAGCAGCAGAGATAGCAGCTACTTGCGCAATGGATTCTTTAGATTCAACTGGTTTTGAGATAGATTTTAATTCAGTTACTGCTTCTGCCACAGCTTTTTCAATACCGCGACGGATTCCCACTGGGTTCGCACCAGAGGTTACGTTTTTCAATCCTTCACGAATCATTGCTTGAGCAAGTACAGTTGCAGTTGTAGTACCATCACCAGCAACATCATTTGTTTTTGATGCAACTTCAGATACTAATTGTGCACCCATATTTTCAAATGCATCTTCTAATTCAATTTCTTTTGCAATTGTAACACCATCATTAGTAATTAGAGGTGAGCCGAATTTTTTATCTAATACAACATTACGTCCTTTTGGTCCAAGCGTAACTTTTACTGCATCTGCCAATGTATCTACACCACGTAGCATTGCGCGACGAGCGTCTTCACTAAATTTTAAGTCTTTAGCCATTCTTTATTCCTCCTTGAATGTAGTTACGTATTTTATTATTCAGTCTAAATTTCTCATAAGAGTTTAGCCTATAATAGCTAAAATATCATTTTCACGAAGAATTAAGTATTCTGTACCTTCATATTTCACTTCTGTACCAGCAAATTTAGAAAAAATGATACGATCTCCTTCTGAAACTTCAAGAGCGATCTTTTCTCCATTTTCTACACGTCCAGAACCAACTGCTACTACTTTACCTTCCTGCGGTTTTTCCTTTGCAGAGTCTGGAAGTACGATTCCGCTTGCAGTTGTTTCTTCTTGTTCAACAAGTTCGATAACAACACGATCTCCTAATGGTTTAATCATGTAGAAATGCCTCCTTAATTCGATATCATTTTATTTTATTAGCACTCTTCACAGTTGAGTGCTAATCACAATTATTATAATAATTAATTCTATAAAAAAATGCAAGCAAAAAAGAGTGAAGAAATTATATTTTTTATTCAACATATGTAGTACTCAGTTATAGAAAAATAATACTTCATTTTCTTTTCATTTAATAGCGTGTTCTGATTATAATAACTATATATGCATATGTTAAACTATAGTAATTAATACAGTACATGATAAAGGAGCGTTTTATTTGAGTCGCAGATATTGGTATGTCATTCTTACATATATTATTATGCAGCTTTCAGGGGCTCTCTTCGCCCCAATTTTAGCGGTCGTTTTAGACTTATCTTTAATGGATGCAACGATTTATTGGTCAATATTTTCCTTTGGATTAGCGGTACTCATTACGCTATATCTTCTAAAACCAGATATGCAAATGCGAAATGATAATGCAGCAGGCATTGAAAGCATAATACTTTGGTCCATCGCTGGTTTCTTTATGGCTTTATTCGCGCAAGGTATTGCTGCCCAAATCGAAATAGCTTTAGGGATTGATCCTGGTTCAGAGAACACACAACAAATTATGGATATTACTCGAGCAGCACCGATATTTATGATCGTCCCGGCTATTTTAGCTCCGATTTTGGAAGAAATCATATTCCGAAAAATTATCTTTGGAGAGCTATATAAACGGATGAATTTCTTTTTCGCAGGGTTACTATCAGCAGTCATATTTGGCTTTATTCACTTAGACCCTACGCATATTCTTATTTATGCATCCATGGGATTTGTTTTTGCTTTCCTTTATGTAAAAACAAAACGTATCATTGTGCCTATCATCGTTCACGCAGCAATGAACTCCTTTGTTGTATTAATGCAATATAATATTGATCCTGAGGAACTGCAGCGAATGTTAGATGAGATGCAAATGATATTCTTTGGAGGTTAATCCATGAAACATCCTTATTTAACAAGAGCAATTCTATACTTTCTGGTTGGAATAGCTTTTATATACTTTGGGGTTCAAAGTAAGGAGAGCACCGTTTGGAATTCCGTTACATTGATTTTTTCAGCAGTCTCTGCTTTATGCTTCTTTTGTTCTTTTAAGATGTTTGGTTATCACAATAAAATAAAAAAGAAAAAGTAGACTGCATCTCAGTCTACTTTTTCTTTAAGCAAATTTCAACAAACGCTTACATAATAATCGATTTAAAATAATGAAATAATTACTGTAATGAATAATGTTTAAGAAAATACACAAGTGATTGAAGTTCAATCGCTAAATCAATATGATGCACACGAATATGACTTGGTACTGTAATTCTTGCTGGGGTAAAATTTAATATACCATTAACACCATGATCGACCAGTTGGTTGGCTATCGCATCTGCTTCATCTGCAGGTATCGTTAAAATCGCAACCTCTGTGTCCTTTAATCTTTCCCCTAGTTCGTCAATATGATAGACTGGAACTCCTCCGATATCGGTGCCTACCTTATTCTCATCAGCATCAAATGCAATGGTAATACGGATATTATTATTTTTCATAAAATTATAATGTAAGAAAGCTGTACCTAAATTTCCAACACCTATTAATGCTACTTCTGTTATTTCATGTTGATCTAACGTACGTTTAAAAAATCCTAATAAATATTCGACATTGTATCCGTATCCTTTTTTACCTAGTGCACCGAAATAAGAGAAATCTCTGCGAATGGTTGCGGAATCTACTTTAACCGCTTCACTTAATTCTTTTGATGATACACGCTTTTTTCCTTGTTGATTTAAGTTGTTAATGAAACGATAATATAATGGCAAGCGTTTTGCAGTTGCTTGCGGAATCTTGTTTTGTTCCATACGACCTTCCTCTTTTCAATGCTTAGAATAATTATCATACTATATTTATTTTAACAGATTTATCCTTAGAAGTCGTGACATTTTTCACAATAATATTGTCCCTTCTATGGCGATAAGCTAAACTAGTAATATGAGGTGACAATAAAATGATACTGATGCAATTAAACGGAATATCAAAATCTTTTGGCACAGAAGAGATTTTGTCTAATATAAAAGTAGAAATAAAAGACCAAGATCGAATTGCCATCGTCGGGAGAAATGGTGCAGGAAAATCGACATTGCTAAAAATAATGGCAAATGAAATCCCTTATGATGAAGGAGAGTTTTTCAAACCGAAAGACCTTACCTATGGTTACCTGTCGCAACATATGAAATTGGAATCAGGAAAAACCATTTGGAATGAAATGGAAGATGTGTTTTCCCATTTAAAACAAATGGAGAAAAAGTTACGTGAATTAGAAACAAAAATGGCAGATCCTACTGCAGTGGATGATGCTAGTTACCAACTAATTTTAAAGGAATATGATGACTTACAAGTTCGCTATCAATCAGATGGTGGTTATACGTATGAATCGGATATAAAATCGGTACTTACTGGACTCTCATTTGGAGATTACGATTATCGAGCACCGATTAACGAATTAAGTGGCGGGCAAAAAACAAGACTTGCTCTCGGTAAATTATTGCTACAAAAACCTCAATTACTCATCCTCGATGAGCCTACAAACCATCTGGACATTGATACACTTACATGGTTAGAAGGTTATCTCGTTAATTACCCTGGTGCTATTGTGATTGTTTCCCACGACCGTTATTTTCTTGATAGAACGGTTTCTATAGTTTATGAAATTTCTAGACATCATTCTAAAAAATATCACGGTACCTACAGTAAATACTTAGAACAAAAAGCACTCAATTTCGAACAAGAAATGAAAGAATATGAAAAACAACAAACGGATATTAAACGAATGGAAGAATTTATTCAAAAAAATATCGTTCGTGCTTCCACGACAAAACGAGCACAAAGTAGACGAAAGCAATTAGAAAAAATGGAAAGAATGGATCGTCCAATGGGGGATGAATCATCCGCTTCGATGTCATTTCAGATTAATCGTCGTAGTGGAAATGATGTGTTGAAAATCTCTGATTTGGGTTTTCGATATGAAGAACAACAAGACCCTACATTTCGCCATGTTCATCTCCATGCAAATCGCGGAGACCGTATCGCATTAGTTGGCCCGAATGGAATTGGAAAAACAACGTTATTAAAGACTATTGTGGAAAAAGAGTTTCCTTTCGAAGGAGATATTCAATTAGGGACGAATGTACAAGTTGGCTACTATGATCAGGAACAAACCGAACTTCACTCGAATAAAACTGTGCTTCAAGAATTGTGGGATGAGTATCCTCTAGTGAACGAAAAAGATATTCGTACGATTCTAGGTAATTTCTTATTCTCTGGCGATGACGTGTTAAAGCCAGTATCTGCATTAAGTGGTGGAGAAAAATCACGTTTAGCATTATCTAAATTAAAAATGCAAAAAGCAAATTTGCTTATTCTAGATGAACCAACGAACCACTTAGACATTGATAGTAAAGAAGTGTTAGAAGGTGCATTAGCTGATTTTCCTGGCACGATTATATTTGTTTCGCATGATCGTTATTTTATTAATCGAATCGCAGACCAAGTAGCTGAAATGAGTCCACAAGGAATTAAAATGTATCTTGGTGACTATGATTATTATTTAGAGAAAAAAGCAGAAGAAGCAGAACTTGCTCGTCTTCAGATGGAAAACGCTGTTCAATCAGTAACTGTTTCTGATAAAAAAAGAAACTTTAAAGAAGAAAAACAGAAACAAAGTGAAGAAAGAAAGCGAAAAAGACAGATTGCTGAACTTGAAAAACAAATTGAATCCACAGAAGAGCATATTGCACATTTAGAAGAACAAATGACGTTACCAGAAGTGTATGAAAATCACGAAAAAGCATTAGAGCTAACGGAAGAAACAAACACGTCCAAACAAAAACTTGATGACTTATTAGAGCAATGGACAAGTTTGGAAGAGTTAGATAATTGAAAAAATATTTATTTTCGTTTATAATTATCAACAGGTAAGTTTAAACTTGCCTGTTTTTTTTATATATGCGGACTGTCTAAGTGATGGCATATTTCCGGATAAAAATTTAATAAAAAACCATGGAGGTCGTTAGCTTTTGACGATAGCGCTGATAGGTTTACTTAGTCTAATTGTAGGCATAGCATGTTTTATGACTTGGAAAAAGGGGCTGCTGGTAATCAATACAAGTGCGCTTAAAAAAACAAAAGGGCACGCATCAGCTGAACCTGAAACAAACATCTATGAATTTAATGATAAACATATTTCGGATATCGTTGTTCATCGTTTAGATATCTGTGTGCTTGAAGTTGATACACCCTATGAGGAAGTAATGGATGTTATTATAAATAATCCATATAACAGATATCCTGTATTCGAAGAAGATATCGACCAAATAGTAGGAATTATTCACGTAAAAGACGTACTTTCTTACTTACATAAACATAATGATACCACCAAGTTTCAACTTCGAAATATCATGCATAATCCCTTCTTTATCTTAGAATCACAACGTGTAGACCTTGCATTTAAGGATATGCAAAAAGAACAGATTGCACTTGCGATTGTTTTAGATGAATATGGTGGCACAGAAGGTCTCATTACAACGGAAGATATGGTTAAAGAAATGGTTACTGATGTCCTTCAAGAAGATGATAGTTATGTATTGAATAAACCATCTTTTATCCAACAACTGGCTGGAAATAGATACCGAATTCATGCTCATTCACCATTGTACGAATTAGAAGGTATACTGGGCATCACTTTTCCTGAAGAGAATTTTAATACTTTAAGTGATTTCTTAATCGATCAATTAGGCTATATTCCTGCCAATCATGAGAAGCCGAACCTTCTCTATAAAAATGTACAATTCGAAGTAACTGAAATATCTTCACAACAAATACATTCTGTTATAGCAACCATTTATGAAGAAGGAGTAACATTTATCGATCAGTTTCATAAGCAACCTAGTTAATAAGATAAAAAACTCTCTTTATCCACAATGATGGATTCAGAGAGTTTTTTTATAGCTTTTATTTAAATAGATAGTCATTTTGTATCGTATGTTCCACCGCTACTCGGTAAACTATTGCCAATCCTAACATAGTGGACATGACAGAACTACCTCCATAGCTTATAAGTAGTAACGGAATTCCTGTAATAGGCATGATCCCAATTGTCATCCCGATATTTTGAAACACATGGATAAGCATCAAACTTAAAAATCCAAAGCAGAAATATGTGCCAAATGGTGAATGTTTATAAATGCTTAAACCTAAAGTTACTAAACGGTATAAAAGCATAAAGTAAAGAAAAATTACAATTGCGCTTCCAATAAATCCAAAGCTTTCACCAATTACAGAAAAGATAAAGTCTGTATGCGCTTCTGGATATTGTACTTCTAAACCACTCATTCCTTTACCAAACAATTGCCCAGAACCTAATGACATATGTGAGCGTTCGAACTGGAATGTCGCATCTGCTGATTGTTGTGATGGATCAAACCAAGTCATAATTCGATCAACTTGATATGGTGCGACTCCAAGAACATCAATGGCAAATTGCGGAAATCGAATAATTGCTAGAATAGCAGCTGCTGCTATAGATATCAAACCGACAATTAATGAAACAATAATCTTCCAATTAATACCTGATAAAATAGTCATCATTCCTGCAATAAACAAATACACCATCGACGTACCAAAATCAGGCTGTAGCATAATTAACCCAACTGGTATCAATGTATAAACAATCAGTTTAAGTAGTAACATAATATCCGTTTTCATAGTTTGAACTTCTATCTTTTCTTTATGGCCAGTTATCGTTGCTGCTAGAAATAAAATCGTCGACATTTTCGCAAATTCGGCAGGTTGAATGGACAACCCAGGTAAGGTGAACCAACTATTTGCTCCATTAATTTCCCTTGCAATTGCATCAGGACTAATAAGCAAGAGTCCCAATAAGAAAACTCCACCTAAATAGATATATATACTACCTCTATATAACTGTTCGAGGTCGATAAATTGTATCGCTGCTACAAAACAAACACCAATACCAAAAAAAGCAATTTGTCTTATGACAAAATTTGTATTAGTTTGATCAATTTGCTGCGCATTATAAATAGCCAATAAACTAATGATTACAAATCCTAAAAAGAGTAGGATTAAATCAGTTTGAAAATAATAATTTTGTTTTTTATTCATCGGATTTCCACCAAATTTCTTCCTGTTAATATCCTTATTTAATACAACACTTATCCACAACAAAAAGCTCGAAAAATGTCTAAAAAACTCGAACTAATAAAATTTATACACATAATCCACAACCAAATGAACAGTTATCCACTTTTTCATCCACATTTAAAAGATGATTACGTAGCTTATCTACATAATATATCCACACCCTTGTGAATAACCTGTGATTAATCAAGCAAAAGTGAAGGATTTGCATTTAAATCGAGTGTGGAACGATGACCCTTTTCAAACAATATGGTGCCTGCAGCAGCAATCATTGCTGCATTGTCTGTACATAGTTGAATTGGTGGAATATATAATGGAAAATCCTCGTCTGAAAAACGTTTCTCTAGACTTTTTCTTAACCCTGTATTAGCAGCTACTCCACCTGCTACAATAACTTGATTTACGTTATATTCTTTCGCTGCACGATATGTTTTTTCTGTCAGTACTTCCACAACACTAGCTTGAAAACTTGCAGCAATATCTTCTGCATTCAACGTCAACTCACGTTGCTTAGCATTATGAATTTTATTTATTACGGCAGACTTCAATCCACTAAAACTAAAATCATAACTATCTGCTTCTAGCCAAGCACGCGGAAAATTAATCGACTCTTCACCTTCAGCAGCTAAGCGATCAATTTGCGGACCACCGGGATACGGTAATTTCAACATACGAGCTACCTTATCATACGCTTCTCCTGCGGCATCGTCTCTTGTTTCCCCTATTAATTCATAATCACCATGTTCCTTCATTAGAACTAATTCTGTATGTCCCCCAGAAACAATAAGGGCTAACATTGGAAACTCAAATTCATGCGCTAAACGATTTGCATAGATATGACCAGCAATATGATGCACCCCAACTAATGGTTTCTTTTTAGCAAACGCTAATGCTTTCGCTGCATTCACACCTACTAATAAAGCTCCCACTAATCCAGGCCCCTCTGTAACTGCAATGGCATCTATATCTTTCCAAGTAACACCAGCTTCAGTAATTGCCTTTTCAAGCACAATTGTAATTTGTTCAACGTGATGTCTAGATGCAATTTCAGGCACAACTCCCCCGAAGCGTTTATGGCTTTCGATTTGAGATGCAACTACATTGGACATAATCTCTCTACCATTTTTTACTACAGAGGCTGCAGTCTCATCACAACTTGTCTCTATACCTAATATAATTGTATCTTTTTTCATTTTACATTCACCCACATCACTATGGCATCCTCATGATTATCCGTGTAATACCTTTTACGAATACCACCAGGAACTAAACCAAATTTTCTATATAAGGACTGTGCTGCTATGTTTGATGCACGCACTTCTAGTGAAAGACGTTCTACTCCTTTTGATATGGCAAGCTGCATCACATAACGAAATAACTTTTCACCTAGTTTATTTCTACGATAACTTGGTAAAATAGCAAAATTTGTTATTTGCGCATCATCTAAAACAATCCACGAACCAATATAACCAACTATTGTATGCTCTATTTCAACGACATAATAATACGCATGAGCATTTTCTATTAATTCTTGATAAAAAATATCCGTTGTCCAAGGTGTTTGAAAACATGCATTTTCTACATGTAAAACTTCAGGAATATCAGTAAGTTCCATTGGACGTATCGTAATATTATTCATTCGCTTGATGTTCCTTCTGACTTTTTTGCCAATTTGCTTCTGCTTCCGCTAAACGTAAATAATTAGGGACGAGCTCATGAATGGATTCCGATTCTATATTCATCCCTGCAAGACCTAAATGCGAAGCTTTTGGAAGATGATAGACAGATTCAGGGATAATTGCTAATTCCCCTAATTCCTCTTTAATTAATTCTTTAAATTCATGAATATCTGGACTCAAGAATACTACCTTTTCGCCCTGCTTTTTTAATTTATCAAGCATGGAAGTCATAAGTGAATTTTCTTCTTCGATTACTTTTTCAATTTTATTATCATTAAATTGATATCCACCAGTAAACACTAATCCTCTTCTCGCATCAAAGAAAGGACATATAATTCCGTTAAAGAACTTTCCTTGATATGCGAGTACCTCTAAACTGGAGACACCTACTACTGGTATTTGTAATGCCCAAGCCATCGTCTTTGCAGTAGATAGGCCTATTCTTACTCCAGTGTATGACCCGGGACCTTTTGCTACTATAATTCGATCAAGATCTTCTGGTTGTATAGATACTTGATGCATAAGACTTTCAACAGCAGGCATTAAACGAACGGAATGATTCTTCGTGAGATTAGTTGTAAGTTCTGCGATTATCTCTCCATTCTTTAATAATGCCACACCTAATACTTGATTGGAAGTATCGATTGCAAGTATATTCATACATAAACTCCTAACCGTGTAATTCGTTTACTACTTGTTCAAAATGAGACCCTCGAGGATACAAATCAATTTCACGAATATCTTCATTATCCGTGTACTGAATAGATATATCTAAACGATTCTCGGGTAAGAATGGCTCAATAAACCCTGCCCACTCAACTACAGAGACTCCATTCCCATGAAAATATTCATCAAAGCCAATATCTTCAAGTGAATCCTCCAAACGATAGACATCCATATGATATAAAGGCATTTTCCCACGATATTCTTTCACGATTGTAAACGTAGGACTCGTAATATGACGCTTCACTTCTAGTCCAGAAGCAATTCCTTTCGTAAACGTTGTTTTACCAGCACCTAGCTGACCTTCTAACGTAATAACATCACCAGGATGCAACAACTTTGCTATTCTCTGGCCGAGAGTTTTAGTCTCTTCGGGAGAATGAAGCTGTATTTTCATTTAATTCACCTACTTCAAATGCGTATATCCGCTTTTTTTAAGCACTTTACGCACATCATTATCTTCTATATAAACAGGATGCTTGTTTTCTTCTATAACATTACCAATTATCGTTAATTGGGTGTTTGTCTGCTCAGCAGCTTTTTTTACTACATCCCAATCGTACTTAGCGACTGTGCCGAGAAGTTCAAAATCTTCGCCACCAGATAATTTCCACTGATACTGTTGCTCATACGTAAATTGATTAAAAGAACGTGAAACTGGTATGTCATTTTCACTTAGAACTATAGACACATTAGAGGCTTCTGCAATTTCACTTGCCTCATTAGCAATCCCATCACTAACATCATTTAAAGATACTCTTTCCAGACTTTCTAGAGCTTGCGCAAAAGCCACTCTCGGTTCTGGTTTTCGATGTCGACCTATATAAAAATCTTGATCAATATATCTGTTGTTTTCATTGGTCAGGATATGAAACCCTGCCTGAGAGTCCCCTAACGTGCCCGTAACAAAAACAATGTCTCCTTCTTTAGCATGCTGACGACATCGAGCTTTATTTGTGTTGGTATATCCAATTACTGTAATAGAGATTGTTAATTGTTTACCTGAAACGGTGTCTCCACCAATAATATCCATATGATATTTCGACGCTAAATCATCCATACCTAAATATATCTGGGACAGCTCCTCTTGAATCCAATTCTTTGGTATAACGATAGAAACTAAATAGAAACTAGGTGAAGCTCCCATTGCTGCTAAGTCACTTATATTGGCTCCTAATGCACGATAACCTATATGATATGGTTCCATTGTAGAACGAGAAAAATGTACATCCTCTACAAAGGTATCTACTGCCGTAACAATATCCATCGAACTTCGAAAAACCGCGGCGTCATCTCCAATTCCTTTTAACAGAGAAGACTGTTGATAAAACTTCGGCTTAATCGAATTTATAAAAGAAAACTCATCCATTTAAAATCACCATTCTTTGTATTCACTACCAACTATCATAGCAAAAACAAAAGAAAAAAGAAAAAAATTGGACGACTAAATTATGTCTACAAACTAAAAAAACACAGGTTTCAATTAAAACCATGTGTTCTACAACTTCTAATATAATTTTCATGGCGGTCCGGACGGGACTCGAACCCGCGACCTCCTGCGTGACAGGCAGGCATTCTAACCAACTGAACTACCGGACCAACTTTTTACTTATGTATGGCATCCAGTATTTCAGTGAATCTGGATCTTACTATAGTAATATTAAATAATTTGGTTGCGGGGGCAGGATTTGAACCTGCGACCTTTGGGTTATGAGCCCAACGAGCTACCAGACTGCTCCACCCCGCGATATGACTTATGATATGGAAAATATGGTCATACACTTCTATGTGTTATACTCACATATTATATCCAATCTAAGGATAAATTATCCTTGCCTGGCGGCGTCCTACTCTTGCAGGGGTAAAACCCCAACTACCATTGGCGCTGAAAAGCTTAACTTCTGTGTTCGGCATGGGAACAGGTGTGACCTTCTAGCTATCGCTACCAGACAATCCTTAAAAACAAGGACAAGTAATATTATATCCATATAACTATAAAAAAGCAATACCTTTTTAAAATTTTTTTATATTTTTTTATTTCATCGTTTGTTTTTATGAAAAAACAGCTTGTAAACGTTGAAATGAAGCTCTAGTATTGCAAAACAAATTACTTCTTCTAGATTACTTTATAGTCGACTACTTCCAAAGCCAAGTCATTGCTATAAAACTGTCACTAAAATATTCGTTGTATTAAACTTAGTAATTACGGAAATTGACTCATATGAATAATTTTACTTTTAAGAAAAAATGAAATAAGATATAGGTAGAATAAATAAAAATCCACTAGGGGTGCCATTTGGCTGAGATAAGATTCATTTCTTAATCCCTTTGAACCTGAACTGGTTAATACCAGCGTAGGAAAGTGGAGTTGGCGAGTTATACCTATTCTTTAGCTGTATACACAACCACTCCATTTTCGGGGTGGTTTTTTTGTTCTTCATTCTAATTTTTAGAGAGGAGATTTTTTGATGGATACTATTACAAAAATTAAAGAAGATAAGCCGTTTATTTTTAATATTACCAATGAAGTTGCGATTAATTTTGCTGCTAATGGTTTAATCGCAATCGGAGCGTCACCTGCGATGTCCCATACTCCAAGAGAGGCAAAAAACTATGGAGAAATTGCCGACGCAGTAGTGCTGAATCTTGGGACATTAACGGAAGAACGTGGAGAAGCAATGTTAAAGGCTGGAATAGCAGCAAACGAAAATGGGGTTCCTGTTATTCTTGATCCCATTGCAGTTGGAGGCACAGATTTTCGGACGGAAATCATTGATGACATACTTACAACGGTAAAGCTAGCCGTAATACGTGCTAATGCAGGGGAAATAGCTGTGTTGGCTGGTAAGCTAGAAAAAGCAAAAGGGCCAGATTCCATTATTCAAGAAAACGATCCAGAAATAGCAAAAACAGTCGCTAAAAAATATGATACGGTTGTCATTTCAACTGGAAAAGTTGACGTTGTGACCGATGGTGAGCGAACTGCGTTATGTAAAAACGGGCATGAAATGCTACAAAACATTACGGCTAGTGGATGTTTACTTTCATCTTTTGTTGGACCTTTTGTAAGCGTAGTTGATGATTTTTATAAAGCAGGTATATATGCTGTAACAAGTTATGGCATTGCAGCTGAATTAGCAATGGCAAAAGCAGCGGGGCCTGGAACATTTATTCCAGCCTTACTCGACGAGTTGTATTTTCTATCGGATGAAAAAGTAGAAAAATACAAACAAGTTCAAGAACTATAAGGATATATTTCATTATGGAAAGAGGGAAAGCAAATGGAAAATCTTCTATTTATCGAGACAGGGACAGGAGTAGATGTACATGGACAAGATGTGAATATTGCATCAGAACGAGCAGTAATGCATGCAATCCATACCAATTCTATGCCAGGAATGAAGAAAATTCTACCAGATGGTGATTTAGATAAGATGAAGGTACATGTAAAACTGGGCATCCCATTGGATCAGGAAAAATTGGATCACTACAGAATAAAACAATTAATTCCTTATGGCACAGTCACTGTTGAGGTCTTGCCTGGAGGCATGGCAACAACTAGTGGGATTTTTCTGGAAGATCAGCAGGATAAAAACGATTTAATGTATATTGTTAATGCTGTTGTAGAAGTAGGCTATTAAACAAAAATTAAGGAGGATTCTCTATGCGTTTTTCAGAGTCATTGCGAGAGGCAACGAAAGAGAGTTGGGAGTTAAGTTTAAATCATCCATTTGTACAGGGTATTGTAAGTGGTGATTTGCCACTAGAAACATTCAAAAATTATATTCTGCAGGATATCTATTATTTGAAGCATTACGGCAAGGTGCATGCTTTTGCGGCTGCCCATTCAGATGACTTTCATGTTGCTGCTAAACTGGCTGAAAAAGCAAAGAAGACAGCTGAAGCAGAGTTAACGGTGCATAAGGAGCATGCAGAAATTTTACAGATTACAGATGCGGAAATCGAGAATTTTAAACCAGCACCAACTGCCTACGCGTATACATCACATTTGTACCGTGCGTCGTTGTCCGGAAGTTTAGCTCAAATTGTAGCCGCAATGCTGCCATGCTACTGGTTATATGCGGATATTGGTTTGACCTACAGGGATGCGAAACCAAAAGAGAAAATTTATCAAAACTGGTTGAACACCTATGGGAGTGATTGGTTCCAGGAATCCACACAGGAAATGATTGACCTGCTCGATACATTAGCTGAACAAGCAGGAGAAACAGAGAAGGAAAAAATCAAAACACAATTTATTATCGCGAAAGAATATGAGCTTGCATTCTGGGAAATGTCCTATACGTTTGAAACATGGCTTTCGGAAAAAGCAACAAATCTAGCATCCTTTTAAATAGAGGATTTTTAATAATAAGTGAACTACTTATAACTTGTGGTTAATATAATCAACCCATAACAGCTTCGTGTAAAATGTAAGTTACCAGACAAACAATTCATTGGAAGGCTGGTATCTTACGTTTATGATCTAAATGCATCCTCTTATTGCTTTATTTAGTGATGTAAATAAAGCAATAAGGAGGTAGCTTGTTTTTTATTGATTACATTTTCCCCTTACCCCAACAATTATTTTAGAGCCAGTTTAGTTGACTAACAAAGAGCCCATGCCGTATGCTTCATAAAGCACGTTTTTCAGACCGAAAAAAATAGGTGAAGAAACTTGTAGAGCGGATGATAAAGAGAAGGCTGTGGAAGCGAGAAAGATATATAAAATAACCAGGATCTTTTTTTACATGTTCTGTCACTACCTTTCTTTTTTGCCAGTCACAGCTTATTATAAGGCACTCTTCCAAACCATTTATAACGGCGAGTTGAAATAAAACGGTATGCAGGATCACCAATTTTTTGTGCGAACGGTAAATAAAGCAATAAAGCTAAAGGGATAGTGGCTGGTAGTAAAGAAAGAATCTTGCGGACGGTATTAAATCCTGTCAGAATTCGTTTATCTTTGGTATACATATAGATTTCGTCATACATATTTTTATAGTTATTGGCTCTCTCTTTTATTGAATCACTTAATTCCTGAACAGGGTACCAGAAAATGGTGTTATTCCAGTCCAGACTTTTCAGTACTGCCTTCACTGTCCTACATAAAGGGCATTCAGCATCGAAAAATACAATATGTTTATTCAAACGATTTTTCTCCCTTCTGTTTCAGATGTCTTTTCTAGTTTAAATTGTTTTCCATCATTTGTTGATTTGTATATATTCCCTTAATAACTTCAATATAAATACATTTCCTTTTACTTCTTCTGAGTAAACCATGTACTGTTTTATAAATCAGATCATCTTACTGAGTAAATAATGGAAGTCAATGTTGGTTCTATTGATTCTATTTTAGATGTAGTGGGCGATGTATTGTTCTTCACTTCCCTTTAAGTATTGAAAAAAGGCGGGAAGTTTTGTACATCTGATTTTGCTGGTGGTCAAAAGACAGAACTCGACTTTAGAACCATGTACATAAAACATATTATCCTGTATGGCTCTGTTTTAGGTACAAGACCAAATTTCAACGAATGCTAGAAGAAATTTCAAAGGGAAAAGTTAACCTAGTTATTGATCGTACATTTCCTTTGGAAAAAGCAAGAGAAGCCCAGTCGTATTTTAAAGAAGCGGGGAAAATTGTTTACTTACTGAGGAATAAATAGATGAAAAGGTTAACCAGAATAAATTTGGTTGATCTTTTTTATTTTTTTAGTAAATAATTAGCCTATTTGTATTCTTATAACGGAATATATTAGCCTAAAGATAACATGAAACCAAAGACTTACACAAAACAACTCGAATTTGAGTCGCCAAGTAAAGGGGGGTTACTTTAGCGTTCGATAATCATGTACCTTGTTTGTCCAATCACCACACTGCGGACAGCGATGAGAGGTTCTCTCCAACTCCCACCTAATGTAATAAATACCTTCTCTTACTTCTGTATCTAATATATTTCCTTCTTCCAACCCAGGTAATGTTATGTTAGAATCCAATTGCACGCATCTCCTTTTTGGTTTGTTTAGTGGCTTAAACAATGATAACAAAAATAGGAGATTGCGTGTTTTTTATTGATTAAATTTTTCCCTTACCCCAACAACCAACAATTATTTTAGAGCCTTATTTTCAATCCTAACAGAAAAGACGGATTAGATACTTAAATCTAATCCGTCTTTTCGTTCGTTGCCTGGCGGCGTCCTACTCTTGCAGGGGCAAAGCCCCAACTACCATCGGCGCTGAAGAGCTTAACTTCTGTGTTCGGCATGGGAACAGGTGTGGCCTCTTCGCTATCGCTACCAGACT
>NZ_LSNA01000010.1:0-113219 GCF_001741975.1 Oceanobacillus sp. E9
TTGTATTTCTTGTGCTTCAGAAGTCAACTTCTGACTTCATTTCTTTTAAGAAAAACGAGGTGTTTTTCTTCTTTCGTACTGGTTGTTTTGTTCAGTTTTCAAAGAGCAATTTCTGTGTTTGTCGTTTTTTGCGACAAGATATAATTTATCATGTTATCCGTTTGATGTCAACATTTTTTTAAATCTTTTTTTGAAAATCTTTATTCAATGTAAGTTGCAAAATGTTTCATCAAGCGACAACAAAAATTAATATACCATATTCCTTTTTATTGAGCAATAGTTTTTAAACAAAAAATTAAAATTCGATAAAAAACCTTTTGCAGTAACATTACGAATCACTACAAAAGGTATCCTAAATTAAATATTCCCTTTCCTTTTAGGGATATACTTCATACACTCTTGTTCACTCGCCACTCTACGAAGTAATTGAAATAATAATCTATACCTTTCTCGCATTGCGCTTTTTACCATTTGATCAATTCGACTATCGTCTAAATCTAATAAGATTTCTTCAAGCTCTCGCTTTATTAAATACTCCATTTCCTTCTGTTCCATTTCATTTACTAATAATCCAATCATGCAATCACCTCATATATCACCGTATAAATCCGTTAAACAAATTCATATATTACTATTAATATATTTCAATAAGTCATTTTCGGTTCCAAAGACTAACGACTTAAGTATTACAAGTATTCGCAAAAACAAATGAATTTTGTCGGTCGGAGTTTTTAGCATCTATCCACTACTATTCCCCAAAACCACTAAATTTCATCCATCATTTTCTTAAACAGTTTTCGACAAAGCGAGCTTGTACATAATTAGCAAGTCTAGTGCATAGAAATGATTATAGGTATAAGTAGAGGAGGAAAACAAATGGATCATTTTTATTCCTTTCGTCTAAGAGGGAAAAGAACTGCATGGATTATCGGTTTAGCATTTATCATTGCTTTTATAGCATGGACACAAAAAGATGCAGTCTTTTCCGTATTTAATGGCGAAGAGCCTGTTGCTTTATCAAAAGGTAATGCCGATGAACCAAACATTGCTATTACATTTAATATTAGTTGGGGTGAAGAAAGAGTAAAAGAAATATTAAAGCAATTAGAAAATGAAGATGTACAAGCTACGTTCTTCATTAGTGGAGAGTGGGCAGAAAGGCATCCAGACCTTCTAGAAGCTATTTCAGAAGGTGAACATGAGATTGGAATGCTTGGTTATCGATACAAAAGCTATTTAGACCAAGAGATTGATCAAGTTAGAAAAGACCTATTGTATGCACAGGAAGCCTTTGAAAAATTAGGTTATGAAAACGTTAATTTATTGCGCACACCACATGGCCATTTTAACGAAGAAATTATTGAACTCGCTGAAAGTCTCGGTTTCCATGTTGTTCATTGGAATGTAAATCCTAACGACTGGGAAAATCCAGGTACAGAAGTAATCGTTGACTACATCATGAAAGAAACTGATAATGGCGATATCGTTCTCCTACATGCATCCGACAGTGCAAAACAAACTGCCGGTGCACTAGAAACCATTCTCCCAGGACTTAAAAACAAGGGCTATGAACCGGTAACCATTTCAGAAATCATTAATCAAGCAAAAGCAAACACAGAAATTGTTGATTAAAAAAGATCTCTTTCCAATTTTGGAGAGAGATCTTTCGCATTACTTTTTCTTTTTTTTATTGTGACTTTTTTTATCCTGTCCATTACTTCCTTGAACTTGAGGCTTCTTCTCTTGAAAATTTAATCGATGTAAATTCAAAATTTGGTATGTATTCGATACGAGTAATGGAACCACCATAAGCCATGCATAATCTGTTCCATCTACCATTAATCCTGGAACCCATTCTACTGTCGTAAATACGACCATAAAGAATAGCGTTGGAATAAATGCTTTTTTATTTGTTTCTTTGGCTTTAATCTTAGCAACTATCCAACCGATTAGTAATAATGCCGCTGCTAATAGGATAAACCAATACAGCTCAACATTATCCGCTGATCGATATGGAAAATAAATAATATCAAAAAGAATAAATATAATTAGACCTACTTGTACCGTTGACCAATACCCTTTGAATAAACTCTGTCCCATTCGATGAACAAATAAATACGCGAAAAAACCAGTTAAACTAATGGTTGCAAACGTTAACCCTAAACCTAAAAAGAATACGATAAGTCCTAGAATTTCCATACCATCAAACGGTTGCATATAGTTTAAATATTGCTCTGGTTTAACAAAGAAACTTGCAATTAATCCAGCCAGTCCACCTAGCCAAAATGTTTTCCATAAAAAACCTACAAGGATTCGTGTATTCAAACTTTTTCACTCCTATTGCACATACTTTCATTTCCACAATATTTTACCATGATACGGCATTTATTTCTCTTATGTATGTGCATATTTTAATTATTGATTATACATATTAAACATATAGAAAGGAGGACTATAAATGGTACGACGACATCTATGTATTGTACTCCTTAGCTTATCCTTCTTTATATTGTTAACCGCTTGTGGTGGCGGTGGTGGTAATAGTCAAAACGAAGGTGAATATGATACAACCAAAAAAATGGTTGTTGATATACTTCAAACCGAAGACGGTAAGAAAGCGCTCCGCGAGATTATGCATGATGAAGAGCTTAAAAACTTATTGGTAATGGAATCAGACAGCGTGAAAAATGCTGTTAATGAAGCTCTTACTTCAGAAGAAAGCAAAAAATCTTGGGAAAAAATGTTCGAAGATCCAGAGTTCGTTAAGAACTATGCACAAACAATATCTGATGAACAAAAGAATTTAATGAAGGATCTCATGAACGACAGTCAATTTCAAAAACAAATGATTGAACTGTTAAATAATCCGGAAGTAACGGAGCAAATGCTATCTGTTTTAAAAAGCCAACAATTCCGTGCTCATTTAGAAGAAACGATTCAAGAGACCTTACAATCACCTATTTTCCAAGCTAAAATTGAAGAAATTCTACTCAAGGCTGCGGAAGAGCAAAGTAAATCAAGTGGTTCTTCAAATGAATCCGGTCAACAAGGCGGATCTGGAGAGTCTCAGTCTGGTTCCAATAGTGGTTCCGGCGGCGGGGGCGGCGGTTAATACCAATTGGATATGAGAATAGGGTGCCCGCCATCAATCAGGACACCCTAATTCTTTATCCCGCATGTAACGGGTTGTAACCCCTCACTAAATGAAGTTTCACTTTATTCTTCCATCTTGGCAATTACTTTAGCTGCTATCTTATGATATTCTTTTCCAATTGGATGATCTTCTTGATACACAGAAGGTGCAAAAACATCCTCTTCTTCATAAGGTTGTTGTAGAGGTAGTTGTCCTAATACTTTTGTTTTTAATACGTCAGCAAGTTTTTTGCCTCCACCTTTACCGAATACATATTCTTTCTCTTCGGTTGTTTTACTTTCAAAGTAAGCCATATTCTCAACCACACCAAGAATTTCATGGTCTGTTTTTAGTGCCATTTGGCCAGCACGTGCTGCTACAAAAGCAGCTGTTGGATGTGGTGTAGTTACAATTACTTCTTTACACGTAGGTAATAACTCATGTACATCCATTGCGATATCACCTGTACCTGGAGGTAAGTCTAATAGCAGATAATCTAATTCTCCCCATTCTACCTCAGAGAAGAAACTATTAATCATTTTACCAAGCATTGGGCCTCGCCAAATAATCGGTGAGTTATCTTCTACAAAGAAGCCCATGGAAATTACTTTTACTCCAAAACGTTCTACGGGAATAATTTTTTCCCCTCGTACAACAGGTCTTTTCTCCACACCCATCATATCAGGAACACTAAACCCATAGATATCGGCATCAATAATTCCAACTTTTTTACCTAATCGCATTAAAGATACTGCTAAGTTTACGGTTACCGTAGACTTACCTACGCCACCTTTACCACTCGCTACTGCGATAAATTTTGTATTTGAATTACCACCCATGAGAGTAGCTTCTTTCGCTTTCTCTGCTGCAGGTTGATATTTTTGAATAACTTCATCTGGAAGTGCTTCAAATCGAAGCCCTACTGTATTTGCCCCATCACGCTTCAAGATTCCAACGATTTCTTGTTGTAATTCCATTTGTTCTGCTGTATTAGTCTTGGAAATACCAATCTTCACGCTGACATGTTTCTTGTCTTCCTTAACCGTAACTGACTTAATTCCCCCAGTTTCTTCCAATGTTATATGTAAAAAAGGATCTTTAACAGAGCTTAATAGCTCTACAACCCTCTCTTTTGTTAGCATTGAACATCACCATCCCTTGTGTTTGTATCCACCTGCTAGTATAACACAAAACACAGAAAATCTAAGTAATATGCAATATGGTGACGGTTTCAGTTTGTTTCCTCTTCTCTTTCAGGCTCCTCTGTCGCATATCGTAAAATTCCCTCATAAATACTTGCCGCCATTTTTCGTTGATAATCTTGGTCTTTTAACAATTCTCTTTCCTCCACATTAGATAAGAACCCTATTTCCACCAAAGCTCCCGGAACTTCGGCATGTTTTAGTAAATACATGCTATTTAACGCTAAAGGTGATCGATTTGTGTTTTCTAAATTTCGTATGATTTCTTGTTGAATCATCGTGGCTAAATGCTTATTCTCACCATTTGTTGGATAATAAAACGTTTGTGCACCTCGCCATTTTGTCGAGGGTAATGCATTTAAATGTAGGGATAAAAAAAAGTCTGGCTCTTTGTCGTGAATAAACTTCAAACGATTTCGAATATCTTCGGATTTTCTTCGAGCTAGTCCACTTGTGTCTTCTGCAGCTAAATCTTTATCTTGTTCCCGGGTTAAATAAACAACTGCTCCTTGTTGTTGCAAATAAGACTGAATAAGTTTCGATACTTCTAGAGCGATGTCTTTCTCTTCTGTATCATCGGACCCAACCGCTCCTCCGTCAGGCCCACCATGCCCAGGGTCGATCACAATTGTTTTTCCGGTAAGGGGTAACGTCCACCCTTGATTTGCTGTCATATTTGTCTCATTTATTGGGTATTGTAATAAGTACGCAAGTAAAAATACACCTAATAGCCAAAAAGCAATTTTCTTTTTTCTTCCCATATATTTTGTGCCCCTTCCTTTGACTTCTCTTTTACTAAATTTATGGGACAAGATTGCAGTTTATGACTTAACATTTGTGGTATGCTATTTACGAGGTAGGTTTACTTCTACAAACACAGTGGTATCGATTAATCAAAGAATTACTTAAACGGAGGGAAACACTCATGATATGGATAGGAATTGGCCTTATAATTATTGGTATAGCATTTTTAGGAATTGCTGGAGCACTATTTAAGCCATTAATGAAACTAGCTGATTTATTCCAAAGCGTCCAAAAAACGACAGACCAATTACCGGAAACAGTAGAGACTATTACGTCTCAAGCTACAGACGTTCTTGGAACCGGAATCGACACATTACAGCAAGTAAATCAACAAATTAAAGAACTATCACCCATCTTTCATTTAATAGGAGATGCTGGTCGTGCGACCAATCGATTAACTTCTTCTGTATTAAAAACCGCCGATGGACTTCAAGAAAAAACAGAAGAAGCGAACGCAATGATTGGGAGTAAAAACTTACAAGGCATTTATGGCCTAGCAACCATTGGTTATTTCCTAGCGACACGAAATAAATAATAAAACATATTAAGATAAGGTTAGAACATATCTATTTAAAAAAGCTAAACGATTGTAGCCGATAACCCGGCAATCGTTTAGCTTTTTTTAACATATTTTCTTAGATACGATTTTCCACTTCTTGGCGAATACCTTGTAGGTCATTCGCCTTTTCAAATCCATCTGTATAGAGTTGCTGTTCAAAGTCTTTCAATCGTTCTAATAATGGTCGATTCTCCGCTAAAGAACGTTTGTTGGAAATGTATGAACTGACCACCCATCCTAATGAAACCCCCAGTGCTGCGCTTGTAGCGATAGCAGCTTGCTTCCCACGCTTACTCATTGGTGTAATCTCTTTCCTCACGCTTCATTTCTCTGCGTTTTTTCAACCAATAGTAACCTAATGCAAAGCTACCATACAAACCACCAAGATTATTCTTATCAGCAATATCTCTCCCTGCTTCTGTACGAGCTTTTACAGAATCGGTTACATCTACTAAAGAAGAGGAGAATTTTCTTGTTGCATTTCCTACATCTCCAACCATATAGAAAAGGGGACTCAATTGCTGTAATTTATCATTAACATCTGCCAATGTTTGATTACTTTCATGAATCATATCTCCTGTTTCTTTAAAAATCCCGTCCAGTTGTTCCGGCAATTTTTGAACCGTTTTATCTACTCCACTTAATACACTAGCCAAGTTATTTAACGTATGTCCGATAAAAATAGCCAAAATAATAGCCGCTACTCCAATAATAATGACACCTATGCCGATTAACGTCATTTACTTATCCCTCTCTTCCTGTATTTACAGTAGAAGAATCGTTCATAGACGATCCTTTTCCTGTTCGATACGTTTTAAATACTTGCATAAACGCTTCGCTCCACGTGATTCCTGTTATAAATGGTTGTAATTTCTTTTCTAATTCCGCTTCAGACAGTGTTTCCTTTTGTTGTAGATATAACTGGTTCATCGTTTGTACCGAAGTACCCACATCTTCTACGTGATCAAACACACTATCTGTCGCTTTCACTTTTTCACTAATATCATCGACCAATTTATCTGCTTCCTGCAGTGATTCCGTCAATTGAGGTGTAATATAATGCATTTCTTTTTCTAATTCCGTCATCGATCTGCCTAGCGATCGCATTGTATCTGAAAAACGACTTAATGCGAATGCCGCATAACAGGCCACAATTGCAAATGCGATAGCGATGAACAAAATTCCAACATAAATGACAGCCATATGTAAAATTCCCTCCTCTTAGACAATATTATACCACCTGTCTACAGAAATAAAACGTTTCCTATCTCTAAGTAAGATTAATCTTATTACGGAATGGGTATAGGTTCCATATAGTACCAAATATGGAGGTTGACCCAATGAAGATAAAATCCAATGTGCAAACGTTTATGACTAAATTTAAAGATGATGATGTACCATTACTTGCAGCTTCATTAGCTTATTACTTTTTATTATCTGTTTTTCCATTACTGGTAGTAGCTTTTGCTATTATTCCTTATTTTAATATAAGTCCACAGGATGCAATACAATTTATTTCTTCTATACTACCTGAAGAGCTAGCGAACACGTTCCAAGATAATATCGTGAGCCTTGTAGAGACACCTCGTGGTGGCTTATTAACAGTTGGTATCTTGGGAACTTTATGGTCTGCTTCCAACGGAATTAATGCATTCATTAAAGTATCGAATGAATCCTACGAAGTAGAAGAAACTCGCTCATTTATAAAGACAAGAGCAATTGCCTTTGGACTTACTATTGCAATGATTTTTGCAGTTATTACAGCTATTATACTACCAGTTTTTGGGGATGTCATTCTAACAATGATTATGTCTACTGCTGGGATTAATGCATCGTTTGAATGGATTCTACAAATTTCACGTTTTGCAATTAGTATTGCAATAATTACACTATTATTGCTAACGCTATATCGTTTTGCACCAAATGCAACACTTCCAGTGAAACATATTATTCCTGGAACCTTAACAGCTAGTATCCTCTGGCTTATCATTTCATTCGGATTCTCTATTTATGTATCAAACTTTGGAAATTATTCAAATATGTATGGAAGTCTAGGCGGTGTCATCATTTTAATGATTTGGTTCTTCTTGACGGGGATAATCCTTCTTATTGGCGGTATTATTAATGTAATGTATCATCAGAAAAAAACAGCAGAAAATCCTGCGTATTCTCATGCAGCGGATATATAAATTCATGAGTGCAAGCTAAAAACGTGGTAAGCGCCCACGGTGGGAGGCTGGAACAAAACAAAATTTTGGGCCAATGGACGGATGCCTTGCCTTTCGCTAACAGTTCCTACTGCCAAGTCTGTAGTAATCTTTATCCACCAAGTTTCCGCCCATAAAAGGCTACATTCCAAAAAAAGTCCAAACCGACTATCGATGCCAGTTTGGATTTTTATTATCTTGATAATATACCTGTAACAAAGCTTCTTGCCCATTGATTCCAAGTAAAAGATGACTTCGACAATTCTTTTACTTGGATAGGAGTAATGAATGTAGCTTCATGTCGGAATTGAGAAGAAGGTTGATTCGCAACAACATCACCAACTTCTACCCCCTGTACAACTTCTACTTGTTCATCAACATGTAACCCAGTCTCAATTGGGCTCTTCATAAGTTGTCCATTCGTATGCAACTTCCATACATGATTCGTAAAAATCGAATCTTCAAATAAGGTAGTGGCACTTAATGCTTCTTCCATGATAATTCCTATTTCAGCATGGTAACCCGGAAGCAGTGCCTCTAAAACTTCTGGATCCTCTTCCGCTATAGATACGGAAAATGGGTACACGCTTGCTGATTCTAAACCTACTTCTTTTGGATGATCACTTACTTCATTTATTGTACCCTCAAGCGCTATTGGTAGTTCATTTATTTCCATTTGTGTGGCAAGTCCTGCCTCCACCTTTGCTCGTTCTTCTTCCGTAAATTCTCCATCAACTTGAAGTGTTGTATCTTGTATGGTAATTACAGGATCTTCTAAACTGTCTTTTATCTCACTTATTCGACCATCAAAAGGACTATTTACAGTGATTACATTCCCAGATGATTGTAATTCCATTAACTGTGCTTCTAGACTCTGTAATTCCGCTGTTTTCTGAGAGAGTTCGTTTTCTTTTTCAATCAGGTATTGTTGCCGTAACAATTCTGCTTCTACGGTGTTCTGTGGGAATTTAATTTCAAGCTCTTCTTCATTTAGTGTCACATCACTTGGTGTACCAGTAGCACCTTCAGGAATTTGAAACATTTCCATTTGTGTGATAGCAGATTGTATAGCTGCAAGTTCCCCTTCTACTTGAGACACCTGTTGGTTCAAATTTACTTCCGTTTCATAATAACTTTGGACTTCATAGGAGAATAATGGCTCACCACTCGTCACCATATCCCCTTCCTGCACCATAAACTCTTGAAATACACCACTGGTTGTATCAAAATAGATGTGCTCTTCTCCGGCCACGTCAATCACACCAGGCTTATATAACATTTCTACAAGATCTGCCTCATGGCTATTTGTCCAGCTATGTACAAATGATACACGATCTATTTTTTCTTCTTTATCAAATAAAACGAGGACAAAATTCACTACAACAAACACAGTAATCGAAAACCACAATATATGCTTCTTATATTTCCTCATCCAAACCACCCACTTATGATGTATGAATCAACATTTGCTAAAACACTTGCAACAACCCATCCTAAGAAGTGAATTAAAATAACATTTAACCAAACAAAACGGTTTCTCACATCGGAATACTTCGCCAAAAAATTTGCTTGAAAGTATATAATCCATAATTGAAATAATGATATCGCTCCAAAAAAGTAAACAATCCAGGAAATATTAGTTATGTAAGAAGCAATTATTCCAAATGAGAGCGGAGATACATACCAACTTAACCCAGCAAGTAAAGCCAAAGGAATCCATAATAATCGCTCTATTAAAAAAACTATTAACGCAGTATGTTGAATAATAATTAGCTTTTTATAAGAAATTCCTGTCAGTAAATAGAATAATAGAGATGGTAAAAAAATAACGATCGCCGCAAACAGAAGCCCATAGACCATTCTGCCTAACACAAACCAAAGTTTACTAGCTTCAAAATCAACAGAACTTAACCATATTCCGTTTTTAGATATTTCCTCGGAACCAACACCTAAAAAAGCCATTATTCCGTAGATAATCATTGATACAAGTGATAAGGTGACTGTTATCTTCCATAACCCTCGTACTTCCTCTGCTTTATTTAGTCGAAAACTTTCATCTTTTGTCTGAGAAATCATTCGAAACAAACGCGCATAATAAGTCATTTCGTCACATTCCTTTTGCATTATCCATTCTTTTCTTCTAGTTGTCATTTTACCTTAATAACTGATGAAATACTATGAAATTTTCATTAATTTGACAACAATAGTCGTGAAGACCTATTAGAAAAAGTCAGCAAAATATGGTTTGGTTTGTGGAATTATGCGGTCAAGTGTTTCAATTTGTTGTTGCTCTCCTTGGATTAGACCTATCTCCATTAACTCTATCGGACGTTTGTACCCTAATAAAATCGATGCTAACTGTTGTATCGTGATGGAAACCGATAAAGTTGCTTCTTTAGACTTCTTTTCTACATAGATCTGTTTATTATTACTTTCTAGTCGATACGTGCCAGAATTTGATTCTACAAAATCATCTATAATCTCCAAATTAATTGTTAAATCTCCCATAGGTGCTAAAAATGGATATTGCTGTAGAAATTTAGAGACATCGACAATTCTTGCCATAAAATACGGGCTGACTTTTTGTTCAAAACGTGGATCATCCAATAATAATGGCAGTGCATCGTGACCAGCAGCAACCATTTTTACTTCTTTTGCCATCGAGTCATGATTCGAAATAAAGTGGAGTAAACGTTGTCTACTCGCTAGCGTAAGGTGTATGAGTTCCTCTACTTCTAGTATATTTTTCTTAACTTCATACAGAATATATCCATCTGGTTCGCCTTGTGGATCATAGCTAACGGCAATTAACTTCTCTTTAGATAAAATTTTATGCTCCCACCAGTGGAGATCTCTCAGAAGCATTCCGTTAAATTGTTTTGTATATTTTTCATAAATTGTTTCTACTATCGATGTAACATCATTATTCTGCATTCGTCGTATCATACCACTATCTAGCTGCCAATCTCTTTTAAAATGATGCATTGGAATAATGTATTCCTTCTCATCAAAGGTAATCTCCCAACCAAACCGACGATAAAATGGTATAGAGAATGGATGTAAGTAGGATAGTACTTGTCCTTCCTTCTTCATTTCCTGCAAAGCATGTTGAAGTAATTTTCGCACAATGCCTTTTCGACGAAATTCTGGCCACGTAGCAACTGAAGATATACCTCCCATTTTAATTGGCTTACCATGTACAGAGACTTCTAAAGGAACGATATGAAGCTTTGCTGCCAAACGATCATCTTCCATCCAACCCCATACTGCTTCCTTTCGTTTTTCCTTTTTTCTTTCTTCTAATCTTTCCGGTGTTAATTCATACTGAAATGCAAATGCCGATAATTGATAGATTTCATCATTTTGTGAAGATAGCTTTTTTAACAATGGAGAATCCCCCTTTTTTGAAAAATTCGATTACTTTTTCATACTACAATAAAAAGTGAAATTATTTAAGTTAAATTAAAAGACATGCAGAAAAACTCTGCATGTCTCTAAAAATACTACATGAAAATTTGTGTTGGGAAGATATTAAATTACTCTTGTATCCTAGTTGAGAATAGAATACTTAGAGACTCATCAGTCACTCGTGAGAGCTACAGCGTACAGTTTCCCTTTATACAGTTGCAGCTGATGCTTTAATCTTTTCATTACGTTCTTTGAACATTTCATTGTGGGAAGATACCATCGCAAAGTTATTTGCCATTGGGTCAATATACTTTTTCGCTTGGTTTACTGCATTTGCAGCATCTTGAAAAGCACCTGCAATTAAATGAAGCTTCCCTTCATGATGAAGTATATCTCCAGCTGCATATATTCCAGGGACGGAGGATTCGCTATTTGGCGAACCCGCCACAAAGTAACCATCTTTTATCTCTATTCCTAGGGAGGGACTATTGTCTAGCAAATCAATATCTCTGTCATATCCATGATTTATGATGACCTCATCAATTGGAAGGGCTAAGATATCTCCAGATTCATGATTAGTTAACTCCACGTGTTCGATAGACTGATTATTTTCAGAGATAAGTTTTGTGATTGAACAATTAAAGTAACATTCCGCTGAACTTTGCATTAGTTTTGTCACTTGTGCTTCATGTCCGGACAAAACATCCTTACGATATGTCAGATAAACACTTTTCGCAATATCTACTAGCTCGTTTGCCCAGTCAACGGCAGAATTTCCGCCACCAGAGATAATTACTCGTTTATCTTTGTAACGTTGTAAAGATGTTATTTTATAGTTTAGATTCGTCACTTCATATTTTTCTGCACCTTCTATATTTAATCTTTTAGGGTGTAGAATGCCGCCACCAACTGCTACAATGATTGTCTTTGAATAATGAATCTCTCCAGATGCGGTATGTAATTGAAATAATCCCATCTCATTTTTATCAATGGATTCGACTTTTTCATTTAACACAACAGTTGGATCAAACGTCATTGCTTGTTCTACCATTTGCTTTATCACGTTTTCACCTGACATTGGAGTTAATCCACCAATATCCCAAATGACTTTCTCTGGATAAATATGCACCTTTCCACCTAATTCTGCCTGATAATCAATGATTTTTGTTTTCATTTCTCTTAAACCACTATAAAAAGCAGAATATAAACCAGCTGGACCACCACCAACAATCGTAACGTCAAAGACTTCCATTTGCTATTCAACCCCCTAAAAGATATGAAGAACTAAATTTTAGTTAAACTATAATGATAAAACCTCTTAATTGTCATTATAATGATAATGAGAATCGTTTTCAATCTTTTAGAATAAAAAAATTTTACACCTTATACAAGTAGAAACTCTTCGGACAGCCTTACACGTGTATAATTTCTTTGATGCATCATTCTTATCTATGCAAAAGACAGAAAAAAGAACCTGGTTTAACATAATGTTAATCAGATCCTTTTTGTTTTAACGATTAAAACCACTGAGAGTGGAACACGCCTTCTTTATCTTTTCGCTCATACGTATGTGCACCAAAGTAGTCACGCTGTGCTTGAATAAGATTTGCTGGTAAATCTTCTGAGCGATAACTATCATAGTACGCAATTGCACTTGATAACGTTGGAACCGCAATACCATGCGCAACCGCTAGGGATACAACTTTTCGTAATGAAGACTGGTAACCTTCTACAATTTCCTTGAAATAAGAGTCGAGCATTAAGTTCGGTAATTGAGCATCTCTGTCATAGGCATCTTTGATCTTTTGTAAGAACTTCGCACGAATAATACACCCTCCGCGCCAAATCATCGCGATATCACCATAGCTCAAGTTCCAATCATACTCATCGGAAGCTGCTCGCATTTGAGCAAATCCTTGCGCATAAGATACGATTTTACTCATGTAAAGTGCTTGACGGATTGCTTCAATAAGCTCCTCTTTACTTTCATCTAATAATACATTCGTCGGTCCATTTAATTCTTTGCTTGCACGAACACGTTCATCTTTTAAGGAAGAAATAAAACGTGCAAACACGGACTCAGTAATTAACGGAAGTGGCACTCCTAAATCAAGTGCATTCTTACTTGTCCATTTTCCAGTCCCTTTTTGACCTGCTTTATCTAGAATTACTTCCACCAGTGGCTTCCCGGTCTCTTCGTCCACTTTAGTGAAGATATCTGCAGTAATTTCAATCAGATAACTGTCTAATTCTCCATCATTCCAATCCTTGAATACGTTATGAAGCTCAGTCGCATCTAGTCCTAGAACATTTTTCATTAAATCATATGCTTCTGCGATTAGTTGCATATCTCCATATTCAATTCCATTATGAACCATTTTCACAAAGTGTCCCGCACCATTTGGTCCAATATATGTTACACATGGATCATGATCAACTTTTGCGGAAATAGCTTCAAAAATAGGAGCAACTAATTTATATGCTTCTGCTTGTCCACCCGGCATAATCGATGGACCATTTAACGCTCCCTCTTCTCCACCAGATACTCCTGTACCAATGAAATGAATACCCGATTCATCTAATTCTTTATTACGACGAATTGTATCTTCATATAATGTATTTCCACCATCGATAAGAATGTCTCCTTTATCAAGATGTGGCTTCAATGATTCAATGGTAGCATCCGTTGCTGGACCAGCTTTTACCATCAACATGATTTTACGTGGTTTTTCCAAAGAATCTACAAATTCTTCGATTGTTTTTGCACCAACAAAGTTTTTTCCGCTTGCTTCATTTGCTAAGAAGTTTTCTGTCTTCTCGTAAGAGCGATTAAAAACTGCTACGGAAAAACCTTTGCTTTCCATGTTAAGTGCGATATTTTTTCCCATAACGGCTAAGCCGATAACTCCGATTTGTTGTTTCATCAACTCATCATTTCCTCTCTATAATTATTTTGAAATGAATCATTCCCTATTATAGCGAATTTAGTAGTAGGAAACCAATATCCGCTTTAATAAATTATAGTCAGTTGGTTTGTAGTAGAGATTACCTCGACTGTGTGATCCCCTTTTGTATAGTAAACAGCCGCACCTTCCCGAGCTCCTTCTTCCCATCCTGCTTGTTCGATAAAGTCCATGTAACTTGATGGAACCCCATTTTCTTCGGATGCTTTAATCCAATTATAAATTTCGCTATGTTGATTCGTATTTATTAAGTCAGCAGCTTTTGGTATAGGAAAGTCATGGTTTGAACTGGAATTCCCATAAACAAACAACCTTGAATATACAATCAATGCACTAAAAATTATAGTTACTACCGTAATGGAAATAATTCGCTTCTTCATTACTATCTCCTCAAATTCTATTGTATAAATGAGTATTCTGGATAATTAATTATACATTAACCAAATTAAGTAAAACTTCATTTAATGAGAGTTTCGGTCTTCCCTCCATTTATCTCTTTCACTTAAGCCTCATAGTCTTGAATTCGGAGTTTACTTTTCTCTACATGCAGGATAAAAGATATACATAGTTAAAATTAAATATTAGCTTAATTATCTTCATACTGATTGATAATATAATACTTTATATAAAAAATAGGAACAAAGGTCAGAATTAACTATCTTTTAGAAGACTAGAAGAAATTAATCACTACAATTACACCCGTACTAAACCACGAAAACCTCTTGAACCATAATAAGAGGAAGCTCCATTATGATAGACAAACACATGTCCATAACGATAATCACAAAATATAGCGCCTCCGGCTTCACGAATATCAGAAGGAGTTTTTATCCAACTTGATGTTTTCATATCAAAGTTACCAAGCTCTTGTAATAAGCGATATTGTTGTTCATTTAATAGCTCAATACCCATCTCAGTAGCAACGTCAATCGCACTATTATCTGGTTGATGCTTTTTTCTTGATTCTAACGCTTCACGATCATAGCAAATACTTCTACGCCCCTTGGGACTCTCTTTAGAACAATCATAAAAAATATATTCATCACTTTCTTGGTCATATTCAATTACATCCGGCTCGCCTTCTGTTCTTTCCATTTCATAGAGAGACCAAAGCTTATCACTATTCGCTTCTAGCCTTGCTTGTACATTTTCCCATTCTATATCTTTATGTCGATTCGGATTCTTTTCAAACCGTACTTTTAACGTTTCTATTAATTCTACTTGTTGTTCTGGCGATAATGTCTTACTATTAATCAAATTTATTTCCCCTTTCAAGAATATACTTTTTTAAAACATTGATTAATCTATATTGCAATTAGGAGATATATTAAACTAACCGAACTAATTTAGATATTAGAACAGTATTAAAATTATATCTTTCTTATCAAAGTATTTGATTTAGCTGATAAAAGCCAAATATAGTATCTTGCTAAATATAGTTTAACATTATGAAAATTAAATTGTTATTTAAATTAATACTAAACATTGACTAACTTGCAACAATTCTATAATCAACTTAAGGATCGCTAGCTAACTCTATTTATAATTATGTACCTCTCAGTTATAAAACTATACTGATTCTCTTTTTTGTAGACAAGTATAGTGTTCCTTCTTGTTACAACACATTCTATGCCCTCCTATCATAATACATATTATGATTAAAAGAACTGAATCGATTAAACAAGGTTCATAGTAAAATAAACATTTTTAACTAACTATAGTAATGGTCCATTAACTACTCTATGCGCTTTTCTTTTAAATTCTTTCCAGTGTACAAAATGACTTATAAATGATATCTCGTATCGCTGGTACTAGTATGGTACAATGAATTGCATCCTATTGAACTTAGGTAAAAGGTGGACACTCTTATATGAAGAATTATTTGTTTTTGATTATAGGTACATTTTTCTTTGCGGTTTCCGTAGCAATTTTTGCAATGCCAAATTCCCTTGCTGAAGGTGGTGTTCCAGGTCTTGCATTGCTTATGTATCATGGAATAGGAATATCTCCCGCTCTTACTACCTTCATTATAAATGCAGCAACACTTCTTATAGGGTATCGTTACTTACCTAAAGATATGATTGTGAAATCAATCGTAACCATCCCACTCTTTTCTATTTTTATATACATTTTAGAAGACTCCGTTTCAGGAATACCAGATCCACTATTGGCAGCGTTATTTACTGGGGTGTTTACCGGGATTGGTTTTGGATTAATTTTCCGGTCAGGAAGTACCACTGGAGGAACATCGACCATTGCGCGAATGTTAAATTACAAGTTTGGCTGGGAATTAACCGGTACGAACTTTGTACTCGATGCAGCTATAGTTATTTCTGGTGTTTTTGTAATTGGACCTTTATATACGATGTATACAATACTTGCATTATTCATAGGAAAAAGAGTAACAGACTATGTATTAGAAGGTTTTGAATCAAAGAAAGTAGTTCATATTTTCTCTCAAAAAACTGAAGAAGTCGAAAAAGCCATTCAAACTAACCTTGGTGCCCATACAACTGTATTAACGGCCAAAAAGAATGATGATGGTATCGAAGAAAATTTAATTTATGTAGCTATCCCCAAACAACGTCTATTTTACTTAAAGAAGCTCGTTCAAAGTATTGATGAGACGGCATTTACCGTAGTGCACACAGTAAAAGACGTTACTGGCGGAAGTTTCGCAGAAGCTCATCACCCTGGACAGAAAACGTTCCGAGACAATAAAATAGAACAACGATATTATAAAAACCAAGCTGATGAAGAGAATATGTAACGACTCTTTTTATGTTCGCGGAACACAATTATTAAGAAACCGAACTACAATCCAAGATATAATTTATCGAGACTATAGTTCGGTTTCCAATTTACTGTCTTAAGACACTGTTTTATCCCTCATGTAACAGACAATAATGCCTCTACTGAAAGAAGTTTCACTTTATTGTGAATCAGCTTCATCTTTTATTTCTGAACGTAATCCATCTACACTTTCTTTTCTTCTTTCATTTTTACTCAATAATTCTTCTTTTTCTTTACTGCTTAGTTCCTCTGAGTGAGCATTAATGTAATCTTTTGATTCATTAAGATTTTCTAAAGTGTGGTCGATGGTATTCTGAATCTTCTCAACGTTATCAGATCTATCATCTGGTTTCGGATGAGTCATACTATCCCTCCTTCAATAATATTCAGGAGTATTTTTTCCATAACCTTGAAATATATTCTTATGAAGAAACGTATTATGACATAAACTTTTATTAATATGGAAAAGTTATTATACAAAGTAAAAATCCCCCACTATAAGAGTTGAGGGTTTTCTGATATTCCAAAAACTTAAAGTTTTGAGAAGTATACAGATAAATTTTAAGTGCACCTAATCCATGGAAATCCATTTATATCAACGTTTTGGGAATTGTTCTATGGATAAAAATGTATGAAAAAGGATTGAGATTGACATTACTTGAACCAATTTGCACCAATATGATGGATGTTAGTTGAATACATTTTGCTAATATAATCCACTGCTTTGTATAAAATAGTGTACCTTCTTGTCTCATAAACTTTATAAAAAGAATACACATGGTAGGATACATTTTCAATCCAATAGCTCTTTTTGCTTAAAGATTTGTATGGATGAGATGAGAACGACGACGATAATAGCAATAGTTGTGATAAAAGCTAGCAAGAAACTGGAGCCTAGTTCTCCTGACAACAAGATCTGACCTGTGTGCTCAGTCATCGTAGCCGGACTCCATTTCATATGCTTTCCCAGAATGGATGTAACCGACGAAATGGCAAAGACCACAAAAATGGTAACAAAAGCGACACTGCCATTTCCTTTCATTATCGTACTGAAAAAGAGCGTCAGTGTAACAACAAAAACTAACCATATGCTGTAGATCACTATACTTTGAATGATGCGCTCAAAAGCAACTGTTTCAATGAGTAAGCTCGTATAATACCAAGAAGCTACATATCCGATAAACAATGAAATGAGTGTAATGGAAAGTAAGCCAGCCCATTTTGATAATATATACGTGGAATATGGAACTGGTTTAATCATGACCATACCAGCTACGCCACTCTGTCTTTCTGCGGAAACGACCCCCATTGCACTCAATACAAGAATAAGTACACCAAGCATCCCATAATTAGATAAAACCGTCATTAATACTTCTTCCCCAGTCGGAGTAGGCATTTCAAGGACTGTACCTTCTGGAAGGCCGCCAAAAGTGTCCAATATTTCCGGCATATAATACGAACTAACCGGCTGCATGACACCTAGCAAAATGAAGACAATTGGAATCCATAAAATTTTATAATTTCGAATCATTTCTGTTATTTCTTTTCGATAAAGAACCGTCCATTGTGTCATGCCTTCACCACCTTCATAAATAAATCTTCTAATGTTGTTTGAGAAATCTCGAACTTACGAATCGGAAGTTTCCTATCCGCGATATCTCTTAATAATGCTTGCTTCCCATATACCATATCTTTCAATACGATGCTGGCTTTATTACCTTGAATGTTTACTTCAGATACAAAGCTATAACTCGCTATGCTCTTTAGCCAATCAGTAGCCAGTGATTCGAATTCAATTTGTAAAATAGGTTGTCGATACTCTTCCATTACATTTCCCAGGCTACCTGATATCACAATCTCCCCTGCATTTATAATAAGAATGTCGTCACTTATTTCCTCTGCATCGTGAAGGACATGGGTTGAAAAGAGAATGGTTGTTTCTTCTTTAATCTCCCTCATCATGTCCAACACTTCCCTTCTCCCAAGTGGATCGAGTGCTGAAACAGGCTCATCTAAAATAAGTAATTTCGGACGATGAATTAGTGCCTGTGCCAATCCGAGGCGCTGCTTCATTCCACCAGAATAACCCCCTATTTTTCTTTTCTTCGCGTTTGTTAAGCCCACTCGTTCAAGTAATTCTTCACTTCTTTTTTCTGCTTCTTTACGATTCAGCTTTGCTAATTGTCCTGCGAAAACCAGAAACTCCTTTCCGCTCATCCAATTAAAGAAAGTGGGATATTGGGGTAAATACCCAATAAACTGCCTTAAATCCTTTGCTTTTTCCCCTTTAAAATCAATACTTCCTGAAGTCGGTTCCAACAATCCGGATAGCATTTTTAATGTCGTTGTTTTACCTGCTCCATTTGGTCCAAGTAAGGCAACGCACCTGCCTTCTTCAATATCAAAATTGATTCCATTAACAGCATTCTTACTCCCAAAACTTTTTACTAAATCGCTTGCCTTTAATAACTCCATTAATCATTTCTCCTTCCAACAACGAAATAAAGCACTGGTCCAATTAAGCTGATAAATAAAATAATAAGGATCCACAACCATTTTGGTCCGTTCGTTTTTTCTTCTCTCATACAAGAAACTAATGCGGTAATCATAAGAATTAATTGTAAGACAATAATTGGCGCAATCGCTCCCCAAGGGATATCATTTAATGTTATATTCATTTTTTTCTCCTCCAAATAATTTACTTACCCTTAATACGATTACGTTCACCTAATCGTTCACTCACGAAAAAATAAAAAAATCTCAGGAATTTGATCCTGAGACCTTTCTTTTAAATATTTTTCTTGCAAAAACAAGATAGATAATAAGATAGGTTGGAAATTGAATAAGGCCTAAAAAGCCCCATAGCCAAGCATTGTGTCCCCTCTTCCGTGCATCCCAAAACATCCATGAGCCTTGGCAAATCAGAATGAATGCAAGTACGAGCCATAACCAAAGTGATATGCTACTGAGATCGTTTGGATTCATTCATTACTGACCTTCTTTCTAGTTTTGTTAAGGGCTAAAGGCAATAAGATAATTCCCACAAGCTGAAAATAAAGAAAAAGAATTGGCTGACGATAAACGACAGCAAATACAACCGAAAGCACAAATACTGCAACAGAGATAAACGTGAGGAGATCTTTCCATTGTTTTTTTCGTATTCTTTTTTTCTCTAATTCAACATTCTCTTGAAACCATTGTAAGTTTGGGGTAGATACTGGATTCCATTGATCCAGTTTTTCTAAACCATCTATTAATTGCTTAGCCGTTCGTTCATCTTCATCATCCAACATAGAATTACTGTTTTTAGAATCATCCTTCTTCAAGTTCAGCCAACTCCTTTCGTATTCTTTTTAGACCATTTGAAACTCGAGATTTTACTGTTCCTTCTACAATATCCATCATTCTCCCAATTTCCTCATATGAATATCCGTAATAATGCTTTAACACGATTGGCATACGCATTTCTTCATTAATTTGAGCAAGTACATCAAGTACATTCGTCCATTCTTCGTTCATATTGGCTGCATTCCATTTCATTTTTCGGAGCGCTTGTTCTTCCTCTAGCCATTTTTTCTCCCGCTTCTTTCTACGCTGTTGATCGATAAAAAGGTTCGTTGCGATAGTGATGAGCCAGGAGGAAAACTTGGATTCGCCATTATACAGTTGGATTTTCTCAATACACTTCATCATCGTCTCTTGAGTTAAATCTTCTGCGATCTGTGGATGAAGAGTAACTTTCATTAAATACTTTAAGAGGAATGAATAATTCTGTTGTAGCAGTTTCGAAAGAGCTAATGTATCGCCTTTTTTCGCCTTTCGAATTAAATCCTTTTCATCCATGAGATCTACTCCATACAATAATGATTTATCACGGGACAAACGTCCGTAAAACCCCCACTTCAAGGTTCGAATGAAAACGAGGAAGCGAAGATGGGGAATAAACGGACGCTAACGCCCTGATAAGTTTCGCTAACAATCAGTAGGAGTCAAAAACTGCCACTGATTGAGGTCTCACTTTATATGTAATACGACTAACTAGTAAAGATCGTTCAATTTCAAAGTAAAAAAATACGAAAAAATGCTTATCTCTTATTAGTATTATTATGTTTCCTTGAAAGTTGTATATTGAACAAGCTTAGAGAATTTTATTGAATTAAAACAAGTTAAAATGCAATAGTTCCAGGTTCGGTATGGTATACAACTATAATCATCATACTACAAAAATATCTCAAAAAAGAATAAATATAGTCAACATATAGTTACAAACGATTCTTTGACGTAAAAAAAGCACCTTTCCCGAAGTGGGTTAGGTGCTTTAAATATTGAAATATTAACGTTTTGAGAACTGAGGTGGGTAGTAAAATCAACGATCGCAGGCGTTTTTGTATGTTACATGTATGTTATACGAACTTATCCACAGGTTTCTAAAGAAATTGAGGATAAAATTTATATATTTGATATCTGCAGTATACCATTTGAATCAACATAAAAAAACCACCCTTATTCGAGTGGCTTGCATATCGTCCTAGCGTAATTATTATGTAATAAAGTTAAATAATTTTTAAATATTTTGTATTATTTTAACATTAAGGAAGGTATTTTGTAAAAATTATAGAACTTTAATATTAAGCAAATAAAAAGGAGGGTAGAAAAAGTTAAAATACTAAAAAATATAAAGGGTGGTATAATGAATCTTAAAAACTTATTTATTTTGTTTTTGTTCTTATTATTTTGTTTAATCTTACCAACTTCTTTTTCTGCAGAAGATAGTAAAACAAACCCCTATGATATGATATCGAAAGATGGAGAAGTTATTAAATTCGATGACTATACAAGAAATCTAACCCCTCAAAAAAATATAGAGATTAAATCACAAGACCCAATTTATGATAAAAATACTTTACAAGACGTATCTACCTACTCCATAATAATGAATTAACCCGCAGAATAACTGCGGGTTAATTCAAATAAAGAAGGGAGCACATCAAAATGAAAGGAATTATGTTATTTGTAATAATTTCATTGTTATTATTGATAGGATGTAATTCTACATCTAATATGACTGAAGATACTGATACTTCTAATAATGAGCCTGTTGATTCAACTGCCGATAATCCACGTTCAGGATATATTTTAAAAGTTATTGACAATGATACGTTTCTTTTTGCACCAACTTATGATAAAAGTCTATTAGATAAATACTCTAAGTCCGAGGATATTCATTCTAAGTATCCAAATGCAATTCTTATCAATGCTTCAGAAACTGAATTTAATCTGAATAAGCAAAAAGAAGGAGAAAGTGTAGAAGTATGGTTTAAATACACATTAGATATTTATCCACCAATGGGTACTGCAAGTAAAATAACAATAAAAGAAAAATAGAACGATAAAAACCTCCCTTATTCAAGTGGCTCGCCAAAATTATATTTAAGTATCATGTCTTCCGCATATCCTCTGTCTATTTCATCCTCTGCATTTGATAAACGACATTTAATATGTACCATTGTCCTTAAATTCCCAACAATAACACCATCTTTTGATTTCAATTCTTCTTTACAACATCCACACCAATATGAACCCAATAAAGTCGCCATAAAATCCCCCTCATTATAGTTATATATACCTAAATTCTATAAAAACAGAGATTTTCCTTCTAAAATTTAAACAAGCTCTTTTAGATATAAAAAGCCCTCACTAATGTGAGAGCTTTACTTAATTATTATTTTGATAGTATTTTGTCTACAAATAAGAAAAAGAAACTTGGATAAATGGACATCCAAAAAAATGAAATAATAGAATCTCTACTTTTGAAGTCTGGTAATTCGCCACCTACTACGGTGAACAATAAAAACATAATTAATATTCCTAATAAAGGGTAAAGAGTTATTTCAATTATATTTTTAATAGCACTGTTATTGAAAAAAGCGGCTATTTTGTCTATTATCACCGATAATGTTATTCCAATAATAAAAATAACCGGAGCTACATAAACTATTGATACAACTATAGTTGCAGCTAATAGATCAGTGAGTACATTATAAACAGAAGTGCTATTCACACTGCTAGAAGCCTCTGTCAGAAGTACAAATATAAACCCTGTATTGAAGCTAGTAAATAAAGCAACTAATAGCTTTCTTTTCATAAAAGATAAATTATTTATCATATCATTAACTCCTAAAGCATTTCTTAAGCTGTAAAATTAAAATTTAATATTAAATGTCTCATTTGGCATACCAGGTAATAAATTAAAGAATGATTGTCCAGTATAAGTTCTCAATGATGTCCAACCCATACCAGTATACGCAACACCTAAATATATCTCATGATTTGGAGCCTTATCATGAGACCCTCTAATACTTCCGCTATAGCTACTATCAAGTTTACCAAAATATTGGTAAGTAATGTTAGGATACATAGGATCAAAAGGAACACCTACATCATGATTTACTTCCCATTCAACATTACTATTATTTTTTACTAAAGGAACAAATTTAATACCTGAAGCACTTGCAGTATCTCTCATATCAACTTTTGTTCCCGCTTTATCTTCATAAAGCACTGTTTCCGATACGGACCTCTCCTGACGTAATTCTCTTCCGTCACCAGCGGGAGACCATCCAGCGTATACGTCTGAACGAGTTCTATATTTACTTGAAGTAGCACTAAACCCACGATTATCACCTTTTAACCAACCACCGTGAAACGGAAATTTGTTTTCCTCTACACGTGAAGGAATAAACGTTGTATATCTAAAAAGCATACTATATCTTACATTCTGAGGGCTTATATCAGTTGAAAATGGAGTCGATAAACCCTTTAATTCTTCAATATTTACTTTCTCTGGTGTTCGAACAACATTAATCAAATTTTCTCTTTTAGTAGCTAATTCATTAATATGTTCTTGATTAGTTGGTAGATTCCTAGATTCAAGTTCTTCTCTTATTCTTTGTTTCGCTTCTTCACCAGCATCTGTTTCAGCTACAACTGTATAAACATATGTCTGTCCTGGTTGTACATTTTTATCTTCATAATATTTTTCTGACACTTCAGCTATTAATTGTTCGTCTTTATATACTTTGTACTTACCGTTATTAGTTTGAAGTTCAGACCATTCAAGCTCAACATAATTTGTTCCAACATTGCTATTAATTATTGCATTATAGACTTCTGATTGTTGCTCATCTGTGGTTTGAGTTTTTAATAACCTCAATCCTTTAGGGCTTGTTGTAGACGTTTTTACTGTTACAATATCAAGCAATTCTCCATTATCGTTAAAGCTACCTATTTTATAACTATAATTTGTTGATATTTCAAGATCTTTATCTATGTATTCTTTCTCATTACCCTTCCATATTTTTTCACCGTCTCTATAAATTTGGAAACTATCCCCATCTATTGACCAGTATAATTCAATACTATCAGCTGTTTGATCTACCTCAACTGATGACTGTGCTGAAACGGTTACATTCCCAAACAAAAGAATGCTTAACACAGTTACTAAAACTCCTAATGAAACTTTAATTCTTTCCATATTATCCCACCTTTATAAATTTGTAAATTATTACAAAAAGTGTAAATAATTTACATTTACATTACAAACATTACCATTCCTTTTCATAAAAAACAAGGCTATTTTAAATATTCATTTTTTAATTAATTCCTTTACCTGTTAAGGTGGAATAAATATTAGTAAGCGACAGGAGAGTTTTTATGAGTTTAAAATCAAGCATATACAAAGTGTTACGTATCTGGAACGATGTTGATGCTGTAAGAAAGGGGAAAATAGGTAAGCGAATTGGAAGACGAATTACTGGACGTGCTGCAGGTAAAGGGATAAGGAAGTTATTTAAATAATTCTTTTTCTATTACGGAATTTAGAGATGTTAAACAAGTTTATATTTTTGAATAACTGAAGGAGCATATCAACATTATTTATTATCCTATTTAGAGCTTATATTTTATTTCAAACAACTAAAAAGTGACACCTAAACAGGTGTCACTTTTTATCATATAGGTTATGACTTCAACCAGATATGTTTACTTTGCCCTTCTCTATAAACTCCCAGACAATAAATACAATACCTATTATTAATGAAGCAACAGTTGCAACCATTAAACCATTTGGAATAAACGATAGATATAGTGAAAAAACTTCTTCTCCCCACTCTCCACTATTAACCATCATAATCGCACTGCATAAATACCTAGTCGCATATAATAACGCAGATATTAATAACAAAAAACTCCCAAAAATTGACTTGTTCATAATTTTAGTTGCTCCTTTTGAAATAGAATCTAGTATCTGACAACCATGTATTCCCGTTCTTTCCATTTTTGTGGGTATACATATTTTGTTGAATAAACCTTTCCTCTACTATCGTATCTTTGAGTCTGTTTAACCTGATACTTGTCTCGAACATGTCTGTATTTAAGACGGTAGTTTACACCACTTTTTAACTCAGGGCTAACGTACCCAACTGTTTTAGTATACTCCTTTGTTATGTCGAATTTAACTAGAGCGTTTACAGAAGCTTTAGTAGCCATTAACTGACCAGTAAAAGTGTTACTAACTTTATTTGAATGAGACGCATATAGTCTACCGCCAGACTTTGTAGTTGCACCTGCATTAGACCAACTACCATAAGACTTACCTACATATTTTTTACTATCTAAATACCATTTTTTTGAACGAGCAAATGGCGTTACTCCTTCCACATCCGAATTATCAAACAACTCAAGAGTGGTGTCTATATATGGAATCTCTATACCTATAATATCTTCGTTTTCTATGGGGATTTGCTCAGAGTATATCGCAACAATCTCTTCTCCCTCTTCAAGACCATCCTCATACCCCTCAAATTCTTCCTCACTTAAACTATCGATATCCACTTCGATTATATCAGTCTCAGTGTTCTCCCATATTAACCATTCCTCTTCCCAGTCTTCTTTGTCTTCGTCGTTCACATCTGCGTAGCTCTTGGTGGGATTGCTAAAACTAAAAAATAACATTACTACCATTAGTCCTAATAATAATCTAGTATTTTTCAACTTTGTAACTCCCCTCTTAAGTATATTGTACTAAAATTATGAACATTTATAGAATAGTCCTATATATTCATTTAGTCAATACGTAAAAGGGATTATTGTACTATATCACAACCTGAATTACTATTAATTGTATTCTAAAACCGTATCGTTAGTAAATAATTCAATTTCACTATTATATTCTCTCCTGAATTTTCAACTCAGCTCATTACACTCTTCACTGTGTTTTTCTTAAATTATAATAATTTTCTATTCGCAAATTTAATCATAAAGATTAGTATTTTAGAACTTAGACTATCAATATTATATTCTGCTTTGCTTATTAATTGTTTTTATTTTCAATTATACTATCGGTTTCGATATAAATACTTAAAATCCTACAAGCAAATCATATTAATAACTAATTATTGGGGGTTTCATATCTTCCGAATGACAAAATTAGGAATTTAAACAGGGATACCTCAATAGTTTTCACACAAATATTCCTGCGTTTAGTCTACACTGCATCTCTTTGACTACTGCAGAAGGACGACTTAATTTACAATCAACCACAGACATACCAAGATATATCTGTAGTCCTTCAATGGTGTCGGGTCCGAGTAAACCATCTTGTTTTCTTCCCAATGTACCTTGCAATGCTTTTACCATTTGACTACCTTTATTACCTTTACCATATTGAACGGTATTTCCATACATGGCTTGAGTAATTACGGTGCGCAGTTGGTCACTAATTATGCTATCGACAGTAGTATTCAAGGCGATTTGCACCGCCTTGGTTGTTGCTTTCCCCCATTTACCATCGACATCTAGAGAAGCTTTGTTTAATTTTCCGTTGTTGGATTTTGTTGAGTTGCTAACTTTACTTTTTAATGATGGTTTTTTGCCTGCACGCAATTGAGATAAAGATAAACCGCCGGTCATTTGTAAATGAGGATAATCTTTAAATGATTTCCAATCTCCGCCCCATTCAAATCCTAAAGATTTAGCAATAGCTGCAACTCGTTTCCATTCATTATTTACTTTCCATAAAGCAGTGTTGCCATCTTTGCTAACAAGGAAATAATCTACCGCAAGTCCAAAGTTATGATAAGACTGTCCGCCCTTAGCATTAGTAACTACATTGCCAGAGGCAGTGCGCCCCTGTGCATATAGTTGATTCTGTCTTGCGTAACTTCGGAATCCCTCAGATATTTGTACTCTAATTCCCTCTTTATAAGCTCTTTCGATTACTTCGATTGCCGATTCTTTCACCACAGGATGAATTCCAGATCCCATGTTTCTAGTAGAGCGGTCTATAAGCGTTTTTACTGGTACACTCATGTTATCATCTCCTTTTTGATAATAAAAAACACCTTCACAGGTGCTTACTTAGTTAGATTATTTTGTAACAATAAATCTTTTTGACGTTTGCCTTTAAGTGTTACATAGTTGTTTTTGAACCATGCCCATACTGTTGCTAGTCCTGCTAAAATCTCAGCAATAATATCCTCGCTGACTACAGGAATTGGTTGTAACCCATAGTTAGAAAGCAACATATTGATCCATGCAATAGCAAGCGCAATAGTACGAATAATTGTAGATTTATCCATGCGTTTCACCCCCTTTCAATTAAGCTCCAATACCAAATGTTAATAAGAAATATAAAATTTGAAATACAAAAGCCCCAATCATTGTGATTAGGGCAATCATCAACCGTCTATTGTTGTTTTGAATGGTTTCTATATCTTTTTCATTCTCCTTAGAACGATAATCTGCATCTGCAGCAGTCTTTTTTGTTTTTTCTACTGTTTCCTTCATATCTGTTAATTGATCTATTTTTCCGTTTAACTCAGCCATGGAAACTTTTACATCTGTAAGGACGTTCATAAACTCCTTCATTTCTTCCATCTCCTTAGTTTCTGGCATGCTCGACCCCCTAACTCTCCATATTTGATCATAAAAAATAACGCTTATTCAGCGTTTTCTTCTTGTTCAGCAATATCAGAATTAGTTTTTTTAAATTGTGAGGATAAAGCATCTACATCAACCTCTAACAGAGCGATATGCTCCGATTTCTGTCCTAATTGTTTTTTTAACTTATCAATAACACCAAATGATCTTAATAATTGTTGTTGTAGCTCCTCTTTCGACATGTTCTGCATTTTTTGTTGGAAACCTTCCATTTAAATCTCTCCCTTATTGTTTTTAACTTTATAACATTTGTTCAATGATCATATACAAATTCTCAATTTCCTTTTCCAATTTAATTCTCGCATTTCTTTCGGATTTTATAACCTTCACCATAGACATATTAATGCTATTGTAATCCAATCCATCTTCATCTCTGACTATTTCTGGAGACATCTCCATAATAGCCCCTATTTTCTTTTTATTATATGTGCCAACTTCTACATCGCTATTTATGTTGTATGTTACAGGATTTATGCTGTCTAATACCATATAAGCTGTATCATCTTGTAATTCTTCAATATTTTGTTTATATAATATAGACGATCCAGTAGGGAAAGATGATGCTCTAATAGGTTTATATCCAATAGAACCTGCTGTATAAGTCACTGCATCTGTTACTCTCGTTCCATTATTTGAACCAAGATAAATATAATTTCCTGCGTTTTGTACTATGTTGCCGGAATGGACAGTGTGGGTATCTACTTCACTAGTAGCATTTATAGTATCAGTATCTATGGTGTCCCCTTCTATAGTTGTCGTATTGCCCCACCTAGTCGCCCTAAATATTTGTGGTACTTCGAGATTTATGAAATAGCCCTCTTCACCATATACAACAGGCGCTTCGAGTTGTGTACCGCTTAGCAATGGTTGGGTAAACGTGACTGGTGTATTACTGGATATTGATATATGGTCGTTATGATCACCAATGAAATTGAATCTCAAATGATTATTTGATGTGCTGTCATACGCATCAACATCGAGACCCATTGTCAAATAACCTACATCATACATAGCCATACCAATTTTTCTATAGCTATTTAATTGCCACACTGTCTCATCCTTTGATATTCTAAACAATCCATATTCATCTGCTGAATATCCTGCAATTAATGCTGATTCTGATCTTCCCCATATAGAGACAGCATGTGTGTCGTACCCTCCAAACCAAATACTACCATTATTATTCCCTACTTCATTTACAGTAGCAGTGTCAGCAATACCCATCAAATCATATGACCAAGGATGCTCAACATCCCTTTTAAGTTGTTCTACAATGTCAAACCTACCGAATTCATAATTGCGTGCAGTGGATCGTACTGAATCAACATTCATAGTCATTGGTCCACCGTCAGTCCAGAAAGTTAAACCTCTTGCACCGATGTCCATATCTCTATTGCTATCAACTTTAATAAAAATATTAGGATCATCCTGAAATCTCATTTCTACAGTAGGTAATTCTCTGTACAAAGTATGAAGTATGGAGAACGCTTCTTTCTTTTGACCATTACCAGATGAATGAGACCCACCACGTGTAAATGTTAATCCATTGCCATTCAATTCAACACTAGATCTAAATTTATTATTCACAATCATACGATCAATAGCATATTCTATATCATCAGTATAATCATTGTAATCATACATATCCTCAGCGGTGTATGATAACAGTGTTAGAGCTTCTGGTGTAAGTGAGTATCCATCCATTAGCACAGCGAAATTATCGTCTGGATCTTCAACTCTCCCCATTTCATATGGAGATAAAAAATTTGCAGAAGCAATACTCTCACTAGTGAAATTAGAACCCTTCGCAACAGAATATACTCCAGTACTAGAGTCCCAACTTCTACTATACGAGTTTAATGCCCCGCTAAATGTACCAGATACACCTTCCAGTTTTCCTTTGATGGTGACATCTTCTGCAATAACAGTACCTGCCATTAGTTTATCTGCGCTGACTTCTTGAATCATAGCATTGGTAATGGCTGCATTTGCTATTATTCCACTATTTGCAGTTATTGTTCCTGCTGCTATTTCATTCGCAGTTACTGAATTAGCATAAAGAGAACCACCATCCATATAAATCGAATTGCGATAAGCCCACAAACTCGTGGGATCTTCAGCAAATTGTTTTGGTATACCACCATTTACAAGCATTACCTCACGAATATAGTAGTCTGTAGATCGTATGGTTTGATCGTCATCTATCCAACCAGTTGTTAAAAACTGCACTCCCCACCAATCTTCTATATCCCTTTGGGTGATGAGTATCTCGAAATCTAATGTAGCCCATTCCCCTGCTTGTAGATTAGGGTGCTGATCCATAACATCGCTAAACATTATTACATTAGACCAAGTGCTGGGTGCAGGGTTTGAGAATCGTATCCCGTCAGCTTTCATCAAATTATCTTCAGTATTTGGTGAAGTCAAGATTCTTATAATTCTAAAATCCTGTGTTGTAGGGTCAACTATTTCATCGAATTTAACATCAAGAGTCAATGTGAAAAAGTTACCCGCCTGCGATAATACATATCTATTATTCTGGATTGAATATAAACCATTGTAAATCTGTTGATTAATGTGCACTATATGTGCATTTGGTTTGTCTGATTCTGGCTCTAGTATAGTGGTTCTAGCATTGGCATATTGATTACTGAAATCCCACCCTTGCTTGCCAATATTAAAGCTACCATTTTGCAACAAATTATACTTCTTCTGTGTATATTCTTCTATTTGATCCTCTGGGGATGATCTATACCCTTGTGCATTACTGGATTGTATTACCATTGGTCTTTTTATGTGTATATCTCTTCGACCCTCTGTGTCCCAGCTAGTGAAAAATCCTAAATACCCACGACCACTAGATCCTTGCAAAGTTCCTGCAGGAATTTTGTAGATATATCTAGTCCATTCGTCATCTATTGGCAATTCATCAGTTAGAAAATTGGTCAAGCTATATTGAGCAGGACTCAGATTGTCTGTCAGCGGACCCATAAAATATGGTCTTATCGTATCCTGCCTTATTCTTGCTTCATAAGATACTATTATATCCTTGTTAAGATCCAACTCTTGTATAAATGGAGGAGAATATAATCTCACAGATCCGTCTATATCCACATAAATTCCTATTGCTCCATTCCTTTGTTGATATCCTTGTACGTCTACTGGTGTACCAAATAAAGCAAATCTCCATTGATCTTCATTTCCATCTATAGCAAAACGTTCGAATTTAGTATCAGAAAGTAAATTATCTGCGCCCTCAAAATCAAGATTATTGATCGCATTATCTACGTATGTCTTATCGGCTTTGTCTGAGGGATCATATCCATCGTCATATAAAGCTCCATCACCAATCATCAATACATTAGCTGTTAATCTACCATTAATGTGGGCATCTGTAATAATAGCGTTATTTAAATGTACTTCATCGATCATAGCTTGCTGTGCAAGTAATTCTTTCGTAATTGTTTGTTCTGATATTTCCGTATTGCCATCAATTTGCTTGGTTTGAACCATTACCCTTTGTGAAAAATCAGATCGTTGCCCATGGGTATTAACCGCACATACTACGAAATACCATTGTTCGTTAACTTCCGCATCATGGGCATAACCACCGGACTTAGTAGCATAGAGAAAGTTATCAGTATCAGAAGGTACAAAGTTAGCATTAGTACTACCATATACACGATATTCCGCTATATATACAGATGGGTCATAATCCCATTTCAACATAATAGATGAGAATAATCCTGTTGCCTGCAGATTTTCTGGTGCAGGTGGCTTTACATTTGGAAAACTATCGTCGTCAACTATTCCCCCACTATCCCATGAACCGCTATTCTCGGTTACTTTATTAATAACCCAGTCTAACTTACTCTCGTCATCTTTTATTCTTAAAAAGTTACCTACAGTTATATCTCCAACAGATGGATTTCCAATACTGTACGATATCTTTATAACTCTCGATTGAACAGTTAAAGCAGGGCGCATTTCTTCATCGATAATGTAGCCAGTATCCCCTAGATACACTTGTTCATGTTCATAATCTGCAATTCCATAAAAAGTACGGACAGCCATTTCATATTTCACCTGTGGCTTGTTATTCTTTTGAACATTGTCCCAAGTTACCTGCAGTAATTCTTCTGGGTCGGTGATATCGTCATTGTCATAGATGCCAATGCGGTGTATCTTGCCTTCTTTCGTTTTAATACCATAACTTTCGAGCGCTTCCGGATCTCCGACATATTTTTGACCTTTCGGTTTATCTACTGGATCTCCATTTAGTACATTCCATTCCACATCTTCAAAGGTTATCTTTCTACTATTTCCTGCGCCAACCTCAACACTACCACCACGACCGATAAACGCAGTTTTAGGATAATGTAGCACAGTACGTCGAATCGACTGTATATCTTTATCAATTTCAAAGCGCTTACCGTTATTTACGCCTCTTCTTTCCCAATCAATAAAACGACCAGTGATTCCATGGTCGTCAAATTCTACTCGATCTATATATTCCCCTCCCCATACAGAGCGAATATGTTTTAATGATTCCGTAACACTTTGATAGTATAAACTAGTTGAGCGTGTACCATAATCTCCTGTACGCCCTCTTTCGAATCGAGTTCCATCTAGTACAACATCTAACACGTCATTAATTGGCATGTCCTGCGGTCGTCTCTCATAAACCCAAGCATCATTAAGCTCTACATATGAAGGCATACAGATTGCCATTTTCAGCTTTCCTTCATCGCCATTGACATCCTCGACCTCTTTTATAGTCCAAAGACGATATACGCCTCGAAGATCTTTAACTACAATTTGGTTTTCTCCTTCAATATAATCACATGCATCTGCAGTATAAGGAAATACGACAGTAAGATTATTACTGTCGTTGTCGATATCCTCTTCTAATATGGATTCATCATCTACGTATTCATCAGATACATGTAATAACTTATCTTCATCGTCAAATATATAGACATTTGCTCTTTCCATTATCTATATACCTCCCTAAACTTCAAAACTGCATCAACTGCAGTAGGTTCAATTCGAATATTATTAATACCCGGGGTTAATTTCCAAAACTTTGGAGCTAGCATACTAATAGCATTCATTTGTAACTTATCATTTATAAAAACTTTACGTTTTTTAAAATCAACATTGACTTTATCTCCTATGGATAAATCATAAATTATACGTAATTCTTTATCTCCGTTAATTAGAGATAATATATCTGTGTCTTCTGACAGAACAATTTCCATTTCAGGGGGTGCTTGTTCAGTACCCATATACTTTACTTCTATTTCTCCAGTATCAAAATCTAATTGATCAGTTTTTTCATATTTATTAGGATCAGCACAAAAGATAGTCAATGTACCATCTTTTTTGAAGAAATACTCGTCACCTTCTTCCGATTCTGACGGTCTACCATAATACGTAATATCTGGCTCATCAGGAAAAATAATAGGGACATCTTCTGCAACATTAAGGACTCCGTTTAGATAATCAACAGTAAGTCTTAAAGATTCTCTATCATGTGCAATGATGTCCCCATTTATACCAAGAATTCTTGGCGGTCGTTTTGAGCCATGTACATAAGCTCCATCTGCGCCTGTAATCTCAGTTATGAGTAGTTGATTATTTGTAAATCCTCTACCTGTAATAGATTTAGTTTTAAAATATGGTGAGAGATCAGCACCGTTGAATATCATAAAATATCATCCTTTATTTCTTTTTCAGTCTGTAATTCTGGCGATCTTGTTCATCCGATATATCCTCTACAAATGCAGAGTACGTTTTTCCGCCAATTACCAGATTAATTTGTGCAGGTTGCTTACTTCCTCCGTTACCTTCGCCTGTATACGCCCCATTGTGTTCTGCAGGTACAACTGCTTCTCCTGCGTGTAGCATTGCAAGTCCATCTTGTGTAACTAAATCAGTACCAATATTCAACTTAGGAATGTTAGGTATGCTAAATCCTAATGTGTTTCCGCCTTTGCCTCCCATACCAGGAACCCAATCTGGGACTTTAGGAAGTTTAATCTTTATCCGATTTAACCCGTTAATCATTCCGTTTATCGCACCTATGACACCGTTAATTGCGCCTTTGATTGCGCTAACGATACCATCCCATATTCTATCCGTAGTAGACCTGACTCCGTTCCATACATTTGATATTGTGCTAGAAATCGAGTTAAAAGCTGAGGATATCCGGTCACGTATTGTATTTACAACATTTGATATGGTGTCACGTATACCATTCCAGATGTTTGATATTGTTTTTTTTACACTATTCCAGATATTTGATATAACGTCCTTGGTGGCATTAAATACATTAGAAGTAACATCTTTAACGCCATTCCATATTTTAGAGACAGTATTTTTTATTGCATCCAAAACGTTGGTAATGATATTTTTCCAACCATTAACAACCTTAGATATAAAATCTTTAATAGCGTTAAATACTGTTGATGTAACTTTTTGTATCCCATCCCATGTTTTCTTTATGAAATTAGAAATCGCTGTGATTGTCTTATCGAACATATTTTTAATGCCTGTCCATATTTTATTAAGGAAATCAGATATTTTTTGGAAGTTTTCTTCTGTTTGTCTTCGTTGCTCTTCCCATTGTTCAACAAAGAAGTCCACAATTGCAGTAACAATATCTGTGAAAAACTGTTTAATGCCTTCCCATAGTTCAACGAAAAAGTCGGATACTGCTTGCCATATCTCTACTGTTTTATCTTTAATTGTTTCCCAAGTTTCGGGAATAGTCACAGTAAAAAATTCCATCGCCTTATTGAACTCTTCGACTATCGCTTCCCATAACATTATGAAAAAGTCTTTGATGGCATTCCAGACGATCATTGTATATTCTTTAATTTCATCCCAATGATAGATTATAACGGTAGCTAGGCTACCAATTAATGCAATCCACATTGTTACAGGGTTGAATACAAGACCAATAGCGCCTACAAGTTTCCCTATGATTCCAATTACTGGGGCAACGGCACTGATAAGAGAGCCCATGACTACCAATACTGGACCGATAGCTGCTGCAACTGCTCCAACAACCATAACTACTTTTTGCATGGTAGGAGATAGGTCACCGAACCATTTAATTAATTTAATTGCACCTTCGACCAAGCTTTGTATTGCAGGAATCATCTTTTCTTTTATTGCATCTTTATTCTCATTAAACATCTTGAATAAAGGCTTGAGTGCTTCGCCCATTACCATGAAGAGAGTATATTTCAGATTGTCCCATTCCTTACGAAATTCGTTCATTTCATCCAACTCTTCTTGACTGAATGGTACATCTATTTCGTTCATAATTTCGTCTAAGTCTTTCCCACGACTTTCTAACTCGCTCACTATTGGAAGTAACTCTGGCATGTTCATTTGGTTAGCAAAAGCTCTTCTGTCAGCACCTTCTAGCTCTAGCATCGTTTCAACAATGTTACGCATTTGCTGATCAGCACCCATATTTTTAAATTCTTCAGCACTGACTCCCATAGCTTCAAAGCCTTTTGCTAGTCTTGGAGAAATCTCATTACCTCGCTCAATTTGCTTATTCAGTGTTTGCAATGAATTAGCAACTGCATCCGTATCGACACCTGCATCTGTAGCAATCTGGCGCCAACGTTGCAATTCATCAGTAGACATTCCAGTTATGGATGATAAATCTAATAATTCATCAGCGAAATTACCAAACTTAACCATTGCACCGCCTAACGCCACACCCACACCAGCTATCGGACCAGTAACCCATTTAGTCATGGAACTTCCAACATTCTTCATACTACTTCCAACATTTTTAAGCTTCGTTTGTAGGTTTTTTACTCCCTTTTCTGCGCCTTTTTGGTCTATTTTCGTATCTATCGTAATTGAACCGTCTGCCATTTATTTATCACCTGCCTTTCCACCGAAGGCTGTAATCATATCTTCAAATGCTTCATCTGCTGTTTTCTCACTGTTTTCAAGAGCATATTTTCGTTTAAGACGTAAGATTTTATTGCGCTCTTTCTGGTTATTCTTAGTAGGGGCAGGAACTTCCATCGCTCGTATTTGAACTACCTGCATGAATGGTGTTTTTTCACTTAATCCACTAAACAAAGATATGAATTTTTTCCAATGCATTTTGCCCTGTTGTTCGAGTAAATCAATACCGTAATCCATTAAAAAAGAAGCGTATATACGCTCCCCATCAACATCAAAGTCATATTCTTCTTTTTTAGAAGGTGGCTCATTTTCTAGGTTTTCTTCCGTTGCTTGTACTGTCTGGAATTCATTATCTCTTTTGAAAGAAAGTTCCTCTTTTAAAATCATCATGAAAATTTGGTATTTTTCATCCGAAGGCAGATACTCTATTTCTTCATAATTGGTGATAAGCATTTCTAGACCAATTAGTACCTTTTCATAATCCTCTAAATCCCCATCTTTAGTCATTTCAATAAATAGGATTATGTTATCGAAGGTTACATTTAATTGAAGTACTATTCCTTTATAAATGCATGTATACTTTAATGATTCTGTAAGAAACATAGGCTATTTCTTCTTTTTCAGATATTTTGCTTTCTTTTCTTCAAATTTCTTTTTATATGTTGTATTAATATAATCAATCACATCAAAGAGAACATCTAAGACCAACTCTAACGACTCATTTGTTTTTTTATAAATTGTGTCAAATGCGCCATCTCCCAATATCTCATCAGTAGCACGACTTGTTTTCTCTTTTAATCTATTCATCTCTTTTTCTAGTACCTCAACATCGTTAATATCTCTAACTTTTTCAGATTCTTTAGATGCTTTTTGTAAATCTATTGCTATCTCTGCATACCGATTCTTTTTCTTATCTGATAAATCAATTTCGTACGTTGTTCCATCAATCGATACTTCTTCTATCGCTCTTTGAATACCAATTTCCTTCATTTAAATTCCTCCTAAAGAAAAAGAGCAGCCATTTGGCTACTCTTATAATGTAGTTACATTCACAACGTCTGACGGGTCAGACTCCGTACCGTATTTATCGTTTATTGCTGTTACGTAAAATTCATAGGTTGATGATGTTATTAATCCTGATACCGAATACGTATTCGTAGTTACAGTATCAACTTTTTCACCATCTTGATATACGTTGTACCCACTAGCATCCTCAGTCACATTCCAATCAAGATCAACGCTTGTTTCCGTCTCATTTGAAGCGACAAGGCTAGTGGGAGCCTTAGGGAGTAGGCTTTGTATATTTTGGTTTCCCAGCAAAATGTATTTCAAAGGATATATCACCTTTTCCTCCTGCATCTCCACCCGGTCCTGTAATTGCAGCAATTGTACAAGGACCTTCAAAAGATGATCCGTCTGGCAATGTTAAACGAAAATCAGTCCGTCTTGACGGTCCTAACTCAAGCACTTTCGAGTAAATAAAATCCTGTGCCTCATCTCCGTAGTATCGATGTCCTGAAAAGGAAGCGATCAGTTGCGCACCGATTACATCTGTTTCCCCATATCCATCACCATCAAAGTATTTATCTTGGGCAGTCTCTTCGTTTGGATCTGGCTCCATACTATTGATACCTTTACCTAATCTTTCCCATGTTTCCGTTTCTCCGTTAGGTGTTACATTAATTTCCATCCTGTACTGTGAATTTAATAAAAATCCTTCTGGCATATTCATCCTCCTTTATGTGTATAGTTCCGCTTGAAACAATGCTGTCCATAACGTACCGTAGCTTGTTTTCTGCACGTAAGATGGTGTCGTAATGCATTGAAACGAAACCAATTTAAAAGAGCCATCACTCGAGGTGATAGCTCTGCTTGGTAAATTTTCATATTGACTTTCTAATTGATGAATCATTCGATATGCTTCTAAATTACTTTTGTGGTGGACTAAAAGCTGAAATTGAAACGGATATATCTTGCTTTTCTCCATATAGCGATCATTAATATTAGCAGGTGAAGGTCTAATAGCTATACTGTTATCATTTTCTTGATACGTCCCTATTTCAATAATAGAGGGTGTAAAAGATAAGTTTTCCGTATAGTCTTTTAATCGTTCTAAGAAATCCATATCATACCTCCTAATATTTTGATCTCGCTGCTTTTTGTGCCTCATCTAACCATTGTTTAATTTTTTCTGCTTTGGCAGCTTCAAACCAAAGCCCTCTAGCATTCGGATTTATGTCTTTAGAGAAATTATAGTTCGAATTAAAATATATTTCTCTTACGTATGGAGTTACCCAACGTATCTCTCCATTCCCAATTTTTGAATGTGTAATCCCACTATCTCTAGTATTCTTAGAACGCATGGGGATATAGTAGTTACTATCTTTTAAAACCTGATTATCCAAAACAAATTGACCAAAACCTAATGCATTATCTAATTTTTTATTTACTTTATTCTTATCGAAATCAACTTTTACATCAATCACACTATCACCTGAGTTCCAATTCATAATGGTGTGGTTCATTACCAAATGCATAGTGAGGTTTAACATCAACCACTTCACGATTAACACCATTAAACTCAATTTCGGATCTTATTTTAAAATTGGGAAATGCTGACGAATTGACTCGATCTACTAAAACAACATGATTGACCTCTTCACCTTCACTATTGGAAGTACGCTTTAATTTGCTTACAGGTGTAACTCTCACGTGTTCTATTTTAAGAGGAGGGGCGTGATTACCATCCCATCCACTAGAGCCCTCATATGCTTTATATTGGATTGTGTGAGGGAGTAAATGTTTTGGAATTGGACTAATGACCATGATAAGCACCTATTCCTCTGTACAATAAGCCTGCATATGCAAGATTCTGCATAACCCCATTAGGAATTTGAGTAGAAGCTTCCGCATTCATGGAGTAACTAAATGAGCCAACATTCACACTTTGCATCGTCCCTTGTTGTTTAGTAGCTATATAGCCTCCATTCATCACAAAATGCTCTGTCATGATGGCTGTTGCTTTTTTTAATAGATTCTTTTGTACATCAACTAACTTATCCTGACCAATAGAAAAGTTAGTTTCTACATCGATTACATCCGAAGCACGTTTAATACAACGATTAAGTTCCTTTTCATCTTCCATAGGAGTACCTTCATACTCATTTAAATAGTAATCTGCATCAATATACAAAAAGACACCCCCTATTTAGAGGATGCCTTTTTGTTTTCTTCTTGCTGCTCTTTCTCAAGTTGTTTTACTTTTTCTTTGAGATCCTTATTTTCTTTTACAACTTTTTCATGGGTTGATTTAGCTACGGTTTCCTCTTTCTTCTTACCGAGTACCTTTCCTTTTTCATCTGCCTTCTGATAACCCATTGCAAGCAATTCTTTTATACGTCCTTCATTATTTTCTTTTAATACAACATTGTCTTTACGAAAGTATGGCATATTTGTTCATCCTCCCTTATTGTTCTTCTCCACCGCTACCAGATGACGGTGCTTTATTCGATACAACTAAGCCTTTAGCTTGGTGTTCAAGCACAAACAAGTCATGATACATACGATTTTGGTACAGGTATCCGTCACCCTCGGTATGTTGCCCAGGTTGGAACAAATACACTGAGTTTAGTTTCGCCTTTGCAACAATCGCACCCTTATAAACAATAATCCAGTTTAATTCTTGTGCATCGTTAGCCGGTATATAACCATCTGTAAAATCATATGCAGTATGGAAACGGTCAACATCGAATACTTCAATAAGTGTTACCCCATCAATAGTTGTAACCCGAGTTTCAATTGTCGTATCCTGATTCTGTAAAGAAAAAGTCCCTTTGCCTTCCTTGTACTTCTCAATGGCATCCATCACATCGGTAGATACATAGGCTTTTAGATTTGCAGTACCAAACTTACGTACTTTTCGGATGTCGGATTTCAATCGGTCAAATACGTCTTTCGGAGTACCATCCGTTACGTTCTCATCTTTCGCTTGTTCCAATTCTTGCGCTTTTTGCGCTAGTTTAGAGAAGCGATATGCATCAATTTCTGGACCCGCATTTTCCGTCAAGAATATCCGAGTTACATTTGCAGCACTTGCAGCTTGATTTGATTCATCTACATCCATTTGATCAACGAAGAACTCAACGTCACGATCAAAGCTAAGTGTATATGGCTCATGTGTAACGTCTACTGTGCCTCGATTATAGCCACCGTTTCGAGTATGTTGCTTATAACCAGAAACAGATAAATGAGGTACATGGAACGTTTTTGCCCCCATCCAGTTTACTCCTTGTGTTTCAAGGTCATTTGTAAGTGTCGTTTGTTTGATTACTTGGTCTAATTGCGTCTGATATCTTTGTGCATAGTTAATTGCATTTGGCATGTTTAATCATCTCCTATTTTCCTAATAATGTTTGTGCGAAGGCATCATCTCCGCCTCCGCCTTGTTGATGACTTCCCGGAGTATATTCCAAGCTAGGGTCATTACTGTTTTGCTCGGACTGAAACAGGTAATCATCAGATTCTTTTAATCCTTCCAGTTGCGTATCTAATCCACGCAATTTGTCACCGTCTAATTTAATTTCATCTAGATTAAGTAAGGCTTTAACTGCAGTTGGATTCTTTACATTGGCATCTTTCAATGTGTTTTCTAACTTGTGATCAAATGCTTGTTGCTCCAATTTCTGTTCCAGCTCTGACTTAGTTGTTTCATTCTCTTCCTTCAAACGATCGATTTCAGCAGTTAAATCTTCATTACCTTTCGCTTTTTCCCCTAGGTCTTTCAGTTGTGTGTCACGATCAGCAATCTGTTGCTTATAATCGTTAACTTGGCTTTCAAGCGTATCTGCCTTTTCAGCTTTCTCCTTCATGTCGTTTACCGATTTTCCATGTTCAGCCATAATTTTATCAATGGCTTCGTCTTCTAAGCCTAATTCCTTTAAAAAATCTCGTTTCATTCCAATCTCTCCTTACATTTTTTACGTGTTATGACCACGATAGGATAGTTATTTCACGCATAACTGCGAACATAAATAAAAGCACTCAACGCTTGACTGCTGAGTGCATTAACTAAAATAAGTTGGTCCTTTTTCTTTTTCTTTTATTTCCTTTACAACTTCTGTCAACTGTAAAAAGGCTTTTTCCAACTCATTCACTTGTTCTTTTAATTTCTCATGCTCTTTTTTACTTACTGGCAAGCCCTCACCCCTTAACGTATTTGTTCCCTTTCATTCGTTCGAGTGCGTCCGGTACGCTTAATAAAGCTTCTTAAGTTCGCTTGACGTTCTTTTATTCTGTCGTCAGCTTCTACAATTCCTATATCATCATCAAGTTCAATCATCATAACCATTTCACGCTTTGCTTTTCTGATTTCCCTTTCTAGATAACGTTGTTTTTGACTTTCCTCATACATACGATCATTCTTCTCACTACTTACGGGGTTATATGTTTTCTTTGTACCTTCAAAGTACGGATACTTCACATGACCGCAATGTACGCCAAATAAGCCAGCAGGATGTCCCATACTGGTATCACCTAACGCCGGATATTTTGGATGATTTCCAGAACGAGAAAATATTCGTCCTTGATATGGAGCACATAAAGGTCTGGCTCCATCATGCGAACTGACTTCAACAAGATCCACATCGTACTCATCCATTCGAGTATCTTGCATATCATTGGCAACATTATTGCTTGTTGAACGCATCACCATGCTTACATAGGCTTCTGTTGACCACTCTCTACCCTTTTTATCTACTAAAGCAGGTACACCCTTGTTTGCAAGTTCTTTGATAGACTCTCTTAATGCTTGTTGCGGAGTAGAAACACCTGCCAGCACCTTTCCAGTAGTATCGTTGATAACATCGAGGTACTTTTGCCTTGAGAGGTCTAATATGGTTGTATTCGTAAGATTAAGCGTATTTTTCGCTTGCCTCTGATATCCAACCAATACATTTTTTAAGGATTCACTACCTTTCGCACTTTCTGGTGGCATCAACAGCTTGCCTTTTTTAGCACCTTCGAACATGTCGCCCTCTATTTCATCAACTGCGCTATATCCTGCATTGGATAACATCTTTTCTACTTCTTGCATGGTTTTACCAGAACGGGAAGAAATAATTTCTATATGCTCTTTGTTGATAGCATCTAACTCACTTAATCTACTTAGTTGCCACGATTCTACTAATTGCGTATTTCCATTCTTTTCTATATCAATAAGAATGCTATTATCTCTCGCAATTTTCTTGGCAATATTCTTTAATATCTGATCTTCAATAGACAAATAAACATCCGTTACGGGCTTAGTAAGGTTTTGTGATACCCATTTCTCCATTAGTCATCATCCGAACCTGTACCGAAGAAATCAACATCACTAGCATTAGCGCTTTGATTTTCTTCATTGATTTCATCCATCCATGCCTGTGCTTCGTCTTCATTTAGACCATATATACGCATAATTGCTCTTTTTCTTGGGAGTAAATTATTAGATACCTCTTGAATTGTTCGAGCAAGTTCTGCAGCGTTATCCTCGATGACAGAATCATCAAAAGTAACCGTAATATCAATCTCTTGATTGCCATTAAAGATGTTATAGACCTTGGCAATAGCGATAATCGATTCTATTACATCTTGTAAACCGCCTTCGATAATCGTTTCATGAGACTTTTTAGACTTAAATGTTTTACTGTTTTCGCTCATTACTTCCGTTGCAGTCTTCACACTCTGTCCATCAAAAGAAAATGTGCCTAAAGAAAAGCCGGTTTGTGTAGCATAGAGATTTAATAAAGCATTAATACCTGCGATATGTTCATCAATTCGAAGAGTCACATTAATATCTTTTATGCCTTCTTCATCATCTTTGAATTTCATTGCTTCGTAAGTCTCGTCGGTGTCATCAAAATAACGGTGGATCTCTTGTGTTTTTGGGTCTACAACAGTTTTAACCATGTGAGCAGGAACAATAATCCGTTTCTTTCCTAACCTAAACTCTCTATGAAAACTATCAAAAGCAGTATCGATGGCTTTTAATGTATCTAAAGCATTCGCAAATATGGAGATTCCCATCGGTGACTGTAAATCAATATTATTAGCAGTATTCGGCTTGAAATAAGTGAATAAAGGCTTTTTCAAGTTGTTAAAGCGATATTGCTCTTTCATATCTGGGAAGATGATCTCTAATGAAACACGTACACCTAACTCCGTACCGTTTGATTCATATAATTCATGATCAACAACGTATTGATTAGCCTTCTTATCCCATGTATGCCATTCTAAGTGCGTGTATTTCTTATCGCCCTTATGGTACTCTCCAATGAAAACACCTTCTGTAATCGTGTCATTATGCCAAGCAATCGGGATAAAACTATCTGCAGTAACAAAAGAGAGCATAATCTTACCTTCTTTCACGAATGGCTTAATGACCATACCGCCTAAGGCAAAGTTATACTCTAAGTGATCTTGAAATTTTTTATTAAATTTATTTTGCTTGAACACTTCTTCCACAAATTCTGAGGTGCGGTTCTCCCCGTCTCCAATACTGATACTGCATTTCTCATTAAATACCAGACTAGCCATTTCTGCAGCAGCAGTTTTTGCCATCATCAACGTGTCTTTCTTACGATGCCTTTTTCCAGATATCGTATGCTCGTAAATATCATGCCAATCTGGGTAATATCCCTTGTACAATGCTTGCCATATCGACATTTTGTTATACATATTCTGGTTGATATTGATGTGTTTGTGGTTTTGTATCTTGTCTATGCCTTTAATTAACCCCATTCGATACAAGCCTCCTTTCACTGCATCTATAATTCGTTTTAACATTAATTCACCACCTACAATACATAGTTGTGATAAAAGTGATTGTTCGCATATCGTGCTTCGTCCATAGCATGGTTGTAATCATCAATTGGCTTTCCATTGTCGTCTCGGACATACATTCCAATTTCTTTAATAAAGTTGTAATGATCATATTCATCATTTTCAACCAAGAAAAATTGATCATTGGTCATGGAGTTTTGAAGTCGCTCTATACCTACCTCAATTCCCCCGCCTTGTTTCTTAGCGTCCGATGCGTTGTTATCTGCCCTAGATGTATCAATATGGATATCATGTAGTTCCTCTCGCAACGATTTACAAGCAGGGTCAACGAACATGTCAGAAAAGCGCATCTCATATTTATTGGTACACCATTGGACGAATTTCTTTATTTCTTTCGCATATTTGCTCATTGATTTAACTTGTCCCGTCTCTGCACCAGAATGATAGTAATTTGCGACCCTATTTAAGCGAAACTTCCCATCATAAAGTGTAACTATATTACAACTGCAGGAAGTCGCATCCGATTGACCACCATCAGCAACAAAAAACATTTCATAAGGTTCACCAAGTAATGTAGCTTTTTCATGTTCGGAAGGCTTGAACATCGAATATATAACGCCTTCTGGTAGTACTCGTTTACCGAACCAATCACGATCTAAAAGATACGGATTTTTTTGAAGTGTTTCTTTTATCTCTTGCTTACGTTCTTCGCTAATAATAGGATTATCTTCAATTGTCCAATGCGTCCATCTCGTGTTTTGGACCTCAAAAACATCTTTAATAACTGGATGATTCGGTGCAGGTGGATTGAGATCAGCAATATGAAACCTGTCTTGTGCTGCCATTGTTCGTCGAAAACATTCTTGTATAAACGACATATGAAGTAAATTAATCTCTCCAAACGCTACAGATCCCAACGACATACCAGTTATAGCACCGACACTATTTGCCTTTGCGCCACCTTTGTAATAAATCTTTTTAATACCATTGGGTGTGTGGATTTCTAGATGATCTCCATGTTCATCGTGCTTAATTTGAGCTAGATTACCAAATATGTGCATTAATCCTGTTCCGTCACCATCTATAAAGAGCCTAAATGCTTGCTCTTGGTTATACGCACTTACTAAATGGTTCGTATCTCGTGAAAATGTATAAAGGTAAGCCAAACGAAAATGCACCCCTGTTGTTTTCCCAGAACGTGGCGTTCCCTCCTGTACCTCTAATCCAACATCAAAAGGGGCTGTAACTAACTTCTTTTGTTTGGGAGAAAGTGTTATCTTTTTATTCATTTTTCGTCACCGTATCAATAAGCGTATCCAATAAACTGGTATCTTTCTTCTGTCCTTTAAGAAGTTTCGTACGTTCTTCAATAAACTCCGTCTCTTTCTTCGTCTTATCAATTACTGTTTCCATTCGTTCCACTTCTAACAGACGTTTATCGTTATGTTCAGCTAACTCATAGAATTGTTTAAGCATACTTCTTAATTCACCCATAGCACGACTTTGAGAATTTAAAAAAGTCGCCTGTTTATCCCAAGCGAACTGTAATTCGTATTCCTCTTCAATTGGAACTTGCTTAACTTCATCTTCCATTTGAATAACTTCAAATTTCGATTTCTTTAATTCTTTAGTTAAGTCTTGTTGATTCTTAACATGCATAATCTGTTGAGCTCGCATAATTGAAGCAAACTGCATTTGTATGTTCATCCATAATATTTCTAGTGGAGAAACATCATTCATTCCATTCACTATTTCCATAGTTTCATCAGGTAGGTATTTAGCAAATAGACCATGCGTGACTGCATTACTGTTTCCTTTAGGGGCAGAACCACCTTTATTCCCAATTGCATTCTTACTACCTTTAGGAGCACCTTTCTTTTTTGTGTGCACACTTTTTGTTTTGGGTGCACCCTTTTTTCGTGTCCACCCATAACGTTGTTTCCATGATTTTACGGTATTAATGGTAACACCATGTTTCTCTGCTATCTCTTTATACTTCAAACCTTTAACGTAATCTTTCTCGGCAAGTTTATGCTTCTCAGCCACTACATCATCACCCACCCCCAAAATATAATTAAGTTTGTTTTGTAAAATTCTTAAAATAAAAAAAGGAATTTATAGTTTATTGTCGAAATAGACTATATAGGGAAATTTAACTACTAATTTTCTAAATCAGGATATTTCAAATACTATAGTATTATCTTTTCTTATTATAATATTATTTACACAATACTTTTCACCTTTAATTTTCACAATACTTCCAACAGAAATCATATTCTCATAACAGAATACTTTTTCCATTTTGTCTTCAAAAAATAAAAATGACCTTAGAAAAAATAAACATTTCAATCTTATTCACCTACTTTGAAAGGAGATTTAATATGAAGATTAAGAAAAAGGAATACTTAAATGAATTGTTACTATTTCACCCTTATCTAAAAAAGAAAGATGTAAATTCAAAATTACAGTTTATTAGTAAGTATCCTGATTTCAATAAGATTTATACAGAAATCAGGGAAAATAATAAAAACGCAAACACATCAACAATAATTGCAAAAACACTTCAAAGAGGAATAGACGACTCCTCACTTACAATTAAAGATATTGATGAATTACTTTTTCTTTTAATTGAAGATTCTTTGTTTAATTCATTCTTGTATAAACTAGATAATGAAGAATTATCTTCACTTGAAAATAATGGAAAAAATAAATTATTCAAAGATTGGAAGCTACCTAACAATAATGAAATACTGAGCAACCTAAATTTACAAAATCAAACTTCAGATTTTGTAATTTGCGGTTATAGAGAACAAACTAATGAAAAAAGAATTGAGTCTCTACGAATTTTATTACTTGACACAAATAATGTTAAGATTTATGAGTCTGAACAAACTTATAAAGATACTGCTTTTCCAACAATAGTTGAAATTGATTTCTTAAGGAATCTATTACACATTAGGTTAAAAGATGTTGATAATATAATCAACAATGAAGAGAAAATCAGTACGATGTCGGGAAGAATTTTAAACACATTAAATTTCATTGATAGTTTTAAACCAAACATAACATATAGCAAATTTAATAAATTCAGAGAGTCCCTATTTAAGTTAGAAGAGAATCTACTTCATAAAAAGAGAAATTCTGCTTACAAAAAGTTAGAAACTTTCAACAAAGAAATTGTTCAGTTTTCAAAGGAAGTTGAAGAAAAGTTCTCCCCACCTACAAACTCAGAAATTAATACAAAAGAGTATATCTCAAATGGCGTACTATCAGTAATCGCTACCACTTTAAGTAATAATGAAATAGGAGATATTGTAGGTATCAAGTTTAGAAATAATAACGAAAATGATTCAGATAAAAAATATGCAGAAATAACAATAAATGATAAGGGCTTTAAATGCATATCAACAAATAACCTTTACTGGTTAAATTTACCTGTATTATTAAACCGAAAGAAAATAGAATTTTTAAAGGTATCTAAGAATCTCGCGAATGGTATAGTTATAGCCAACCTTGAATTTGTTAATGAAACTGCTAATGTTAGGATTTTACAAAAATCTAGTCATGACAACCCTGGTAAAAAAGCTACCCAAGAAAAGTATGATGATTTTATTAATTATCTGAATCCATTTTTATAAACTTAAAAGGGTCATTACTTTGTTAATGATCCTTCTCTTTCATCCTCAATGTGGTTTCATACGGCATTTGTATGGCATAATACTTTCCTTTCTATTTTCTTTTTAGCTCTTTGAATGAATGACTGCACCGAGGACTTCTTAATACCTAGTATTTCCGAAACTTGACTCATGCTATGACCATTAGCCATATGAAGCAAATAACATTGTCTTTCTCGATGCGATAATTCAATCAAAATATCATAGAGATCTTGCTTTTCTCTTTCGCTTAGTGTTCGTTCTTCTGGTTCAATATCCAAAGAAGGAAATAACTCCATATCATAGAGCACACGCTTTTGATACGCAGAACGCTTATCTACTCCCCTCAAGTTTCCGGGTCTTCTTCCAGTACGCATCCAATCCATTGCATAACTCATATCAGTAATCATGCTATTAATCTGTCTTTTATCCTCTTTATCCTTTGGATTTTCATCTGGATTAAGTTGATCAGACATGCTTTTAAGTCCTTTTCGACCTTCCTCATATTCAATTAATAATTGATCTGCCCAGTTTTCTATTTGCTTGCTATTCATCAATACCGACCCCTCTTCAATAAATTAAAAAGGACACCAATTGACGATTTAACGTCAATCAGTGTCCTCCAGTTTGCTGGTAGAACTACTTATTTATGTCTAGTTTCAGAAATCGCAACATCTATAATTTGCACTATAAATGACAATCGATTTTTTTTACGAGTAAAAATATGCCAAACATACATACAATATATTAGAAATATAATAAAGTATGTTATGTAATCTATGATAGTTATAATATGTTCTGTTTTTATTTCTGTATCAGTTGAAGTTATAAAACCATTAAGGGTAGGTAATATATCTTTAGTACCAACCCAATAATTTACTAAAGCTGTAATAATTATTATGGGTATTGTGAACACCACAGAATTCATTAATCTGTCGAATACATTATTTGATAATTGTTTTTCTATATATGCTTTCAATAATTTCATATTATTCACATTACCGGAACAAACATTCTTAATTTTATTTTCTACCTTTTTCAAATCTTTAACAATGTATCCAGTTCTTTTATCCCCAAGTAAATTATAAAAAAAAGATTGATCCACTTCTACGTCTTCTAACCATCTATATAATGTTTGACTACTAAATTGTTTATTATGCCTCTTAAATTGTCTTTCTTCTTGCCAATAATAGAACCTTAATGTTAATTTCATTATTTCACGCACTAAATAAATAATAAAAATTGTAGAACAGATTCTTGTTATTATTTCGTATGGTATATAATCATTTAAATAAATTATTGATATAAATAGTGCAATTACAAAGATAAAGATAAATATAAGAACTTTACTTAATGTTTCTAAAAAATAAAGTGATAAAGATAATATTAACGCTACGGTTAATTTAGAAATACTTAAAATCGTATTTTTTAAATAAATCCAATACGTCAAAAATCGAAAACTCAAAACTCCTCCCCCTCATCAAACTTATCTGTTTCACCCTCCCTTGATGAGTAATTACCTTAGTCTCTCCACGAACGGGTAAATAGGAACATTTCAGCCTGTTTATTATTCTTTAATATCATATTTAAGAAACAATTCTCGAAACTCTATCCAAATCTCATACTTTTTTAATAGTTCTTCTCTATCTTCAAATAGTTTTTTTATCAATTTCTTTTTGGTGTTTTTTTCTGCATGATGAATTGCACTGTGACAATTAGGACATAAAGATACAATATTTCCAACAACATCAATGCTATACTCAAATTCTTCTTGTAAACTCATTGGTATTAAATGATGAGCTTCAACGTAATTTTGTTTAGTAACTTTCGAAATAAACGTGGTGTGTCTTTGATCTATTTCACAGAGATAATTAGCATTTACTAAGGCCTCTTTAGCTATTGAACTATCTCTTTCCCACTTCATAGACTCAGCCTTTGTTTTAGAAGGTCTCTTTTTAGAACCAACAGTTGAACTTGCTGGTTTAGCAAATTGAACATCTTCTTGAAATTTCACATCATCAATCTCATTTTTATATATAATATCGTCTATTGTTTCATCAATAGTTCTTGCACCTATAAACTTTTTAATTTCTTCCAAAGATACTAGTAGTTGTTTTAAGTCTTTTATAAATTCGTCCTTTGAAAAGTTAACTTCTTTATCATAATATTTTGCGCAGATATTTGCTGCAGCATAATTTTTAGCATTATCCGTATTCGCTACTAACGTTACTTCTTCTTGTGTAAAACCATACTCTTGAGGAATTGTAATATTTGAACCAATATACTTGGCAACATGCTTCATCTTTAACCTAGGGTTTTCATTTTTAAACTTATTCTTTAAATATGTTGTACCTTGATTTAGAGATAAGTAAAAACCTTTCATGTCTTTTCTAAATGCAATAACAACATAGAATCCTTTTTGAGCAGAAATAGAAAGGTCTTTATCAAATACAGCTAACCACGGGGTCTCAGTATAATTCCCCTGACCAAAAGAACCTTTATAAATATAATTATCATTTTCAATTAATTCTCTTTGAATTGCTTCAGGAAGTACTTTCGTAATTAGCTTTTTTATATTTTCATCTAAAGAACTTTCCGTGCTGGTATATTGATTTAGCCTAAATTCGTTATAATTATCGAGAATAAATCTAAGTTCCTTAATCAAAACTCTTCCCCCTCATCAAACTTAATCCTTTTCACCCTCCCTTGATGAGTAATTACCTTAGTCTCTCCGTGGTCGGGTAAGTAGGATAACTTTGCTTCACCATTTGAATACACAAGTACAAATGGCCTATCCTTATTTTCTATATCGACATTTAATTTACCTTGTTTAAAAGGAATTTGTTTTAATCTCATGTTAGCCCTCCTAAGATAATTACTCATTGATAAATTTGAATTACTTCACTGCTTGATTTAATGCTTGTATATTCGTCCATTCTAGAGTGTATAGTGAAGATACTTCTTCTAGCTTTCTTCCATCACTAGTGTAATAGATTCCTAGTTTATGCATATCTCTGATCAGTTTTTGTTTTCTTCTTTCTACTTCTGTTTCATTTTCTAGTTGAGCCATTGTTTCACTCCTTGCCTATTAATAAATTGTTTCCTACACGTATTACTTCTTCACATTCGCTTTCTAAATGGTCGAGACAATCATTCATTGTGTAACTATTGTAGTAACCATCTAAACGTTTTTGATAACCTCTCAAAACATCCATTACGTTGTATGAGTATCCTCTTTCGTTAATAAATCCCCTTATTTTTCGATGTGATTCATGTTCACCCATATTAGAACTCCTTAATATCCTCTTGCTTAACAAAAACACCGTTATCGTTCTACCGCGACGATCTTTAATTTCGTTGTAAGTATAAGCGACACACTCTCTAATATCTGTGTTCTGTTGCATAGCTAGGATTGTAAGCACGACATACATATCACCGATAGAATCGATTTATTGAGCGGTATCACCCTTATTTAATCCTTGGCATAGCTCCCCGAATTCTTCACCTAATTTATTTAGCTGTTTACTTGAGTCTGCTTGATTTAATTCCCTATCTATTGCCCATCCTTAGATTAGTGTTGTTAGTGTATCTAGATTCATTGTTTAACCTCCAATTGGTTCGTAGTTATTCGAACTACGCAGTAACTTATTACCATTTCTCCCAATTCATTTAACCAATACAGGCACCCATTTTTCCTATTTTAATATGATGTATTTGAAGGAGTGATGAGTATGCCATGGTATCAAAAAATTAGATTTTTGATTAATCAGCCTGTTGGTATTTCATTGACAAACGGACAAGGAACGTCAGGTATTTTGTGTGGTACATCTGACGATAAGCTACTTGTAATCGAATATTTGTATCAATCACAATTCGCTTTAAAGCAATACGATTTTTATATGATTCAGGATGTGAATGGATTTCCATCTTGTCATAGCCAACAACCATTATATTAGTGATACGTCCCTCTTTTAGAGGGATTTTTTGTTTAGCATTTCTCCACACCCCATATTTATATAGCTTTAAACACTTTCCTGTACCCACATTTCTAAATTAACTGTTGCGAAGACATTTTCCTTATTTCCCAAGTCTGGTTTCTCTTAAAATCGCTAATTTAACTTTTAATTCTCTTAATGATTTTCCTTCTGTTTCAAAGAAGCCAAATCGTCTTAACTGACCTATCACATAAGCTTTCATGCTATCCTCGTGTATATCAACCATTTTCACACTATCCCTCCCTTATAATCCGACTGCTGCAAGATAATCTAAAGCAATTCCTCGACCCGATAAGACCCTCGGAAACTCCCCCATATCTTTATAGGGAATACTCTTGCGACCGCCAGTCATAGCTTTATTCCAGTAATCTAATACACTATCAAACGGTACAAAATAGGTTTCGTTTAACTTTGCGAATTCGATTAATACGAAGCATGTACCCCCTTGATCTTGATAGTTCATTAGAAAACGCATTTGATGCTCTTCAATATTGCTAAGAGGAAAACGTGTCGTTTCTCTTGTTGATTTAGTATCGAAAGCAATAGCCTTACCATTTGCTACGCCTACAAAGTCAACAGTGCTCTTTTTTTCGGGATGGGCACTAACAATCTGCTTTCCTCTGCGGATGACCCTCCATGGGGTAGGAACCTTTTGAACTGTTGCCCATTTCTTTAACTGGTACTGTCTATTAGATGACTCTATTATTTGTTCGAAAGATTTCCCTCTATTTGCGTGTGAAATCATCCTCTTGTATTCCTCCTATAAGTCGTTAAATTTACTTGGTGCATCTTTATAGAACTTCTTATAGAGCTCTATCTCCTCTTGTGTAGGCATATCTAATTCGTATTCACGTAACTCCGGTTCTTCTGGTGATTCTTTAGGTGCTAATACAAAAATCATTAAAGTTGTGATCAACATAGCGACTATTAAAATTGCACCGTTAAGGACATCCTTTTTCATACGCTTTCCCTCGGCTGTATAAAAATCGGTCGCTTTAAATTCCCTTTCCTTGCTTGATCATATAATCCTATGAATATCTCATCCGCATCTCTATCAAATAGACCTGCAATATCCTCGATACAATAACCCATGTCATGAAGTTGAGTTACTTCTTCAATAGTGCTTTCCGAATATACTCGGTTCATATCTTCTAAGCAGTACACAAGTCCATCTTTTGGCTTTTTTACCTTCATTCGTTTAATTGGTGGCAGTAAGATCATGAACTCCCTCCCGAAGCTTGCAAATATTCCTGCAAGCGTTGTTGTACATCTATCACTGATTCTCCCTGTTTTTCTTCTGGCTCTACTTGTTTTTGCTTATGCTTGTTCTGCTTAAACCAATCAGGAACAACTGCTGCAGATTGTTGCCTCGGATAATATGGCTTCTTGCTTTGCTGATGGGTCCTCTGATTTTGAAATTGAACCTCTTCTGCTTTAGCTTGTTCAACTGTTTTTATATTTTTATGATGCCAAGAATTCAAGATACTTTTTGCATAACCCCAATTTCGCTTATTTCTATCAAGCGACCGCTTCAATGCCTCAATCACTAGATCGTCGCCACAATCTTCTATCCACTGCATCATAGAATCCCTTTCAAATGCACTTGGTTCTCCCGGAAAATTGTTTTGATAAAATTGAATCGCATCTGTAGTAGGAGTAGTAGTATATAATTCTTTAATTCTTAAGTTCTTTAATTCTTGATATTGTTCTCCCTTCGTTCTATCTTCGTTCTCCTTTCGTTCACTATTAGTTCTTACTTCTTCACTTTGGGCGTTCTCCTTAGATTCATTACTATCCTCTAAGTCTTGATATTTCGCATAGTTAAGGATGGTAAATAGTGTTCCTAATTCCGTTTCTTTAACGTTTAGCCTTTCAGCATCAACTAATTTCTGAACGCAACGCTTAATCGTATTAAGTGAATACTTTTTATAACCACGACCTTCTTTATATGAAAGATCATCTGCTAGTTTCCGATAAGAACGAATGTATTGTCCTTTATCTAATGTAATTCCTTTATATTTAAATCCGTCCTTAAAACTGGCTTTACCAATCAAATAAATGAACACACGAAACGTCGTTACATCATGCCATAGATCGGAGTCAAAGATTTCTCGATAAACCTTAAACCAAGTTGTCATTTCCACCACCCCTTATCGATGTATTTCACAGTAAGCTTTTCTATCTTGAACCTTCTTCACCACGTAATTTGGATATCGTTTCATATATTCCAATATGAGCCTCTGTAAGTCTTTTTTATCTTGCGCCTGCTTGAATATCCAAGCAGGCAACAAAACTTTTGTGTGATTATTCATTAGCATTCTCATCACTAAATTGTTCTTGAGCAGCAGTTAATTCATCTTCGGTCAAATTGAGATCAATAACCTCTCCATTTGGTTCTGAAGGGTCTTTTGTTTCTTCTACATATGCTTTCTGCATATCGATAGACAAGATACCCCATTTATTCAACATGTTTCGTACAACGGTCTTCTTTGCCATTGCATCCCAATCATTTTTCCAACCAAAACCAGATTTACTAAACTTATTTTTATGCTTTTCTATTTCTGCTTTACTCCAGTAGACTGTTTTTCGAAATCCATTAATTAATTCAAAGAAACCAGTATAACCAATCACTTTATCCGAGGTTCTTTTTTCAAAATCTAATTCAATCTCTTCTGTTAATCGATTAAAAGACTGGAGCTCCCCTTCATATACCTCAATAACATTTATATTTCTATATTGTCCGCTTCTAAGTGCTAACTGTATATAGCCTTTGTATCCAAGCTGAAAGGTTGCTTGATTACCATAAGGTATAACCCATGCATAACCTAAATTTCTATCAATTGGTAAATCTAGTGTTGCAGCTACCATTGCACTTGAAACAACACTCATTTGATCACATTTTTGTAAATTGGTATCGCCATTTACGAGATTAATAACACTTGCCATAAACTGTGATGCCTTTGAATCTAGCATTTCTTCAAACCGCTTCTTTACACTTTCTGCACCCATTAGTTGTTTGATCGTATAACCTGATGGAGTGTTTTGATTACCCTGTTTACTCGAGAGTTGATTTTTCAAAGAGTCATTTGTTGCCATATTATCCAAGCTCCTTTACATTAAATTTGCGATAATTAGAGGTCTTGAGAACGGAATTATATACATCAGGGTATTTACTCTTTAAAAGCTTGGAGTCCACACTCTTACGCTCAAATTGCTTCCAATCTACTTGATAATTTTGTACAAATCCGCTTTCCGCTTCTTTCAACTCATGTTTAATTTTGTTCTCCGTTTCTTTAGCAACTTTCTGTAATTCTTTAATCTGATTTTTAATAGAAAGCAAATCATCAATTTTTTCTTTATAGTTAGACTCAAGGTCGATAGATTTTCCTTGTTCAACGTTTGCATAACGTTCTTTTAGAAATTTTTCAGCTGCACTTGAACCATCCAAAGCAGGAGGACGATTTCCTTTAACATGGTAATTCCAGAAGTGGATTTCTGCATCAAATATCATTTGAATTAGTTCTTCATCACGTTCAATTTCTTTCCATACAAATTTCTGCCCACCTATAAGAACAGCAATATACGCTTTCGAATAACCTGTTACACCAAGATAATGCTGAACTTGTACAAGATAAGCTTCCGGTATTTCTTCGCTATCCCATTCTTTCGTGAGAAAAGTACTTGCTGTCTTACATTCAAGTAGTGCATCTTCACCAACTACTTTTCGATCAATATTAGCCATCAAGAAAGGATAATCTGTATGCTGAAGCATGAAGTTATTTCTTCTTACTTTCTTTCCTGAACGGATTTCAAATTCTTTCGCTACCATGTCTTCAAGAAGGTCTCCAAAATAAGCAGCTTCACCTGCAGTATCCGTTAAATGTGATTCATCTGTTTTTTCAAGCCATAGTTCAAACGGCGTTTTATATTTATTTAATCCAAGGATGATGGAAGCGTCGCTCCCACCTATTCCTTTGGTACGTTCTAATAGCCATTCTTGCCTACTCATTTCAATTGTGTTTTTAACCATTGCTTCTACCTCCCGATTCCTTTATAATGGAGCCAATTAGAAATTTGCTCATGTTTCCTAAAAGAGTACCCACTGCCATGGGTGCTTTTTTATTGCGCAATTTTATATACTGCTCCATGTTGTTCCAGTACTTCTTTTGCATCATCACTTAACACCTCTACTAAATAAAACTCATCCGCAAAAATCAAAATCTCTTCACCAGTTAGAACTTCATTTCCTAGTCCATCCACCCCATATTCTTCTCTGCGATGACTCGTCTTTAAATAACCCGCTTGTTCCATTTCCTCAATCATTGGATGATCCATGATATACCTCCTAAATTAAAATGATTGTGATTATTGCTATAACAAGTGGCATTGCCATAATGACGTAGAATGCTCTCTCATCCTGTACGGTTGTTTCATCCGGTTCACCTATGAAGAAACTAATCATCCACTTTCTCATACCCAACGTTTTCCTATCTCTTCTCTGCGTTTTTCTTCTGCAAATATTGCTCTTAACAAACTATCTGCTTCTTTCGTAGATTTAATAGAAAAATCGATTCTCTTAATCTCTCTCAATGATCTATTTGCGTTCTCTGAATAAAGTACTGCTCTTTGTAGGTCTCCTGCTTTTAATGCCTTTCCTTCTTGCTCTCTGCAATACTTGTAACAGTATTTTTCGTCTTCTAATTGTTTTAGTAACTCTGCTATTGTCATTTGTCATCCTCCTACATAATCTCTTAATTTTTTTGGTGAAATATGATACGTCCATCTACTGGATAATTTAATAGCAGTACCAATAGGTAAAATATTTCTTTGTAACCCAACCCTTACAAATTGCTCTGATTTCCCAAGAACCTTAGCTGCATCAGATACTTTAACGTTAAGTGTTTCTTGTTCTTGCTTTAGTTCCACTTAAATGACCTCCTATAAATGGTTGATTAATAAGAAAAACAAAATGATAATACCGATATAAGCTACTCCGTCATCTTTCATATAATCATCCCTCCTAAACTTAGTAAGATGGTTCCTACGCCTGTTCCTGTGTTGACTATATTTGATAAGATCTCAATCGCTACATTAGGGTCTATGTTGAACAGTACAGACATCGCTAAATCGTGCGCTCCTGTTCGATTAACCCATCTGTTAAACTCTGCGATGCGAATTGGTAACTTACCACTTTCCATTCTTGAGATATTACTTCTAGATAGATGCATTTTTGAACCCAACTTTTCTTGACTCCAACCCTTGCGCTTTCTCATCTTTTTAAGCTGTTTTCCTATTTCCTCATCGCTTAATTCTTCCAGTTGTAGTTCACCTTGCTTGTAACCTAGCAATCTATTTCACCCCCTTGTGCATTGTCTGCACATTTGTCATATAGTGCAGGGGTTGCACAGTAACTCTTAGGTTGTGAAGTTATAATGTAATTACAGACCCCTCAGTTGGTTTTCTGTTTGCTTTCATGACCCCTTAGCTTGGTGGATTAAGGGGTTAAATAACTTCTTGAAATTTGTACCTCCTAATAGGAAATTTGTCCTTTTCTGTCGAATTATCTATACAGGAAGGAGGTGTAACATTTGTTAAAAAAATATCTAATATCTTTTCGGGAAGAAGATTTAAACAATGAATCATTAGACAATGCTATAAGAAGTAGAATTGAGCATCTTAGTCCCAAAACATGGTTTCAAATTTTCCCAAACCTTATATTGATTCAATCTGATCTTTCTATAGGTAAGATTCTTGCTGAAATTGAGACTATTTGTCAGAATAAACGTACTGTTATTACAGAAATATCAGATTGTGTAACTAACGAAGAACCACTAAATGATGCGCTAAAAGAATACGGATATTAGGATGAACATCTACGGACGTACTCTTTATATGCATTGATATACTCTTCTTTTGAAACTGGAGGATATTTAAAGCTCATACCAGGGAATAAATATTCAGTTTCTTGATTTGGTGAATCAAAGCTTATCGTCGATTTTTCGGCGATTTGCTTTTCCAGCTTTTTAATTCGCTTTTCTAATTGATCAATGCGTTTTTTCATTTATATAACCTCCTTAATGATATGTTTCGAATCGTTACATTGATAATCAAAAAAAAGAGTCCACTCAAAATCCAAAGAAGATGCTATCTTTTTGGCAACTAATACACTAGGGTTTCTTCTTCCTTGTTCTATCATTGTAAAATAAGATCTTTCAATATCAGATTTTCTAGCAACTTCAAACTGAGTCAGACCTTTTCTTATCCTTTTTTCTTTTAGCCATTGACGCACATTTACACCTCCTGTTTCGTTTCGTTACATTAAATAATAGTATCATTTAGTTACTTTGTCAATAAAAAAAGAATAAAAAGTTTCTATTTGTTACATAATATTTAAAGTAACGTTTTGTTACTATATTATTGTTTTAGGAGGGAGTTAGGTAATGGCCACTTTTCAAAATAGATTAATTGAACTTAGAAAATCCAAAAGAAAAACCCAAGAAGACATTTCGAAAATTATAGGAATAACAAGACCAGCTTACACAGCATATGAGAGAGGGACTAGGACACCTGACTATGAAATCCTTAAGGCGTTAGCTAACTTCTATAATGTTACTATTGATTATCTTTTAGGACATAGCGATCAACCTCACTTAACTGAGGATGAGGCATTTGAAGCTTTTAAAAATGACCCAGACTTAGAGAGATGGTATAAAGAATTACCTAAAAGTAAAGAAGAAGACCTACGTAGACTTAAAAAGATATGGGAAGCTTTTAAAGAAGATGATTAAAAATATACATTTTAGGTGCACATTTTTGTGCACCTTTTTTATGAAAAGATAAACTGACAAAAAACGTTATAAAATTATAGTCAGAAATAACCAAAATTTCTAAGGATTAAACAAATTGCATTGATTTATTACAAATATTACTTTACCATGACATTTGTAACAAAAATTATTTTCTATTTAGAAGGATTTTCATGTTTAAAAAACTTATTATTACCTTTATGATTGTGTTAGTGAGTATTACTACAGTTTTACCAAATGTCAGCGCGGCAACTAAGCAAAATGACGATTTAATAGACTTCGATGACCTAGAAGAAGTTGACTTAACTACAGTAACTAATCTAGATGAAGCATTGGGTAATGTAGGAATTACAAGAGATAATTTGCTAGATAATAATTATAAAGTTATAAGTGAAAACGTTAGTTTTATTAATGCTAAGAATACTGAAAATAACCGTTATTATAATTTTTACTTAGAGGGAAATGAAATTAAGTATTATAGTGTACAGGCAGAGAAAGATAATGGAAACGCTACTTTTGAATTATATGATATGAGTAATATTTTTATATTAAGTTCGGAAGTTGATAAATATGGAAACGTTGTTAAGGAAGAAACTTACATGGATAGACACCCTGAAAATGATGGTATCCAGCTCTTATCATCATCAGGTATTAATAAAGCAGCTTTTAAATGGGCTTGTATTTTTTCTAGTTACATAGCTTGTCTTGCTGTAGCTGCTGCTGCAGGAGCTGCTAGCGCTCTAGTATCCGGACCTTTTGGTGTAGCTGCAGGGTTTGCTGGTGGCAATGCATGTAGATATCTTTTCCAAACGGCGGTAGATAAGTATGGAGGAAAAGATAAAGCTTGTAAAGTGCTTTCGTAACGGCGGTGAGAGGATGTTTTAATTGACTGATATAAAAAGCATTTTTAAAAGAATGGGATGGCTCGATCTAATATTTATAATCCCAATGTTTTTGTTATTTTCATATTTACCTACTTATAATTTTTGGAGTATATTATTAAATGTGATTATTGTAATATTTTTTTCATTCGGTTTGGCAATGGTATTTCATATTATTGTTGATTCTATTAAAAGATAAAAATATTAATGAATTACTGTATAAAATCACAATCGTTCAGATATATCCAAATACTTCTAATACTAACCCTTGTTCCGTATTGGAATAAGGGTTAGTATTATGTATGTTATTAATTAAATAATTCTTAAATAGAAAATCTATAAAGCTCATCTAACGTAAGTGATTTCATGGTTTTTAGGATGCATCACCTAAATTTTTTTAATCAAAAACAGAACATATATTCTCATAAAGTGGGGTCACATCATGCTTACTACTACCAGAATTGAGAAAATTACTCAAAAATTATTGATGAAACTCCAAGTGAATCACCCCGAAGATTTAAACATCGATAGAATCACACAGGGGCTAGGAATCAAGGTTAAATATTGGGAGTTTGAAAGTGAAATTACAAAGAAAAAAGGGAAATATATTATCTTTCTAAATGAAAATTCAAACGAAGTTAAAAAATGGCTAAATTTGATACACGAAGTAGGGCATATCTTTCTACATGTGGGCAGACAAGAAAACTTGCCTTTTGAATTTGTACAACTACAAGAGTGGCAAGCAAACACATTTATGTATTATTTTTGTGTACCTACTTTTATGTTAGAAGATTTAAGAGTAATCACCCCTGATGAGGTGAGTCGTGTGTTTAACGTAGACTATAGCTTTTCTGTAAGAAGGATAGAAATGTATCAAAGTAGAAAAAATGCAGTCATGCAAAAACGAAGAACATTTGCTTATGTTTAAGGAGGTTTTGTTAGATGAGAAATCCAAATGGGTACGGTTCTATATATAAGCTGTCTAGCAACAGAAGAAAACCATTCGCTGTTGTAATTACTACCGGATGGAATGATGAAGGAAAGCAAAGACGAGAGTATCTAGGTTATTATAAAAGCAGAAAAGAGGCTATGGTAGCATTAGCTGATTACAACAATAATCCTTATGATTTATCATCTGGAAAGCTTACATTTAAAGAAGTATATGAAAAGTTTAAGAAAGAAAGGTTCCCTAAAATTTCAAAGTCGAACCAACTTGGCTACGAGATGAGTTTCAAGAGATCAGAGCCTTTACATGAAATGAAATTCAATGATATCAGAAAGGTACACCTGCAGACAGTGATTGATAATTGTGATAAGTCATGGGGCACTAAGAAGAAAATAAAAGTGTTATTTAATCAGATGTATAAACATGCTATGGAAAACGATCTGACGCATAAAGATTACGCTAGGTTTGTCGAGCTCCCAAAAAACGACTCCAAAAGCTCAAGGAAACCATTTACAATGGATGAAATTAATATTCTTTGGGAAAACATCGACCGCTTTGATGATATAGATTCAATTTTGATTATGATATACACCGGATTAAGACCCGGGGAACTTGTCGAAGTACAAAACAAAAAAATAGATTTGGATAAAAGATTTTTCCGAGGTGGATTTAAAACGGAAGCTGGTACGAATAGGTTAATACCTATCCACAAAAAAATTCATAAATTAATTGAAAACCGTATGGACCCTAATCATGAATATTTAATTACAAACTTTGAAGGAAATCAATTGAGCTATTATGTTTATTATCACGAAAAATTTAAAAAGATTATGGAACAGCTAGGCTTAAAGCACAAGCCACACGATTGCAGGCATACATTTGCGACCATGATGGATAATGCAGGAGCTAATAAATTGTCTATTAAACGCATAATGGGGCATGCATCCCAAGATATCACCGATAAAGTCTATACACACAAGGACATCGAGCAGCTACTTATAGCAATTGATATGCTATGAGAAAGGCTGCTTTCTCATCAAAATTAGATTGTATGCTATGTGTATGTTATATGTATGCTATGTGTGAATTTTTCCAGCTTTTTAAACGTCCTTAAACAAAGTAAAAACCCCCAACCACGTATGGTTGGAGGTTTTGTAAAACTTGGTATATTAACGTTTTGAGAACTGAGGTGCACGACGTGCTTTTTTAAGACCGTATTTTTTACGTTCTTTCATACGAGCGTCACGAGTAAGATATCCTTCTGCTTTAAGAGCTGAACGATACTCAGGATCTGCTTGTAATAATGCACGTGCGATACCGTGACGGATTGCACCTGCTTGACCAGTGAATCCACCGCCATCTACATTTACAAGAACATCATAAGTTCCTTGAGTTTCTGTAGCAGCTAATGGTTGGTTCAAGATTAAGAGTTGAGTTTCATATGGAAAATAGTCTTGTGCATCACGACCATTTATTGTTACATTACCTGTACCTGGTACTAAACGTACACGGGCAGTTGACTTTTTACGGCGTCCAGTGCCGTAGTATTGTACTTGTGCCAAATCATTTACCTCCCTTTAATTATCCGCGAAGCTCATAAACTTCTGGTTTTTGCGCTTGATGATTGTGCTCTGCTCCTCTGTAAACGTGCAATTTCTTGCCCATTTTACGTCCTAGAGGTCCTTTTGGAAGCATACCTTTAACCGCGATTTCAAGCATTTGCTCTGGGTATTTAGTACGCATTTCGTTAGCGTTACGCTCTTTTAATCCACCTGGGTGGTTAGAGTGACGATAGTACATTTTATCGTTGATTTTGTTACCAGTTAATTCGATTTTGTCAGCATTAATAATGATGACATTATCACCTGTGTCAGCGTGTGGTGTGTAAGTAGCTTTATGCTTTCCACGAAGGATAGATGCTACTTCACTTGCTAAACGACCAAGACGTTGTCCTTCAGCATCCACAACAAGCCATTTGCGTTCAATATTCGCTTCATTTGCCATGAAAGTTGTGCGCATGATAGTTTTCCCTCCATATATCAATCATTCATTTAAATTCGTTGTCAATATTTATATTCTAACATAATTAGATTCCGGGGCTAATCATGGTTTAGAAATAAAATGCCATATACCATAATATAACGACTAGCCGTAAAAGTCAAGCTGCCGGTGAAATAATTTGTTACTTTTCACTGCCATTTTCTTCATAGGAGACCCTCCATAAATACAAGCCTTGTGGAGCCAATGTTTTCCCTATTTGTTGACGATTTTTACTCGCTAATAAGTCGATAATATCTTTTGGATTTCGTTTTCCTTTTCCTACATCTAATAGGACACTCATCATAATGCGTACCATATTATATAAAAAACCGCTTCCTCGAAAAACAAATTCAATATTAGATCCTGTTTGGTGACAGGAAACATGATATAACGTACGAATCTTTGTCCCTTTCACCGATGATTTGGCTGAAGAAAAACTCGTAAAATCATGTGTCCCTTCTAGATATTTACAAGCTTCTTGCATTCGTTCAAAATCCAGTTTTCTAGGTTCGTGGTATACATACTCTCTCCGGAACACATCGGGATCTTCTTCATTAGAGACAAAATAGTGATATTCTTTTTCTTTCACACTATACCGAGCATGGAATTCTTCTGTTTTCTTTTCTACCTTTCGAATTCGCACATCATCCGGTAGTAATGTATTTAATGCTTGCTTCCAATTTCGTTCAGGGATTTCCAGTGGGCTGTCGAAGTGAATTACTTGTCCAACAGCATGAACACCCGTGTCCGTTCTACCGGACGCTTGAATTCGTATTGATTTACCTTTATGCATGTTGTACAACGCTTTTTCTACAACACCTTGTACCGTTCTATGGTCTGGCTGAACTTGAAATCCAGCAAAATCAGATCCATCATACGATACCGTGCATTTTAATCTTTCCACTTCCTTCAACCTCTTTCTTTCCCAGACTACATTCTTATTATGAATAAAGTAATTACGATAACTGCAAATCCAACCATAATACCGATATCCCTTGGTCCAATTTTTAGTTCACGTAATTTACTGCGCCCTTCTCCTCCTTGATATCCACGCGCTTCCATAGCCATTGCCAGATCTTCTGCACGTTTAAATGCACTTACAAATAGCGGAACCAGTAATGGAATGACCGCCATCACACGATCTTTAATCGGACCTGTACGAAAATCAACACCGCGTGATGCTTGTGCGCGAGAGATTTTATCTGTCTCTTGCATTAATGTCGGAATAAAACGCAATGAAATAGACATCATTAATGCTAGTTCATGTACGGGGAACTTTACCTTTTTTAAAGGATGAAGCATATCCTCTACAGCATCTGTAATCTCTATAGGTGTTGTCGTTAGCGTTAATAGTGACGTTACTAATATCAATAGAAAGAAACGCAATGAAATCGCAAAACCTTGAATAAGCCCGCCTGAATAGATTTCTATAAACCAAAAGTCTAAAAGTAATGTACCTTCCTTTGTCACGAATAAGTGTAGAATAAATGTAAAAACAATTAAAAACCAAACTGGTATTAATCCTTTTGCGACAAATCGTATTGGCACTCGTGAAGAAAACATACATAAAAGTGCAAACGCAGTTAATAAACTATAGCTCGGAACATTATTGGCGAAAAAAACGATAAAAACGAAAAAGAATACGATCGTTATTTTCGTACGTGGATCTAAACGATGTACGATGGAGTTTCCTGGAACGTATTGACCGATAATTAAAGCATTATTCATGTCGGCCACCTTCCAATCTCCGCTTCATCTCTGCAGCTATATCTACAATAGATTCGTTTTGATATACAAGATTATCATTAAAACGATGATTATATTTATCTATAAAGTCAATAACTTCTGGGGTGTCCAATTGAACTTGTTGAAGATTTTCCCTTTGTCTCAGCACTTCAAGAGGTTTTCCCTCCATAAATTTCTTCCCTTTATTCAGGATTATTACTTTATCCGCATACTTGAGCGCATCTTCCATATTGTGTGTAACGAATATTGTTGTTAAATTTTGCTTCTGATGTATGTCATTGAACATGTTCATCATTTCTTTCTGTCCACGTGGATCTAAACCTGCAGTTGGTTCGTCCAATACTAATACTTTTGGTTTCATCGCCAGTACTCCTGCAATGGCAACACGACGCTTCTGCCCACCACTTAAATCAAATGGGGACCGTTCTAGCACCGAATCAGGTAAGCCCACCGAAGGCAATATTGAAGCAATACGTTTCTTGATTTCTTGTTCGTTTACACCAAAGTTTTGTGGACCAAACGCAATATCCTTATATACCGTCTCTTCAAACAGTTGATGCTCGGGATATTGAAAAACGACTCCTACTTTACTGCGTAGATTTCGGATATCTTTTGGTTTTCCTTCTTGGTTAAGAACAAAATCTCCGACCCGCACTTCGCCACGAGACGGAATGGTTAAACCATTCAAATGTTGTATCAGTGTAGATTTACCTGAACCTGTATGTCCAATAATAGCTACAAAGGAGCCAGATTCGATGGTAAAGTTTAAATCCTCTATAGCTCGATGTTCAAAAGGTGTATTTTCTTGATATATATAGCTTACATTCTTGAATGATATGTCCATAGTTCCTCCAACAGTTCCTCATGACTTAACGGTGAATTTTCAATTGCGACTCCGTTGCTACGGAATGCATCGCTTAAATGCGCCACAAAAGGAACATCCAATCCGATTTCCCGAAGCGCTTCTTTTCTTTTGAATAGTTGGCTTGGAGTTGTCTCATCCCATCGTTCTCCATTATTCATAACAATTACACGATCAGCTCGAGTTATTTCTTGTAAATCATGTGTAATTGTAATCAACGACAATCCTTGTGAATCTTGAATCGAGTTTACGGTCTGCATAATTTCTTTTCTGCCTATTGGATCTAGCATTGCGGTCGCTTCATCTAATATTAGTATCTTGGGTGAAATAGCTAATACACTTGCAATAGCTACACGCTGTTTTTGTCCACCCGATAAACGATGAGGCTCCGTTAGCAGATAATCTTGCATACGAACAGCTTGTAAGGTTTCATCGATTCTCTTTTTCATGATTTCTCTTGGAATTCCCCGATTCTCCATCCCAAAAGCAACATCGTCTTGAACAGTTGCACCAACAAACTGGTTATCAGGATTTTGAAACACCATACCAACTTCTTTTCGAATGTCCCATATCGAATTTTCATCTACTTTAGTACCGTCTATATAAATTTCCCCTTCTTGTGGGAATAGCAATCCATTTAAAAGCTTCGCGATCGTCGATTTCCCAGAACCATTATGGCCAATAATAGCTAGCCATTCATCTTCATAAATTTCAAAAGAGCAATTCTTTAATACCCATGGTCCTTCTTCGTCATAACGAAACGACACATTTCTAAACTCTACTATTTTATGACTCATCTATAAGCCTCCTCTAATACCTCAGCAACCGTATGATGCCTTTACTCAACTAGCACTACTATGCGTCCGGTAATTATTATAACATCGGGGGATTAATCTGTGGAATGACACATTTGGGGTTAGTAATGAAAAGCTTAGCGTAGTTCAAACAGCCATCAAAATTCATTTGTTCCTATTGATTAAGCTTCGATTTATTATATAACTCTACTTGTAAAAGTCCAGTCGATATAATGGGTAATAGAAAAAATAAAGATTCTATGTAGAAACAGCTTAGTTCTTCCTTCGAAATGGTTGTTAGAGCTTATTTAAAAAATACTAATTGTAAATCACATAATTATATCTACAAAAAAAGGGCTTGGATTAACCTCTGAGAGAGATTGAGTCCTGCCCCTTGCCGCATGTAGAGTAGATTAAACCAATTCGATGATTGCCATTTTAGCGCCATCGCCTTGGCGTTCATTAAGTTTAAGAACGCGTGTGTATCCACCTTGTCTATCTTCATAGCGTGCAGCAACATCATCAAATAACTTTTGAATAACGTTGTTGTCTTCATCAGCTTCTTTGTTGTATAAGAATGCTGCAGCTTGACGACGAGCATGTAAATCGCCACGTTTTCCTAGCGTAATCATTTTTTCTACAACCGATTTTAACTCTTTCGCTTTTGCTTCTGTTGTTTCAATCCGTTCATGAATAATCAAATCAGATGCAAGGTTGCGAAGAAGAGCCATACGACTGTCTGTTTTACGTCCTAACTTTCTAGCCACGGACTATCCCTCCCTTTTTCGAAACTCTAAAGGTGACTGGTTGGATCAGTCATCATCTCGTAGACCTAATCCTAGGTCTTCTAATTTTACTTTTACTTCTTCTAAAGATTTACGTCCTAAATTACGAACTTTCATCATATCTTCTTCTGACTTATTCGCAAGTTCTTGAACCGTGTTGATTCCAGCACGTTTCAAGCAGTTGTAAGATCTAACAGATAGATCAAGTTCTTCGATGGTCATTTCCATAACCTTCTCTTTTTGATCCTCTTCTTTTTCCACCATGATTTCGGCATTTTGTGCTTCATCTGTTAAACCTACAAAAATATTAAGATGTTCTGTGATGATTTTGGCACCTAAAGAAACAGCTTCTTCAGGACGAATGCTTCCATCCGTAGATACATCCAATGTTAATTTATCATAGTTTGCCACTTGACCTACACGAGTGTTTTCCACTTGATAAGTCACGCGCGAAACAGGTGTGAAGATGGAGTCGATCGGAATGACACCGATTGGTTGATCATCACTTTTGTTCTCTTCTGCTGGACGATAACCACGGCCTCGCTCTGCAATAAGCTTCATATGAAGATTGCCTTTGCTGTTAAGCGTTGCAATATGCAAATCCGGGTTCATTACTTCCACATCACTGTCATATGTTAAGTCTGCAGCAGTTACAGCACCTTCACCTTGAACATCAATTTCTAATGTCTTTGGTTCTTCAGAGTAAATTTTTAGAGCTAGTTTCTTAAGATTGAGGATAATTGTTGTAACATCTTCTACAACACCTTCAACTGTTGAAAACTCATGTAAAGCTCCATCAATTTGTACTGTGGTTACAGCAGCACCTGGCAGTGAGGATAATAAGATACGACGCAAGGAGTTTCCAAGTGTGGCACCATATCCACGTTCAAGCGGTTCAACCACGAATTTTCCAAATGTAGCATTCTCGCTAATTTCAACCGTTTCAATCTTTGGCTTTTCGATTTCGATCATTCCATAAACCCTCCTTTAAAACGTCGAAACCCCGGCTAGACATATGGTCTAACCGAAATTCCTCAAATAAGGCAGTTGGCGTTTCTGCGCTACCTGTATTTCTTTCGTACGATCTGTCTCGGATGTCGTTAATTTAATCCATATAACTTATAAACCGTTAAGCTCTATCATCCATTATAGACAGGGTGACAAATTCTATACGGTATAATTAAACACGACGACGTTTTGGTGGGCGGCAACCATTATGAGGTACTGGAGTTACATCAACAATAGCTGTAACTTCTAGACCAGCAGCCTGTAAAGAACGGATTGCAGCTTCACGTCCTGCACCAGGGCCTTTAACAGTTACTTCTAAAGTTTTCATTCCGTTTTCGATAGCAGACTTAGCTGCTGTTTCAGCTGCCATTTGAGCTGCGAACGGAGTTGATTTTTTTGAACCTTTAAAACCTAATGCACCAGATGAACTCCATCCAATAGCATTACCGCGAGTATCCGTAATTGTAACAATTGTATTGTTAAAAGTAGAACGGATATGAGCAATACCAGATTCTATATTCTTTTTCACACGACGTTTACGTGTATTCGTTTTACGTGCCATTCGTTAGCTTACCTCCTTACATTACTTTTTCTTGTTAGCCATTGTCTTACGTGGGCCTTTACGAGTACGAGAGTTGTTCTTTGTTTTTTGACCACGAACTGGTAATCCGCGACGGTGACGAATTCCGCGATAAGAACCGATTTCGATCAAACGTTTGATGTTTAGTGACACTTCACGGCGTAAATCACCTTCAGTGTTGTATTGACCAACTGCTTGACGGATTCTACCTAATTCATCTTCGGTTAAGTCACGTACACGAGTGTCCTCAGAAACGCCTGCTTCTTTAAGGATTTGTTGTGCAGTAGTTTTTCCTACTCCATAGATATAAGTTAAAGAAATTACTACACGTTTATCACGTGGAATATCAATACCTGCAATACGTGCCATAGCTTAGTAGCACCTCCTGTTTATTAGCCTTGTTTTTGCTTGTGTTTCGGATTTTCACAAATCACCATTACTTTACCTTTGCGTTTGATGACTTTGCATTTCTCGCAAATTGGTTTTACTGATGCTCTTACCTTCATCATCATTACCTCCTTTTATATCGGAGCTCGTTTATTTATAACGGTACGTAATTCGTCCTCTGGTTAAATCATACGGAGAAAGTTCAACCGTTACTTTATCGCCTGGTAAAATGCGAATAAAGTGCATACGGATTTTACCAGATACATGCGCCAAAACTGTATGGCCATTCTCAAGCTCTACTTTAAACATCGCATTTGGCAATGTATCTGTTACTGTACCTTCTACTTCAATAACATCATCTTTCGCCATCGTGTGATCTCCCTTCTTCAAATCAGTCACAACCTTATCTACATTAGGACAAACCGTAACTTCCTATTTGTGACACGACCAGTTTCTAGAAGGCTGTATGGTTTCACGGGGAAACACAGCAAGTTACTCTGTGCTGCTCCATCTTCTTTATATGGTCGATCGACTTCACGCTATCCCCGTCGGCCAGCAGCAGGACAAACCGGTCGTTCACAATCATAAAATGAATTGTGTACTGACCTCAAGCCAGTTCCTGCTTCATACGCACAAACTGACCCTACTCGGAATCGATTTGTCATCGTATATCAGCGCTAACCATCACTTAGGCAATCGTTAGTATTTATATCAAGGTTGAATAACCAATCATTTCTGTTACTACTTCCTAAGCAATACACATTACTTATTTCATTATAACTTTTCAGTACTAGAAATGCATCTAAACTGAATAGTAGATAATAAGTGAATTATTTTTTCTCTAAAATGGATTCAATATCTTGGAAAACAACATTGATATCTCGATCTCCGTTTACTTTCACAAGATAACCTTTATCTTGATAAAAATCAAGTAATGGTTGTGTTTGCTCTATATTAACAGCTAAACGGTTTTTAACTGTTTCTGGTTGGTCATCATCTCGCTGAATTAACTGGGAGCCATCTTTATCACAGATGCCTTCCTCTTTAGGAGGGTTATACACCACATGATAAGCTGTTCCGCAAGTCGGACAAATTCTCCGTCCAGTTAAACGCTCTACCAATTTTTCTTCTGGTACATCCACATGGATGACATAATCTATTGACTTACCTAGGTCAGACAGTAGATTTTGTAATTCTTCTGCTTGTCGAGTTGTGCGAGGGAATCCATCTAAAAGGAAACCATTTGCACAATCGTCCATCGCTAGGCGTTCCTTAACAATCCCAACAGTAACTTCATCTGGAACAAGATCACCTTGATCCATAAATTCCTTTGCTTTTTTACCGAGTTCAGTGCCCTCTTTAATAGCTAATCGGAACATATCTCCTGTTGAAATATGAGGGATGTTATATTTTTCATTAATTTTTGCAGCCTGTGTGCCTTTACCAGCACCAGGTAAGCCCATCAAAATCAAATTCAATTGCTTCCCCTCGCTTTTGTTGGCTTCTTCAGTTACTTAATGAATCCTTTGTAGTGACGCTTCACGAGCTGTCCTTCTAATTGTTTCATTGTTTGTAATGCAACACCTACAACGATTAGTAAGCTTGTGCCGCCAATTTGTACTGCAGAAGGTAGATTCGCAAGACTACCTAAGATCATCGGGAATACAGAGACAACCGCTAAGAACAGTGCGCCAACAAAAGTTAATCTGTTAATCACGCGAGTCAAGTATTCTTCCGTATTATGACCCGGACGAATTCCTGGAATATATCCACCTTGTTTTTGTAGATTCTCAGACATTTGCTCTGGATTAACCTGAACAAATGTATAGAAATATGTGAAAGCAATTATCATCGCTACATAGATGACCATTCCCACGGGGGAAGTATAATCAAATGTTCTAGTGATGAAATCTGCTACTTGATTCCCTTCAAAGAAACCAGCAATTGTCGTCGGTGCCATCATAAATGCAATTGCAAAGATTACTGGAATAACCCCTGCAGCATTCACCTTAATTGGTAGGTGAGTAGATTGGCCACCTACTGGCGAACGATTCACTAGCTTTTTAGCATATTGAACCGGAATCTTACGCAATGCTTGGTTTACAAAAATAACTCCAACTGTTACAGCAACTGCTACTAGAGCAATCAGGGCAACAATAACGATGTTAATAAACAAATCATTTCCAGGATTAGAGAAATACTGGGAGTATAACTGTCCTACACCGTTAGGAACTGCGGCTACGATACCAGCGAAGATAATGATAGAAATACCATTACCTACTCCATGTGCTGTAATTTGTTCACCCATCCACATAAGGAATGCCGTACCACCTGTAAGAACGATCGCAATCGTTAAGAATTTCATAACATTAGGGTCTGCAATTAACATGCCGCCTGCCATCGCATTGAAACCGACTGACATCGCAATTGCTTGAACGAAAGCAAGAACAATTGTCCCGTAACGAGTTACTTGAGCAATTTTCTTACGTCCCATTTCCCCTTGTTTCTTCCATTCTGCAAACTTAGGTACTACATCCATTTGCAGTAGCTGCATGATGATGGATGCTGTAATATAAGGCATTATCCCCATCGCAAAGATAGAAAAGTTCTGCAAGGCTCCACCACCAAATGTGTTTAAGAAGCCAAATACATTTTGCTCGTTCATAAAGTCGATTGCTGCTTTATCCGTAAATGGTACAGGAATAAACGTACCGAGCCGGAATACAATCAACATTAATAATGTGAAAATGATTTTATTTCTAATATCAGCTACGCGCATAAAATTGGAGAGTGTACGAAACAAATTAAATCACCTCAGATTGACCGCCCGCTGTCTCAATCGCTTCTTTTGCGGAAGCGGAGAACTTATGAGCTTTTACTGTTAGTTTCTTTTCTAAAGTACCTTTACCAAGTATCTTAATTCCAGCATTTAGTTTGCTAACGACACCTGTCTCTAGTAATAGCTCTGGTGTGATTTCAGTGCCTTCCTCAAAACGATTTAACGTATCAAGGTTAACAATTGCGTACTCTTTACGATTCACATTGGTGAATCCGCGCTTAGGTAGACGTTGGAATAAAGGCATTTGACCACCTTCAAATCCTGGACGTACACCGCCGCCTGAACGTGCTTTTTGTCCTTTGTGTCCACGGCCGGAAGTTTTTCCGTTACCAGAAGACATGCCTCGACCAACACGATTTCTCTCTTTACGAGTTCCTTCTGCTGCCTTCAATTCATGAAGTTTCATGCGAGCACCTCCTCTTTACACTAATGATTAATTAAACTTCTTTAACTGTCAATAAGTGGGACACTCTGTTTACCATACCACGAACGGCTGGAGTATCTTCACGTACAACGGATTGACGAATTTTCTTTAACCCTAAAGCTTCGACTGTTTTCTTTTGAACATCAGTGCCACCGATGACACTGCGAGTGAGGGTTATTTCCAATTTTTTAGCCATAGTGTTTCCCTCCTTATCCTAACAGTTCTTCAACAGACTTTCCACGTAATTTAGCTACGTCCTCAGCTGTCTTCAAGTTTGTTAATCCGTTTAAAGTAGCACGGATCATATTGATTGGTGTGTTAGATCCTAATGATTTTGTTAGGATGTCACCTACACCAGCTAATTCTAAGATTGCACGAACTGGTCCACCAGAGATAACTCCAGTACCCTCTGCAGCTGGTTTCATTAATACGTTACCAGAACCAAACTGTCCGTGAATTTCATGTGGAATTGTAGTACCAACGATTGGTACAGTAATTAAGTTTTTCTTCGCATCATCTACAGCTTTTTTAATAGCTTCTGGAACTTCTTGTGCTTTACCAGTACCAAAACCTACATGACCGTTTTTGTCACCAACAACAACAAGTGCTGCAAAGCGGAAACGACGTCCACCTTTAACAACCTTTGCGACACGGTTTACCGTAACAACGCGTTCTTCAAGATCTAATTTGTTCGGATCAATGTTAGTGTTCATACAATGGTTACCTCCTTTATCTTTTAAAATTCAAGACCTTCCTCGCGGGCAGCCTCTGCCAATGCTTTGATGCGGCCATGATATAAATATCCTCCACGATCAAAAACAACTGATTTGTAACCTTTATCGATAGCACGTTTCGCAATCGCTGCGCCAACTTGCTTAGCAGATTCAACGTTTCCTCCGTCGATCCCTAGCTCTTTATCAGCAGTAGAAGCACTTGCAACAGTAACACCTGCGATATCATCGATCAATTGAGCGTAAATGTTCTTATTAGAACGGTATACGTTTAAACGAGGACGTTCCGCTGTTCCTGAAAGTGTTCTACGTACACGATTATGACGTTTTTTACGAATGACATTTTTGTCAGGTTTTGTAATCATCTGGGTCACTCCTTTCTCGCCTAACTAAGCTTACTTAGCAGTTTTACCTTCTTTACGACGTACATATTCATCCGCATAGCGAATACCTTTACCTTTATAAGGCTCTGGTGGACGGATTGCACGAATATTCGCTGCAATTGCACCTACTAATTCTTTGTCGATACCTTTAACAGTAATCTGTGTGTTTTTAGGAACTTCGATTTCAATACCGTCGATTGCTTCAAGTTCTACAGGGTGAGAATAACCAGCGTTAATTACAGTTTTGTTACCTTGCTTTTGCGCGCGGTAACCAACACCGTTAATTTCCAATGATTTTTCAAAACCTTTACTTACACCAATTACCATATTGTTGATCAAGCTACGAGTTGTACCGTGTAAAGCACGGTGCTCTTTATGATCACTTGGGCGTTCAACTGTTAGTACATTATCTTCAATATTGATTTTCATATCAGGATGTAGATCTCTACTTAATTCGCCTTTAGGGCCTTTAACAGTGATTGTGTTGTTATCAAACTTAAGCTCTACACCTTCAGGAATCTCTACAGGTTTCAATCCTACACGAGACATACCTAGCACCTCCTCATTTAAAAATTAGTGATTACCAAACGTACGCTAGTACTTCGCCACCAACAGCTTGAGAGCGTGCTTCTTTGTCAGAAAGCAGACCGTTAGATGTTGATACGATTGCAATACCTAAACCGTTAAGTACACGTGGAACTTCATCAGCTTTGGCATAAACACGTAAACCTGGTTTACTAATACGTTTGATACCTGAAATTACTTTTTCTTCATTTGCGCTATATTTTAAGAAGATACGCAATACACCTTGTTTGTTGTCTTCGATTAACTCGTAATCTTTAACAAACCCTTCACGCTTAAGGATATCAGCGATATCTTTTTTAATATTTGAAGCAGGAAGCTCTAGCTTCTCATGTTTTACCATGTTTGCATTACGAATACGAGTAAGCATATCTGCAATTGGATCTGTCATAACCATTACTAATTACCTCCTTCCCGAATCGGGGTTTACCAACTTGCTTTTTTGACACCAGGAATTTGACCTTTATAGGCAAGTTCACGGAAACAAATACGGCAAAGTTTAAATTTACGAATTACTGAATGTGGACGTCCGCAGCGTTCGCAACGAGTGTACTCTTGCACTTTGAATTTTTGCGGGCGTTTTTGTTTCGCAATCATTGATTTTTTAGCCACAATTTTCCCTCCTTGTATTAGCTTTTAGCTTATTTTTGGAAAGGCATGCCTAGCTGAGCTAAAAGTTCACGAGCTTCTTCGTCAGTGTTGGAAGTTGTTACTACAACGATATCCATACCACGAATTTTGCTTACCTTATCATAATTAATTTCTGGGAAAATCAATTGTTCTTTCACACCTAGAGTGTAGTTTCCACGACCGTCGAAAGCTTTCTTAGAGATACCACGGAAGTCACGAACACGTGGAAGAGAAACTGCAACCAGTTTTTGCAAGAACTCATACATACGCTCACCACGAAGAGTTACTTTTGCACCGATTGGCATTCCTTCACGTAGACGGAATCCAGCGATAGACTTCTTCGCACGAGTGATCAATGGTTTTTGACCAGAAATTAGAGAAAGTTCTTCTACAGCACTATCTAATGCTTTAGAGTTTTGAACTGCATCACCAACACCCATGTTAATAATGATTTTTTCGATTTTTGGTACTTCCATTACGGAATTGTAATTAAATTTATCCATTAAAGATGACACGATTTCATCTTGATATTTCTGTTTCAATTCGTTCATAGTGTAGCCCTCCTTTCACAGACAACTTATTTATCTAATGCTTCACCGGATTTTTTAGCGATGCGGATTTTCTTACCATCTTTCACTTCGTATCCAACACGAGTTGGTTCACCGGATTTCGGATCAATTGGTAATACATTAGAGACATGAATTGGAGCTTCGATATTAAGAATTCCACCTTGTGGATTCTCTTGAGAAGGCTTCGCGTGTTTTTGAACCATGTTGATGCCTTCTACTAATACGCGCTCATTCTTCGGAAATGCTTCTAATACAGTACCTTCCTTACCACGGTCTTTCCCGGATAGTACTTTAACTTTATCACCTTTTTTTACATGCATGCTTTACGCACCTCCTTGACAAGGTAATTCTTTCTTATAAAACTTCTGGAGCTAGAGATACGATTTTCATGAATTGAGCTTCACGTAATTCACGTGCAACCGGTCCGAAGATACGAGTTCCTCTTGGACTTTTATCATCACGAATAATTACGGCAGCATTTTCATCAAAACGAATGTATGAACCATCTTTACGACGTGCACCAGATTTAGAACGAACGATAACTGCTTTAACAACTTCACCTTTTTTGACAACGCCGCCTGGTGTTGCTTGTTTCACCGTGCAAACAATTACATCACCAATGTTAGCAGTTTTACGACCAGATCCACCTAATACTTTGATGGTTAATACTTCACGAGCACCAGAGTTATCTGCAACTTTTAAACGAGTTTCTTGTTGAATCATAACGCTGTGACCTCCCTTCGGAATCCTTCCGAGCGAACTTTAATTATATAATTACCGCTTCTTCCGTAACTTCTACTAAACGGAAACGTTTTGTAGCTGATAACGGACGAGTTTCCATGATACGAACTACATCACCATTTTTAGCAACGTTGTTTTCATCATGTGCTTTGAATTTTTTAGAATACTTAACACGTTTTCCATATAACTTATGGAATTTATACGTCTCAACTAAAACAGTTATTGTTTTATCCATTTTGTCAGAAACGACACGGCCAGTATAAACTTTACGATCATTACGTTCAGTCATTGAGGCTAACCTCCTCTCTGTAGAATCAGTTATTTACGCTTAATTCGCGTTGGCGAATAACAGTTTTCATACGAGCAATTGATTTACGAACTTCACGGATACGTGCAGTGTTTTCCAATTGGCCAGTAGCTAGTTGGAAACGTAAATTAAATAACTCTTCTTTTAAAGATTTTACTTTTTGTTCAATTTCGGCAGTGGTTAGATCTCTTATTTCATTAGCCTTCATTGCTTTCACCACCAATTTCTTCACGTTTTACGAATTTTGTTTTTACAGGTAGTTTGTGGGAAGCAAGACGTAATGCTTCACGAGCAACCTCTTCCGATACACCTGCGATTTCAAACATAATCTTTCCTGGTTTTACAACTGCTACCCATCCTTCAGGAGCACCTTTACCAGAACCCATTCGAACTTCTAAAGGCTTAGCTGTGTATGGTTTGTCTGGGAAAATTTTAATCCAAACTTTACCACCACGTTTCATGTAACGAGTCATTGCGATACGAGCAGCCTCGATTTGGCGACTTGTAATCCAAGATGCTTCAGTAGCTTGTAAGCCATACTCACCAAAAGCAACGGTAGTTCCACCTTTTGCTTGGCCTCTCATTTTACCACGATGTTGTCTACGATATTTAACACGTTTAGGCATTAACATAGTAATGAGCCCCCTCCTTTACTTATTAGTTTTAGTTGGAAGGACTTCTCCACGATAGATCCATACTTTAACGCCTAGTTTACCGTACGTAGTATCAGCTTCTGCTGTACCATAGTCAATATCTGCACGTAAAGTATGAAGTGGCACTGTACCTTCACTGTAGTGTTCCGCACGAGCGATATCTGCACCGCCAAGACGTCCGGATACTTGTGTTTTAATTCCTTTTGCTCCTCCACGCATTGCACGTTGGATAGCTTGTTTTTGAGCACGACGGAAAGAAATACGATTTTCTAATTGACGAGCAATGCTATCAGCAACCAATGTTGCATCTAAATCAACTTTCTTGATTTCTACAATATTGATGTGAACTCGTTTGCCAGTCAAGTTGTTTAATGATTTACGTAAAGCTTCTACTTCAGAACCGCCTTTACCAATTACCATTCCTGGTTTACCAGTATGGATCGTAATGTTTACACGGTTTGCAGCACGCTCGATTTCAATAGAAGAAACAGCAGCTGTGCTTAGACGATTTTCAAGATATTCTCTGATTTTAATATCTTCATGTAGCAAGTCTGCATAGTCTTTGCCAGCATACCATTTAGACTCCCAGTCTTTAATGATACCTACGCGAAGACCCGTTGGATTTATTTTTTGACCCACTGACTATCCCTCCTTCTTTTCAGTTACCACAACTGTAATGTGGCTTGTGCGCTTGTTAATTCTGCTTGCGCGTCCTTGAGCACGTGGACGGAAACGTTTCAATGTAGCACCCTCATTTACGAATGCTTCTGAAATGATAAGACTGTCTGCGTCCATTTCATAGTTGTGTTCTGCATTTGCGATTGCAGATTTTAATACTTTTTCTACGACTGGAGAAGCTCCACGCTGTGTATGATTTAAAATAGCGATTGCTTCGCCAACCTCTTTTCCTCGAATTAGATCTACAACTAAACGAACCTTACGAGGAGCAATACGAACTGATTTCGCAACGGCTTTAGCTTGCATGCCTAGTACCTCCTCTCATTAGCGTTTTGTTTTCTTATCGTCACCAGCGTGTCCTCTATACGTACGAGTTGGTGCGAATTCACCTAATTTATGACCGACCATATCTTCTGTAATATAAACCGGCACATGTTTGCGTCCATCATAAACTGCAATAGTATGACCTACAAATGTTGGGAAAATTGTAGAGCGACGAGACCATGTTTTAATAACTTGTTTCTTGTCGTCTGTGTTAAGCACTTCAATTTTCTTCATTAAATGGTCATCTGCGAAAGGTCCTTTTTTCAAGCTACGACCCATGGATAAGCCTCCTTCCCGGGTTTCGAGACGGGTGTTACTTCCCGTCCGTTACTTTAGTTTATTTTTTACGTTTACGAACGATATACTTATCAGATGGTTTATTACGCTGACGCGTTTTGTAACCAAGTGTTGGTTTGCCCCATGGTGACATTGGTGATTTACGTCCGATTGGAGCGCGTCCTTCACCACCACCGTGTGGGTGATCGTTAGGGTTCATAACAGAACCACGTACTGTTGGACGAACACCTTTCCAACGAGAGCGTCCAGCTTTACCTACACGTACTAGTTCATGTTCGATGTTACCAACTTGACCAAGTGTTGCGCGGCAAGTAGATAATACTAAACGAACTTCGCCTGAAGAAAGTCTTACTAAAGTATACTTTTCTTCACGTCCTAGGATTTGAGCTTCTGCACCAGCAGAACGCGCTAATTGTCCACCACGACCTGGTTTTAACTCGATGTTGTGGATAACACTACCTACTGGGATATTTGCAAGTGGTAATGCGTTACCTAACTTAATATCTGCTTTTTCGCCAGATTCAATTTCTTGCCCTACTTTTAGTCCTTTAGGAGCAATGATGTAACGCTTTTCACCGTCAGCATAATGAATCAAAGCGATGTTCGCTGAACGGTTTGGATCATATTCGATTGTAGCAACGCGTCCTGGTATACCATCTTTATCACGTTTGAAATCGATGATACGATATTGACGTTTATGACCGCCGCCTTGATGACGAACCGTTAATTTCCCTTGGTTGTTACGACCGCCGCGTTTTTTAATTGGGCTTAGTAGGGATTTCTCTGGAGTATCTGTAGTAATCTCTGCGAAATCTGACACAGACATATTACGTCTACCATTAGAGGTTGGTTTGAATTTTTTAATCGCCATCGTTGTCCCTCCTTCTCACTGAATATATTTTTTAAGCTTCAAAGAAATCTAGTTCTTTGCTGTCTTCTGTTAGTTGAACAACAGCTTTTTTGCGATTCGGGCGATATCCACCGTAACGGCCCATTCGCTTAAATTTACCTTTTTGATTCATTGTGTTTACTTTTTCAACTTTAACACCAAAGATTGTTTCTACAGCATCTTTGATTTCAGTTTTATTTGCTTTTGGGGATACTTCAAACGTATATTTTTTTTCTGCCATTAAATCAGCGGAATGTTCCGTGATGACAGGGCGTTTAATTACATCGCGTAGATCTTTCATTATGCGAGCACCTCCCCTGCTTTTTCAGCTGCATCTTTTGTGATGATCAGCTTGTCATGCGTAAGCAAGTCAAGAATATTTAATTCTTCAACAGTTAATACTGTAACATTTTGTAGGTTGTTAGCAGAACGAACTACAGTTTCATCTTTCTCAGAAAGAACGATAAGTGCTTTCGCGTCTACTTGAAGACCTTTTAAGATATTTATGATCTCTTTTGTTTTTGGAGCATCAATAGCGATGTTCTCTAAAACAAATAAACTTTCTTCATTTACTTTAGAAGATAATGCAGATCTTAATGCTAAACGACGTACTTTCTTTGGCAATTTGTAGCTGTAGCTACGTGGAGTTGGTCCAAACACAGTTCCACCGCCTACCCATTGTGGTGAGCGAGTTGAACCTTGACGTGCACGACCAGTTCCTTTTTGACGCCATGGTTTACGTCCGCCACCGCGTACATCAGAGCGGTTTTTAACAGCATGAGTACCTTGACGTAATGATGCACGTTGCATAACTACTGCTTCGTGTAGTACATGAGTATTTGGCTCAATTCCAAAAACAGAATCGTTTAACTCGATGTCTCCAACATTGCTTCCGTCTTGTTTTAAAAGTGCTACTTTAGGCATGACATATCCTCCCTTCGTTTGTGTGATTAGTTACCTTTCACTGCACTTGTGATTTTAACGTAAGATTTTTTCGCGCCAGGCACGTTACCTTTAATTAATAGTAGATTCTTGTCAGTATCTACACTTACAACTTCAAGGTTTTGGATCGTTACTTGTTCAGACCCCATATGACCTGGTAGCTTTTTACCTTTGAATACACGCATTGGATCAATTACACCCATTGCACCTGGAGCTCTATGAAAATGAGAACCGTGTGTAGTAGGCCCACGTTGTTGACCATGACGTTTGATTACACCTTGGAAACCTTTCCCTTTAGATGTACCTGTTACGTCAATTTTTTCTCCAGACTCAAAGATGTCAACCTTGATCTCTTGCCCAACTTCAAAGCTATCAACCTCTGCGCCACGGATTTCACGAACGTAGCGCTTAGGGGCAGTGCCTGCTTTCTCAGCATGACCTTTTTCCGCTTTATTAGTACGTGATTCCTTTTTATCAGCAAAACCGATTTGCAACGCTTCGTAACCATCATTTTCTAATGTTTTCTTTTGCAATATAACATTTGGCTCAGCTTCAATTACTGTTACTGGAATTAACTCTCCATTATCAGAGAATAACTGAGTCATGCCGATTTTACGACCTAAGATTCCTTTCGTCATCCGTTACACCTCCTATATTTAGAACGAATTATAATTTAATTTCAATATCTACACCTGATGGTAAGTCTAAACGCATTAGCGCATCAACTGTTTTCGGTGTAGGCTCGAGAATATCGATTAAACGTTTATGTGTGCGCATCTCGAATTGCTCACGAGAGTCTTTGTACTTATGCACTGCACGCAAAACTGTATAAACAGATTTCTCAGTTGGTAATGGAATCGGACCAGACACTTTCGCTCCAGAACGTTTCGCAGTATCCACGATTTTTTCAGCAGATTGATCTAAAATACGATGATCATATGCTTTTAAACGGATTCTGATTTTCTCTTTTGCCATTATTTTCCCTCCTTTATCGCCCATATTCATATAGACATTCTCCGCGGAAATTTCTCGACACCCTCGCCATGGCAAAGGGGCCGGGTGTGCCAACAACCTTCCGCATCAACGCACCAAGTGACCAACATTAATAGTATACTAAAAACTATTGGTCAATGCAAGCTTATTATATGAACACCTATAAGTTTGCACAGTTTTTTATTATACATAGTTTCATAAGTAAATGCAAGGGGGTTTGAAACTTTTTATTGGAGAAAGTAAATCCTTTAATTTCCTATGAAGAAAGAATAAATTAAGGCTTGAATGTTCGTCATCCTATTTAAATTTAAATGAAAAGAATTTAGCGCGTACTGGAATAACTTATTATCCATCTATATATGTCATTTTCAAAGTTCTTTAATTTATCTGTTTAGCATTTTCTATATTTTATTTACTCCATCGAATCAATTTCATAGTAAGATATTTCAGATGAAAACTTAAGGCACCTTGTTGGGTTTCCTTGCCCAATCTCCGTTCCAATTCTACAATACCGACATTTCTATATCACTATTATTAGTACTTAATTTGATATTGTTAATTATGATGTTAGCTAAAACTAACCCCCAATTAGTCTTATAATACATAATAAAAAAACAGACAACGGAATTCCATTGTCTGTTTTTACTTATATTACTTATTTTTGGATAGAAGAAACAACGCCAGAACCTACTGTACGTCCACCTTCACGGATTGAGAAACGAGTTCCGTCTTCAATCGCGATTGGAGAAATAAGTTCAACAGTCATTTCAATGTTATCTCCAGGCATTACCATTTCAGTTCCTTCTGGTAGTTCGATTACACCAGTTACATCCGTAGTACGGAAGTAGAACTGAGGGCGGTAGTTAGAGAAGAATGGAGTATGACGTCCACCTTCATCTTTAGATAATACATAAACTTCAGCTTTGAAGTTAGTATGTGGAGTGATTGAACCTGGTTTAGCTAATACTTGACCACGGTTGATGTCTTCACGAGCAACCCCACGAAGAAGTGCACCAATGTTGTCACCAGCTTCAGCATAGTCAAGAAGCTTACGGAACATTTCTACTCCAGTAACAGTTGTTTTAGAAGAATCTTCAGCAAGACCGATGATTTCTACTTCATCACCAACACTTACTTGTCCGCGCTCAACACGTCCAGTTGCAACAGTACCACGTCCAGTAATAGAGAATACATCCTCAACTGGCATCATGAATGGTTTATCAGTGTCACGGTCTGGAGTTGGAACGTATTCGTCAACTGCAGCCATTAATTCAACGATTCTTTCTTCGTATTCAGCATCGCCTTCAAGAGCTTTAAGTGCAGAACCTTTAATAACTGGTAGATCATCACCAGGGAAGTCATATTCAGTTAATAGATCGCGAACTTCCATTTCTACTAATTCAAGAAGCTCTTCATCGTCTACCATGTCTGTTTTGTTAAGGAATACTACGATTGTAGGAACCCCAACGTTACGAGAAAGTAGGATGTGCTCACGAGTTTGTGGCATTGGGCCATCAGCAGCAGATACTACAAGGATAGCTCCGTCCATTTGTGCAGCACCAGTGATCATGTTTTTAACATAGTCAGCGTGACCTGGGCAGTCCACGTGTGCATAGTGACGAGTTTCAGTTTCATATTCTACGTGAGAAGTTGCGATTGTAATTCCGCGTTCTTTCTCTTCTGGAGCACCATCGATTTGGTCATAAGCCATAGCATCTCCGCTACCGTTTCTTTTAGCCATTACAGTAGTGATAGCTGCAGTTAAAGTAGTTTTACCATGGTCAACGTGTCCAATAGTACCAATGTTAACGTGACTTTTCGAGCGATCGAATTTTTCTTTAGACATTTATGTTTCCTCCTTTAATTAAATACCAATTTGTATTAGTGCCAAGAAATACAGATTTGTATTTCTCAGCCTTTACTAAATGTTATACGTTAGATTTACGAAAAAATCAATTATTCACCAGCATTTTTCTTGATAATTTCTTCAGTAATGCTTTTCGGTGTTTCTTCGTAGTGATCAAAGTGCATTGTGTATACACCGCGACCTTGTGTGTTCGAACGTAGTGCAGTTGCATAACCAAACATTTCTGCAAGTGGTACGAACGCTTTAACAACTTGTGCTGTACCGCGTGCTTCCATACCTTCTACGCGTCCACGACGGGATGTTACGTCACCCATAATGTCTCCCATGTATTCTTCTGGTACAACAACTTCAACTCTCATCATTGGCTCAAGAAGAACTGGTTTACATTTGTTTTTAGCAGCTTTTAGCGCCATAGATGCAGCAACTTTAAACGCCATTTCGTTCGAGTCAACATCATGGTAGCTACCATCATAAAGTGTTGCTTTGATATCGATTAACGGATATCCAGCAAGAACTCCGTTTTCCATTGATTCTTCGATACCTTGTTGAACTGCTGGAATGTATTCACGAGGAACTACACCACCAACAATTTTGTTTTCAAATTCAAATCCGGCACCTTCTTCGTTTGGTTCAAATTTAACCCAAACGTGACCGAATTGTCCGCGTCCACCAGACTGACGTACGAATTTACCTTCAACTTCAGCAGATCCACGGAATGTCTCACGATAAGAAACTTGAGGCGCACCTACTTGAGCTCCTACTTTGAACTCACGTTTCAAACGATCAACAATGATATCAAGGTGAAGTTCACCCATACCAGAGATAATAGTTTGACCAGTTTCCGGGTTTGTTTCAGTACGGAAAGTTGGATCCTCTTCAGCTAATTTAGATAATGCAATTGCCATCTTATCTTGGTCAGCTTTTGTTTCCGGCTCAATCGCAACAGAAATAACTGGTTCTGGGAAGTCCATAGACTCTAAGATAACAAGGTTCTTTTCATCACAAAGCGTATCCCCTGTAGAAGTATCTTTCAAACCAACTGCTGCAGCAATTTCACCTGAATATGCTCTTGAGATTTCTTCTCGAGAGTTAGCGTGCATTTGTAGAATACGTCCTACACGCTCACGCTTATCTTTTACTGAGTTTTTCACGTATGAACCAGAATCTAATGTTCCAGAGTACACACGGAAGAATGTAAGTTTACCAACATAAGGATCTGTCATTACTTTAAAAGCTAATGCAGAGAAAGGCTCATCATCAGAAGATGGACGAGTTACTTTTTCCTCTGTACCAGGAATGATACCTTCGATTGGAGGCACATCTGTTGGCGCAGGTAGGTAATCAAGTACTGCGTCTAGCATTAACTGAACACCTTTGTTCTTAAATGCTGAACCACAAAGTACTGGATAAAAATCAACATTAAGTGTTGCTTGACGAATAGCAGATTTCAACTCATCGTTGGAGATTTCTTCTCCTTCAAGATATTTCATCATAAGCTCTTCATCAGTTTCTGCAACAGCTTCGATTAAGCTTGCACGTAACTCTTCTGCTTCATCTTTTAATTCAGCAGGAATTTCACGTGTTTCGGAACGTTGACCTAAATCATCTAAATAGAAGTATGCATCCATTGTGATTAAGTCAATAATTCCGTTAAAATCATCTTCAGCACCAATTGGCATCTGAATTGGATGTGCATTAGCACCTAGGCGTTCTTTTAATGTACCCGTAGAATACAAGAAATCAGCACCTGTTTTATCCATTTTATTGATAAATACGATACGTGGTACACCATAAGTTGTTGCTTGGCGCCATACCGTTTCAGTTTGTGGCTCAACTCCAGATTGTGCATCTAGTACAGTCACCGCACCATCAAGTACACGTAAGGAACGTTCAACCTCTACAGTGAAGTCTACGTGTCCCGGAGTATCAATGATGTTGATACGGTGATCTCTCCAAGCGGCTGTTGTTGCAGCAGACGTGATTGTAATACCACGTTCTTGCTCTTGCTCCATCCAGTCCATTTGAGAAGCACCTTCGTGAGTTTCACCAATTTTGTGAATGCGTCCTGTATAGAAAAGAATACGCTCAGTAGTGGTTGTTTTACCCGCATCAATGTGGGCCATAATACCAATATTACGCGTCTTTTCCAAGGAGAACTCTCTAGCCATGTATTCTTCTCCTTCCTAAATTGAAAGCTTTTGTTAGATTAATATTACCAACGGTAGTGAGCGAATGCTTTGTTCGCTTCTGCCATTTTATGCATATCTTCACGTCTCTTAACAGCAGCTCCTGTGTTATTAGAAGCATCAAGAATTTCATTAGCAAGACGTTCTTCCATTGTTTTCTCTCCACGTAAACGTGAATAGTTAACAATATAGCGTAGTCCTAATGCTTGACGACGTTCTGGACGAACTTCTACTGGTACTTGATAGTTAGATCCACCCACACGGCGTGCGCGAACTTCAAGTACAGGCATTACGTTTTTCATAGCTTGCTCAAAAACTTCCATAGCGTTTTGTCCACTTCTTTCAGCGACTAATTCAAACGCATTATAAAGAATTTTTTGTGCTTTCCCACGCTTTCCATCAACCATAATTTGATTAATTAAGCGAGTTACTAACTTAGATTTATAAAGCGGATCTGGCAATACATCACGTTTTGGTACTGGTCCTTTACGAGGCATCGTTACATCCTCCTTTCTTCTAGATGATTATTTCTTATTTCTTTTTAGGTCTTTTAGTTCCGTACTTGGAACGTCCTTGCATACGGCCTTCAACACCTGCAGTGTCAAGCGCTCCACGTACAATATGGTAACGTACACCCGGTAAGTCTTTTACACGACCGCCACGGATTAGTACAACACTGTGCTCTTGAAGGTTGTGACCAATTCCAGGAATGTATGCAGTTACTTCCATGTTGTTAGACAAACGCACACGCGCATATTTACGAAGTGCAGAGTTTGGTTTCTTTGGAGTAAGTGTACCAACACGAGTACATACACCACGCTTTTGAGGGGCGTTTTCATCAGTCATTTTCTTCTTAAAGCTGTTGTAGCCTTTATTAAGTGCAGGAGAGTCAGATTTTTTTGTTTTGCTGACACGACCTTTACGCACTAGCTGATTTATAGTAGGCATGATTTTATCCTCCCTTCATTTGTTTATGTGATTAATCAATCAGTGACCGTAGAATCATGTTTTGTAATGCCACACATCCAGGTGGTTCATCTTTAGGGAAAAAATAACGTCTCTGCGTATTATATACACAAAAACCTTATATCTCTTTGTATCAATCAACATATAGTCACTGTTCGTTGATTAGTCTAGTAATAAATTTAGTGTTATCTTGTAAACCGTAAGTTCCGATTACACTTTTTACAACCGAAAATACTTAGTAAGCATAATCGGAAGCACCTTGAATATAGTACCATTCTAGAATTTTAATGTCAATATCAAAAAGGTATTTTTTTGGTGCTTCCGATTGCTTATTATAATTGTCGCTTAAAAGTCTTTATAGGACTTCAACCATTTAAACTGTTTGAGTTTCTTCTTCTGAAGATTCTTCAACAGTTTCTGGCGTATCTAATCCTGATTCGAGATTACGATACTGAGGCATTCCAGTACCAGCTGGTACAAGCTTACCAATAATAACATTCTCTTTCAGACCTAGAAGTTCATCACGTTTTCCTTTGATTGCAGCATCTGTAAGAACACGTGTTGTTTCTTGGAATGATGCAGCAGATAAGAAGGAATCAGTTTCTAGTGACGCTTTTGTAATACCAAGTAGAACTGGGCGCCCAGTTGCAGGTTCTCCGTCTTCCATTAATACTTTATGGTTCGCTTCTTTGAATTGATGCAATTCAAGTAAGGAGCCAGGTAATACTTCCGTATCTCCGGAAGATACGATGCGAATCTTACGCAACATTTGACGAACCATTACTTCAACGTGTTTATCGCCGATTTCTACCCCTTGCATACGGTATACTCGTTGTACTTCTTTAAGCAAGTAATCCTGTACCCCTTCAACACCTTTAATTTGTAAGAGTTCTTTTGGATCAACGGAACCTTCCGTCAACTCTTGACCAGCTTCTACGGTGTCTCCGATTGCTACTTTCATTCTTGCGTTATAAGGTACTGCGTAACTACGTTGTTCCACTGCGCCTTGAACAACAATCTCTTGTTTATCTTTTACTTCTTTGAATTCTTGTACGGTTCCATCAATTTCAGTAATTACCGCTTGCCCTTTCGGATTACGTGCCTCAAATAACTCCTGAATACGAGGTAAACCTTGTGTGATGTCATCTCCTGCTACCCCACCTGTGTGGAAGGTACGCATTGTAAGCTGGGTTCCTGGCTCACCGATGGATTGTGCAGCAATAATCCCTACTGCTTCTCCTACTTCTACATCAGAACCAGTTGCTAAATTACGACCATAACATTTTTGACACACGCCGTGCTTCGTATTACAAGTGAAAGCAGAACGAATAATTACTTCTTTTATACCGGATTCAACAATTGTTTTCGCTTGGTCTTCAGAAATAAGCTCATTCTTTTCAACAAGCACTTCTCCAGTTTCTGGATGTTTTACATTTTCAAAAGAAGTTCTTCCAATCAAACGATCCAATAGTGGCTCGATTACTTCAGATCCCTCTTCTAATGCTGAAACAGTTAATCCTCGATCAGTTCCACAATCGTCTTCACGAATAATTACATCTTGTGCAACATCAACAAGTCGACGAGTTAAGTAACCTGAGTCAGCTGTTTTCAATGCTGTATCGGCAAGACCTTTACGAGCACCGTGAGTGGAAATAAAGTATTCCATTACAGTTAAGCCTTCTCGGAAACTTGATTTAATAGGTATCTCGATAATTTTACCAGCTGGATCGGCCATCAAACCACGCATACCAGCAAGCTGCGTAAAGTTAGACGCGTTACCACGAGCACCAGAATCACTCATCATAAAGATAGGGTTACGGTTGCTCAAGGAATCCATCAACTTATCTTGAATAACGTCTTTAGCTTCAGACCAAATAGCGATTACTCGATCATAACGTTCCTCTTCGGTAATTAAACCACGACGGAACTGTTTGAGTACTTTATCCACTTTAGTTTGAGCTTCATCTAAAATCCCTTGTTTTTCACCAAGTACAACAATATCAGAAATACCGACCGTCATACCTGCTTTGGTAGAATAACTAAATCCTAAGTCTTTCATACGGTCAAGCATTTTTGATGTCTCTGTGATTTGGAATCGTTTGAAGACTTCAGCAATGATATCTCCTAAGAAACCTTTTTTAAACGGTTTGACAAGTTCACGACTTTGGATTTCTTCTTTAATAGACGTACCAGGATCAACAAAATAATTCTCTGGTGTTTTTTCTTCAAGATTCAACTGTGTTGGTTCATTGATATACGGGAACGAATCCGGAAGAATCTCATTAAAGATTAACTTACCTACAGTAGTTAGTAATAATTTGTTGTTTTGCTCTTCTGTAAATGTTTTGTTATTTAAGCTTGACGCTTGAACAGCAACACGAGTATGCAGATGAGCATAACCAGTTTGGTATGCAATTAATGCTTCGTTTGTATCTTTAAAGTAAGAGCCTTCTCCGATAGCATTTTCACGTTCCAATGTTAGGTAATAGTTACCTAATACCATATCCTGTGACGGTGTAACTACTGGTTTACCGTCTTTTGGATTTAGAATGTTTTGAGCAGCCAACATCAAGATGCGTGCTTCTGCTTGCGCTTCTGCACCAAGTGGTACGTGAACCGCCATTTGGTCACCGTCAAAGTCTGCGTTATAAGCTGTACATACTAGCGGATGCAGACGAATTGCTCGCCCATCTACAAGAGTTGGCTCAAACGCCTGGATTCCTAAACGGTGAAGTGTAGGTGCGCGGTTTAGAAGTACTGGGTGTTCTTTAATAACATCTTCCAGCACATCCCATACATCTGGGTGTACGCGCTCGATTTTACGTTTTGCTGATTTTATATTATGAGCTAATCCTCTAGAAACAAGCTCTTTCATAATAAATGGTTTAAATAATTCTAATGCCATCTCTCTAGGCAATCCACATTGATACATTTTCAAATGTGGTCCTACGACGATAACGGAACGACCAGAGTAGTCAACACGTTTACCAAGTAAGTTTTGACGGAAACGACCCTGCTTCCCTTTCAACATATGAGATAGAGATTTTAAAGGACGATTTCCAGGTCCTGTAACCGGACGGCCACGACGACCATTATCGATTAACGCATCAACAGCTTCTTGTAACATACGTTTTTCATTTTGAACGATGATGCTAGGCGCACCTAAATCAAGAAGGCGTTTCAATCGGTTATTACGATTTATAACTCGACGATATAGATCGTTCAAGTCAGAAGTCGCAAAACGTCCACCATCCAACTGAACCATTGGACGTATTTCTGGAGGAATTACCGGTAGAACATCTAAAACCATCCAGCTAGAATCATTACCAGAATTACGGAATGCTTCCATAACCTCTAAACGTTTAATTGCTCTTGTTCTACGTTGTCCTTGCGCAGATTTCAATTCTTCTCTTAATGCATCCACCTCTTTTTCAAGGTCGATGTCTTGAAGAAGTTTGCGGATTGCTTCCGCACCCATTTGCGCTTTAAACGTATTGCCGTACTTATCATAATAAGAACGGAATTCTTTCTCAGAAAGCAATTGTTTTTTCTCAAGTGGTGTACTTCCTGGATCTGTAACGATATATGCTGCAAAGTAAATAACTTCTTCTAACGCACGTGGCGACATATCCAATACTAACCCCATACGACTTGGGATTCCTTTGAAATACCAAATGTGTGAAACTGGAGCTGCAAGCTCGATATGTCCCATACGTTCACGACGTACTTTCGCTTTTGTTACTTCTACTCCACAACGATCACAAACGACGCCTTTATATCGTACGCGCTTGTATTTACCACAATGACATTCCCAGTCTTTCTGTGGTCCAAAGATACGCTCACAGAAAAGACCATCTTTTTCCGGTTTCAATGTACGATAGTTAATCGTTTCCGGCTTTTTAACTTCACCGTATGACCAAGAACGAATCTTTTCAGGTGATGCGAGACCTATTTTCATGTACTCAAAATTATTTACATCCAACAAGGGGCAATCCTCCCTTTTTAATGTGCGATTTTACCACTGGATCAGATTATTTATAGAAAGCAACAGAAAGGTTCTCGGATTGTCACCCTAAAACCTTCTGTGCTAATTGTTTTATTCACTTTCTTCGACATCAATGTTTAGCTTTGTTGCTGCCTGAACTTCTTCTTCCTCTAATTCGCGCATATCAATTTCGTCTTCACTGCTGGAAAGCATTTTAACATCCATTCCAAGACTTTGAAGCTCTTTAATTAATACTTTAAAGGATTCTGGGACGCCAGGTTCTGGAACATTATCACCCTTAACAATTGCTTCGTATGTCTTCACACGACCAACTGTGTCATCCGATTTAACGGTAAGGATTTCTTGTAGTGTATAAGCAGCTCCATATGCTTCGAGTGCCCATACCTCCATCTCACCAAAACGCTGTCCACCAAACTGCGCTTTACCACCGAGTGGTTGTTGTGTAACAAGTGAGTATGGTCCAGTTGAACGAGCGTGCAGCTTATCATCAACCATGTGTGCAAGTTTAATCATATACATAACACCTACGGATACACGGTTATCAAATGCTTCACCAGTTCTTCCGTCGTATAAGACAGATTTTGCATCACGAGGCATGCCTGCTTCTTCAAGAGTTTCCCAAACATCTTCCTCACGTGCACCATCAAATACTGGGCTGGCCACATGTATACCTAGCTGTCTTGCAGCCATTCCCAAATGAAGCTCAAACACCTGTCCGATATTCATACGAGAAGGTACACCTAATGGGTTTAACATAATGTCGATCGGTGTTCCATCTGGTAGATATGGCATATCTTCTTCCGGTAATATTTTGGAGATAACCCCTTTGTTACCGTGACGACCTGCCATTTTATCTCCTTCATGGATTTTACGTTTTTGTACGATATAAGCGCGTACGAGTTGATTTACACCTGGTGGTAACTCGTCACCGTCTTCACGGTTGAATATCTTCACGTCAAGAACAATACCGCCACCGCCGTGTGGTACACGTAGAGATGTGTCACGTACTTCACGAGCTTTTTCACCAAAAATGGCGTGTAATAGGCGTTCTTCTGCAGAAAGCTCTGTTACTCCTTTTGGTGTTACCTTACCTACAAGGATATCTCCGTCTGTTACTTCCGCACCAACACGAATAATACCATGCTCATCAAGATTTTTCAGTGCATCTTCACCAACGTTTGGAATATCTCTTGTAATTTCTTCTGGCCCTAATTTTGTGTCACGAGCTTCCGATTCAAATTCTTCAATATGAATGGATGTATATACATCATCTTTCACAAGACGCTCACTCATGATGATTGCATCCTCATAGTTATAACCTTCCCAAGTCATGAAACCAACTAAAACGTTTTGACCTAGTGCAAGTTCACCGTCTTCCATAGAAGGTCCATCTGCAAGAACTTCGCCTTTTGTTACACGATCTCCTTGACTTACAATCGGACGCTGATTATAACACGTTCCTTGGTTAGAACGTTTATATTTTTGTAATCCATAACGATCTAAGTCGCCTTCAACTTCTTTACCATCAACAACAGAAATACGACGAACGTAAACTTCTTTTGCCTCAACGCGTTCAATCACACCGTCATGACGACAAATAACTGCAGCACCTGAATCTTTTCCGTTTACATACTCCATACCAGTTCCTACGATTGGAGCTTGTGGCTTCATCAATGGAACTGCTTGACGTTGCATGTTTGCACCCATTAGTGCACGGTTCGAGTCATCATTTTCCAAGAATGGAATACATGCTGTCGCAGCAGAAACAACCTGTTTCGGTGATACGTCCATGTAATCAATCTTATCGCGTGAAACTACGATGTTGTCTTCTTGGAAACGCGCAATTACTTCTTCGTTTTGGAAACGACTATCCTCATCTAACGGAGAGTTTGCTTGGGCAACAATATAGTTGTCCTGTTCATCCGCCGTCAGGTAATCAATTTTATTTGTTACTTTACCAGTTTCAGGGTCTACTCGACGATAAGGAGACTCAATAAAACCAAATTTATTCACTTTCGCATAACTAGATAACGAGTTTATCAACCCGATATTCGGACCCTCCGGAGTTTCGATCGGACACATACGTCCATAGTGGGAATAGTGTACGTCTCGAACTTCAAAGCCTGCACGCTCACGTGTAAGACCACCTGGTCCTAGGGCAGATAGACGACGTTTATGCGTTAGCTCACCTAGTGGATTTGTTTGATCCATAAATTGAGATAGCTGTGAGCTACCGAAGAATTCTTTAATTGATGCAATAACCGGTCGGATATTGATTAGTTGTTGTGGTGTAACGCTTGAAGTATCTTGGATAGACATTCTTTCGCGAACCACACGTTCCATACGAGACAATCCGATACGGAATTGATTTTGTAATAATTCTCCAACAGAACGCAAGCGACGATTACCTAAGTGGTCAATATCATCCGTTCCTCCAACTTCATGAAGCAAGTTGAAGAAATAGCTAATGGAAGATAAGATATCAGCCGGAGTAATGTTTTTAACATCATTAGTAACTCCGCCATTACCTATCACAGTAAGTTCTCTTTCTCCATTAGGATCTGTCGGGTCAACAATCTTAACAGATTGAATCGTGATTTCGTCTTCTAACACACCTTCATGAGGGGATAGAACAGATTCCCCAAAACGATCTTCTGCACGCTCTAAGTAAGGGAGGATTTTATCTAATAATTTTCGTTCTAACTTATCTCCCTTTTCTGCTATTACTTCACCAGTTTCTGGATCAACAATTGGTTCAGCTAAGATTTGATTAAACAAACGATTCTTCATGTGAAGTTTTTTATTCATTTTATAACGTCCAACATGCGCTAAGTCATAACGCTTTGGATCGAAGAAACGAGATACTAACAAGCTCTTTGCGTTTTCTACAGTAGGTGGTTCACCAGGGCGTAAACGCTCATAGATTTCTAATAGAGCTTTTTCAGCATTCTCTGTATTGTCTTTTTCTAGTGTATTACGTAAATATTCGTTTTCACCAAGCAAATCTGTGATTTCTTGATCTGTACCAAATCCTAATGCACGCAAGAGCACAGTGATTGGTAACTTACGAGTACGATCAATACGAACATACGCGATATCTTTTGCATCTGTTTCAAATTCCAACCACGCTCCGCGGTTTGGAATTACTGTTGCAGCAATGCCTCGTTTTCCGTTCTTGTCGATTTTCTCGTTATAGTATACGCTCGGAGAACGTACAAGTTGCGATACGATTACTCGTTCCGCACCATTAATAATGAATGTTCCCGTTTCTGTCATAAGAGGGAAATCACCCATAAATACTTCTTGTTCCTTTACTTCACCGGTTTCATTATTAATTAAACGAACCTTCACGCGAAGCGGAGCATTGTACGTTACGTCTCTTTCCTTCGCTTCATCTACAGGGTACTTTGGATCACCTAAACTATAATCAACAAATTCAAGCGATAGATTTCCTGTAAAGTCTTCGATTGGAGAAATATCCTGAAACATTTCTCGTAAACCTTCTTCCAAGAACCAATCGTAAGAAGCGGTTTGGATTTCGATTAGGTTTGGTAATTCCAACACCTCACTGATACGCGCATAGCTCCTGCGTTGGCGGTGCCGTCCATACTGAACTAGTTGACCTGTCAACTGCTTCACCCCTTAAATCTTACATTTAAATAGTATTTTAACTATAAAAATGTGAATCATATTTAAAAGAACTTACTGATACTATTAATCAGTTATGTTCTTTGAAACTAACAACATCTAACAAGTAATCATCTGGCTATCAAAATGAATCATACGATATGCAGATGGTCTCATTCAGCAATAATTCTTATACAATCATAATCTGATTGTACAGATTGCTAAAAATTTGGTAAACTATAGAAAACAATGAACCGGTCAGTATTTTTTCCGATTCTATCAGTTTTACCTGTAATGATTAAAATATACATTTTCTTTTAATGAATATACCCCTTGACAAGAGTATCCTCATTCTACCATCTTCCTATCTTAGCATACCCGAAAGCGATGGTCAAACGCTTTGCGCTTTTAAAATAAAATAACCTTTATCTTTTTTCACTATCTCTACATTACCAAACAAATCATCTAGCTTGTCTTTGGCAGACGGGGCACCTTGCTTTTTCTGTATAACCACCCATAACTCTCCATTAGGAAGCAATAATTCCTTCGCACCCTCAAAAATCTGATGCACTACCTTTTTTCCCGCACGAATCGGCGGATTTGTAACCACCGCAGCAAAACGGGATTCATCATCAATGGCACTGTATAAATCGCTTGTTTGTATAGTTACATTCGTTACATTATTTGCACTCGCGTTCTTTTTCGCTAATTCTACCGCTCGTTCATTGACGTCAATCATTGAAACTTCACGCTCATTGAATTCCGCTGCTAATGATAGCCCGATTGGCCCATATCCACAACCTACATCAAGTATATCTCCATTAATTTGAGGCTCTTGAAATTGTTCGATAAGCAAACGAGAACCAAAATCTATATCATTCTTTGAAAAGACACCTATATCACTTGTGAAACGAAAGGTTCGACCTCGCAATTCATACATCCACGTTCTTGGTGAAGTTTTCGACTGAGGATTATTGGAAAAGTAATGCTCTGACATATAGGCACCTACTTTACTATGAAATGTTTGTTGGAGATTCTATATCTAAAAAACAAACCACCGATTAATCGAAAAATATCCTAGCTGACTAGCATGTGCTTTTTCTTCTATAACGGTGGTTTACTTCTATTACTACCCCTTACGGAGGTTTCGTGATAAAGAGCCCGCCAAAAAACGGCGAGCTCCCTCTTTATTTAGCTTTCCTTATTTAACTTCTACAGTAGCTCCAGCTTCTTCAAGTTTACCTTGAACTTCTTCAGCTTCTTCTTTAGAAACGCCTTCTTTGATTGCTTTAGGAGCGTTATCTACTAGGTCTTTAGCATCTTTTAAGCCAAGACCAGTGATTTCACGTACTGCTTTAACAACTTTGATCTTAGATGCACCAGCACTGTTAAGAACAACGTCAAATTCAGTTTTTTCTTCTTCAGCAGCTCCGCCAGCAGCTCCTGCAGCAGCAACCGGTGCAGCAGCAGTTACTCCAAATTCTTCTTCAATAGCTTTTACTAAGTCGTTAAGTTCTAATACAGACATTTCTTTAATTGCGCTAATCATTTCTTCTTTAGTCATGATTGAATCCTCCTATTAATTGTAATTAATTTTTATTTGTAAACCGATTGGTGTGTTACGCACCTTGTTCTTCTTTTTGCTCAGCAACAGCTTTTGTAACATAAGCGAAGTTACGAACTGGAGCTTGAAGTACGCTAAGCAACATAGAAACCATACCTTCGTAGTTCGGAAGGTTTGCAAGCTCTGTGATTTGATCAAGTGTAGCGACTTGTCCTTCAATTACGCCACCTTTGATTTCCAATGCCTCATGCTCTTTCTTGAAGTTATTCAAGATACGTGCTGGTGCTACGACATCTTCGTTACTAAACGCGATAGCTGTAGGTCCAGTTAACGTATCGTTTAAGTCTGTAAGTTCCACAGCTTCAACCGCACGACGAGTCATTGTATTTTTGTAAACTTTAAAATCGATACCAGCTTCACGAAGCTCTTTACGTAATGCAGTAACTTCTGCTACGTCAAGACCACGATAGTCAACAACTACAGCTGTTTGGCTAGCACGGAATTTTTCAGCGATTTCTTCAACCACTTGTTTCTTTTTCTCAATGATACCTGACATTGTTCCACCTCCTATAAAGTTCCTCATTACACCGTTCGTTTGTGCTTTACATATTCGTACAGAACGTAAAATCTTTACGTTAGAGTTAGACATGTAAAAAGCTCTCATGCAGACATGAGAGCTTATATATGGCAGATAGCAATGCTTTAATAACGCGAAACTATCTTCATCATAAACACCTCGGCAGGATAATTAAGCTATAAAGCCCCCGCTGTCTACGGTATAACGTATTCTTTTTATTACCTGAATTAGTATATCGAACGTTACGACAAAAGTCAACTACCAATTAACGGTAGTTAGAAACATCTACTTTAATTCCAGGTCCCATAGTAGAAGTGATAGAAACGTTCTTCATGTAAATACCTTTAGAAGATTGAGGTTTCACTTTTACTAATTGTTCTGTTAATGCAACGAAGTTATCCACTAATTTTTGATCATCAAAAGAAATTTTTCCGATCGGTACGTGAATGTTTGCTGACTTGTCTACTCGATATTCTACTTTACCAGCTTTAATATCGTTAACAGCTTTCTCAACTTCGAATGTTACTGTACCAGTTTTAGGGTTTGGCATTAAACCTTTTGGTCCAAGCACACGACCAAGTTTCCCTACTTCAGCCATCATATCAGGTGTAGCTACGATTACATCAAATTCAAACCAACCTTGGTTGATTTTGTTAATGTAGTCTGCTTCACCTACATAATCTGCGCCAGCAGCTTCTGCTTCCTTCGCTTTTTCACCTTTAGCAAATACCAATACACGTTGTGTTTTCCCAGTGCCGTGTGGTAACACCATAGCACCGCGGATTTGTTGGTCTGCTTTCTTAGGATCTACGCCAAGACGGAAAGCCGCTTCTACAGTTTCATCAAAATTTGCTTTAGCTGCTTTTTTAGCTAATTCAACAGCTTCTTTAATTTCATATGATTTAGAGCGATCAACAAGCTTTAATGCTTCTTGATGCTTCTTACCGATTTTTGCCATTTTATTTCCTCCTCTATTGTGGTTATAACGGTTGTACCTCCCACTTATAAAAGCACAAGGCTTTTATCAAGCACATTAACACAAACACCGTGTTAGCATCTCACGAATAAGGCTGCGGATGTCATCCAGCCGCAACCTCTTATTGTAAACTTCAATCAAATCTTATTGATTGAATAGCGGAATCGATTAGTCTTCAATCGTGATTCCCATACTGCGTGCAGTTCCTTCTACCATACGCATTGCCGCATCAACGTCAGCTGCGTTTAAATCAGGCATTTTCGTTTCAGCGATTTCTTTAACTTGATCGCGTTTAACAGAAGCGACCTTGTTTTTGTTTGGCTCACCAGAACCAGACTCAATTCCAGCTGCTTTTTTCAATAGTACTGCTGCCGGTGGAGTCTTAGTAATAAATGTAAATGAACGGTCCTCGAATACCGTAATTTCAACAGGAATAATCATACCCGCTTGATCTTGTGTTCGAGCGTTGAATTCTTTACAGAATCCCATAATATTAACACCTGCTTGACCTAGTGCTGGTCCTACCGGCGGCGCTGGGTTAGCTTTACCAGCTGGGATTTGCAATTTAACTAATTTAATTACTTTTTTAGCCACGAGACACACCTCCTTAAAGTCCGTGATGTGGTAATAGGGTTATAAGATTTGGTAAACCCTCCCACTCAAATTTACCATCTGCACCAACTCGGGGCACATGAATAACAAAAGAATTTTAGCATGTATTTCGAAAAAATGCAAGCTTTTAGTGATGGAGAATTTATGATAATTTTTCTACTTGTGAAAAGTCTAGTTCTACTGGAGTTTCTCTACCAAACATATTTACATGCACCTTAATTTTTTGCTTGTCCGCATCTATATGTTCGATAGACCCTGTGAAGTCCGTGAACGGTCCATCTGTAACGCGGACATTTTCTTTTATCTCAAAATCTACTTGTACCGTTGGTTCAGATACACCCATACGTTTTAGTACTACATCAATCTCGCCAGGCATTAGTGGAGTTGGTTTTGCACCATGTCCACTAGAACCTACGAATCCAGTTACACCTGGTGTATTACGAACGACATACCATGAATCATCTGTCATCACCATCTCGGTTAACACATATCCGGGGAATGACTTTTTCTTCACCATTTTCTTCTTGCCGTTTTTGATCTCAGCCTCTTCATCTTCTGGGACAATTACTCGAAAGATCTTATCTTCCATCCCCATTGATTCAACACGTTTTTCTAGATTCATTTTTACTTTGTTTTCATACCCTGAGTAAGTATGAACGACATACCAATTTTTCTCCATCTTCATTAGGACAATATGTTGTCCTTCCCTCCCTTGCAATTCATTATATGAAACACACCAACACTATTTTAAGAGTTTTCTTCCAACATTAAAAAACCCGCAAATGCCGGGTTTTTAGTTTAAATATATATGCGCTTAGTACAGTATACCTTATTATAGCTTAATTATTCAAAAAATGCATTTAAAATTTGAGAAATCCCTAAATCTACGACAAAAAAGAATACAGCCATGAAAATTACTGTAGAAATAACGACCACAGTGTAATTTCTAAGTTCCTTTCCTTTTGGCCAACTTACCTTTTTCATCTCTCTAGATACATTTCTTAAAAACTTAAACATTCTTTGTACCCCCCGAACCCACACGATTCTATATAAAAACAAAACTTTATCCACCGGGATTTATCACCCCACTGATCTTACCTAAATAAAACAGTTTGACCGTCTGATAATTCCCTCTCTCGAGAGCGAATCTTGCAGACAGTTATGGCGCATAATGTTAAATTGCATTCTTTTATTTCGTCTCGCGATGTAATGTATGTTTCCCGCATGTTTTGCAATACTTTTTTACTTCTAATCTTGTAGATTGATTGGATACATTTTTGTTTGTCGAATAATTCCTGCTTGAACATACAGCACATGCCAATGTAATTTTTGTACTCATTATTCCACCCCTTACGAAGGGATTATAGACTATATTACTGTAGCACCTAGCACGAATTATGTCAACGGCATCACAACAATCTATCACTTCTATTACAAGAAACAGTAAAATTTTCCCATAATTTTCAGATTCTTATTGTCGTTTTCTGTCGATAAGTTTTTTTATAATTTACAATGAAACTCCATTCGATTCCATCAGTTGCTCTAGTTTTCGTTTTACTCGCTGGAGCGCATTATCAATCGACTTCACATGACGGTTTAAATGCTCTGATATCTCTTGATATGTGCGTCCATCTAAATATAATTGCAATACTTTCTTTTCTAAGTCGCTTAATAATTTCGATAATTTGTGTTCCAACGTTCCATAATCTTCTTGACTAATCAATAATTCTTGTGGATCGACATCGATGGATCCACCTATTATGTCTAGCAAAGTTCTGTCTGATTCTTCATCATAAATTGGCTTGTCCAAAGAAACGTATGAATTTAATGGAATATGTTTTTGACGGGTTGCTGTTTTTATTGCCGTAATAATTTGTCTTGTTACACATAATTCTGCAAATGCTTTAAAAGAGGAGAGCTTGTCCACATCATAATCACGTATTGCTTTATAAAGACCAATCATCCCCTCTTGAATAATGTCCTCTTTATCAGCACCCACCAAAAAATATGTCCGTGCTTTTCCTCGTACAAAACTAATGTATCGTTGTATAAGGAGGTCTAGCGCATGACTATTCCCTTGACGAATGAATTTTAGCAAATCAGTATCATCAAGCTGTTCTAATCCCTTGTTGGTCGTGTCTATTTGCCCGATATTCACCAAAGATCGCCTCCTGCAATTCCGCTTCTATAAGTATAGGAAATATTATACAGGAAGCGTTTTAATACCGTCAACTTGACCTAAACTCCAAAAAAGTCATAATTTGTCGAATTGTATGATTTTGATGAGACGTACGAGCTACTATTCCCCTCTTCGCATTTGTTCGAACTTTTCCATGATTTCTTTATCAATTTTTATTTTTGCTTGTGGTTTTGTTTTTCGATGGACTTCTAAACTAATATGAATCTCTCTATCCATATCTTGCACTTCTATAAGTAACTCTCGAGCAGATTTACGAAGTGCACCTTGTCCAAAAATAGTCCGTTGTTCTGCGTAATCCGAGGTCGCTACATAGACTTGAGTTTGGATGTTTTTCACTTCTTTAACCAATTTTTCGATACATTCGTCTGCCGTTTCTTTTTCTTTCGTATAAATAATCTCAATGTTAAATTTTTGTTGTTTATTCTCTACACCACGTACATAATAAGCATCGAAAACGAGAATCACATGCTTTCCAGTAAAAGCTTGATATTCCGCTAACACTTCAATGAGTCGATCTCTTGCCTGACCAATATCTTTTTCCTTAAGCCGTTGTAATTCTCCCCAAGCACCAATTACGTTATATCCATCGACAATCAAGACTTCTTTCATTACTGATCCCCGAGAGAATAACGTTTACGATAGACTTCATAAAGTAAAAGCCCACAAGCTACCGACGCATTGAGTGAAGATACTTGTCCGACCATCGGCAAGCCCACTGTCCAGTCACATTTTTTTCGAACGAGACGACTCATACCTTTACCTTCGTTACCAATAACGATACCAATAGGTAACGATCCATCTAATTTTCGATAGTCTTCATCTGCTTCCGCTTCAGTTCCAACAATCCAAACATGTCGTTCTTTTAATTCATCAATGGTGTTAGACATATTGGTTACACGCACAACTGGAATATGTTCTATTGCTCCTGCTGCTGTTTTTGCTACAGTTGCGGTTAATCCAACAGAACGTCGTTTAGGAATAATAACACCATGGACACCTGTTGCATCTGCGCTTCGTAATATCGAACCTAAGTTATGGGGGTCTTCTAATTCATCTAATAAGATAAAGAAGGGGTCCTCTCCACGTTCATTTGCCCGATTAAATAAATCGTCTAATGTGGCGTACGTATAAGAAGCTACATATGCTATCACTCCTTGATGATTCCCCAATTCCATCTGATCTAATTTTGAACGTGGCACCTTTTGTACAATTGTTCCAGCCTCTCTTGCTAATTGATTAATTTTTTGAAATGTGGAACCTTGTATTTGCTCTGTAACCATTACTTTATTCACTGATCGCCCAGACTTCAAAGCTTCTATAACTGGGTTCCTTCCCATAATGACTTCATTGTCCATGGTTATCTCTCCTTTCTTCCACGTATTGAATTGCTTTTTGAATAAGTTCTTCTAATCGACCTTGGTTCTTCAACATATAATGATACCCAATTAGTGCCTCAAACGCGGTACTATACCGATACGTTTGGACACTTATATTTTTTGGTACCGAACCCGATTTAGCATTCCTTCCCCGAGAAACAACTTTTTGTTCTTCTTCGGTAAGAAATCCGTCAACTTCCAACCAACGTAAAATGACCATTGCCTGAGTTTTTCCCGCGACATACGATGTTGCAGACTGATGTAACTTATTAGGATTTACCGTACCATGTTCTAAAAGATATTCTCGAATATATAATTCATAAATAGAATCACCTATATAAGCAAGGGCAAGGCTTTTTAGCTGCTTCACATCACTTTGTTTCATTACTTACCTCTTTTCCAACGAACACCTTGTGGAGTATCTTCGAGTACTATACTTTTTTCTTTGAGCATATCACGAATCTCATCTGCTCTACTGAAATTGCGGTTTTTACGGGCTTCATTTCTTTCTTCAATTAACGCTTCAATTGTTTCATCAAGTAATATTTCTTCATCTTCTAAAATATTAATTCCCAATACTGTTAGAATCTGTGCAATCGCATCTTGAAAAGCATCTATAACTTTAGTAGAAGTTTGATTTTCTTGAAGATAAACATTCGCTTCCTTCGATAAATCAAATAAAACAGAAATTGCATTAGCTGTATTGAAATCGTCGTCCATATCTTGTTCAAAATTACTCATTGCAGCTTCTACCATTTGCAGCCACTTAGCATCATTGTTAGTTAGATTTAAGCTTGAATCGCGTCGATGAGACAGATTATGATAAGCTGTTTGAATCCGTTCTAAGCTCGTTTTTGCACTCTCAAGTAGTTCTTCTGTAAAGTTAATTGGATTACGATAATGAACAGATAACATAAAGAAGCGTAACACTCTTGGATCATGCGCTTGGATTAAGTCTCTTGCAAGTACAAAGTTACCGAGTGACTTCGACATTTTCTCATTATCAATATTAATATACCCATTATGCATCCAATAGTTTGCAAAAGGCTTCCCGTTCATTGCTTCCGATTGCGCTATTTCATTTTCATGATGTGGGAAGGTTAAATCCTGCCCACCAGCATGAATATCAATCGTATCCCCTAAGTGTTTCTTTACCATTGCCGAGCATTCAATATGCCAACCCGGTCTTCCTTCCCCCCAAGGAGATTTCCAAGCAATTTCATCGTCTTTTGCCTTCTTCCATAATGCAAAATCAAGTGGATCTTCTTTTTTCTCTCCTACTTGAATGCGTGCTCCAGAACGTAATTCATCAATTGATTGATGAGATAATTTGCCATAAGAGTCAAAGGATCTTGGTTTAAAATACACGTCTCCATCCGCTTCATACGCATAGCCTTTATCAATTAAGGCTGAAATGAAAGCAATAATATCATCCATCGTATCCATTACTCTCGGGTTTTTTGTAGCTTTTTTTACTCCAAGTGCTCCAACGTCTTCTAAATACGCATTTACAAATCTATCCGCAAGTGCGGGAACTTCTTCACCGACTTCTTTTGCCGTTTTAATGATTTTATCATCAACATCCGTGAAGTTTAATACATAATCTACATCAAATCCTCTATATTCTAAATATCGTCGAACGGTATCAAACACAATCGCGGGTCTTGCATTACCAATATGGATGTAGTTATACACGGTTGGGCCGCATACATACATTTTTACCTTTCCCTCTTCCATTGGTTTAAACGTTTCTTTTTGTCTTGTTAACGTATTATATATTTGAATGGTCATTTTCTAAAGTTCTCCTTTCCTCTTTCAACGAAGCAATTTCCGCTGTTAACTCGTCTATTTGTGTCTGTAAATTTTCACACTTATCAGAGACAGGATCTGGTATTTTATGATGATCGAGGTCTCTTCGTACTCTTTTTCCATCTTGTACGACTACTTGCCCAGGAACACCTACAACCGTGGAATTATCTGGGACATCCTTGAGCACGACTGATCCGCCACCGACTTTTGAATTTTCACCAATCGTAATCGCACCAAGTACTTTGGCGCCAGTTGCAATCAGCGCATTATCCTTTAGAGTCGGATGGCGTTTACCTTTTTCTTTACCGGTACCACCAAGGGTTACTCCTTGAAAAATGGTAACATTATTGCCTATCTCACATGTTTCTCCGATGACAACTCCCATCCCATGATCAATAAATAATCGACGGCCTATTTTTGCTCCAGGATGGATTTCGATTCCAGTGAAAAACCGACTTAATTGTGAAATCACACGTGCAATAAACAATAATCGCTTATTATAAAACCAATGGGCAACACGATGTGACCATACAGCATGTAATCCCGAATACGTAAGCATTACTTCAACATACGTTCTAGCAGCTGGGTCCTGCTCAAATACAACATCCATATCCTCTTTCATCATTTTAAAAATACCCAAACGGAAAACCTCCTTCCTGCATTAAAAAAGCGTCTCTGTGTATGATATACACAGAGACGCCTCTCGCGCGGTTCCACTCTGTTTAGAGAAGGGTTATACCATTACTTCTCTCAACTTGACTCCTATAACGGCAGAGTTCCCGCTGTGATGTACTCTACATTTTCCATCACAGACTCCGAGGAGCACTTCAGATTAATTGCTTAAAGCCACTTTCAGCAAACGTGGTTCTCTCTGTGTAAACAAATTAATCTTACTTTCCCTCTTCTACGTTTTATCTATTTTAATAGCTCATATTTATCGGGTTTCTATATGCTTAATATATTACAAATTCGCCTAAATGTGAATCCTTATGCTCCCATTTCTTTCAATAGTTTATCCAATCGATCAAGAATAATGTCTCTACCTAGTAACTCAATCGCAAATGGCAGTTCAGGGCCATGCATTTGACCAGTTGTCGCAACACGAATTGGCATGAATAATTTTTTACCACGATGACCAGTTTCTTTCTGTGTTGCTTTAAATTGAGCTTTTATAGAGTCTTTATCAAACGATTCCAAGTGAATCAACTTATCCGTAAAAACTTGTAGCACTTCCGGAACTTGTTCCCCATTAAGCACTTCCCATGCTGCTTCATCATAAGAAAGTTCTTTTTGGAAAAATAGTTCTGTAAGTTCAACAATCTCCGCACCATAACGTAACTGTTCACGATAAAGCGAGATCACATTTTCTGCCCATTGACGAGTTTCTTCATCCATTTCCTCTGGCAGTTTTCCTGCTTTTATTAAATGCGGCAATGCAAGATCAATAACTCTATCAAGATCCGCTGCTTTAATGTACTCGTTATTCATCCATTTCAGTTTATGTTGGTCAAAGATTGCAGCAGAAGTAGATAGACGTTCTGGATCAAAAATTTCAATCAGTTGCGCTTGTGTGAACATCTCTTCTTCCCCAACCGGAGACCATCCGAGTAAGCTAATGAAATTAAACATCGCTTCAGGTAAATAGCCAAGATTACGATATTGCTCAATAAATTGGAGAATATGTTCATCACGCTTACTTAATTTCTTTCGCTCTTCATTAAGGATAAGTGTCATATGTCCATAACGTGGAGCTTCCCAACCAAATGCATCAAATATCATCATTTGCTTCGGAGTATTCGAGATATGTTCTTCCCCACGCAAAACATCACTGATTTTCATTAAATGATCATCAATCGCTACTGCAAAATTATAGGTTGGAATTCCATTCTTCTTCACGATAACCCAGTCACCAAAATCACTTGACTCGAATGTAATCGGTCCGCGCACTAGATCATTAAATGTATACGTAGTGTTCTCTGGAACTCGGAAACGAATACTTGGTTGACGACCTTCTGCTTCAAATTGTTCGATCTGTTCTGGTGTTAAATCTCGATGAGCTCCAGAATATTTTGGAACTTGTCCATTTTGGCGTTGCTCTTCACGTTCTGCTTCTAATTCATCTTCTGTCATATAGCATTTATAAGCTAAATTCTTCGCAAATAATTCATCAAGGTATCTTTGATAAATATCAAGGCGTTCCGTTTGACGATAAGGGCCGTACTCTCCACCGATATCAGCACCTTCATCCCACTGGAGCCCTAACCATTTTAAGTATTTTAATTGGCTTTCTTCGCCACCTTCAACATTTCTTTTATCATCTGTATCTTCCGTACGGATAATAAACTTTCCATCAAAATGCTTTGCATATAAATAATTAAATAATGCAGTTCGTGCATTCCCAATATGCAAATGTCCGGTTGGACTTGGAGCATAACGCACGCGAACTTCTTGATTCATTACTTGTTGCCTCCTTAGGAAATAAATATGAATTCGCTTATCATCGAATAAGTTCTATATGAAAAAGTGATAACATATTTCATGTTATCACTTTTCTTCGTCCTTTATCAGTTATACCCTTTTTAGAGCGCTTTTTCAAGTAATTTTGGTTTTGCAAATATCATTCTACCTGCAGAAGTTTGTAAAACACTCGTAATAACTACTTCAATATTTTTTCCAATATAGTCTCTGCCTTCTTCAACGACAATCATCGTACCATCATCTAAATAAGCAACACCTTGGTTTTGCTCTTTCCCATCTTTAATAACCTGTACATGTAATTCTTCACCAGGTAATACGACTGGTTTTACCGCATTCGCTAGGTCATTAATGTTCAGAACGTTTACTCCTTGAAAATCACAAACCTTATTCAAGTTAAAATCGTTCGTCACGACAATACCATTGATTACTTTCGCTAATTTAATCAGTTTACTATCAACCTCTTGGATATCCTCAAAGTCTCCCTCATATATTTCCACATTAATCGGTAATTCCTTTTGAATACGATTTAAGATATCCAATCCACGACGACCACGATTACGTTTTAACGTGTCCGATGAATCAGCAATATGCTGTAATTCTCCTAAAACAAATTGTGGAATGACTATGGTTCCTTCTAGAAAGTTCGTTTGACAAATGTCTGCAATTCTTCCATCAATAATTACACTTGTATCTAAAATCTTCGCCTTTGGTTTATCAGCCGGTGCTGCATTTTCTTCTGGAATACGACGTCCCTTTTTATTCGCCCGCATTAAATTGCCAAATTCTTCACGTCTTCGAAAGCCTACTTGGAATCCTAAGTATCCAAAGGTAATCATAATGAAAAATGGTAATACCTGTGACAAGATATGAATTCCTGTATCTTGAAGCGGTATATTGATAAAATACGCAATCACTAAACCTACGATCAGACCAATACTTCCAAAAAATAAATCCATCGCTGGGAGTTTAATAAGCGCATCCTCAACCCAGCGTAAGAAACCTGCAATATAATCAACCAATAAGTAGGAGAGTATGAAGAATATAATAGCACCAATAATCATACCTAATATCGGCGAATTCAACCATGCAGGATCTGTTACGTTTAACAAACTAAAAATTTCCGGTATATATAAATACCCGACGGTACCACCTAATATAATAAAGAATAAATGAACTATCTTTTTAAGCACCATCGCTCACCTCCTAACCCTAGTATTGCCTATTATTTGGAAAAGTATCCCATAAGGTTTTTTCATAGAATAAAAAGAAATATTAATGACGTAATCCAATATCTAAAGCCTCTTGTACACTTGATACACCAATGACATCAATTCCACTAGGATAATTCCAACCATCCAAATTATTTTTTGGACATATTACGCGTTTAAAACCTAATTTCGCCGCTTCTTGTACACGTTGCTCAATTCGAGAAACCCTTCTAATCTCACCAGTTAAACCTACTTCACCTACAAAAATATCATTCGGATTCGTTGGTTGATTTCGAAAGCTAGAAGCGATACTTACAGCTAATGCTAGATCAATAGCTGGCTCATCTAACTTTACGCCGCCAGCAACTTTTATATATGCGTCTTGATTTTGAAGCATCAAACCGACACGTTTTTCTAAAACGGCCATTAACAACGGTACACGATTATGGTCTATTCCTGTTGCAGTACGACGAGGATTTCCAAAGCTAGTGGGAGAAATTAATGCTTGAATTTCTACCAATACCGTTCTCGTTCCTTCCATCGATGCTACAACTGTCGACCCAGCTGCCCCTTCTGATCGTTCTTCTAGAAATATCTCAGACGGATTCATTACTTCTCGTAATCCCTCTTCTTTCATCTCAAATATTCCCATTTCATTCGTACTACCAAAACGGTTCTTTACTCCTCGTAATATACGATATGTGTGATGACGCTCGCCTTCAAAATATAGAACAGCATCTACCATATGTTCTAATAATCGAGGACCAGCAATGGAACCTTCTTTTGTTACATGACCAACAATAAAAATAGGTATTCCATTTGATTTTGCTATTTTCATTAGCTCCATTGTACATTCACGTACTTGAGAAACACTTCCTGGAGCACTCGTTACTTCTTCTTTAAATATGGTTTGTATCGAATCGATTACTACAAAGGACGGTTTTACTTCTTCTACCTGTTTACTAATATCATATAAATTGGTTTCTGATAAAACATACAACTGATCTGTTGCAATATCGAGTCGATCTGCACGTAATTTTGTTTGACGAGTTGATTCCTCTCCAGAAACATAAAGTACTGACATATCTTTTTCTGCTAATTGAGAGGATATTTGGAGTAATAAGGTTGACTTACCAATACCCGGATCTCCTCCAATTAAAACAAGTGAACCTAGTACAATTCCGCCACCTAGCACTCTGTTGAACTCTTTCATGTTCGTAGTAATTCTAGGTTCTTTCTTCGATTCAATCGCTGTGATTTTTTCAGGCTTACCTGCACCTGCAGATGTCGTACTAGTAGCATAGCCTGTCCGACCTTTAACCGAAGCTGGATCTATTTCCTCCACCATGGTATTCCATTGATGACAAGCCGGACATTTTCCCATCCATTTAGCTGATTCATATCCACATTCCTGACATACAAACTTTGTTTTTCGTTTTGCCAAATTTATTAACCCCTTCTCTATTATTGTAGCCTATTTTTTTATGTAGTAGGTTACAGAAAGCTATCAATTTACAAATTCATCTTCCATATTTATGCCACAACCAGGCGTTTTGACATAAAAATCCCTTAAATGGAAATAAAAGCTAGAAGAATCAAGTCCTCTAGCTTTATTTCTATTCCATCATATTACCTTTTTCTATGGTAAAACAATAAATTCACCTTTATTATTTAATCCAATTTTAACCTGTTGTTCTTTTTCAATGGCTCCTTTTAATAGCTCCTCTGATAACAAGTCTTCGATATTTTTTTGAATGGATCGACGTAATGGTCGAGCACCGTATTCTGGATCGAAGCCTTCATTAGCTATTTTTTCAACTGCCTTATCCGTTAATGATAAATGAAGGTCTTGTTCTTTTAATCGTTTTTGTAATTGTTTCACCATCAATGTCACAATATCCTTCATATGTTCTTTTTCTAAAGAGTGGAATACAATAGTTTCATCAATACGGTTTAGGAACTCTGGACGGAAAGCTTTCTTCAATTCTTCCATCACTTTTGATTTCATATCTTTATAGTCTTTCTCCTCATCATCTAAAGAGAAACCAACGTATTTATTTCTTTTTAATTCACTTGCCCCAACATTGGAAGTCATGATGATAACTGTATTACGAAAATCAACCACTCTTCCTTTTGAATCGGTTAGGCGACCATCTTCAAGCACTTGTAAAAGAATATTAAATACTTCTGGATGAGCTTTTTCCACCTCGTCTAATAGAACCACAGAGTAAGGCTTACGACGAACTTTCTCAGTTAATTGTCCACCTTCATCATATCCAACATATCCTGGCGGCGAACCGACCAATCGTGAAGTTGCATGTCTTTCCATATACTCTGACATATCAATACGGATCATTGCATCTTCATCTGCAAACATTACTTCTGCTAGCGCACGAGCAAGTTCTGTTTTACCTACTCCAGTTGGTCCTAAGAATATAAATGAACCTATTGGACGTTTTGGATCTTTTAATCCTGCACGAGCACGTCGTATCGCTTTAGCAACTGCATTAACAGCTTCAGACTGCCCAATAACACGGTCATGAAGGATTTCTTCCATGTTAAGAAGACGATCGCTTTCATCTTTTGTTAATTTAGATACGGGTACCCCCGTCCATATAGAAACAACCGCAGCAATATCTTCCATGGTAACTTCTGAATCTGTTTGTCCTTGTTTTTCTTTCCATTCATTTTTCGTCGTTTCTAACTCTTCACGGAAACGTTGCTCTGAGTCTCGTAAAGATGCAGCTTTTTCAAATTCCTGACTTTGTACTGCAGCATCTTTTTCTTTACGTACCTCATCTAGTTTTTGCTCCAGCTCTTTTAAGTTTGGTGGAACAGTATACGAACGTAATCGAACTTTTGATCCGGCTTCGTCGATTAAATCAATCGCTTTGTCTGGCAAGAAACGATCGGTAATATAGCGGTCTGATAATGACGCTGCTGCTTCAATTGCTTCATCGGTAATCGTCACGCGGTGATGCGCTTCATAACGATCACGCAAGCCATTTAAAATTTGAATTGTTTCTTCCAATGTTGGTTCGTCTACTTGAATTGGTTGGAAACGTCGTTCTAATGCAGCGTCTTTTTCAATATATTTTCGATACTCATCTAGCGTCGTTGCACCAATACATTGTAATTCTCCACGTGCAAGAGATGGTTTTAGGATATTCGAAGCATCAATAGCCCCTTCTGCTCCTCCAGCTCCAATAAGTGTGTGTAACTCATCAATGAATAGAATAATATTACCTGCTTGACGAATTTCTTCCATTACTTTCTTTAAGCGGTCTTCAAATTCCCCGCGATATTTCGTACCAGCAACAACCGTACCCATATCTAATGTCATTACTCGTTTATCACGTAAAGTTTCTGGCACTTCATTATCAATAATTTGCTGGGCAAGCCCTTCAGCTACAGCTGTTTTACCTACACCAGGTTCCCCAATCAATACCGGATTGTTTTTTGTACGACGGCTAAGCACTTGAATCACTCGTTCAATTTCTTTAGAACGCCCAATTACCGGGTCAATTTTGCCTTCTTTTGCACTTACAGTTAAATCTCTGGCTAATGAATCCAACGTCGGTGTGCTTGCATTTGACTGTTGTCCTGAACGTCCTTGACGACCAGCTTGCGATTCATTACTTCCTAACAGTTGCAGTACTTGTTGTCTTGCTTTATTAAGACTTACACCTAAATTATTAAGAACTCTGGCAGCGACACCTTCTCCTTCTCTGATCAAGCCCAGTAAGATGTGCTCTGTACCTACATAAGAATGCCCTAGTTTTCGTGCTTCATCTTGAGAAAGTTCTACTACTTTTTTTGCACGAGGTGTATAGTGAATCGATTGCGTAGGTTGTTTACCCACTCCGATTAATTTCTCTACTTCTTCTTGAATTTTCGAAACCTCTAAACCTAGAGATTGTAAAGCTTTTGCTGCGATTCCTTCTCCTTCGCGTACAAGCCCTAGCAAAATGTGTTCTGTTCCAATGTTATTATGGCCTAGACGTACTGCTTCTTCCTGCGATAGTGCAAGTACTTTCTGTGCTCTTTCTGTAAAGCGTCCAAACATCATAAGGATTTTCCTCCTATTATTCTGAGATTTAATCGATATCGGTAGGTCGAATATCGGCTATATATTTGAATGTATTTATCCGAAGAAACAAAAGCCTTCTAACTTATTCCCTTGCATTCCATGTCTCTAAACATTTTATTAAACAGGTAAAGAAAGGACGTTACTCTTCCAGCTTCAATCTCTCACGAATAACTGACGCACGTAAAATATCACGCTCATCTGGTCGAAGAGATCGATTCGCATAATGTTGTAAAAAGCCTGGCTGTGTAAGAACCATTAATTCATTCAGAATGTTCCCTGAAGTATTGTCTATCCAACCTAAGTCAATTCCTAGACGAACATCCGAAATACATTTAGATGCTTCTTTAGAATCAATGATACGGCTATATGCTAGTGTCCCGTATGAACGAAAAATACGATCCTCTAATTTTTTTCCTGTTCTTTCTAGTATATGATTACGTGCCATTCGTTCATGCTCAATTAGTTGATGAACAACACTCTCTAAATCATCTACAATATCTTGTTCGGATTTACCTAAGGTGATTTGGTTTGACACTTGAAATATATTTCCAAGCGCCTCACTTCCTTCTCCATAAATCCCTCTTACCACAAGACCAAATTGACTAATCGCAGGTATTAGACGATTAATCTGTTTGGTTAGCACCAATGCAGGTAAGTGCATCATCACGGAAGCTCTCATTCCTGTTCCAACATTCGTCGGGCAACTTGTTAAGTACCCTTTTGTCTCGTCAAATGCATAATCGACTTTTTCTTCTAACCAATCATCTAATGCAAATGATTGCTCTAAAGCGGTTTTTAATTGAAGACCTGGATAATATACTTGTATGCGAAGATGATCTTCCTCATTAACCATTATGGACACTTGCTCATTTTCCGAGATTAATGTACCAGCATAATCGGAATGTTTTATTAAATGTGGACTTATTAGATGTTTTTCCACTAGTACACTTTTTTCAACTGGTGATAAATCTGTCAAAGGAACATACTGCAAATCTTTATAAGTTTGAAAAGATTTATTTGCATACTCATCTCGAATAAATTCTTGAATCTCCACTAATTTTTCTTCATTAGCTAATATAGGATACGTTTGATCGGCAAAATTTCTAGCAAGTCTAATTCGACTACTCATCACGATATCTTTATCCGGTCCTTCCTCACGCATCCAAGGGCTAATTGCTTGATCAATAAATTTATCTAATGTCATTGATCATCACCCTCTTTCAAATCATCTTTCTTCGAAGCCTTTGCTTGTAGTTCCTTAATTTTATCTCTATACTCAGCAGCTTTTTCAAACTCTTCATTATCAATAAAGTTTTTTAATTCTTGTTTGTACATTTCGATCTGGCGTCTAGTTTGTAGATTTATTCCTGTTCGTTTAGGAATTTTTCCATTATGTTTTGTGTTTCCTGCATGAACTCTGCGAAATATTGGTTCAACTTTTTGTGCAAATGAAGAATAACAATTAGCACAACCGAACTTTCCAATTTTTTTAAACTCAGAAAAAGTCATTCCACATGAAGAGCATTTTATTTCTTTTAACTGTTTCATTTGATTCTTACTTGTTGAATTCATATTTAATGTTTCTACATTAAATAATCCAGTTAGTAGGTCATGAAGGGAATACCCTTCTTCAGGGAAAGTAACATAACCTTTTTTCTTTGCACACGCCTCACAAAGACTTAACTTTCGTTCCTCTCCATTAATAACATGTTTAAAATGAAGTGTCGCTGGGTTTTCATGACATTCTTGGCATTCCAAAATCCATTCCCCCTTACATGAATTATTTATTCAAATACTTCAGTGTTGTTAACATAGAGATTAAAATACGAGCACGAATTTCATCTCTTATAGGTAATTGAAAAGCAAGCGTCGTTCTATCTATTGCAGAAAGCATTAGTTTAGCTTCTCGTTCTGTAACTAGATCCTCTTCTAATAACCTTTCCAAAATATCTATTGCTGATCGTTGTGGGATAGAATCACCAATTAATTGGATAATCTCATCAATTAATACAGCTTGACTTTGATGCTGAATTCGCATAATCCGAATGTATCCACCGCCACCACGTTTACTCTCAACAATATATCCTTTCTCTATTGTAAACCTTGTATTGATTACATAGTTAATTTGAGAAGGTACACATTGAAATTGATCAGCAATCTCACTACGCTTAATTTCAATAACATCTTTCCCTTGTGACTGTAATACTTGCTTTAAATACTGCTCAATTATGTCAGATATATTGCTCATAATTTGCACCTCATATCTTATTAAGATGAAAATTTATTTCTTTGACTTTGACTATCTTTGACTATATTTTTATTATACGCGAAATAAATAAAGTTGCAAATAGATTACATATCTTATTTTAGACAAGAAATACTAAAATCAAAACAAAAACCTTATATCGCAAGAGACCTTTTTATTTTAAGATTCTCTTACGTTATAAGGTTAATTTAATTTAGATATGTTTTGAACAGAGTCCATACTTGATATTTCCTCAAATACATTCATCAAATCTTTATTTTTTCTTAGGTTGGTCCAAACATGTATTTTTCTTTGTCCACCTTCTAGAGTTTGAATCTCAACCCGTTTAACAGTAAAATGATTTTTTTCAATTACTTCTACAGCTGTGGATAGATGAAATCCATCAGATACAATGATTTCCAAGAAGTTGCTAGACTTATATTTCGGGAAAAGATTTTCGATTTGATTTAGGAAGATTAAACTAACAAGGATAATAAGTGTTGCTACAATTGCGACACTATACATCCCTGCCCCGATAACCAGGCCAATACCTGCCACAGTCCATATAGATGCAGCTGTAGTAAGACCCCGTATCGTTCCTCCGTATACAATAATGGTACCTGCCCCTAAAAACCCAATTCCACTAATAACATAGGAAGGAATACGTGCGGGGTCAAATTGAACATTATCATACATTTCCATAAAATTTAAAAATCCAAATAGCGATAGTATCATCATGAGACAAGAACCAACACCTACTAATATGTGTGTACGAAAGCCCGCAGAATGATTATTAATTTCTCGTTCAAAACCAATTAAACCAGATAGTATTAATGCTATGAATAATCTACCAGCAATAATTAAAAAGTCTTCTCCCATTAAATATTCCAATAAGGAAGTCATACACATTCCTCCCCTCTTATTAGTTAACCAAGTATATAATTATGCTTTGCGTTTATTTCGTATGAATATCAATTTATAACAAAAAGAGTTAAGCACTATCTGCTTAACTCTTTTTTTCGCTGCCTGGCGGCGTCCTACTCTTGCAGGGGCAAAGCCCCAACTACCATCGGCGCTGAAGAGCTTAACTTCTGTGTTCGGCATGGGAACAGGTGTGGCCTCTTCGCTATCGCTACCAGAC
>NZ_LSNA01000011.1:0-88897 GCF_001741975.1 Oceanobacillus sp. E9
TATTCGCATCATTTGTACGTTGTGCAAGACTCCGAGTCGTGTCGCTTGTCCTACTCATGCGAATGCTATGCCCTTCATAATCACGATTTAGAATGTCTCTGGTTTTTAGTGCAATAGATAATGTGACATTCTTCTCCTGCAAACCATTTCCTACTGCACCTGGATCTGTTCCACCATGTCCTGGATCTAAATAAATTTTACTCATAATAAATTCCTCCTCTTAATATTTTTGTATTAAAAAAAATGGCTTGCCCGTTTGGACTAGCCACCTATTTAATAAGGCTATTTCGTTGTAATACTTCTTTTTGGCTCTTACCTCGTGCTGTGATGTAATTATTTTTGAACCATGCCCATGTAGCAGCTGCAGCAGTAATAATCATTGCTATTACTTCTCCCCATAGTTGTTCTGTCCCCGGTATAGGGTTTAATCCGAATGTCACTAAGAACTGGTTAGCCAATGCAATAACTAATACTATGGTACGTGTTAGTGTCGCTTTATCCATGCTTCTCACCTCCTTCAAGTCTTAAAATTTAGCAAAAAATAAAGCAATAGCTCCGCTGATAATTCCTGTTATCACTGCGGTAACAATTGCTTTTGTAATCATTCGCCTTATCCACTTTGTATCATCTTGTATAGAAGATAATGTAGATTGTAAATTGACTATTTTTTCGTCCTGTTTTGCATCATTCATCTGTAATGTATAGACATCATTTTTTATATTTTTAATGTCATGTCTAATCTCCATGATGTCCTGTTGTGTTCTATCCACAATGTCCATCTCCTCTTTTTGTGACATTCGTAACCCCCTAACATCCCGACATAAAAACGTACAATATAAATAACCCACCATGTTCCCGACATGATGGGCTAAGGGGAGTAGTGGCTCCCCGGTTTTAGTTATTTGTTTGCAATCATAAATTCATTTACTTTCATTTCGATATCATGAAATTTTAAATATACATCTTCTTTAGACAAAGAGTATTTTCTGCTAGCCATTTTAGCAACTTCATCAAATAGTACTTCATCTTCAAGACCATTTTCAAAATCCCCTTCATCGGTAAGTTCATCTAATCTTTCTTGAATAAATATATACAGTTCTTTATATTCAAATTCATTTATGAACTTTCTAACATCTTCTCTCTGGTGAAAAATCAAAATCTCCCCCCTCTCTACTTCGTATATCGGAAAGAAAAGTGAATTATTTAATCATTAAGCTAATTCAGCGTTTTCTGGTTGTTCCTCTGGTCTTTCATTTAATCGTTCAATGACTTTATCTTTTATCAAGTCAGATATATTCCCTTCAATAGCAGCTTGGAAAAATGCCATTTCATCAACAAACACTCTACCACTAATATTGCAGTAATCAACTTCCGGCTCCGTTCTGTTAGGATCAATACCATTATAATCAATACGTCTTAAACGTTCACCATTCACCTCAACCGTACGTGAACTTGTTTCTTCAAAAGTATATTCATTCATCATCTGTACCCTCTCCTTCGTTAGATTCAAATGCCTCTACAAGTAGATAGTGCATTTCTGCATTCTTTCCAGATAACTCTTTATCAAAGTCATTTACTAACTTCTCTACGGTTTTTAAAGCAGGCTCTAGGTTCTTATCATCAAGGGTAAAATACTCCTCAAATAACTCCTTGTGTTGTTCATTGAAGCCTTTGTAATCATCCATATCAAATCCACCAGCTTCATTCTTAACAAATTCTCCTTGATCGTCTGTCTTGGCATATTCTTTTAAAAGAGTGATTTCTTCCTCGGCCACTTTCTCATATTGGCATAATAAAACCTTCACCACTCTCATGCGGTGAAGGTTCTTTTTGCCTTTTGTTGATATTACATTTTGAAGAAATTCTGCAGCATCTTTAAGATATTTGTTTTGTAATTTTACCATTATGCATTTCCTCCAAGTTTTTTTAGGTAATTAGATACGTTATTTATTGTAAAGTTATAATTTACATTACCTTCCCTAATAGTTTTAGTAACTGTTGTAGTCATAACTACATCCACATCTTTTAAATCATATACGACCACTGTTATTTCCTCACGCTCACTCTGATATACCAAAGACTCTCCAATTAATTCAGCTTCAATTTGTTGAAATTCTGCACCTGTACCGGCATATTGTAAAGGTTGCGGATATCCCCACCCTTCAGGATCAACCCATCTATAACGTCGATTTTCAATATCATCCACAAATTGATGCTCCGTTATGGTTAATGTTTGTCCGTCAATCTCATAATTAAAAATATACTCTACCTCTTTAGTAAAATTCATGCTACCATCTCCTTTAATATTTTTATTTCATTCTCTAAATCTACTACCCTATTTTTTAGAAGAGTATACTCAATTCTTTGCCAATTGATTTCGTCGTCTAATTTTGCTGATAGTTCTTGAACTGATTTAATAGTAGGGAAAAGTAATTGAGATTCTTGAACAGTATACATTCCGTCCTCATCAACCCCAATAATGCTATAATCTTCTATATCAACTTCATACTTCTCAAATGTTGACTTTAACTGTTGCGCTATGATTCCAAATTGAATTTTATTTCGTTTTTCCTCAGAACGTTTCTGTATAAGTCGGTACGTGCGTGTATCAATGTCATTTATAAAATTTAATCCTAATTCATTAAGAGATATATCTTCTTTCAAACGTTCATCAGACGGATAGACTGGCGTGTTTCGTAAATAAATGTTCCTTATTGCATTACTTGAAGAATTACCGCCAATTTGGTAGTTATAATCAGCTCCGTACATTCCCCGGAAAGTAATGTCTGCACCATTACCAGAATAAGTTGTTTCTATAAACCATCCACTACGACTGTTATAATCATTAATAACGTTAAATGCTTGCTTACCTCTAATTTGGTAAAGAGCACCAATAGAATAATCGTTTGACTGCCCACCAATCATGGTAATAGTTGGATTACCATTGAAATCAAATGTTATGCCTTTATCCCAACCTACTGCACGATTACGCATTTGGAATATAAAACCATTTACACTATTGGCTGCATTGTCTGCTCCGGTTGCTGCAGTAGAGTTAGCAATAAAACCACTAAAGTAAGGTGATAGACTATCTAGATTAGATGCTCCTGTAGTACCTAAATAAGCAAACGGATAACGTCCACCAATACGATCTCCAACCCCAACACCAGCGGAACGACTAAATCCGTCACTACTATCATATTTACGATATGTGAGTGTATTTCCTGCATCCTCAAAGTTGATTTGTGCGCCATTAGCAATGGTAAGATTAGCATTTCTTAATGTGATATTACCTGTGTTTAGGTTTGCATCTAAGTTGTTATTACTACTTAACAATCTTCCTGCTCGAACAGTTCCCAAGTTAGCTGAAATAGCAGACAAGCTAGATGCGTTGATTTTATCTGCATTTAAACTAGCAATTTTTGCATCCGTAACAGCTAGGTCCTCTATCTGCGCTTCACCGATGATTGCACGTACTAGCTTGGCTCTTTCAATAGTTCCATTGGCAATATGGGCATTTTGAATAACCCCATCGTTAATTAATGTGGTTCCATCTAGGTGTATTAAGTTACCTTTAATACGTACCCCCTCACGATTAAGGTTTATTTGAGATACAATGCCGTCAACATCAACTTTTAAGTCTATTTCATCTGCAAGTTGCCTAATACGTGATTCTGCTTGGGTCATACGTTGGTCTGTGTCTTCTGGTGCAGGTGTCCAATCGGTTACAACGTTACCTTTTTCGATTTGCTCTCTACCTATAATCACATCAATGTCATCTGATATATCTATTGGTCTAAGTTGAGGTTGGAACCAATCATAGTTAGTTCTTCTTGTTCCACTTAAAGAAAATCGTCCACTTTCACCAGATTCAATAGTTAAAGAAGATTGGGAAGAGTTAATACCTAAGCCGTTAAGAAATAGCCTGATAGGTTTTTCTCCCATGTTTTTAATGTACATTGAATAGGTATAAATTTGATTCATAACCATAGGCTCGGTCAATCTTCCAGAAGTAGTATAGAGTAACCGAATGGTATTAGTTCCCCCTTCGGTTGTCATTCTAACAGCATCTGAAAAACCCCACTCTCCCTTCATATCAAAAGGAGTTTTATTAACTGTTGCCCCGGCATAAGCATCCCACCTATCGTATTTATTACTATTAGGCAATAAATTCCGCCCACCAATCTGTATATTACTTACAGTTGACTCAATACCTTCTGCAAACTGACGAACATCGCTAATAGACTGCCTTAAATAGCCAGTCTCATTTTCAAATATAGTTTGCTCCACACGATTACGTATTTCCCGTTCGTTCTGTTCAATTAAAGAAGTATGATGTTCTAAATTTTCTACAACACCATCCATATCTGTTTGATATTGAGTAACACTTACTGTATTACGAAACATGCCGTCAATATCAGATATGGTGTACACATCACCCTTATTAACTTTATCTACTAACTGACCTTCCACATACTCTAAATTATCGGATAAATCACTTATATCCCCTAAAAGATCATCACGAGTAATTTGTATCTGTTCGTTGGTGTATTGCCTTGCTTGCTGGTCTAGAAGGTTCTTAGCTTCCTGTGATATTTGGTCAAAATCTACACCGCCCTCACCGATAATATCGCTAACGTGGTGCAATTCCCTCATTCGCTCTGCTAAGTCTGGACCCCATAATATATCCTCACTTATAATACGATGAGTTGCAGCAGATATTTGAACTGACCAATCGCTAGGTGTGCCGTGATAATTGACTGCCCTTACTCGGTAATACCATACTTCGTCAGTTCCTACCGCATGAGAAAAGGCACTGACTTGACCTCTCCACAATAAGTGTTGAGTATCTGGAATAAAGTCCTCGGTACGACTTCCGTAAACCTCATAATGCTTGATAAATAATTCATCCGCATATGTCCAGTACAGTTGAATAACTTCCATACCTGCATGGGCTTCAAGATTAATTGGAGTACTTGGTTTTTGATTAGGATAACTGTTTTCATCAATTTGTTGCTTAGGAGGATTCCGTTTAATCCCTTCCACTTCTTTTTCAAGGTCATCTAGACGGTTATCGTTAAAATCCAAGAACTGCCCCATCTCAACAACCATTGTGCCATCCGGGTCCAGTAGGTCATATTCCAAAGCAATAATTCTAGTCTGTATTTCTATCGGTCTAGAAAACTTGCGGTCAATTGCTGTGGCAGTATCACCAAGACTTACCTCATCGTCAAATAGTTCAACAGATAAACGGTAATTAACTTCAACTTGGCTAGCAACCGTCTGTAAATGATGCCAAGTTGCTTTCAATAGTTCTTCTGGGTCTTCGTAGTCTTGATTGCTGTAAGTACCATAACGATGTTTTGTACCATCTTCTAAACCATATTTAGCAAGCGCATCTGGACTACCTACCCACCGTTGTCCTTTTGGTTTATCTACTGGATCGCCGTTTGACACTTTCCATTCCACATCTTCAAAACCGATATAGCGTGTATACCCGCCTGTATGCTCTCCCTCGTCATCTTCATATGGCAATGATGCACCTCGACCATATAAAGCTGTCTTTGGATAAGATAAAACAGTACGACCGATTTCCGTTATGTTGTGGTCAATCTCAAAACGTTGACCATGTTCTTTCCCAAGTCGTTGGATGATTTTAATTTTAAAAGCAGTGATTTCATTTGTTTCTTCATCAAATTCGATAACGTCTTTAAACTCACCACCCCAAGTGGATAAAATATCCCATATAGCATCCACACTGGTTAAATAATAAAAGTTAGTAGTAGCATTACCAAGTTCGACCTCTACACTTCCCTGCCAACGCGTGCCTTCCAGTGCAGCATCTAAAGCTACATTTGCGGTGCGTTCGTTAAATCGTCTATCCACAACAATATGATCATTTAACTCAGCTAGAAAAGCAGGCTCACATGTGGCGGTTGTTATTGGGCCTTCGATAGTATCTGAATCATCCAACTCACGAATAACCATCATGCGCCAGTCGCCTTCTCGGTCTTTGAAGACAACTTTATTTTCATCTTTAACATGCTTCGCTAATGCATGATCAGATTCAATGGTAAAAGAAAAAGGCGTTGTCGGTACGCTGTTTTTCTCCTCTCGGAATTGTGTACTAACAAGCCCTGTATCTTCGGACAATATGGTTAATGGTTGTTCGTATTGACTAAAAATATATAACTCTGACATTGATCTCCTCCTTACTGTTAAGTATCACTTTGCAGTTGGTGCCTATATTGGATTGTATTGACCGTATTTAACAGTTCGAATCTATTTTCAAATGTATCTTTCTTTAAATCAATGGGTTCCCGTGCTAGACAAATCATCTGTGAATTCATTGAAATTGTACTGTCGTATCTAATATTAAACTTCTCCGCCAAATCTTGTTGTCTTTCAAGAGCTAATTTAACGTAGCTTATTTGATACCGGGGGTTTACTTCCTGTAATATACTTTGTATATAATAAAACATTTCTTTAATATACTCTTTTGTTTCTGAATATGTTGGGATATATCCTTTGTGTATTACTTTATTCCTAAATGCAACACAGTTTTGTTTCATTATAGTGGGAGCCTTTTTGAATTCATTTAAATACATCACATGAAATGCTCCCAACTGTCGTTCAGATGAATTCTTTAATTGTTTCCACGCTGTTTCTACTTCCGAAGAATCAGTACCATTATGTTCTAAAAATACTTTAATGCAAAACTCATGAAAACGTTCAACACTAGCAGCAATACTGGCAACTGCTTGAATAGTGTAACCATTTAATAGAGCAAGGCTACCAATATCAAACAAGACTTCAAACTTCTCATCTTGAATTATGATTGTCGATTGATGATTCCTGCTACATATTAACTTATACACACCCTCGTCATTAAAATCAGTACTAATAAATTCAAAGTTTTTAAATCTTGCTTCTCTCATACAAACATTACAAAAAGTGGTCATTTTCATATAAGTTCTCCTTTCTTCTACATTAATATTAACAGAAAAAGAAGAATACTTTATTTTAAATAGAAATACATTGATAAGATATTAATAGTATCGCTCATCATAAATTAACTCACATTCGTGACTTGCACTAACTTCAATACTTCCTAGACTCAACATCTCGTAATTACTTTTCATTCGTACCGCATGTCGTAAATCTTCACCATTAAGCCATACCTCACGATTTTCATATTTGATCGTTAGCCTATCACCTTCGATAAAGTTATATCCTAATAACAGATACAACCCTTTATTTGTCTGTAATTCAAATTTATCCGTAGCACCAGTAAACACTACTTCTACAGTCCAAGGTGTTTCGTCTTGTCCAGTAATTGTGTGACTTGTTGGTGTGGCGGTTACTGGGATTGTTTTTTGTTCGCCTGTAGTATAAAAACATAAAAATTGTATTGTGCCTTGTCTTGTATAAGCAAAGCGACTCAAATCATCAATGCTATTTTGTACCACACACCAATAGGTGCGTCTTGGTTCATCATCAAGTTGTAATGGTGCAATTTCTTTTGTTACTAGCCATTCAGCTAGTTCATCTTTTATTTTTAGAGCATCGACATCATCTTTAACAAGGTATCCTATAGGCTGACTTATATAAAGTAATTCTTTTTTAGAATCTTTTAATCTATGCCCTTTTGGAGTAGATACTATATTTCGAGATATTGGATGGAATGGAGCTTTTGTACGACCTTCTAATAATATAAAATTAGGATTACGTTTATTGTTAAATGTCATAGCTTTCATTATGAAGGTCGCCTCCTTGCTCTGTTTGTATCTCTTCTTTGTATATCAGTAACTACTCTTGCAACACCTTGTCCAACTGCTTTACTATCCATTTCACTTGTTACATGGACTTCAATAACTACAGGTTGACTTGACGATGGATTGTTTACTTCATCAATAATTCGGTTTGCTTCTCCTGGTGGTCTTGCACCAGTAGCATAACCAGGTATTTGAGTGTTATTTAAAGCATTTAATATTTTCTTAGACTCATCATGTGGAAATACTTGATACCCTTGCGGACGATCATAGAGTCCAAAGTTTAACATTTCCCATTGATTACCTTTACGTCCTAGTTCCCAACCTTCTTCACCTGCAATAAATGCACCACCGGGGTGGTTATTTGTTCCGGTTGCATAACCTCTAAGTGCAGCACCTGTTAAACCGCCCGTTGTTGCTACTTGGGCGTTTAAATTAATTCTCTTGCTAATTGGTTGTGACCAATCACGATTGAAAGCAGATAAACTAGGATTAGCATTAACATTCACTTCTTTGTCATAAATTGTTTCTCCGGCAAGAGTGTTTATATCTTCCAGTTGCCCTTTGGCATCCAACAATCGTTCTTTTTGATCTGATAACTTTCTGTTTTGCTTTTCATATTCTTCTGTCGTGATTTCACCAGATTTATGTTTTCTATCTAGTTCACTTTTAGCATCTTTAATTTTTTCTATTTCTTCATAAACTTTTTGAAGGCCTTTTCCTTTTTCTGCTGTAATATCAGCTTGGGCAAGAATCAATTGTTCATAATCACCTTGAAGTTTATCTATTTCTTTAAGTTCTTCTTCTGTAACAGCTAAATCTTCTCTTTTCTTACTCAATTTCTCTGTTAACTTATCATAAATTTTGCCCTGTTCACGCTTCTCATGTTCTAGTGACTCAACAATAGTATCTTGTTCTATTTTTTCTAATTCTAAGATAGCTAATTTTGATTCTGCATTATGAAGCGCGTCACCATCCAATCCTTCCATTTCAGCTTTTAAATCTTTTATTTGTTGATTTATTTCGTTTTGTTTTATTTCTTCTTCAGCAATTTGATTAGATAATTCGAATCTAGCTTGATACGCATCGTTTCTATCTTGCTCCATTTCGTTTATTTCAGTTTGTAAATCTTTTTGTTCTATAATCAATGCCGTTTCGTTTTCTAAAGCTTTTTCAAGTTCACGGTTAGCGTTCATTATGAGTTCTTTGCGTTTTTCAACATTCAGCTCTTTTAATGCTTCTAAATTATCAACATAAGCATTTCCTTGGTCGGATATAGCTGTAGTTACACTAGGTGATTTTTCTACAACTTCATCATTTAATTGCAGAAAGGTATCCATCTCTTTGTTTGTCAAGCCAGATTTTTCTAGTAATTCAGCCTGTTCATCTTTTAATTTCGCAATAGCTTCTTCGCTCTTAGCGTTAGCTATTTCATCCATGATGTCCATATAACGTAACATTTCATCTGTCGTTAATTTATTTTTGTCGTGTAATCCGCTAAATTGAGATTCTAAATCGTTTAAAGCCTCTATTTCAGCATCTACACTTTCTATAAGATCATAATTAACATCATGTAATTTTTGCCCGCTATCTCTGGTCGCCAAGAAAACAGCTCCTAATGCTGCTACCCCTGCTATGGCTAACCCAGTAGGTCCTCCAAGTCCTAGTAATCCAATTCGCCCAGCCATCCCAGCACCCTTAGCAGTACCTATCATCTTGGATAAACTTCCACCAACTCGCAACAATCCTCCAACAGCAGTAGTTAAGTTACCTAAGACAATTGCAGCTGGACCAACAGCCGCTGCTAATCCTGCCATAGTTACAATGTTCTTTTTGGTATCATCCTCTAATTCACTGAACCATTCAACTAGATCTTGTGCCTTTTCAACACCAGCAGTAAACATAGGGAGTAAATGCTCTGCAAATTGAATAGACAGTTCTTCAAAGGCTGATTTAAGACGAGTTACATTACCCTGTGCGTTATCCTGCATGGTAGTTGCCATATCGTTTAATGCGCCATCTGCATCAGATACACTACCTTTTAATTCTCCGTATTCTTCATCCAAACCAGCAAGCATTCCTTGAAATGATTTAAGATGCTCTTTGCCAGCTAACATGGAAATATACTGTGCTTTTTGTTCTTCCGTCATATCCTTTGTACGATCTTTTACTAATCTTAGAGTATCTTCTAAACCAATGAAATTCCCATCGGAATCGAATGCGCTAATCCCTAGTTCTTCCATAGCTGCGCCTGCTTGACCTGCACCGGATGTAAGGTTTACCATTACTGCGTTAAGCGCTCGACCTGCTTCACTACCTTTTAAACCACGATTGGCAAGTAACCCTAGTATTGCTGTAGATTCTTCAAGAGGTACATTAAACGCTGCTAAGTTACCACCTGCAACCACATACGCCTCCATTAATGCATCAATGTTGGTATTAGATCGTCTAGATGCTTCTGCAACATTATCAAGATATGCGGGTAAGTCCTTTACTTCAATCTGCATCGCTGACATGGAATCTGTTACTAAATCAGATGCACGACCTAAATCCATTGCCCCTGCTTCGGATAAACGAAGAATAGGTTCTAATCCGCCTAGCATTTCCTCAGTTTCCCAACCAGCTAATGCCATGTAATACAATCCATCCGCTGCTTCACTAGCTGATTTACTTGTCTGTGAACCCATTTCTCTTGCTGCACCTTCAAGTTTTGCTAAATCATCTCCTGTAGCACCAGAAACAGCTTGTACATTAGACATAGATTGTTCGAAGTCCATACCTGTTTTAAGCATTAATGCTCCAGCACCCACAATAGGGGCAGTTACTTTCATAGTCCAGTTCTTACCAAAGTCACTCATCCCTCGACCGAAATCTTGCATTTTTTGACCGGTGTTATCCATTTGTTCAGATAAACGATTCCAAGGATTTTCTTGACGTTCAATTTCTGCATTAAGATTTTTTAACTGTTCTTCAGTACGATTCATTTCAGCTACAGCCTTGTTATAGGCTTCAGTTGCTTTTTGAGTTTCTTTTGAATTTTCGCCTGTAGCTCTTTTGCTTTCCTCATATCTACGTTGCAACTCTTGGACTTTGCCTCTTTGTAAATCTAATGTACGAGTCAAAACGTCAGACTTATCTCGCATTTCAGTTAATCCACGTGCAAATCCTGTTCCAGAAGAGGTAACGGCTTTTTGTTCTTGTTTCAATGATTTTAACTGACGGTTAACTCCGGCCATACCCTGTTGAAACTGTGCAGAGTCTAAGCTAATCGTTGTACGTAATGATCCTACATTTACCATTCGTTACCTCCTCCTAGACCAGATTAAGTTCATCAATGTACACCTGTTCTTCTTTTTCGCTGAACAAACTAAAATAAAAATGGATGTCCATCTCATCTATTTCATTGAGAGTCCACCCATTCTTAAATAGCTTTTTATATAGTTGTTTCATAGATTTTAAATCTTCTTTAGCCTTTTTCTTTCGGGAAGCCTTTAACTCTTTTATCTGTTCTGGAGTTAAGACTTCCCCTCCTCGTTTCCCTCTTCTTTTACTTCTTTCGGGTCCTTACCTGTACGAACGTAAAAGAATACGTCTCCGATAACACTTACCAGTTCATGTGAAGGAACACCATCATAGAATTCATCTATTGTAAATTGGTTACCAAATACATCACAAACAAACCCTACTAGTTCGTCTGTGTCCTCTAAAGTCATTTCGGTATAGTCTATGGTTTGTTCGTATTCTAGTAATTTACGGTGATGTCTAGCAGAAACAAAAGGAATTTTATAAATTGATTCTTTTCTTTTATTTTCTCCATCCACTTTTTGTGGTTTATACAGTGTAATTTTCATAGCTACCTCCTACACTTCTGGAACTGTTTCTTCATAAACAGATTCAAACCAGTTGTCAATTATTTCTGTGCTTACGCCTTCTCCATCTTCATCCACTTGCGCTCCAATCTTATCGTCAGATGCACGACGTAAAAAGCGACCATTAATTGTAGGTGTTTGGAAAGCAGGCGTTTCTTCTTTTGTAGCATAGTTGTTTTCTGGTGGTGTAAATTTGCCTTTGTACAATACTGTATAGCGATAGGCCCCGTTTGCTTTTTCTGCACGGAACATTATAGCGAGATATGGAGGTCGGTCGTTTTCGCTATCGATTAAAACCCCGTCATCATTCACTGTTTTTCCTAAGACGTCTGCTTGTACAGAGGGTTGCAAGTCATCAGTATTAACTACAACCGTTGTCACCCCTCTGGATTCAGCAGTTTCAGCCACCCCATCATCCGCTCGTAATTCCGCGCTGTTGTAAGCAGGCTGCACATTAGCAGTGATAGCGCGTCCCATACGTTTAGGTGTTTCGTAAACCGTTCCTTGTTCGTCGTCGCTTGTTACTTTTGCATAATAAATATCTCTTAATCCTACAGTTGCCATTTAATCTTCCTCCTTTATAATGTAAAACCGTAATACGTAATGAAATAAATTTGTATCCTCTTCAAATAATTCATGTTCGAAATTCTTTTTAAATCCTGCTTGTTTCATACGTTGTTTTATTTGTTTCGCATTACTGTTAGGGTCCCATGGTGTAAATAAATCAACTTGTACATAAACTGTGCTGTAAATTTCTTCATCGTCGCTTTGAAAATCCACTTGTGGCAAATAAAAAAAGCGAATATATTCTTTTTCGCTTCCTGTGTAATTTTGATATTCAACTGGTATTCCTATTGGTCCTAATGTGTCCATTATTAATTGGTTCATAGGAATGACCTCAATGAATCTCTTATACTATTTGCCATAGCTTGTTCGATTCTAATTCGATTCTGGTTAAATGCAGGCCCCATAAAAGGTTGTGCAGACATTTTCGAAGTACCAACCTCTAACATATAACCGTAATAAGCCTTACCTTGGTTATCTACATAAACTTCTATCTGATCATTCTCCACATCTGATAATTCAATATGCCCTTTCAAATTACCAGTACGGACACGAACGATATCTTTAGCAGACTTTTGCATTACCTTTCCGCCTGCTTCAAGTGCATCTTTTTTAGATTTTTCGGTGTCTCTTTCCATACCATCCAGTTCACGCATGAGTTCGTCTAATCCTTGAAATTGCATATCCATTTAAGACACCGCCTTTAATACAACAAGCATTTCCTTCTTCAATCCGTCCACATCTTCAATAGACTCAATGGAGTGTTTCTTTCCTCTCCACAGTACAGACAATTCTTCCGGTCTTTCGTCGTCGGTGAGTTTAGATTGATAACGGATAGTAAACTCTCTATTATGCTCCATTTGCACTTGTGCAGCTGCATATCTTGTAGAACCTTTTAATAATCGCAATGATGCCCATGCTTTGGTATACGTATCGTGACCAGGTACAGGATATCCACCCTCTTTAGGTTTTGGAGTTATGAAGGTTAAACGTTGTTTTAAATCTCCTGGATTCATTCTGCATCAACCCCCACATAGCAATATCTTAGTTGTTGAATAATCGCTTCGAACGAATGCGGAATACTATAGGAATTGTTACCGATTCTTGATAACTCTCTATTGTCATACCAGTGACCAACTAAAACAGTGATTGCCATTTTAAAAAGTTCGTTGTCATCGTCCAACTTTCCAACACCATTTCGGATATACATTTTCGCACGAACAACCAACATTTCTAAATAAGAGTCGTCCTCATCATGTTCTATACGCAAGTATTCTTTAATTTCTTTCACTTGCATAACATCACCTCAAAATAAAAAGAGAACGCATTTAAGCGTCCTCTTTCTTTGTGGTTTTCTTAGTAGATTGCTTTTTAGGCTTTTCAACATATCCTTTATCAGAAATCTCTTTAATTCTTTCTTCAGTACCTTCATAAACAGAGTTATCTTTACCTTTTGGATCAAAAACTTTTTTCGTTTCTTTATCTCTAAATTTCTTTAGCACTTTTACTTTCATTGAGATTACCTCCTATTATTTTAAATTTTTAAACTTCTGGAGTTTCTTCTACTGGTTGGGCAGTGATGTCAATTTGACCATATACAACTGCTTCTTCATCCCATTTAGTAACATCTTCACGCTCAATAACCCGGAATTCAGTTGTATTACTTCTCCAAGCGTTTCCGCCTTCTTTGGTCATATCTAAAAGCATTTGCTGACGATTCCAGTACACGATTGCCTCTTTTAAATCTCCAATTATAAACGGCGCCATACCTGCTTGGGTGGCAATTGTTTTATTAGATAGTTTAACGATTGGATGCGTTCCGAATAATAATTTACGTGTTGCTTGAGTTGGATCTGGCTGCAACAATGGACGGCCATTTTTATCTTCTAATTGATCTAGATAGTTAAATCCGTCTTGGTTTGTAATTATTAATGCGCCCTCAGCAAACGCAGGATCGAGTGTAACGTTAAGAGTAGTTTTAATTCCTCGGTAATCTTTCAAGTCAACTTTTTCAAGTGTATTTAGTTGCTCTAGAATTAGATGGTTTCCCGTTGCTCTTGATTTTTTTGCAATCCATTTGGCTAGATAAGCTTTAAGTGCTTGATCCGTGTCGGCAAGAACAGTATTTGCCACAGGTAAGAATCCCGCATAATCGTCGATTACATAAGATAATCGGTCAAATTTTGGAGAAGCAATTTCCTGCATAGCATTTGGATCACCGTATTCGGACAATGGCGCTAACGGTGTATGATCTGCACGTCTTTCAAGAGTACGAGAGCCTTTGTTTGTTGTGACCGGCTCAACAGTCACATATTGACGAAGGTCATCGGTAGTCTGTGCCAGCTCATTAATTTGAGTGGAAATGTCTTCTGGAATAATGTATCCACCATCTTCGCCACTTTCTTTAGACAGACGTGCATAATATCCTTCCATCACCTCTGCTTCTTCATCAGTTAGTTTTTGACCTTTTAACGCTTTAAAGAAGAGCGCTTTATATTCTGGTTTTTCCTCGTTTTTTGGCTGAGGTATAATAGACCCTGCAGCTGCCTGTGGCTCTGGAATGCTAAATCCATCAAAATCATTTTTTAACGCTAAGAAGTTATCAAGCTTTTCCTTTGCTGCCTTCGCTTCCTTTAGTTTATCTTTTGCTTCATCTTGCTTGCCTTCATCCATAAGAGCTTTTGCTTCATCTTTTAAATCAGATGCATTTTGACGTAAATCCTGTTCGTGCTTGGTCATTCCATTCATTTGAACAGAAAGTACCTTAGAGTTAGTCATTAATCGGTTTAGTGCGTTTTCGAAAATTGTTTTCAATTGTTTTTCCTCCTTGTTTTTTAAACATAAAAAATAGACCTTACAATGCTAGTAGGTCCAGTTCGTTTTGAAATTGAATTAATTCTACATCATAAGTCGATTGCGTGTCTTTATTAGGTTCATTAACTTTTGCAACTAATTTCTGTGGTGTCTTTTCATATTTAGCTAACAAATCTCCATCAACCGCTGCAATGTTTTTTGAGTCTACTACTTCCACATTAAAATATTGTGCTGCTTCTTCTCCAGTAAGCCATGTTTCCTTTTCCATCAAATCTTTAATGGTGTCAATATCCACTCCATCAATTAAATTTTCTTCATAAATGTTTACTAATCCAGATTCAATAACATCTAAGTCGTCTGCCATCTTTCTGAAATCAGAAGCATTACCTATAGCAATTGTTAATGGTTTATGAATCATTAGGTAAGCATTAGAAGGAATATAAAGATTATTCGCCACCATTGCGATAATAGATGCCATCGATGCTGCAACACCATCAATATAAACGTTTTTCTTCGCCTTGTTACGTTTAAGCATGTTGTAAATAGCTTGTCCAGCAAATACTGATCCACCAGGACTGTTAATATAAATATTAACCTCATCCAAGCCATCTATAGTGTTTAATGCTTCTAGTACATCATCTGGCATAACATCTGATTCATCCCACTTCCAATCCGTGTTATCTACAATTTCACCGTAGATATAAAGATCGGCAGATTTAGAGGTGAGGTTCTTCACCGTCATCAATTGCTTATTCTTAGTTTGAATTGGTGTGGCACTCATTAATACTGGCGCTTGTATGCTATTCTTCTTGATTTTCCCCACCCCCTTTCGAGCCGGATTTTGCAAGTTGATATTCGTCTGCGATATCAATTGAAATGTGGTTTAAATCTACCCGGTGTTTGTCTCCGCCTTCTATACCATCTCTGTCTTCTAATTCACGAACTTCATTAATACTATATCCGCCGATTTCAGTCATGATTTTATAGAATTCAGCTTGTGTTTTCTTATCAGCCCTTAATAAAGCTTCTAAGTTAAACTTAATATAATATTTTTGGGCTTCTCTTTCAGAGAACAGTCCATAAGTGAATTCCTCTTGATATTGCGTATAAATAGGACTAAGTGTGTTTCGAATAAAATCAATTGCTTGCTGTTCAATATTAGAATGGGTTGATCTATCTAATTCATTAACCATATGCATTGGAATATTATAGAAAGTCGCAATTTCGGTCTTATCATATTTCATACTTTCTATAAACTGTGCGTCTTTCAACGGCATCTGAATACTTTGATAATCCAAACCTGCATCTAAGATGGCGATACGCTGTGCATTGTTTATTCCAGTGTTCGCTTCTTCCCATTGTTCCCTTACAACTTGTTTTGCTTCTGGATTTAACATGCCTTCTACTTTTAACACGCCAGTTGTTGCTGCCCCGTTACGATAAAAACTACCTTTAAACTTTTGAGCAGCTTGTGCGCTTCCGATAGATTCACGTATAAGTTGGATTGGGGACTTTCCCTTCACTCCGTCAGTAGATAATGAGGTAAGGTGTATTATATCTCCGTGCCATATCTTTACGTTTTTTCCATCGGGTAATACGGTATGAAACCACAACTCATTCGTGGCTATATCAACAACTGGTTCTGTGTTAGATGGATTTAATAACCATAATCCTTTCGGCCGGCCATCCGCTCCCCATTCTATATTGATATAAGCATTCCCCCACAAGTTACGATGGGTTTCAATTAAGTGTTTAAATTTAAAAGGACCTTGGTATTGGTTAGGTCTAGTTTCTAATAGCTTAGATACAATGTGTTTCTTTTCTCGTTCCCTGCCCGTTTTAGTGCGTTTGAATGTTTGCATAGGTAAAGTCGCTATACCATTAGCAAGGATGTTCACACACGCATAAACTGCAGGAACACCAAGAGCAGAGTTGACCGTTACTTTCTCCCCACTTTGAGTAGAGTGTCCAAACGCTCGTAAAAACCATGGTTCTGGGTTTTTGAGATCAGATGTTTCTGTTTGAGCTTTGGGGGCTAAAGCTTGTTTAAATATCAATGTTTACCACCTCCTTTACCTCCTCGCTAGCACAATGCCGATAATAAATAAAAAGGCTGCAAGCACATAATTACCAGCCAATATATTTGGACTAATAACAGTAATTAAATATGTGTTTACAACCACAATTACTAAAGCAGATAATATTAAAAAATCCTCCAACCATTTGGTAAAGAAGGAAATAAAAAATGCTGTTATGAAATTTTTAATTGCTTTTGCCATCAATGTTCACTCCTGAAGGTAGTAATAATTCTAGGGCTTCCTTTTCTGTAAAAGGTTCAACTAAAGAATCGATTCTTTTTGCCAGCTTTTTCTTTATGCGCTTGTTTTTTGTTCTTTTAAAGATTTTGTATAATCTTTTATAATCTTCATCATCCATTCTAATAAAATAGGATGGTATTTTATCGTCTGCTAAATATCCCATGTTTACATCCTCCAATTATTTAAGAAATGCGCACTTAAATCTTGAGTTTGTTCGCCTGCCATTGCACGACTAAAGGCGTTTATAACAGCAGCAGCAGGGTCAATCCTTTCAGTTGATTTCTCTTTATCCAACATAATATTTTCCTGTGCATCTTGTTTCGTAACAGCATTACTTAAAGCCCAATGCAATAAAGGATCATCAAAATGATTAACCTCTTTTCGATATGCACCACTTCGCAATTCCTTTGTAGCAGAAGACAAATGCCTTAAAAATTGTGGTATCTCAACCATCGTAAAACCGTGATTCTCTAAAATTTGCACTAAGTGAGTAGCATTCCATTTATCGTAATCAATTTCAATTATGTTGTAACCTTGATCTCTCATATCTAAAATGTGTTGTTCGACATAACTATAATCGACTACGCTACCAGGTGTTGTTGTTATATATCCTTGGGCTTTCCACAAGTCAAAGCGTACATTATCGGTTTTCATTCGCTCATTCAACTTATCTTCAGGCATAAACGAATGTTGTTGAATAATAAATTTTCTTTCAGGTAGCTGAAAAACCTTTCCTATACTTGTTATGTCTGTTGTACTGGATAAATCTAACCCAAGAAAAACAGGATAAGGCAACACATCTTTTGGTTTTATAATTGCAGTTTTCCACTTGGACATCTTCATGTATCCGTTAGGCCTTGAATCAATCCATACATTCATATTTTTAGTTAGGAAGTTCCTCATTTTTTCTGGTTGATCTAGAGCAACTTTTAACTCTGACCTTATAGCAGTTAACCCTTCATCGTAAGTCGCTACAATAGGATTAGCTTTTATCCAATTAGATTCATCTTTAATATCATCAAGAAGGTTCCCTTCCTCATCCTTATCAAGTTCGCAAATGATAGCAAAATATTCATCATTTTCCTGTGGCTGATCGGGATCTAGTATTTTACTAACATATTCGTATTCTTTAAAACAAGGTTTGTTTAAATCGAATCCTGCTGTTGTTATTATAAACATTAAAGGTTCACGTCTTGCGACCATCCCAGATGCTAACACGTCATATATTTCACTAGTCTCGTGTGCGTGGTATTCATCAACTATACCAACAGAAGGGTTTTTCCCATCTCCAGTTTTTCGAGCTTCTTTAGACAACGGTATGATAACGGAACTATTTTTAAATATCGTAATTTTCCCATATGCTTGATTCCATTTTTCTTCTAGTAGCTCACTAGAACGAATACCTGTTAAAACTGCATCATAGACTTCTGATGATTGGTCACGAGTCCAACCAGCAATAAAAGCACGATGTTTTTCATCACCAAAGAAAGTTACATATGCTGACACAATCGCTAAGAATTGTGACTTTGCATTTTTTCTACCAATTTGAATGTATACTTTTCTAATCTTTCTAGCGCCATTGCTTTTCTTTTTAAAACAGAAAATATTAGCTGCAAGGAATAACTGAAAATCAACCAATTCAATAGGTTCCCCTGCTAGTACACCCTCAACGTGCTTGAATTCTCTTGCAAACCAATAAAAGTCTTCCAATTCATTTTCATCAAAGTAAAAGAAACATGATTCTTCTTGAGCTGAATTGAAATCTTCAATGAATCGTTTAACTGCCCACTTATGTTTTTGTCCAGCTTTGATCTCACCACTTATAATTTGTTCACAATAATTAAAAACTCTTTCTAATAAGCTCATAGTCTCCCACTAAAGCGCTTTTCCGCTTCTGTCATCGGTTTATCATCTTCCGCTTTAGGTATAACCAATTTCAAACGAGATGTAATCGTAAGGCCAAGATCACTTGCAGCAGTTCTGCATTCGTTAAAGAGTTTATTTTTAGATCTCATTAAAACGGGATAGTCTTCATTTGCAATTACTTTTGACTTACCGTTCATTGTGACTGTTTCAGTCGGTTTAATCTTTTTCATTGCTTTAATCAAATCTAGATACTGTGTTTTTGAGTCAATGTATCGTGCTAAATTATCAACATCTAGATTACTAAAAATACCTAACCGAATTAGCTCATGAGAAAGATGTTCAAATTCTTCTTTCTGCTTTTTGGTTAGGTATGACGGAACTTCGATATTATCTGTGAAGCCTTTAATCTGCTTTTCTTGATCTTGTCTTTTTTTGATTTCATCTTTTGTTAAATGGTTTGACCTCCCCTTACCCTGGATAACAGATAAAGGTTGTTTGTTTCTTCCAGCCATAAATTACACCTCCTTGAAAAAATTTTAAAAACGGATATTTCTGTGCGTTTGAGGGCTGCACGCTCTGGACGAGACGCGCTTTTAAATTATTTACCCCGGGGGATACTTTTGTGTTCGGCATTGTGACAAGCATGACACAGTGACTCAAGGTTATCGAGTACATAACGTAAGCTCCAATCAGTCTTAACTTCAATGATATGGTGAACTACTTGTGCTTGCCGTACTCTACCCTGCTTCATGCATCGTTGGCACAGTCCTTTGTCTCTGGCTAATGCTACAGCTCTTACCTTCTGCCATTTGGTAGATTTGTAAAAGGAATTAATCTTTGGATCTCTTTTGTATGTGTTATATTCTCTTGTAGTTTTCTGTACGTTTTTCTCATGCGTTTTACAGTAGGAATTTCTGGTGAGATTATTACAGCCTATTTCTCCACAAGGTCTTAATGATTTATGGGCCATTGTTATTCACCGTTTTCTACCTGTGCTTTTAATGTGTTATGCATTAGCAATATCTTCTTACGTAATCTTACTAACTTATTCTTCTGCTTTACTTTTCCTGGGTATATTTTCTGGAGCCGTTTTATTTCAGCCTGTACTTTCTTCAGTTCATCATCTAGATAGTGAGTTGTGTATTGTGCTTTACAGTTAGGGCATTCAATATAATATCGTTCAATGTTGTTAGGTAATTGTTCTTTAAGGTTTGTATTTAAATGAGTTAGTTCGTATTCATGACGGCATTCATCACAGGTTATTTTGTTCATTGTTTGCCTCCCTCTTAATGTATCCACACACATGACACATATAAGATTTATGCGCCGGCATTCCGTCTGCATGACATTCTGTTACTTCGCATAACTCCCCACATTCTGGGCAAGTATCTGCATCTATACGATCTAACTCATCAGCTAATGCAGCAGTATGTTTAGATATAGCTTTTAATTTAGTAGATGCATTTTTATCTAATACTATATCCATAGATAACTTAGACATATAAGCACTCCTTATATTTTAGTTAGACCAGCACCACGCTGCTCTATTGATTAACCCCTTACCCTTCGACATACAAATGCCAATGGTTGCTCCCTAAATGTTAATCATCCCTTTGAATATAAAAAAGACACCTCTTATTGAGATGTCTTAACTACTTATTTAACATTTTCTATTTGTTGGGTTAATTTATTTACTCTTTCATCCATAACTTTTATATAATCCTCAAACATTTCTTCAATATAGTTCAATCCCTTTACAGCTGACTGGAAGTATTTATTTTTAACTATGAAGTTCACCGTTGATGCTTTGGGTTCTTCATCACTATCAATTGGCACAAATAAAATATCTTCTTTAGTAACATCATATACAATCATTGCATCTAAGTAATCAAATTCAATATGCCCTAACACTGGCCCGTCTTTATAATAAAAATTATCATAATCCGGATGTTTAAATGGGTAGGCTTTCTTCTGCGAAACAATCCACTTGTAAACATCTTTATTTCTTTCTATAATTCTGTACAAAGTTAATTCTTGTTCATTTAATAATTCTTCGTACTCTTCTCTTTTCTCCTGATGAATTTCAATCATCTTACTTAATTTATCAATTACTTCTGCGCTCTCATTCATGAAACCCCTCCTCTTTTATATACAATTAATTCGACATAAAAGGAGGAAATTCCTGCATAATTTTACCTATATTTAAATTCATTACGTAGCCCCCACCAACAAACGTTATCCCTATCCACCCAACAAAAAAGCACCTACTGAGGTGCTTTTGCAAAATTACTTATCCCATTCATCTAATTCAAAGGTTTTACACTCTACAGGAGATCGTTCGCTGTCAAATTTCTCTATTAAATCATTAAACTGACTATTAGCTTTAAAATATGTTAATGCCTTGATTATTTGGCCTCTACTCAATCCTGCTCTTTCAAAATCATCTTCTAGATTATAATATCCTTGGACTTCTTCCATTTTGTTAGGGTCTTTCCAATAATCATCCAATACATAAGCAACTTTTCCTAGTTCTTCATTAGATAAAAATCCACTGGATTCAATTTCCTTATCTATAGCTGATTCAATACCGTTTAATAATCCGTAAATTCTTCCTTCTGAAACTGGACAATACCCATTTCTGTTCTGTATTCGGTAAATTTCCCCTAGTAATTTCCCAAAAATTATTTTTTGTTCCATATATCTTCCTCCCTATAATATGAGTCCCTTCTTTATTCGACAAAAAAGGTAAATATTCCTCTTTATTTAGCAGGAATTTTAAATTATAGGTCGAATAACCCATAAAAGGGGGTGATAAAATGAAGGAAGATCAAGCTAACGAAATCATTGCATTGTTAAAATTAATTTATCAGGAATTAGAAACCATAAGCAGCAATACTTCTGGTACTGAACACAACGTATCTATGTTAGATCATAAGTTTGATGAGTTAAAAGATGCGATTCAATCCAACGATTAATTATTCAAATGTATTAAAAAGGCATTCACATTTTAGATGAATGCCTTTTAAACTTAGATATAATTTTTGCACACTATCATTGTACCACGGATTATAGCCCTAAAAAGGGACATCTTTTGGACATTTCTTTTATTCACTTAAATTTTACCGCATCCACGCCAAACATCAGGACGGACAAGGCTTCTACTGCTTTATCTCTATCGCGCTTTATCGTCTTTTCGGATAAAAAAAGGACATTTGCAACTTCTCTAATGCTCTTTTTAGGCTCGGTGATGTAAAGCTCTCTCAACACTTTAAACCTTCTTATGGCTTCAGGTCCTTCTTCTTCACAGGTAGTTTCATAAACTCTTATCATTTTTTGGGTAAATCTTACGATGGACAAAGTTCGGAGTTTACTTCTTTTAATTGCTTCTATCGCAAATTCTTCAGAATCAAGTAAGGTAACTTCAAGTTCTGTGTCCAAATCTTGAATTTCTTCTATGATGTCATCACAGTGTTTTACAAAAGACCGATAATTTTTAAGAAGTAATTTTATATTTCTTAATCTCCTATCCTTTTTCTCTTGTTGTTGCTGCTCTGTATAATCTCTGTAAGCTTTAATCGCATTCTGTGAAGCTACATCCGTAATTAGTTTCAATTGCTTTTCTGTTAAATGCATTATTAAGCCCCCTCTTCTTTTACTTTTTCGATTCGTGCTTTCAATGCAGATAATAAACTTTCTTGCTTAGCTGCTTTACCAATCAAAGCTTCTTCTACGTTTTGGTCCATTCCTCCCATGACAGTAAGACGATGAATAAATACTTTTTCCTTTTGTCCTTGTCTTGCTAGTCTCGCATTCGCTTGTTGGTAGAGTTCTAGATTCCAATTAAGACCAAACCAGATAATATGATTTCCGCCTTGTTGTAAGTTTAATCCGTAACCTGCTGAAGCAGGATGTGCAAGTAATACATCAATCTCCTTGTTGTTCCAGTCAAGTTCATCTTCTGCAGTTTTTAATTCTCGAACTCTTAACTTTTGCTTTTTCAATGCCTCAATGATCCTAGCTTTATCATGCTGGAAATTATAAAAGACTAAAGCTGGTGATCCATTTAATGCTTCGATTAATTCCAAGAAGGATTCCATTTTATTGTTATGGATATCGATGATGTTTCGGCTTTCGTCATAAACAGCTCCATTACACAGCTGGAGAAGTTTATTTCCGAGTACTGCTGCAGATGTAGCCGTAATTTCTGCCTCATCAACTTCTAGAAGCATTTCCTTCTCCAATTTCTCGTATGCTTTTTTCGCTTTATCATCCAAGATGACAGGAACTGAGTTATACGTTACCGCAGGTAATTCGATATAGTCTGATGCTTTCATACTGACAACAAGGTCCCCTATCAAACTATGAATTTTATTATCCGCTCCATCTTTTGGTGCATAAGAGAAAATTCTATCTCGGTTACGTTGATCCGGTTCAAAATATCTTTCTCGGAAACCGCCAATCGTTTTCCCTAATCGTTGGCCCCCGTCTAACAGATATATCTGTGACCAAATGTCAATCAGTCCATTAGGAGAAGGTGTACCGGTTAATTGCACTTGGCGTTTTATATGTGGTCGGATCCCTTTTAAAGCTTTAAATCGTTTAGACTGGTGGTTTTTAAAACTTGATGACTCATCAATAACCACCATGTCAAACGGCCAACTGTTACGGTAATAATCAACTAACCAAACAACATTATCTCGATTGATGATGTATACATCTGCAGGTGTGTTTAAAGCTCTAATTCGTTTTGCTTGAGATCCTAAAACAACTGAAAAACGTAATAGATTTAAGTGATCCCATTTCTTGGCTTCGTTGGTCCATGTTCCTTGTGCTACCTTTTTCGGGGCAATGATTAAAACTTTATTCACTGCAAACCGGTTATACTTTAAATCGTTTATCGCTGTTAATGTGATTACTGTTTTTCCTAGTCCCATATCCAACCAAAGTGCGATAAAAGGGTCTGATAGAACACGATTGATATTATAAAGCTGATAATTATGGGGTTTAAATTTCATGATCCTTCACCAACTCTATAAAATTATTAACTTTTTCTTTGGTATCAATGACACTTGTTTTGCAACCCAAGTTATCCAAATCTCTTAATTGTTTAACTTGTAGAGGTCTTGGTTTTTTACCTGGTGCTTTTAATTCGATAAAGAAAATACGGTTATTTGGAAATATCACTATTCTATCTGGCACTCCATCGTTTCCAGGTGATTCAAATTTATACGCTTTACCTCCTTCTTTTTTAACTTCTTTACGAAGATACTCTTCAATGTCTTTTTCTCTCATCTTCGAACCTCCAAAACAAAACTGTCTACTTTCTTTCTCATATACGCGTATGATTTATAATTAGGCTATTTAGGTATTTAGGTAATACTCCTATACCCCCTAATTACTTTATTTATATATTTCTATATATTTAAGGTATACAAAGTATACAAATAGTAATATATATAGATATATCAAGGGTTTAGCCTGTATACCTTCCCGTATACCTTCTAGTTTTTCAAAGTATACAAGGTATACATTTCCATTTTTTAGGAAGGTATACAAAACACCTCAAAGTATACAGGCAAAGTATACAAAATTATTCTCTTACATAACCGCCTTTTACTAACCCGTAAGGGCCATATCTAAAGGGTTTTTTCCTTTTTTCCCATCCGTTTAAGTTACTCAATATATCATTAATACGCATGGTTTCCCCTCGTTTTAAACGGTTCATTTTTTCATGGAAACACTCCACCCATATTTCAGCTGCACAAACGCGGTCTCTTTTAACTGTCTGTACTTGGTTATCTCCAAATTCATTACTCCAATACATACGTCTAGCCTGTATATCTTTTTTACTCCAATCCAACGGTACTTCTCGTTCTACAAATTCCTGGATAACACTTTCCCATGGATCTTGTTCAGAATGTCCCTCTTGCTGCCGTTTTGCTTCTTCTGCAAGATCGCCCGTTAGAATTAAGGACTCGCCCAACCGCCAATACCAAACGGCTTCCGCCCAAATTTGATTCACTTCGTCATCTAGTAAAATACGTTCTGGTACATCGGAATCTTTGAATATACCTTTTGTTGGTTGTTGTAACCCAACATCAATAGGAAGAAAACGGCGCCCACCTGTTGGATCCTTTAAATAGTCACTTCGGTTACTTGTACCGAAGAAAACACATCGTCTAGGATGCTTCTCTGTTTTACGTGCATAGGCTGCTCTATACTGGTCCTCTGTACGAGTTAAAAACCCTTTAATCGTGTTTAAATCCGATTTATTATAAGCACTCATTTCACCAATTTCCACGATCCATACACCTTGTAATAGTTCAGCTGCATCTTTGCCCTCAAATGTTTCCAGTGCATCACTGAACCATACCATGCCCAGTTTATGAAGAAACGTCGATTTACCAATTCCCTGTGCTCCTGTAAGTACTGGCATGGTATCGTATTTAACACCTGGCTCCATAGCTCTTGCTACAGCAGCAGTAAATGATTTTTTCGTTACTGCCCGTGTATACGGATTGTCAGCTGCGCCCAGGTAATCAATAAATAACGTATCTAGTCGCTTTACGCCGTCCCATTCCAAGCCGTTTAAATAATCGGTGACAGGATTATACGAATGCGTTGCAGCGCACTGATTTAAAGCATGTGTAAGCTTGTCCTTGGACTGGAACCCTAATATCTTTTCGAGGTATATAATCAGTCCAGAATCGTCTTTTTCACTCCATTTAAACAAACCCTCTTGATGATTACGTGGTGCCCATGGTAAAGGTGCAACACCAACAATCGAATCGGCGAATTCATCTAACATAATTCTGCCTTTTAAATTGTTTTCACCTTCTAAAGCAATCAATATATTCTCAATCGTTTTTAACGGTTGCCCTGTTGAAGCACTAATCTTTAATTGTTGAATCCAGTTCAAATCGTCTTTACTTGCAGGTGTAGAAGGTGAATCTCCAAAATCTTCTACTGCTTGCTCGTATCGTTCTTGGTTAATAATAGAAGCAACGCCTGCATCATTTAATGCAAAGGAACTCATCTGAACAAAAGAAGGTAGCTTATTTACCGGTGTTTCCGGTTTTGCTTCGTCATCTTCATCCCCAAACTTGTGTAAACGTACCAAATCAAATGCATTCACCAAGCGACCGCTGCAGGGATCCGTCGCATGGTGGGAATAGAGAAAGTTACCATCTTCATAAATAACCGCTCCACCAACCGTAGAACCGTCAATATATGTCATGCGGTGATTGTCTCCGTCTACTTCGGTATAAACCCCAGGAAGAAACTTCTCAATAGCTGCATAAATGTCATACTGTCTGCAGAAAGCACCAACTACTCCGCGCTTTTCTGTTGGATCTCCTTGTTTAGCAGCCATTTTCACATGCCTATTATCATCACCTGGAACCTGTGGCCACTCTTGTATGTTTCTCCAATCCCCATACATCCCAAGCAAACCATCAGCATCTAGGAATGGCTTATCTGCATATTGGAATACGAAAATACTATCGGATGAACAACTTGGCCAATACATCAGTCGGGAAGCTTCAAATGTTGTCGGGTCGGCAAAACTGATACCAATAATCGAAGCTAACTTTCGAGCCAACGGTTCATATTCATCAGCAGACACTGTTCTATTAAGAGGTGCGATAACACGTAAACGAGGCTTTTCAGGCATATGCTTACGGGTACTATACGTTGCATAAGCACATCCTAGGCTTTCTAGCCTTTTTAAGATGTCGTTTGTTCCATCTGCAGGAATATTATCCAGATCCAGTGTTATTAAGTCTCTGCTTAATACATTAGCTGCCTTCCTTCGATTATGAAGAAGTTCTCCTCCAACGAACCCACCAACATCTTTTAATTCATCCTGTTTTCGTTTAGGTAATTTCAGGTAGTCTTCTAGAGTTTCTTTGCCACGGCTAGCCATTTGTAACTTTGCTAACATATCCGACCAATATAATTCTTGAGCAGGCCACTGGGTAGCCTTTCGACTAGCCCCAGCGGAAATTGTTATTTGTCTGTCGTACTGTAATGCCATTGTTTCACCTGCTTTCTATTTCAACCGTTACTTTCTATTACTCCTCGAGGGAAAAACGTTAATCCGTCCAATTTATCTGTAATATCATGTAAGACTAATTTTCCACTGGAGGACCCTTTTCTATATGAAACTACCAAGCTGTTATCTTGAATCGTTTCCTTAATCTGATAGTCTTTTAATTTCTTCAAAAATCGGGTATACAATAAATAGTTAATGCATATATTATCTATATAGACAGGCTGCATTTGTGAAACTCGGAAAAAGTGTACAAATGCCTCATGTTTAGCGATGGTTTCCTTCTGACTCTTGCAACGATTAGAAGGCCGAACAGAGCGTTTAAACTTGGAGACTTCTCCTTTCACGATGGAGATAGTCTTTTTCATTTGTTCTTTGGATTCCTCAAGAGAACCTTCAACAATCCGTATCATTGAATTCCCTCCAATTCATCTAGCAAGTGGTTAATTTCTGACTTAGACCACCTAGCTAATGTGGAATGTTCGATTAAAGCACGAATTCGAGTAGCAATATGCTTGCGTTTCACTGCTTCAGCTTCCAAATATTGAAAACCATCTACTTGTTCCTCTTTGGCCATTTGCAACCAATCATAACCATCTAATGGATCTAATTTTTTACCGTACTTACTTATTCCTTTATCCTCTTGACTTCTAGCAGTTTCAGCAAATGAAACAATACTATTTTGAAGATGATCACTCATTTTCTTTCACCTGCTCCGCTATAGCTGTGGCTACCGCAGCTACTTGTATTAATTCTGTATATAAATCACTGGCATCAGTATCCTTGGAAGCCACACTTCCTTTTTGAATAGCCTGGGCAACCTCGCCTACTTCTTCTATCAGAATCGTTAGCCAAACAGCATAAGCATGTACTTGTTTTCCCCATTTGTAGGTTTGGCGATTACGCTCAGAATGAATATCATTTAGCACATCCGTACGGATTTGTAACTCTTGTGAAAATTGCTTGATACTCTTTGAATCAATCATTTTCCTGAACCTCCCCTAAATCAACAACAACAGTAGAATTGTCTAGATTACCTCTTTTCTCTAAACGCTTTTTGTAAATTGGTGTACTATAAAACCTAATCGTATCAGGATGTACCCCTAATTCTTTCGCACATTCATTTGTAGTCCCCATAAAAACAAACTGATCTCCCTTATAAATAGCCCATTCTTTTTGAGGCCTTCCACCCATTAAAACCCCTCCTAATCCTTTTTGTAATATTCCGAAATAAAACCGTCTGCCTCTAGTGGTAATCCTGGTGCCCAGCTAATCGGTGCACCCATGATTTCATATACTCTTTCTAAATCTGCCTGTTCCTTTGGAACTTCTAGGACAACTTCATCATGTACATGCATTACCGTTTGATATCCTGCTTGATCTATCCTTACAAGTGTTTCAGCAAGACAATCACGAGCAATAGCCTGTACCACGTTCTCGACTAATTTACCGCCATACGTATTTAGTTTTGTCCATTTCTTCGTTGTCTGGTCCATACCCCAGTAATGTACTGCATCTTTACCAAAGTCATTTTCTTGCAGAAATGGTTTTGCATAATATAATTTACGACCACTTGGTAATGTGATAGTTAAAAAATCAAGACCATTCTCTATATCACTTTCACGTTGTAACAATAATCCCTTTACCCCTTGTGGTTGGCCTGTGCGTAAAACTGCAAGAGCTGCATTTTCTAATGAGTACCATAAATCTACGATTCTTTTATTCGAAGATCTCCAACGTTTTACTACGTCTGGCAATTCTTCTTCTGTTAATCCCATATCCAAGGCACCCATTGAAATTAAAGCACCAGCTGCACCTTGATAACCAAGTGCGAGTTCTGCAACCTTTCCTTTTTGACGAAGTTCATATTCTTGATTACCTTTTTGAATTAATTCAATTGGAACTCCAAACATCTGTGAAGCACTGGCTTCATATATTTTTCCGTGAGTTTGAAATACATCCAATCTCCATTGCTCACCAGATAACCAAGCAATTACCCGTGCCTCAATAGCAGAGAAATCAGAAATGAGAAGTACATAACTTGCTTCAGGAATAAAAGCCGTACGGATTAATTGAGATAACGTATCCGGTACATTACCGTAAATCATTTTGATTTTTTCTACTTGTCTTTCTTGCACCAATTTACGTGCGAACCCTAATGTATCTAAATAATTTCTTGGAAGGTTTTGTACTTGGACCAATCTCCCAGCCCATCTGCCAGTACGATTCGCCCCGTAGAACTGTAGTAAACCTCGTACACGTCCGTCAGCACAAACTGCTACATCCATTGCCTTGTACTTTTTCACACTTGTTTTGGAGAGTTCAAGACGAATTGCCAATACACGTTTTATATCTCCGTCAACTTCATTGATTAAATTTTCAATAGTAGCTTTTTGCATGTTCTCTACTTCTACACCCTGTTTTTCTAACCAAGCTTTTAATTGAGCTGCGCTGTTTGGATTTGATAAACCGGTTATCTGAATAGCTTCTTTGGTCAATTGATCTGTTGTCACATCACTTGAATATAAAGCTCCATCAATCAACTGCTTATCTACTTTTACTCCTGCTACATTAATTCGCTGATCTAGCTCCCACATCTTTTGTTCAGCTTCTGGAACAGGAAACTTAGATAGTCTTTGTTCAATTGCTTTTTCAACTTCTACATCCTGCACACAATATTCTTTGAACAGCTCCCACTTCTCCGGTTCATGGTGCGGTAATGTCCGTGTCCGACCTGCGTTTTTCTTAGTGGGTTTTGTAGGTGTACTGAAAAGCTTTATTAATGCTTTACCTGTTGTTAATTTACGTTTATCTTGGGGAAGCCCTACCGCTTTAGCTGTTGGTCCTAACCCTGCTGTAAATCCGCAATACATTCCGTGAAGCATCGTATCTCGCCATTGCGGAAGCCATTCTTCCGGAAGAATTAAACCAAAATGTTTACTTAAGCAATACCACTCAAATGCAGCGTTATAAGCATGTAAAGTTACACTTGGATTTCTCATTGCCTCTATAATTTCTTTTGGTATTTTTTCACCTTGTGCTAAATCAATAATTTTTGTAGGTTGATGATTTATGGAATAAGCGAAAAGTAATATTTCAAAATCGGGGGACTGTACGTATTTGTACAATCCCGCCTTGTTGATGTCTACACTGCTATATGTCTCAATATCGATATTTAATTTTGTAATCATACCCCATACACGCCACCGTTAATTGGTTGGCCAGTAATCGGATCTATTTGCGGTTGCTGCGGTGCCTGTTGTTGATATCCTCCTTGCTGTGGGGCTTGTCCATATTGCCCTTGATTGTAATTAGGTTGTTGAACAGGTGGCTGTTGATATTGTCCTTGTTGCGGTTGTTGGCCATATCCTTGTGCCGGCGGTTGCTGTTGCGCTTGTGGTTGCTGAGGCACTGCACCAAAATCAGAATCTGCAGCAGGAGCACTAGCACCTAAAGGCTCGCCGTCACGAGTTTTTTGTACATTGGTACTGATATAAACACCAACACCTTTTTTACCTTGGAACGAATAAGGATTAAAATTCACTGCTATTTTTCCATACATTCCGCTATAAACTTCAGTAGAATCCATAATTGGATTAAGGTTAGCATCAACTACTTTTGGTGGATAATCTACGCCTGTAGTTGCTGTAAATACCCAGTGCCCTTTACATTCATCGCCAAAAGGCATACCATCGGAAGGTTTAACCCCGTCCCCATCGTGTATTGGTGTAGACACCACTGGAGGAATTACACCGTTCCATTTCTCCGCTTTGCCTTTTTGTTTCGCTGCTTCGATAGCTGCATCGATTTTTGCTTTCGTCGCTGTATCTGTTTTCGGTACCAAGATAGTTGCACTATACTTCGGTGCTCCACCATATTGATCCTCACGAGGGTTTAATAAACTTACAAAACTGAAACGAACTTCTCCTGTTACGATACGAGTGTTATTTTCCATTACTGAATCTCTCCTTTGATAGTTGTTATTTGTTGGCACGCCCCAGTTACCTGAAGCAAATTGTTCTACATGATAATCTGCTATTTCACCCACTATTTAAAATCATCCTTTGCATCTACTTGATTCGTAATTGCTTGGCGTTTATCAGATGATTTTGCAAGTGCAGGCTTACCAGGTGACTTTTGTACAAGTCCAGCATCTTCAACAAGTTCCCTAAATTCTTTTTTACCAAGTTGTTTTTCAATCTTTGGAACCGTTAAAGGGACACGTTCAAAAAGCATAGCTTCTTTAATCCCTTTCTCTTGTAACTCTTTAAATGCTTTATCCTGATCAATAAAGTTTCTAGATCCTCTACCTTCAACTGCTTTCCATCCAGGTATTTCATTACCTTTTAAGCTTTCTTTAAGCGCATAATCTTTTAACGCTTTTACCCAGCTATCAAGGCCTTGCGCCTTCTCTAATATCAGGCCAACTTCATCATTACTAATTAAAGGTGGTTTCATTTGGTGAAAATCATCCAACGCACTATACTCATCTGCTCTTGCTCTACATACTGCTTTTGCTTTACAGAATTTACAGTGATCCCCTGGTGAAAATTCCCCTTCTCCTTTAAAAGCTTTATCCGCAATAGGTTTTATTTCATCACCCCATTGCAGAAGTTCCTGTATAGTAATCTCGTATTCTGAAATACTATTTAAACGAGGTTGTACAATGCTCATATGCACTTTTTCAATTGGATAAAGGAAACTGTATTCCAGATAAGCACCAAGTGCATATAACTTCATTTGCGGATTATCTTCCGCACTAACTTGTACGCCTTTTCCGTATTTAAAATCATTCACATACAAGGTGTTTTTGGAAATAATGATGCAGTCAGCAGTCCCAAACCCTTCAGGTACGTAAGAACTGAAATCCACCTTTTTCTCTATTGCGACATAAGGTACACTATCCATTGCCAATGTTATTTCCTGAAGATATTCCAAGTAAGTATCTGTATGTTTTAACATTTCTTCCTGGTAATGCTCCTGTTTTTTCAGCTTGTTCAATCGACGAGTAAATGTACTTTTTGCCATTGCTTCTGTATAGTATTTTCTAAGCTTCAACTCTGCTATTTCATGGGCAAGTGTTCCTTCTGCAGCATAAGGACTACCTTTATCCTCAAATTGCTCTTCTAATCTTGCAGAAGGTGTACAAGCTAACCAGCGCACGGCGGAACTAGCAGATAATAAAGCATGGCTCCTGGATGCGTGATCTATTACGTTGCTCATATCTTAGCCCCAAGATCACGGAGTTTCATAGCAAACGCACCATATTGCTCCTGTGGTAAAGCCGTTAAAGCTTGTACATTGAACTCTCCAAGAAGTTGAACAAGTTCTGATTGTTTACCTGCGTCCATTAACTGTGAAGCAGCCTTCGCCAATTCTTCCATTCCATAAGACGGGTTGCTTGTTGGTACTGCCCCTTGTTGCGGTGCTTGTTCTTGCACTGGTGGCTGTTGTACCGGCGGTTGCTGTTGCACTGGTGGCTGTTGTGCCGGTGTTTGTTGTGTTGGTACTTGCTGATACGCAGGTTGCTGTACAGGTTCTTGGTATTGCTCTTGTTGTGGCTGTTGTTCCACTGCAGCAGCTTGTTGATTTCCTCCTTGGTTCGGTAAATCATAATTTGCTAATACCTGTGCTAGTGTATGAATAGCACCTTCTAATCCTGGTGCATCGATTTTTACGGTAATTTCCATTGTCAAAATTTCCCCTTTCAAGTAAAATGAAATTTAAATATGATTGTTTAAGCTCACTGATTGCCGTCAGTGGGTTTTTCATTTCTAAATACTTTAAAACTACGTCTTAACTCGTCCCAACTTTTTATAACTGTTGGAGGTTGCATTATTGTTTGTGCAAGATATTCTCCTTTTAAAGCCTTATACTCTTTCAAATCATCTTTTCTCCATCCAACATGAAAAGTTACATCCTCATTCAATTTAATAACTGTGTAACCAAACATAGATCGTGAGGTTGGATTTTTTGATTGAGCAACATACTTCTTTGAATGCTTCAATACTGTAATGTCTTCTACGTTTTTGCTATATAATAACCCTGAGAGCAACAACTATTTTCACCTCCTTTCAGGTGGAAAAAAATGAACAAATATAAAAGCCTACTAGAGATGCTATAAACAAACCGACATAATAATCTCCACTTTCACCGATTCGTTTTATCATGGTGTCATACCGTGAACTTTCATTTCTCGTACAATCTGATCCATTGTTTCTTTTTCATTTTTCATGTACTGCAACTCATTACAGATATGTGCATTGTTAAAGTAATGTGTGGCTGCTTTTGAAAAATCACCTTCTGCGACACTTAATGCTGCTTGCATCGTGTTTCTATCGAATTGGTTTAGTAGATTAGTAGCTTTAACTTGGTGTTCGTCCTTAAACATGGATAACGACAATTAATTCACCTTCTTTCTAATTGTTTGGTATATAGGGATACTTCTCATGAAAATAAAGTTTTGGTATTTTTCCTTGTTCTGCATAAAACCCTTTTGCTTTTAGGTCGTTATTCATCTCATGAATGCGATAATAAGCAGTTCTTTCAGATACGCCTAGAATCTGTGAGACATCCTTAGCATCATAAAAATGTTTTTGTTGTACCTGAGGCATTTTTACTCCTCCATTCCGATAATTTCTGCTATTTTATTCCTGTATTTATCACCTGCTCTAGTGCCTTTTAAAATTTCAGATACATAAGTAACAGAAATACCAAGTTCTTTAGCAAGAGAAGTTAATGTGATGCTTTTCTTTAACATTAACTTCCTTGCTTCCGCTCCAAACTCAGTATAATTTGTCATTCTTTTCACCTCTTTCTGAAAATAATGTAGAAAAATAGGTTAAATTTCAGCTTAATTATTGACTACCGACTGAAAATATTCTAATATAGTCTAAGAAGGCACAATAAATAACAATCGTTGGGCGACGATTTTCAAGAATGGTTCGTAGAACCTCTAGTTTTTTATTGTCTTTTTGCGAATAATTAAGCTGTTAATGACAATAATAACTGCATATATACAGTTTGTCAATATATAAATGTAAATTTGCAGTTTTTATTGTCATTTGGTTAGGAGTGTAAACATGTCTATATTGGAAAATATACAGTCTCTATGTAGAGAACACGGTATCTCAATACCGAGTTTAGAAAAAGGGCTTGGTCTAGGGAAGGGTTCCATGTACAGATGGAATACAAATTCTCCTTCTATAGATAAGCTTCAAAAAGTCGCAAATTATTTTAAAGTCACTCTTGATGAAATAATAGGATGGGGAAGTATTTATGATATAGGCTGGACCATCAAAGATGAAAGAGAAGAACAAAGCCTTTCAATAGAAACTTTAGCCATTGAGTCTGATATACCCGTTAGTACATTACAAGAAATAGAAGAAGACCTCATTCCGTTAAATTCAGAACAGTTAAAGGCAATTACTGACGTGTTTGGAATGACGGTACAGGAACATCTTGTTAAGTACGATATGTACGATGAAACTATACATGAGTATTTTAGAGGGGATGTAAACGCCTTTGTTGAATTTGAGAAGGCAAAGTTCAAAGATGCGATGAAGGAGAATAATCAACAAGTAGAAACAATAGCAGCTCATCACGACGGGGAAGAATGGACTGAAGAAGAACGCGAAGAGATTGAACGCTTTAAGGAGTTTGTAAGGTCTAAGAGACAACAGCAGGGGGATTGAGTATGGGATATGAAGGGCTTTTAGACGAAGCTTTTAAGCTTGGTGTATTTGTACAAGAAGAACCTATTAAAGGCAAATTAAAGGGACTTTACAGTGACAATGTTATTTGGATTGATAAAAATTTAGATTCCAACAAAGAAAGACACTGTATCATGGCAGAAGAATTGGGGCATTATCACACCAGCTCAGGTGATATTTTAAATCAAACTGTTTTAAACAGCCGTAAACAAGAAGTACGGGCCCGTTCTTGGGCATACGAACGGGCAGTTCCGTTAGAAATGATTATTGAAGCTCACAAGGAATTCATACGCAATAGATTTGAACTAGCAAATTTTCTAGATGTTACAGAAGAATTTTTAAATCAAGCAATATTAAGATACAAAGAAAAATACGGAAATACAGTTAATTTAAAAGGTTATACTATCTGCTTTGAGCCTTTGGGGGTGATCGAATGGTTTGATAAGTAAAATTTTTTAAACTTCAAACAGAACGTATATTCCTATTTATTAGTAAAGGAGTAGAATTATGCCAGTCTACAAAGATGAACAAAGAGGAACTTATTATTTTTCAACGTGGTATAAAGATATTTACGGTAAGTCAAAACAAAAACTAAAACGAGGCTTTAAAAAAGAAAAAGAAGCTAAAATTGCTGAGGCAGAATTTATAATAAAGGTAAAAAATAGAGCACCTGAAGAAATGACATTTGAAGAAGTATTTTATCATAACATTGAACATACCGAGCTTAAACCTAAAACAAAACGAAGAAGAACAAATGAATATAATAAACACATGAAGAATAAGTTCGGACACATTAAGATACATGACATAACTACTCAACAATGCCTAGACTTCAAACAATATTTATTAAACAATTTGAATTCTAATGAAACTGCTCGCACAGTATTCTCTGGATTCAAAGTAGTGATCAATCATGCTATTAAATATTTTGATTTGCCGAAGGATCCAGCAAAAGCTGTGCCCCCAATCAAAAGAGTTAAAAAGAAACATAGCTATATAAGACGAAGAGAATTTGATAGAAAGGTTGAGGAATTCGAGAATGAAGATTTTAAGCATATGAGCATATTTATGTTTTACACTGGTCTCCGTATCGGAGAGGCAATAGCACTTCAATGGAAAGATATTGATTTTGAACTTAAAGAAGCCGACATAAATAAAACGTATGATTCAGGCACCAAAGAAATAGGTCCTCCGAAAACAGAAGCAAGTGCTGATGTTGTGCCTTTAGCAGATTTCTTAGTAGAAATGCTAGAGGGTATAAAACAAAAACAGCAAGAAACTATGTACGGATTTAATGAAGATTATTTTATATTTAGAGGGATGGTACCTGTTGCATATAAAACTTACCATCTAGCGTTTAAAAAAGTATTTCCTGAATTTAGACCGCACGATTTGCGACACAGTTATGCCTCCTTCTTAGCAAATAGAAAAGTGGATATATTTGTCTTAAAATCATTGATGAGACATGACAATGTTCAAGAGACAATAAACACTTATGGCCACCTTTATAAAGAGAAAAAGCACGAGGCAATAAGCTTTTTGAACGACTAACGTTATCACGAACGTTATCATAAGCCTATACCTCGTGCATAAATACCTCATTTATCAACGATTCCCCTTAACCAATAGAACCTTCCATTTCAAACTTGATTAAACGGTTCATTTCAACCGCATATTCCATTGGAAGTTCTTTTGTAAATGGCTCGATGAAGCCCATTACGATCATTTCTGTTGCTTCTTCTTCTGATAAGCCACGGCTCATTAGATAGAAGAGCTGTTCTTCTGATACTTTAGATACCTTAGCTTCGTGCTCTAAAGAAATGTTGTCATTTAAGATTTCGTTATACGGAATAGTGTCTGAAGTAGACTCATTATCCATAATAAGCGTATCACACTCAATATTTGCACGAGCTCCATCCGCTTTACGACCAAAGTGTACTAAACCACGATAAGATACTTTACCGCCTTGTTTAGAGATTGACTTGGAAACAATCGTAGATGACGTGTTCGGCGCTAAGTGATGCATTTTCGCACCAGCATCTTGTAACTGTCCTTTACCAGCAAGTGCGATAGAAAGTGTATTTCCACGTGCACCTTCACCTTTAAGCAAGATAGCTGGATATTTCATTGTTAATTTAGAACCAATGTTACCATCAATCCATTCCATTGTTGCATTCGCATCACAAGTTGCACGCTTTGTAACTAGGTTATACACATTGTTTGCCCAGTTTTGGATTGTTGTGTAACGGCAATATGCATCTTTTTTAACAATAATCTCAACTACTGCACTGTGTAGAGAGTTTGTTGTATAAACTGGAGCTGTACAACCTTCTACATAGTGTACAGAAGCCCCTTCATCAACAATAATTAACGTACGCTCAAACTGTCCCATATTTTCAGAATTAATACGGAAGTATGCTTGAAGTGGAGTTGTTGCTTCGACTCCTTTTGGTACGTAAATGAAAGATCCACCAGACCATACTGCAGAATTTAATGCTGAGAACTTATTATCAGAGTACGGAATTACTTTACCAAAATACTCTTTAAATAATTCTTCATTTTCTTTTAATGCAGTGTCTGTATCTTTAAAGATGATACCTAGATCTTTAAGATCTTCTTTCAGGCTATGGTAAACAACTTCAGATTCATACTGAGCTGATACACCAGCAAGGTATTTTTGCTCAGCTTCTGGAATACCTAATTTATCAAATGTTTGCTTGATTTCATCAGGTACTTCATCCCAAGTTCTACCTTGTTTTTCAGATGGTTTTACATAGTAGACGATTTCATCAAAATCTAATCCAGAAAGGTCTCCACCCCATTGTGGCATTGGGCGGTTATAGAAATGCTCTAGAGCTTTCAAGCGATATTCTAACATCCACTCTGGTTCTTCCTTCATTTTCGAAATTTCTTCTACTACTCGTGGCGTCAATCCTTTTTCCGTACGAAAAATAGATACGTCTTTATCATGAAATCCATATTTATACTCATCGATTTCTGGCATATTTTTAGCCATATAGATAACCTCCTCCTAGCAGAAAAAACATCTCTGCTTTATTGATCATGTACCCCTTTTTCCATTGCCTTCCAGGGTAAGGTAGCACACTTTATTCTTGCAGGGAATTTAGAAACACCTTGTAATGCTTCAATATCTCCCATTTCTTCTGTATCTACATCATTTCCCAACATCATATCAGAAAATGTATGTGACATTTCTAATGCTTCTTCTATCTTCTTCCCTTTAATCGCTTGTGTCATCATAGAAGCAGATGACATGCTAATCGAACAACCTTCTCCCTCAAACTTTGCATCTTGAACAATTCCATCTACAACATGTAACTGAAGCTGAATGCGATCGCCACAAGTCGGGTTATTCATATCAACTGTAACAGAGTCTCCTTCAAGAGTACCACGATTTCTGGGATTTTTATAATGATCCATTATTACTTGTCGGTAAAGTGTATCGAGGTTATTCAAAGACATTCCCAAAATACTCCTTTGTTTTTAACAGTCCTTCTACCAATCGATCTACATCTTCTTTCGAATTATAAAGGTAAAAACTTGCTCTAGCTGTTGCTGAAACATTCAACCACTTCATTAATGGTTGAGCACAATGATGACCAGCACGCACTGCAATGCCTTCTGCATCTAATACAGTAGCAGTATCATGTGGATGTACATCATCTAAATTAAATGTTACTAGCCCAGCTCTTTGTTCAGGTCCATAAATGGAAAGTCCATCAATTGTACGCATTTGCTTTAATGCGTATGCAGCCAATTCATTTTCATGATCGACAATTTCTTGATGTCCTATATCTTCTAAGAAATCAATAGCAGCACCGAGTCCTATAGCGCCAGCAATTATTGGTGTTCCACCTTCGAATTTCCAAGGAAGTTCTTTCCACGTAGAGTCATATAGATTAACAAAGTCAATCATTTCACCACCGAATTCAATAGGCTCCATGTTTTCTAATAAATGCTGTTTTCCGTATAATACTCCGATTCCAGTTGGACCACACATTTTATGGCCAGAAAACGCATAAAAGTCACAATCTAAATCTTCCACATCCACTTTCATATGAGGCGCCCCTTGCGCACCATCGACCACCATAATTGCATCATGTTGATGCGCAATAGCAGCAATTTCTTTAATAGGATTAATTGTACCAAGTACATTGGAAACATGTGCCATCGCTACAATTTTCGTTTGACCAGTAATTGTCTTCTTGGCATCTTCAATCGTAATAGTACCGTCTTCTTGAAGCGGTAAATACACCAACGATGCTCCGGTTGCTTTAGCAACTTGCTGCCAAGGAATTAGATTACTATGGTGCTCCATTTGGGTAATAACTATTTCATCGCCTGGTCCGACATTCATTCTAGCATAGCTTGACGCCACGATATTAATTGAAGTAGTAGTCCCTCTTGTAAAAATGATTTCTTTTGTACTGTCCGCATTAATAAATGAACGAACCTTTTCTCTCGATCCCTCATACTGATCTGTTGCTCTTGTACCAAGTGTATGAACACCACGATGTACGTTGGAATTATTTTCCTTATAGTAAGCTTCGACTGCTTCAATAACTGAAAGTGGTTTTTGAGATGTTGCAGAAGAATCCAAATATACAAGCGGATGTCCATTTACTTCTTGGTTTAAAATCGGAAATTGTTGTTTAATGGCATTTACATCCATTAATAAACTTTCCTTTCAATTACTTGCGTTAATTGTTTACGAACAGACTCAATCGGGATCTGTGAAACTACTGGTGCTAAGAAACCATGAATTACAAGACGCTCAGCTTCTTCCTGTTTAAGACCACGGCTCATCAAATAGTACATTTGAATTGGGTCCACTCGGCCAACAGAAGCTGCATGTCCTGCAGTTACATCATCTTCATCAATGAGAAGAATTGGATTTGCGTCTCCACGTGCTTTTTCACTTAACATAAGCACTCTAGATTCTTGTTCTGAATTTGACTTCGTACCACCATGTTCAATTTTACCAATTGCATTAAAGATAGTAGAAGCTGCACCTTTCATTACTCCACGCTGAAGGATATAAGCATCTGTTTGTTTACCAAATTGACGGATACTTGATGTGAAGTTTTGTGTTTGTTTTCCACGCCCTACAGAAACTGCTTTTGCTTCAGAAGTTGCGTTATCTCCTAATAGATACGTAATGTTTTCAGAAACGGTGTTACCATCATTCATTTGACCTAATGCCCAGTTTATTTGAGCGTCACGATGTCCAACCCCACGTCGGTTTACATACGTTGTAGTACCTGCTGCAAAATTATCTACAGCTCCATATGCAACTTGTGCATTATCATGTGCAAATACTTCGGTAATAATATTTGCTACAGATGCTTGCTCGTCATTATGAGATAAATAATTCTCTACATAAGTAACAGAACTACCTTCTTCAGCAACTACTAACACATGATTAAATAGAGCGTTCTCTGCATCTTCTTGCCAAAACACTGCTTGTAACGGCTCTTCGATTTGTACGTTTTTTGGAACGTATACAAAAATACCACCATTGACTAATGCTGCATGTAGTGCAGTTAATTTATTTTGATCTACTGCAACAGCATCTTTCATATAATACTTTTCTACAAGATCACTATAATTACGCATCGCGGTAAAGATATCTGTAAAAATAACACCTTTTGATGCTAAACCATCTTGTAATGTACTATAAGCAACAGATTGATTTCGTTGAATAAGCAAGTTATTAGGCTTGTTCTCGTCATCGAAATAATCTTTTAGTTCTTCCGGTAATTCAGATAGGGAAGAAATTGTTTTTCCTTCTTTATATTCATGTTTGAACTCTGTAAAGTTCCAATTTGTGATTTTTGTTTTATCTGGCTTCGGCATTTCTAATGATTCAACCATACCTAAAGCGCTTGAACGTAATTTCGTCATCCATTGTGGCTCATTACGATCTTCTGAAAATTGGTTTATATAATCTTGATTGAATGGAAGTTTTGTTTCTACAGTCATGCTATCCCTCCTTACATTACGCATTTTGTTCAATGGTTTCGTCTTCAATACCTAATTCTTCTTTAATCCACTCATAACCTTCTGCCTCAAGACGTTTTGCAAGTTCTGGTCCACCAGATTTCACTACGCGACCTTGCATCATTACATGAACAAAATCAGGAGTAATATAGTTAAGTAGACGTTGATAGTGAGTAATAATTAGACAACCAAATTCATCTGAACGCATTTGGTTAATTCCTTTTGAAACTACTTTCAATGCGTCGATATCTAATCCAGAGTCAATTTCATCAAGAATCGCAATCTCTGGTTTTAATTGCATTAATTGCAGGATTTCATTACGTTTTTTCTCTCCACCTGAGAAACCTTCGTTTAAGTAACGTGTAGCCATACTTTGATCAATATCAAGAAAATCTAAATCTTTATCTAATTCTTTGATAAATTTCATTAATGGGATCTCATCGCCCTCTTCACGTTTTGCATTAATTGCTGAACGTAAAAAGTCAGAAGTCGTAACACCACTAATTTCACTTGGGTACTGCATAGCCAAGAACATTCCAGCACGAGCACGCTCGTCAACTTCCATTTCTAATACGTCTTCACCATCAAGTGTAATGCTTCCTTCTGTAACTTCATATTTAGGGTGGCCCATGATTGCTGATGCTAGTGTTGATTTACCAGTACCATTTGGTCCCATAATTGCGTGAAATTCTCCACCTTTTATTGTAAGGTTTACCCCTTTTAAGATCTCTTTATCCTCTATGCTTACATGAAGATTTTTGATTTCTAAAACTGATCCTGACATAAAACATACCTCCAAGTACTTTATTTTCATCAAATGAATTTATATCCATTCTCAATTTATTCTCATTATAATCTTAAAGCATTTCAAATTAATTATCAACTCTTTTAAGCTATACTGAACTTGTCATTTTTGGTTATTTCTAACACGATTGCTAGCTATTAAATAAGTATTAAAAAGGTGAAGATTTTACTGAATCATTAAGAAGGACATATAAATTTATTTTAACATATTATCAAACTTATCTGTAATAAGGACAATGGCGCTAGTGCCCGTTTAGCCACATAGCAACTGAAACAAAACAACTGAGATATAGGAAACACATTGAGGTGCCGAACTGATGATGACTATCACCCCGAGGTATAAGTGCAACTAAGCCTCATAAAGAACATTCGGCAGTCTTCTTTTCACCCAGGGGTATAAGTGCGACTAAGCCTCATAAAGAACATTCGGCAGTCTTCTTTATCGGAGGGTGATTTCTTGAAGTCGTCTAGCTGTTGGGAGTTTGTGTAGTTTATTCAGTTAGTTATCCATTGCCTACAAATTCTATATTTCCTATCGTTTGTAATTATAAAAGACTGATGTCGTATTGACATCAGTCTTTAAGATTTATTTTGGTAGTTGTGAATTTATTTCAGATGCCATTGTTTTAGCATCATGGTATTCCTTCTCTCGCAGTTTCTCAACATGAATTTGTTTTTCTAAACTTCTTCCATATTCCTCATAATTCAATCCTCTTGATTGTCCAAGTCCTTTTTGCATTTCCGAAGTAAAGGTTAAATCCATTCCACTGGTAATAATAAATCATCCTTTCTTATTCGTTAACATTAAAAATGTTAACACAGAAACTATTCCCGAACAAAATGGATTTAAACCTTGATTTCCTATTAAAACTTCATTTTTTTTAAAATAAACCACTTTAACTGATTTTTCTATACAATTCTTACATTTTACTCTTAATTACTTAATTAGTTGGTGTCGGAACCACTGCCCCATCATAATTTTCCGTGATAAAGTTTTGAATTTCTTCTGATTGTAAAACTTCGACTAGAGCGTTTAATGCTTCATTATCCTTATCCTCAGAACGAACTGCAATGACATTTACATAGTCTGATTCTTCACCTTCAACAAATAAAGCATCTTCTGAAGGGTTTAAACCAGTATCAATAGCATAATTTGTATTGATAACAACTAGCGCATCTTCTTCACTATGATAGTACTCAGGTAAGAATCCTGGTTCTGTTTCAGCTGAGAATTGAAGATTCTTCGGATTTTCCTCAATATCATCAATCGTTGCTGCAGACTTTTCTACACTTTCATCTAATTTAATTAAGCCTTCTTTTTCAAATAAAGAAAGGATACGTCCGTGTTCAGCAACTGAGTTACTTAAAATTACTTCTGTGCCTTCTGTGATTTCTTCAACACTAGTTATATTTTGGGAATATACACCCATTGGTTCCACATGTATGCCGCCAATAGATTCAATTTCATAACCTGTGTCAGCAATTGTTTGTTCTAGAAAAGGAATATGCTGAAAATAGTTTGCATCAATACGTTCATCAGCTAAATCATCATTAGGCAAGATATAATCTTGGTACTCTTCTATATTTAATGTAATTCCTTGCTCTTCTAATAATGGCTTTGCTTCTTCTAAAACTTCCGCATGCGGTACACTAGAAGCTCCAACTGATATTTCTGTGGTTTCATCAGACGACTCATCACCTGATGAACCTTCATCACTTGTTCCACAAGCTGCTAATAATCCCACAAATGCAATAGTTAACAATAATAATAATTTCTTCATCTCTGTGTCCTCTCCTTTTAACATTTTAATTAATTATTTCAACAAGTAGTGAAGCTACCTGAGGAATTCTTCTTTAACGCTTATCGAGTTTTCTAGTAATAGCATCCCCGATGAATTGGAATATAAATACGATAAGTACGATAATAATCGTACACCATAACACAACATCAAAGTCACGACGCTGAAACCCGAAATAATAAGCATAGTTTCCAAGTCCACCTGCCCCAATCGCTCCAGCCATAGCGGTATATCCTATCAAAGCAATTGTTGTAACAGTTATTCCAGACACGAGTGCCGGTTTTGATTCAGGTAATAAAACTTTAAAGATTATTGTTCTTGTCTTTGCTCCCATTGCTTTTGCGGCTTCCACTACACCTTTATCCACTTCAATAAGTGCAATTTCTACTAATCGTGCATAGAATGGAGCAGATCCAATAATAAGTGCTGGCAAAGCAGCATTAGGACCACGAATCGTTCCCATTAGAAAATCGGTAAACGGGAATAGCAATAAAATTAGTATAATAAATGGTATAGCTCTGAAGATGTTTACAAAGGCTGCAACAATATTATTCACAACTCGATTTTCCCAAATATTACCTTTTGAAGTTAGGAATAATAGTAACCCAAGCAAAATCCCAAAAATTGCTGTTCCTACCATTGAGATAAGTGTCATGTAGAACGTCTCATAGGTTGCTTCGATTAAATCTTCTATTTTGATCCCTTCAAATAAACTACTTAGCATGTTGAATTACCTCCAATTCAACAGACTCTTGACTCTCGATAAAGCTTCTAGCTCGTTCAATTTCACTGTCGTTCCCCGTTACTTGAACTACCAATGCTCCATAGCTGCCTGCTTGTGTCTGTGTGATATTTCCTTGGATAATATTTAAATCTACAGAAAATTGTTTAGCTATCTGACTGATTAAGGTTTGATTTGTAGTCTCCCCTAAGAAATGAATTCGATATAAAACCCCATTCGGATAATTTTCAACGATCGTTGACATATCACTATCCTCATTAGAACTCATAACCTGTTCAACGAACTTTCTAGTCACTGATTGTTTCGGATTTGTAAACACATCTAGGACTTGTCCCTCTTCTACTACTTTTCCTTGCTCCATTACAGCTACACGATTACAAATTTTACGAATAACATGCATTTCATGGGTAATTAAGATTATCGTTAAATTTAATTTCTCATTAATGTCTTGTAATAATGATAAGATCTGATTAGTCGTTTCTGGATCTAGAGCAGAAGTAGCTTCATCACATAGTAATACTTTAGGGGAATTCGCTAGGGCTCTAGCAATTCCAACACGCTGTTTTTGTCCGCCGCTTAATTGTGAAGGATATGATTTCTCTCTACCTTCAAGACCAACTAATCCAATTAATTCTTTTACTCTACGTTTTCTTTCTTGCTTATCAACACCAGCAATTTCTAAAGGAAACCCAATATTGTCCTCTACCGTACGTGACCATAATAAATTAAAATGTTGAAATATCATACCTATATCTTGTCGTGCAACACGAAGATCACTTTTATTTAATTCCGTGATTATTTGATCTCCTATTGTTACTTTTCCAGATGTAGGTTCCTCTAGTCGATTTATTAAACGTACAAACGTACTCTTTCCGGCTCCACTATAACCGATTACGCCATAAATATCGCCATCTTCAATATTGAGGGTCAATGAGTCTACAGCTTTGATGTCTTTTTTATTTAATGAAAATACTTTACTTAACCCTTCTATGGATATCAATCTTTATTCCTCCTCTTACTCTCCAACAACCATTTCGTTTAGTTTCTCCAAAATTCGTCAAAATAAAAACGCCTTTCTGTAAGAGAACAGAAAGACGTACGTACTTATCGTATATCGTCTGACGTTCTCTCATCTTTCATTTTCTGCAGGAATTGGCACCTTTCATTAATTATGAAGGTTGCCGCGGTTTCAAAGGGCCAGTCCCTCCACCGCTCTAGATAAGAGATATCATATTTTTAATGGTTATTTTTAATTAATTCAGTGTACCTATCTTAGCACGCGCTTATAGGACTGTCAATCAATAAATTACGTCGCATTTGAAAATAATTCTGGTTGATATTTTATCAAATAATCATATATATTTGCAGTTGAATAAAACGTATATATTCTTTCGACAATTTCCCCATTTTCCATAAATAATAAGCATGGTACACTTTCAATTTGGTTGTTCTGCATATATTCAGGGTGAATAGATGCGTTTATTTCGTGAAAAATGTCTTGTTGGTGAAGTCGTTCAATATTATCCAACATCGCCCTCGCAACCGAACAAGTTCCACAAAATGGTGTGTAAATATATATCACACCTCGTTCCATTTGTTTATTCCATTCCTTCATAATATATCACCTTTATCGTTCTTTTCTTTATATTAAATAAGATGGGTGGACTGTAAATCTCGCTCCGATTAATACATTAGCTAAAACTTTCATAGGTGTAGCCGCAACTTCGCGATACTCACTGCTCACATAAATATGTTCTGCATGAGGTAATTCCCTCGCTAATTGTTTTCTCAATTTCATACCAGAAGGGTCCTCATCTACTAATATATAGACATCTTTTTCATCTAATTGATACGTTTCTAGTAGTTCATCTAGTTTTTCAACACCTAAAGTCCCATTTGTACAAACGATTATAACATGATCATCAATGATTTTTTCAATCTGTCGTTTATCCGACAAACCTTCTACAATTATTACTTTATTAGATTCATTTGTCATCATCGCATAGCACTCCTTATGTAAGCAAGAAACATGCTTATTTAGCACGACTTGATTTGGAATAAAGATCTCCCATAAAACTTATGATAATTCGATTCTCAAAACACTTAAACCGTCTTCACTGATACATTAATCGAAATATAAGCTAGTATTTGTATATTATCATTATATGATAAAACAAAGGCTGACTATACACAAATAACGTGTAATTGTCAGCCTAAAAATTAGTCTTGAATAAACGCCTCGTATTTCTCTGCAGATAATAATTCTTCAAGTTCCTTTTCGTCGGATGGTTCAATCACAATCATCCAAGCTTTTTCATATGGAGATTCATTAACATACTCTGGGCTATCTTCCAACTCATCGTTGATTTCGACTACTTTTCCACTTACTGGTGCATAGAGTTCAGATACTGTCTTTACAGACTCTACACTCCCAAAGGGTTCATCAGCTTTTAACTCTTCCCCAATTTCAGGAAGTTCGACAAACACAATGTCTCCCAATTCATCTTGAGCAAAGTCTGTAATCCCGATGCGTAATTTCCCATCTTCTTGTTTTACCCATTCGTGCTCTTTAGAATACAATAAATCTTGTGGCAAACTCATAAACAATCCCTCCAAATTATCATTCCATTTTAACTATACAATCTATAATATCATTTTTCTAGTTAAAATTACTTCCAAACCTTTTCAAAGGAATCTTCTTTAAACCCAATTGTTAGATTTTTCCCGTCCGTAACAATCGGGCGTTTAATTAGCATACCATCCGAACTTAATAAATCTGCTATCTCTTTCTCGGATAACTGATTGACTTTATCTTTAATATTAAGTTCCCGATACTTTTTCCCGCTTGTATTGAAAAATTTCTTTGCAGGAAACTCACTGATATCCATCCAATTTTGAATCTGATCAGAAGAAGGAGTCTCGTTCACAATATGTATTGCTTCATAGTCTATTTGATTATCATCAAACCATTTTTTTGCTTTCTTACATGTGCCACAATTAGGATACCAATAAAATTTTATAGCCATCATATTCCTCCTACATGTTTTCTTATCGTGGACATTTTACCACATTTGCATCCTTAATACATCTCGTAGGTAAGAGTTTAAGGAAACAAAAACACCCCCAAATGAAAACGTATTTCTCATTTATAAGTGAATTATTTCGATTATTATTTATTCATATTTTGTATATTTGCTATTGTTCCACCATCAACCCGAAGATCTGTTCCTGTTATATAAGATGCTGCATCACTAATTAAGAAATTAACGGCAGTCGCGATCTCCATCGGTTCTCCTTCTCGTTGTAGGGGAGTATGTTCAAGCATTACCTTCATTTGTTCCTGTTTAGAGGATTCTTGCCTTCCCATTGGAGTATTAATTGTTCCTGGTGAAACCGATACAATTCGCGCACCTTTTTGCCCCCATTTCCACGCTTGGTCTTCTACCATTACTAAGACACCTAACTTAGACAAACTATATGAAGTTCCTGAATTCCCCTGTGCGATTTGTTCCATTGCTTCAACCAAATTTGGTGCAAGTGGATTTTTTAGTATTTCCATATATGGCCCTTGTTTCGGTATCATATGACCACTCATAGAGGAGATACATACTGCTACAGTATTAGCCTCTGCTATTTGGATGAATGAGTCCAAAATATTTGCAGTTCCTAATAGATTTACTTCCGCAATTTTTTTTGAATCTGCCATTGTTGGTGATAACCCTGCAGTATTGATTATCGATTTTAAAGATCCTAGAGATTTTGTTTTTTCAACTAAATCTTGAATATTTTCTTTGTTGGTAATATCGACAGTTTGATAATATACATCATTAATTCCTTTTGTTGATAATTCTTCCTTCACCTGGATAAGACGTTCTTCATTCACGTCTGCTAGGAGTACCGTTCCTTTCTTTCCTACTAATTCAGCAATGGACTTTCCCATGCCACCTGTTCCTCCCGTAATTACATAAACATCAGACATTGATTGACCCCCTAAAAATATTTACTATATAATTATTTTAAACTTAACTGTAATTGCTTACAAACTACATTTTGGAATAGAATGTCCATCTGACTATGACTTCTAACTAGGAAGTGATTGAATGAATAATCTCTCAACTCGTTCTGTTATAATAAATACTTTCTTAGATTTATTAAATAATACTCCTTTTGAAAAACTAACTGTAAAACAAATAGTAGATAAAACTGGTATTAGTCGTTCGACGTTTTATCTGCATTTCTATGATAAGTATGATCTTATGGAACAAGTAACAGAAAATATAATCGACGAGTTCCTTTCGCATTATCAATCTAATTCAAAAAAACAAATGGAGAAAATTGAGTTTGATCTTGTAAACAATTCAACTTTAGGTATTTGCTTACATATTTTGGAATTTAAAAGTTTTTATAAGGAGCAGTTTAATAAGTCAAAATTTATCCATTTATTATGCGAGTCTTTATATAATCATTTACTAAACATTTATTCTTATGAAGGTTATGCCATATTTGCAAGCTACGGAACGGTAGGTTATTTATCAAAATGGGTATACGAAGGATGTGAACGAAGTCCAAAACAAGTGGCTGTTGAATTAGCTAATATTGGTACGACAAATTGGACCAGACATACCGCACAAAACTTTTAATTCACTCAATTATTTGTATTGTGTAAAAAACACAACAAATAGACTAGAATGAATTCTGTTTATATATGTTACACTATTACTATAATAGACCGGCTTCACATGAGGGTGCTAGGTACACACATTTCCTTTAAAGGTATTTCCTTTGAAGGGGGGTGGTGCCTATGGATATGGAAGGCGTATTGACGCTTATGATTTCTTTTGGAACACTGATTGCGTTTATTATGTCCGAGATCAACCAAAAAAAATAACCCCTCATGTGCTTTAGCCCGGCGCTGAGGGATTATTGCCTTCGGTGTGCCTTCCCCGCTTTTGGGGTTGGTCTATTGGAAGTCGTCTCATGTTTAGTTACATGAGACGACTTTTTATTTATCGTCTTACTCTCTATCTATAATATACCATATTTTAATTATTATGATAAGTAAAATTTAAACTAGAACTTATTGGTCTTCTTTTGTTGGCCCCATAACACCAGGTACAGATAAACCAGCTTGTCTTAATAACACAGTCATTTGACCACGATGATGTGTTTGATGATCAACCATCTTTCTTAGTATCGCACCACGAGGGATAGGTGTACCAAAACTGTCCACTTGTTCATTTAACGCTTCATCAGTAAGTTGTTGTTCTACCTGATCTTTTACCATCTGAACCATTTTATTATATGCTTCTGCTATGTCTTTCGCTTTTTCAGGGACTTGATCTGGATCATGTGACAAATCAATATCCAGGCCAACTAATTTCCCAAAAAAAGCAGGACTGTTAACTAAATGCCAACCTAACCAACCAAGTGTACTATGATTTTCAACAATAGATTGATCAAGTTTTTCATCTGTTAAATTGTTGATTACTTTTGCTGTACCATCTGCGGATTGACTCCATTCATTCAAAAAATCAGTTACTCTACGATACATTGTAATTTTTCCCTCCCGTTCATATTCATAACTGTATGCTACCACATTTCGTATTTTAATATCCAATCATCTACTTTAATTATTTGAGTGACATCACGTCATCTACAGCGTACAATAGTAACATACATAAATACAGGAGGAAAAAATTAAAGAATGAGAACAATACACAAACAATGTGCAAAAATCGCCAATAGTAATATATTTTTAAATATTATTATTGGACTTATTATATTAAATGCAATTTTGGTCGGATTAGAGACCTATCCTTTTTTTGCGCAATTTTCTACCTTTATTATTTGGGCAGATTGGACATTACTAACAGTTTTCACTCTCGAAATTATTATTCGTTTAATTGGCAGTTCCACTTTGAAAAGTTTCTTCACCGAACCATGGAATGTATTTGATTTAATTATAGTGTTAAGCAGTATCATTCTAGCTGGTTCAAGTTACGTAATGGTGTTACGAATACTACGTGTGCTTCGTGTATTGAGAGCGATATCTATCATTCCTTCATTAAGAAAGATGGTCAATGCCTTGCTGCTAACAATCCCTTCAATGGGTACGATTATGCTTTTATTAGGGTTATTTTTCTATGTATATGGAGTTATTGGCACAATGTTATTCCAATCAATTTCTCCAGAGTATTTTGGATCACTTCATCGTACGTTATTGACACTCTTTCAAGTAATTACGCTTGAATCATGGGCAAGTGGGGTGATGTATCCTATACTAGATCAAGATCCGACGTCATGGTGGTATTTTGTTACATTTATTTTAATTGGGGCATTTGTCATTATCAATTTATTTGTAGGTGTTGTTGTGAATAATGTGGAAGAAGCAAGTCGTGAAGAGTCTCCTTCTCCTACTGATATTAAATTAGAAAAAATGGAAAAAGACATGGAGGAAATTAAAAAATTACTTAAACAACAGCATAAAGATTAACCATGTAAAGACCCAACTCTAAAGTGAGATGGGTCTTTTAACTTAGAATTAAATTACATATTTCTCTTCCTCAATAATTCGAGCTGCTATTTCACGTTTTTTCTGTACAACATTAATTGGTGTATGACGAGTTAGTTTACGTAATGATGAAAGCATCATTCGAAGAGTATCACCATCTTCTACTGTTACAAGAATATCTTTCGCCTCTGCCTCAATACGATTAAATGCTTCTTGTACATAGACCTCTGTATATAGTAGCTTTTGTTTCGATTTTTCTTCACCAACTTTAGAAATTGCCTTTTCTGTACGAAGAATTGCTGACTCCATATTAAATACTTCTGCAACCATATTAGCAAGGTTAACAAGAATTTCTTGTTCACGATCTAATTTTTGACCGTATTTTTGTGCTGCCAGGCCAGCTCCTAGTAAAATCATTTTCTTCGCATTTTTGAGTAAATATTTTTCTTGTTCTAGTGCTTCTGTTCCTATCTCTTCAGGCATCATCATCATTAATTCTTCTTGCAAACCTTGTGCTTTTTGTAATAGTGGCAACTCACCTTTTAATGCTTTCTTAAGTAGTGTACCAGGAACTAACAGACGGTTAATCTCATTCGTACCTTCAAATATACGGTTAATGCGAGAATCACGATATGCGCGTTCCACTTCATATTCCTGCATAAATCCATATCCTCCATGCATTTGTACAGCTTCATCAACTACATAATCTAATAGTTCTGTAGCCATATATTTTGTCATGGAACATTCAATCTGATATTCGGCAATTGCACGAGCAACTTCTCGCCCATCTTTTAATTGCTCATCTGTCAATGCTCCCATCCGTTGTTCAAATAATCCAACTGTACGATAAACTGAACTTTCATTTGCATAAATACCTGCTGCCATTGTCGCAAGCTTTTCTTTTGTTAGATTAAAGCTAGAAATTGGTGTATTAAATTGTTTTCTTTCATTTGTATACTTCGAAGCTAATTCAATCGCGCGTTTGGATCCACCAACTCCACCTACAGCAAGTTTATAACGACCAACATTTAAAATATTAAATGCGATAACATGACCTCGCCCTTTTTCTCCTAATAAGTTCTCTACTGGAACTTCTGCATCTTCCAAAACTAGTGTACGAGTAGAGGAACTCTTAATTCCCATTTTCTTTTCCTCCGGACCAGTAGATACGCCAGGATATTCTCTTTCTACAATAAATGCTGTAAAATGTTCTCCGTCAATTTTTGCATAAACTACGAATACGTCAGCAAATGCAGAGTTTGTAATCCATTGTTTTTCACCATTAAGGATATAGTGCGTACCTGCGTCATTTAATTTTGCAGTTGTTTTTGCTCCTAAAGCATCTGACCCAGAACTTGGTTCAGTTAATGCATATGCTGCTAAGAGCTCTCCAGTGGCAAGTTTTGGCAAGTATTTTTCTTTTTGTACTTCATTACCGAAAAACACAATAGGCAAAGAACCGATTCCAACATGTGCCCCATGTGTTACAGAGAACCCACCTGCACGTGAAAACTTCTCTGTAATTAAAGAAGAGCTAATTTTATCTAAAGCAAGCCCGCCATATTCTTCTGGTACGTCAGCTCCAAGTAATCCTAAATCTCCCGCTTTCTTCAATAAATCAACAGAATGCTCAAACTCATGGTTCTCCAAATTATCAATTTTTGGCACGACTTCTCCTAAAACAAAATCTTCTGTAGTTTTTGCTATCATCTTGTGCTCATCTGTAAAATCTTCTGGTGTAATAATGTCTTCTCCTGTTATATCCTCAACTAAAAATGCTCCACCTTTGAATATTTTTTCTTTTGTTTCACTCATGTTTTTCTCCCTCTCCATTATTGGTTTTTTTAAACTAAAGTAATTCGAATACTCCAGCAGCTCCCATACCGCCACCAATACACATCGTAACTACACCAAACTGTTCATTTCTTCGTTTCATTTCATGCATTAATGTCAAAGTAAGTTTGGTCCCTGTACAGCCCAATGGATGTCCTAGGGCAATTGCTCCACCATTTACATTCACTTTATCCGTATCTAAATCTAAAGCTTGAATTACGCGTAAAGATTGAGAAGCAAAAGCTTCGTTCAATTCAAACAACCCAATATCTGATAATTCGAGTCCTGCTATTTTCAATGCTTTCGGAATTGCTTCTACTGGACCCACACCCATAATTTCTGGTTCAACACCTGCAACGGCAAAGGAGCGAAACTTCAATATTGGAGTTAAACCTTCCGCTTCTGCTTTTTCTCTTTCCATTAATAATACCGAAGCAGCTCCATCACTCATTTGCGAAGCATTTCCTGCAGTTACAGATCCCTTTACATGAAATGCAGGTCGTAATTTACTTAAGATTTCGGAAGTTGTTCCTACACGTACACCTTCATCTTGATTAAAAGTGAAACTTTTCTTTTCTACTTTGTTCTTATTACCAATTAGCCTTTGACTTACTTCAACAGGTACAATTTCGTCCTTAAATTTCCCTTCTTCTAAAGCTTTGGCTGCTCGTTGATGACTTTGAACTGCAAAAGCATCTTGATCCTCTCTTGATATACTAAAACGATTTGCTACTTCTTCTGCTGTGTGCCCCATTCCCATGTAGTAACCTGGAGCACTTTCTACTAGTTTAGAATTCGGCTTTAGTACATGTCCCCCCATAGGTAACATGCTCATTGACTCTGCTCCACCAGCAATAATCGTATCGCTTGCACCAACCATAATTCTTTCAGCGCCGTATGCAATACTTTGCAGTCCTGAAGAACAATAGCGATTTATTGTAATTCCTGGAACATCATTTTTCAGTCCTGCAAGACCCGCAACATTTCTTGCCATGTTCATTCCTTGTTCTGCTTCAGGAGTTGCACATCCGATAATGACATCATCAATATTCCCATTGTAATCCCCAGCGCGCTTTAATGTTTCTTTTATTGTTAATGCTGCCAAATCATCTGGACGAACATTTGCTAGTGAACCTTTATTAGCTTTTCCGACTGGTGTTCTCGCACCAGCAACAATAACTGCTTCCTTCACGATTTATCCCCCTTTATCGATTAGTTACGTAATGGTTTCCCTTTAACTAACATGTGTTGCATACGTTGTTGTGTCAGTGGTTCAGCTATTAGACTTAAAAATGCCTCACGTTCTAGGTCAAGCATTACTTGCTCATCTATTTCCGTACCTTCTTTTATTCTTCCCCCTGATAATACATAAGCCAATTTCTCTGCAATTTTCACATCATGTTCCGAAGCATATCCACTAAATTGCAATGACTTTGCTCCCATTAACATCGCTGCATAACCAGCATCACCAACAACCGGAATTTTCTCACGTTGGGGTTTCTTATAACCACCATCATATAAACTGATAACTCTTTGTTTAGCATCATATAGAACATGATCTGGGTTAGCACTTATTCTATCGTTACTATTTAAAAATCCATTTTCAATTCCTTCTGCAGCTGAAGTAGAAACTTTAGCCGTTGCTACTTTCTCAAAAACATTATTCGCAACTTTAGTTAAATCAAAGTCTATTCCTTTAGGCATATGACGAAGTTCTTTTAAATAAAGTTCTTTCGTTCCACCGCCTCCAGGAATTAAACCAACACCAAATTCTACGAGTCCAATATAAGTCTCCGGAGAGGCTTGGATAGCTGCTGCAGGTAAAGACACTTCTGCACCACCACCAAGAGTCATGTTAAAAGGTGCTACAACTACTGGGCGGTCGGAATACTTAATATTCATTGTCATGTTTTGAAACTGACGAATGACCATATCTAATTCAAAGAAATTATCATCTTGTGCTTCCATTAACATCATCGCTAAGTTAGCCCCAACACAGAAATTCTTTCCTTGGTTCCCTATTACAAGACCTTTATAATTTTTATTCACTTCTTCAACTGCAAAATTAACCATTTGTATAATATCTAAGCCAATGGCATTACTTTGGGAATGAAATTCTAAAAGCGCAACACCATCACCCATATCAATTAAACTAGCACCAGTATTTTTCTTAATGACGCCTTTTTGTTCCTTTAATGAGCGAATGTTTATCTCTTTATCATTAACAACTTGTTGTTTATACTCACCATTATCATAGTAAAGAGTATTTCCATTATCCTTTTGATAAAAGGTTTCATACCCTTTATCCAACATATTTTTGACCCAAGTTGGAATAGCTTCTCCTTCTGCTTTCATTCGTTCAACAGAATCTCTAACTCCAATCGCATCCCAAGATTCAAATGGGCCTAACTCCCAACCAAACCCCCACTTCATAGCTTGGTCAATCGATACGATGTCATCTGCGATTTCTCCAAGTAACTCTGCCGAATATAACAAGCTAGATTTTAGTACTGACCAAACTAAGTCACTAGCACGATCTCCCTTAGCGTCTACAAGCGCTTTCAATTTGCGTTTAGAACCTTTTTGTTGCTTTGCCATTTCAACAGCAGCTGACTTTAATTTCTTTCGTTCTTGAAACTCCAATGTTTCTGGAATGATTTCATAAATTTTTCCGTCTTTTTGTTTTTCGTAAAATCCTTTACGTTTTTTTGCTCCAATCCAACCTTTTTCTATCATTTGACTTACAAAAGCTGGAATCTCGAAGACGGCTTTTTCTTCTTTATGATTCACCTGGTCATAGACATTTTTTGCAACATGGTAAAATGTATCAAGTCCTACTACGTCGAGCGTCCGGAATGTCGCACTCTTCGGTCTTCCAATTAATGGACCTGTAACAGAATCCACTTCTCCTACACTATAACCGCCCTTTTGCATTTCACGGACAGTTACTAATAATCCATATGTCCCAATACGATTAGCAATAAAATTAGGTGTATCTTTTGCTTCCACAACACCTTTTCCTAACACATCTTCACTGAATTGCTTCATAAATGATAGAACGCTAGAATCAGTGTGTTGTGTCGGAATTACTTCTAACAGTTTCAAGTATCTTGGCGGATTAAAGAAATGTGTCCCAAGGAAGTGTTTCTTCATATCTTCAGAGCAATCTTCAATCATGGCTTCAACAGAAATCCCCGAAGTATTTGAACTAACAATCGTACCTTCTTTTCGATATTTATCTACGTTAGTAAACACTTTTTTCTTTATATCAAGATTTTCAACAACTACCTCGATTATCCAGTCCACTTCAGATAATTTTTCGATATCATCTTCTAAATTACCAATGTGAATTAGATTTAAACTCTGTTTTGTTGTAATTGGTGAGGGTTTTTGTTTCGATAATTTCTTTTTACTTTGCTCAGCGATTCTATTTCTTACTTTTCGATCTTCTAATGTTAATCCTTCAGTCTCTTCTTCTTTCGTTAATTCATTTGGTACAACATCTAGCATTGTTACTGGTATTCCGATATTTGCTAAATGAGCTGCAATACCCGATCCCATGACACCAGATCCTAATACTGCTGCACTTTTTATGGAATATGTCACAAATTTCTCCCCCAATCCTATTTGAATGAACGTTCATTCATTTTTGTGTAAAAAAATAAAAGACATTTACATATCCTTATTTATAACTATAAATCAATATCAGATATTTCGCAATAAATTTAATTGATTTTTTGTAAAGGGTTTCTTTAGAAGTTTTACTTATTCGTAACGATTCCTATTTACATTTCTTAATCATTACGCTATTATAATTAGGTACAATTATTTACAAATCGAATCAATTCCATATGAAACTAAATTAAAAAAGGAGGATTCTTATGAAGTCCCCTGTCGTATCTATGCACAATCTTAATTTTCGTTATGATACAAGAATCGTTTTAGACAATATAAATTTTGAAATCCCACAAGGTGCATTTATGGGATTAGTTGGACCAAATGGTGGAGGTAAAACTACTTTAATTCGTTTAATATTGGGCCTTAGTAAGGCAGATAATGGAACAATTGAAGTCTTTGGACAGCCCATTCAAAAATTGAAAGATAAGAATAAAATTGGATTTGTATCTCAAAAAGCAAATTCCTTTAATAAGGGATTTCCAGCAACAGTTTTTGAAGTTGTCTCATCAGGTCTTACGTCGCAAATTGGCTATTTTCGCTTCCCGTCAAAAAAGCATAAACAAAAGGTCTATCATGCAATAGATCAGGTAGACATGACCGAATATGCTCATGAAAACATCGGCAATCTTTCTGGTGGCCAACAACAGAGAATATTTATTGCTCGTGCACTTGTTAGTGATCCAGAGCTCCTTATTCTTGATGAGCCCACTGTAGGGATAGATTATGAACATGTTCGTAGATTCTATGAATTATTGCATGAACTTCATCAACGGCACAATAAAACATTACTCTTAGTAACACATGATACAGGTACGATGACAGAATACGCTACTGATATAGTGTGTTTAAATAAAACATTGCACTTCCATGGTAATCCGGAAGAATATGCTTCACTTACAGAAAAGGACTTCTCCAATTTTTATGGACATCCGGTTAATCTAGTAAGTCATCAGCATTCATAATTGGAGGGGTGAAATATGCTTATAGATTTTTTACAATATCCTTTCTTACGATACACGTTTTTAACTGGTATTTTAATAGGTTTAATTGCTCCTTTACTCGGAACATTTATTGTCGTTCGTAGATTATCTTTGATAGCAGATGCGTTATCTCATGTAACACTTGCAGGAATCGCCTTCGGTCTTATGGCGGAAAAAAAATTCGGTTTGATGCTCTCACCTATCTATAGTGGGATGGTCTTTTCCGTAGCAGGTTCTGTCTTAATTGAAAAACTCCGAACCGTATATAAAGCATATCAAGAAATTGCTATTCCGATTATCTTGTCTGCTGGAGTAGGATTAAGTGTTATTTTTATATCAATAGCTGACGGGTTTAATAATGATTTATTTAATTATTTATTTGGATCTGTTTCTGCTGTTAGCCAAAACGATTTTACATCAATATTAATCATCTCAATTATTGTTGTATCTATCATTATTTTATTTTACAAAGAATTGTTTTCATTATCTTTTGATGAAGAACAATCAGTAATATCAGGGCTACATGCAAAATGGATTCATTTACTTTTTATTGTCTTAACAGCATTAGTGATTGCTGCATCTATTCGAATTGTTGGGGTATTACTGGTATCTGCTCTAATGACATTACCAGTAGCAGCTAGCATGCGTTTAGCCAAAGGTTTTAAACAAATGATACTGTACTCCGTTATTTTTGGGGAATTATCTGTTATACTTGGAATAATTTCAGGGTACTATTTAGATATCCCTCCAGGTGGTACAATAGTAATGATAGCTATTATCATATTATTAGTAGCTATAGGAATTAAAAAGCTTCAATCTAAGTAAACGGGGGCTATAACATGAATCTTCAAGAAGCAATGGGCGTTTTAAAAGATAAAGGTTATAAAGCAACTGGTAAAAGAAAAGACATTTTAGAGTTTTTCGAAGATGTCGATGGTTATCGTTCTGCAAAAGACCTCATATCTCATTTAGAAAAAAGTTTTGATAGTGTAAGTTTTGATACCATATACCGTAATCTACATTTATATCACTCTCTTGGTATTTTAGAGTCAACTGACTTAAATGGTGAAAAACATTTTCGTATGAATTGTACGCACCATCACCATCATCACTTTATATGTAATGAATGTGGTAAAACAAAAGAGATACAAATTTGTCCAATGGATTCTGCAGAAAAATCATTGACGAATTATGTCATTGAAGATCATAAATTTGAAATATATGGACTCTGTCCATTATGTAAAGGTGCTTAATTTGCTAAAATTCACCATATAACATTTCCTATTCTTACTTTTCCATGTATACTACGTTTAGATACTATTTCTGGGAGAAGTGAATGATGGATAAAAAGAAAATGGGGATATTACTACTTATAATAGCTAGTACTGCTTTTGTTTTATTTGTAGTAATGATGCAAGATCAATTTAATAATCCAGAATTTGAAAATCATGGGCACTCTAGGGCAAAACAAACAGACGAGCATGATAACAAACCTCAAAATGTAGTTATTGATGAAGAAGATAAGCAACAGGAAGAAACTGATGATAAAGAGAAAGAAGACTCTAACGATGGAAGCGATAGTGAGTCAGAACCAGATGAAACTGTAGAAGAAGATCGAATCGTTAATGCAGACTTATTAAATGTTCGGAGCGGTCCAAGTACAGACCATCAAATTTCTGGAACATTAGCTACTGGTGATATTGTAAAAGTGTACGATGATGGTAACGAGTGGATTGAAATAGAGTATGAAAATATTACAGGGTATGTTAATCGAAATTTTCTAGACCCGATTGATAATTAAAATGTAAAATCGACCAGCTATCCTTTTGTAGGAATTTCTGGTCGATTTTTTTAATAATGGCTCGACGACTAATTTCTATGCTAATACCTCTTGCATTACTTTACTTTCTTCGTGCTCTAGCATATTTTTAAGAATAACCTCGTCAATTTCTTTATTCATTTGATTTGATAATTCTTTTGATGCAGGTGCTTCCCCTACAATAAATATTTTTTTCCAATCTCTGTCCTTCGCCTGTTTATCTAATTTACCTGCAATACTTTTATACCAACGCTGTTGGTTCGCTTCATATCTTGCTTCAAAGTGATCCTTTTGTAAATTTCCAGAACCAAGACCTGTAGTAGAATTCCCTTGACGTGGCCCTTGCATTGTTCTCCAAGTTTCCTCTTCTACATCTAATTCATAGCCTACAGTATCTTTAAGCATATTTAAGTTTGTGTCTAGTAGTTTAATATAATTTTGCTGAACTAGAATAATCCCTGTTTGTGGATATTTTTCTCCGAGGATTTTCAATTGATTTAGCTCAGGGGTTTCCTGCCAATAAAATTCATCATCTAATCTCATTTGTACACGTTCAGCAAACCAAATCGATTCATCAGCTGTAGCAAATACAATAAGGCCTCTCTTTAAACTTTTTTCATATTCCTTAATGTAATCATCTACTTTCTGTTTTACTTCTCGAAAGTTCTCTAATTCTTCTTTATTATCTCCCTCTTCAAGGTATTGTTCAAAATTCCTCATTCCATTTTTAAGATGAATCTTCCATTCTCCACCTTGTTGATCCGGATCACTTAAATCTGTATTTAGATACATCGTAAATATTTTGTTACTTCCTTCTGTCTGCATATATTCAAGTTTTTTTATCTTTTTCTGAATATCCAAGATAGGACACCTCCTAAAATGATTGTACTTGTTATGTAACCGTCATAACGAAATACTAAACTTCATATTTTAGGTAGTTGAATGATTATTTATAGCAGCTAAGAAGATAAAGTGTAATTATGATCTATCTATCATAGCCATTCACGTTAAATATCTACAGTTGGTGGAAAAATCAATGTTTGAAAAATATAAAAAGCTTCGCAGTAGAGTTATTCTACACACGAAGCTTTTATAATCCTTTAAGCTATTTTTGTTATTTTAACTCGTTTAATTTGGAAGCCATCTTTTTCAATAAGTGCAAATTCATGTCCTTCATATTCCATAACAGTGCCAACATCAGCTTCTAAATTATGAGTAAAGAACCATCCACCAATTGTATCTACTTCATCGTCTTCTAAATAGATATTTAAACGTTGATTAATTTCATCTAAACTTAGTCTTCCTGATACAAGGAATGTATTTTCATCTACCGATTCAAAATCCGGAGTTTCATCTTCATCAAACTCATCACGAATATCTCCAACAATTTCCTCTAGAATATCTTCTACCGTTACTAATCCTGCCGTACCACCATATTCATCATTCACGATCGCCATATGAATACGTTCTTTCTGCATTTTTAGTAAAAGTTGTTTTATTGGTGTAGCCTCGGAAACATGGATAATTGGACGAATAAACTGTTCAATAGAATTTGGTTTGTCATTATCTAATTGTCCAGTAAAGACTTCTTTTAAATTCACTAATCCAATAATATTATCCTTGTCTTCATCAGCCACAGGATACCTCGTAAATTGTCCTTCACGAATGATCTCCAAATTTGCCTCGAAACTATCTTCTTTTGAGAAATATACCATTTCCGTACGTGGCACCATAATTTCTCTTGCTACTCTTTCATCAAAATCAAAAATGTTATTCACGTACATCATTTCTGATTGATTAATTTCACCACTTTTGTAACTGTCTGCTAGAATAAGTCTTAATTCCTCTTCTGTGTGAGTATCTTCATGTCCACTCATTGGCTTAAGCCCAACTGCTTTGGTAAGCAACCTTGCTGAACCATTTAAGAACCAAATAAAAGGGAAAAGTAATCGATAGAACCAAGTTAATGGCCTTGCAACGAATAATGTGACTTTTTCTGCCTTTTGAATTGCTAATGTCTTCGGAGCAAGCTCCCCAACAACCACATGTAGAAATGTTGCAAAAGCAAACGAAATTGCAATAGAAGCTGTTGTAACGACAGCGCTACTTAAATTAAAATCCTCTAGTACTGGGTGCAACATCCGTTCAAAAGTCGGTTCTGCTAAACGTCCAATACCGAGTGCAGTGATTGTGATACCCAACTGACAGGCAGATAAGTATTCATCTAAATGTGTCACTACCCTTTTTGCATAAATAGCACGTTTCTTACCTTGTTCTATATGTGGTTCTAATTGCGTACTTCGAATTTTAACAATAGCAAATTCTGACATTACAAAAAAAGCGGTTAATGCGATTAATATTGCAACCGCAGTTAAATTAATAATCGTCGATATGTCCAATTAAGATCCCTGTACCAAGAATGGCACAAGGATTTCACCTCCTGATTTACTTTAAAATAATTCTGTTAGTAATAAGCACGTTGGTGATTCAACCAAATAGGTAGAATGACAGCCTCAGTGCAATGTCTGATGTTGTTATTCACTTTTACCTTCCCATGGAATCACCCTCTCTCCTATTCAATATTATAATCTAAATACCTTCAGCATGTCTAGAATATAGATAGAAAATCAAGAACGGTGAATTACCTGTTTAGAAATAAAATTATGCGGACTCGAATCAATATTATTAAAATGATTCAAGTCCGCTTTCCAAAATTTAAGTTACTTAGAACTGTTATCTTTTTTTATTATTTTCAAGAAAGAAATCATTAAGAAAATTATTATAATGGTAAATGGTAATGCTGAGGTCAATGCAGCGGTTTGCAGTGCTTCTAAACCACCAGCTAATAGTAGAACAATTGCAATAGCAGTAATTAACATTCCCCACACAATCTTTGTCACAAGTGCTGGATTCAAACTTCCTTTCGAAGTCATACTACCTAAAATATAAGTAGCCGAGTCTGCGGAAGTCACAAGGAAAGTAAATATGAGAAAAATAGCTGATACAGACATTAATGTACTTAATGGTAAAGTACCAAATGTCTCGAATAAAGCCACTGCTAAATCTTCATCCACAGCTTCTGCTATCATTGTACCATTATTCAGATCACTAATTAATGATGTCCCGCCAAATACAGCAATCCATAAACAAGCAATAACAGGTGGAACTACTGTCACACCAAAAATATATTCGCGAATGGTTCTACCACGTGAAACTCTGGCTACAAATGCTCCTACAAATGGTGACCACGATATCGCCCATGCCCAGTAGAATATCGTCCATTCTGTCACCCAAGAATCTCCAGTATATGGGGTCATTCTCAAACTATAATGTACAAAATTTGTAATGTAATCTCCAATCCCTAATACAAAAGATTCAAGATAAATACAGTTGGTCCCATAATAAATACAAATAATAACAGAGCAAGACATAAAGTTAGATTTAATGTACTAAGCCATTTCATACCTTTTTTCAGACCGGTGGCGGATGATATCAGATAAACAAGCAACATGGTAACCGCAATTCCTATCTGTACCCATATTGAATTTGAAAGTCCAAATACAGAATTTAAACCACCATTCATTTGCATAATCCCTAATCCTAATGAAGTAGCTACTCCCATCACGGTTGCGATAACTGCGAATGAATTAACCGTGTTAGCAGTTAAGCGATTCTTTCCAACTATTGGTTCAATTGCTGTAGATATTAGACCATTTTTATCTTTACGAAACTGATTGAATGCTATAACTAGACCAACTAATGCAAAAACCGACCATTGACTAATTCCCCAGTTAAAAAATGAATAACCCATAGCGACACGGGCAGCTTCCTCTGTTTGTGCTTCTAATCCAGGAAAGGGTGTATTAAAGAAGTGATTCATTGGTTCTGCCACACCCCAGAAAACGAGACCAGAACCAAAACCAGTCGAGAATAGCATTCCAATCCAAGCGAAGAAGGAATATTCAGGCTTTGAATCAGCAGGGCCAAGCTTGATTTTGCCGTACTTACTGAAAGCGAGCCATACTAAAAATAGAATGAATACAAAAACAGCAAGTAAGTAAAACCATCCAAAATTAATGGTAGTAAAATTAAATAATCTATTAGCAACAGACTCAAATTTTCCCGGAGTTATAGCTCCTATAATTACTAGTATTAATATAAATATAGAGGATACAAAAAATACTGGATTTATAAACTTATGTTTATTCATCAGTTAGTCCTTTCTTGGTTTTTTATGTATGATAACGATAACTTATATATATCCGATTATTAAATGACTTAAACCATATTTCGCCTGATCATGGTGTATTGGTTCATAAAGTAAAAACTCTTTCAATGGTTTTTTTCGTTCATCCAATGGAATGTTAGTACCATGAAGCTATAACTTAAATGCCTTTGAATAAACTTAGATATCTACGGAAAAATATAAAAAACCATAAGGGAAATTTCCCTTATGGTTTTTTTCAATATTATAGTTTATTTAACGTACACTACGTACATGCCCACTAAATTTGTCTGCCCAGTAACCGCTCGTCATGTCAGCAACTGCAAGACCAGTTGAATTTTGTGCACCAATAAATTGTCCTCCACCTAAGTAGATACCAACGTGTCCATTTGTTTTATACGTATCAAAGAATACGATATCCCCAGGCTGCATATTGCTAGCAGATACTTTCGATCCAGTGCTAGCTAATGCTGAAGTACTTGATGGAATTGAAATTCCTCCCTGAGCAAAAGCCCAAGAAACAAATCCAGAACAATCAAATCCGCTTGGTGATTTTCCACCCCAAACATATGGTGTTCCTAGATGATTAAACCCAGCATTAATTGCTGTACTTACACCACCAGATCCAGAAGTTCTTGTTACATTATTATTATCTGATTTTGAATCTGTTCCAACACTAGCACTTGCTACTGTTGTATTTGGTGCAGGTGAAGTAGCAGTACTTAAACTTCTTTCAACATCCTTTTCTAAGGTAGCCAATTTAGAGTCTTCAACTTCTAGTTCATTTTTCATTGCCACTAGGTTGTCTTCTTTTTCTTTCAAGTCGTCTTTCTTCACTTCATTCTCTGACTTCTGTTCTTCAATTGTTGCAAGCATCCCTTTAATTTCAACTTCCATTTCTTTTAAATCATCAAGTTTAGAAACTACTTCATCTTGTTTTGTTTCCACTTCTTTTTTATCTGCTTCTTGTTGTTCAATTAAAGATGTATCTGAATCAGTAATTTTATTGACAGCTTGTACACGGTTAATGAAATCACCAAAGTCTTGTGCTCCAAAAATTACTTCTAAATATGTAATCTCTCCACCACTTTGCTGTAAAGATATAGCGCGTTCTTTTAAGATTTCATAACGCTTTTCAATTGCCTCTTCTAACTCTGCAATTTCTTTTTCTAACTTCTCAACTTCAGCTTCTTGCTCTGAAATCTTGTCCTGAGTTTCATCCATTTTGTTTTCATTTTCTTTTAGTGCTTTATCCACACGTTCAATTTCTTTATTAAGTTCCTCTAACTCAATAAGTACATCTGCTATCTCGCTTTCGGCATCAGATAAATCTGCTTTAATAGCATCTCGATCTTCTTGAATTTGTGATTGTTGTGATTCTAAATCCTCAATTGTTTCTGCATGTGCGACACCTGTGAACAAAGTACTGCTTAACCCAACTACAGTTGCCGTAGTTAATGTAAATATTACCTTTTTCAACATTTTTTCCTCGCTTCCCTATTACACTGCAATTCTCTAAGACTATTTATGTATGATTGTGAGAAAGTCCTATGCAGTTTTATATATTTAAACACATTATGTATATTTTCTAGGTAATATGAAGTATAACATTGGAAAATGTCATGCATATTATAGAAATGTTACAGTTATATTTCAATTTCGACAAATACTGCCACGACAGTCAAAAAAATCTGTTCACTATTAAAATGGTGAACAGATTTTTTCTTATTTATTTGTAAGAACTTGTAAATTGTTCGGTTTCGGTTGAACCTGCTAATGCTATAGTAGAAGCATTACCACCAGAAATGACTTGTGCAACTTCATCAAAATAACCTGTTCCTACTTCTCTCTGATGTCTTGTAGCTGTATACCCGTCTTTCTCACTTGAAAATTCCGCTTGCTGTAATTCGGAATAAGCTGCCATACCGGATTGTTTATACTTTTTAGCTAAATCGAACATACTGTAATTTAAAGCATGAAAACCTGCTAATGTTACAAATTGGAATTTATAACCTAATTTTCCTAACTCTTTTTGGAAATCTGCAATCTCTTGATCTGAAAGTTTTTTCTTCCAATTAAATGATGGTGAACAATTATATGCGAGTAATTTATTAGGAAACTTTTCGTGTATAGCTTTAGCAAATCTTCTAGCTTCCTCCATATTTGGTTCTGATGTTTCACACCAAATCAAATCAGCATAAGGAGCATATGCAAGCCCCCTTGATATTGCTTGCTCGATTCCTGGCTGTGTTTTATAAAAACCTTCTATCGTTCTCTCTCCAGTAAGAAATGAATGATCATATTCATCTATATCACTAGTTATCATATCCGCTGCATTTGCATCTGTACGTGCGATGATAATAGTTGGTGTTCCCATCACATCTGCTGCAAATCTGGCTGCAATTAAATTCCGAACTGCATTCTGTGTTGGTAACAACACTTTACCTCCTAAATGACCACATTTCTTTTCAGAAGATAACTGATCTTCAAAATGAACAGCCGCAGCCCCCGCTTCAATCATTGATTTCATCAATTCAAACACGTTTAATTGTCCTCCAAAACCCGCTTCTGCATCCGCTACTATAGGAGCATACCAATCAATATCATTCTTACCTTCAGAATAATGAATCTGATCCGATCGTTGTAGTGCTTGATTGATTCTTTTCACTACCTGAGGGACACTATTTGCGGGATACAGACTTTGATCAGGATACATTTCTCCTGCTATATTTGCATCAGCAGCAACCTGCCATCCACTTAAATAAATTGCTTTAAGTCCCGCTTTCACTTGTTGAACCGCTTGATTTCCGGTAAGTGCACCTAAAGCATTTACATAGTCTTCTTCATTAATTAATTTCCATAACTTCGAAGCACCTCGAGTCGCTAAAGTATGCGTTATATCAATAGACCCTCTAAGACGTATTACATCTTCTGCTTTATATGGACGTTCAACCCCCGCCCATCGAATATCCTCTTCCCAGTGTCTTGTTAAATTCTCTACTCTTTTATTTGTCATTTACATATCCTCCTTCATTTAATTGATGATAAGCTGGTAAAGTTAAAAATTCTTCAAATTCTTTTTGTTTGATTAAAGATAAAAATAGATTAGTAGCCTCGTATACGTGTTCCGATTCCATATTTTCTGTTCCTAAGTTTTCTTCAAATAGAACTACTTCATCTACCATATCCTTGACTAATTTAAAAGTGATTTGTTGTTCATTATCCATAATTGCTTCATTTTGTATCCACTGCCATATTTGTGCCCTCGATATTTCAGCTGTTGCTGCATCTTCCATTAGATTATTAATTGGAACAGCCCCACGCCCTGATAACCAGGCCGCCATATATTGAATTCCAACGGTAATATTTGTACGCAACCCTTCTATAGTTATTGGCCCAGTCGGTAGCTGTAAAAGATCATTTGCTGTAATGTGTATATCTTCTCGTTTTCTATTAATCTGGTTAGCTGCAGGCATACCTAAATCAAAAACATCTTTTACTAGTTGAACCATACCTGGATGCGCTACCCATGTCCCATCATGCCCATCACGTACTTCTCGTTCTTTATCTTTTTTTACTTTCTCAAATGCTTGACGATTTAATTCTTTATTATTCTTCACAGGAATTTGAGCAGCCATTCCACCAATTGCATGCGCGTTTCTTCGATGGCAAGTTTGAATTGCTAATAAAGAATACGAGCGCATAAAAGGAGTTTCCATCGTTACCGTCGAACGATCAGGTAATAGCATAGCAGGATCACTTTGATTCTTTTTAATGAAACTAAAAATATAATCCCATCTACCACAATTCAAACCTGCTGAATGATGGCGTAGCTCATATAAAATCTCATCCATTTCAAATGCAGCAGTAATTGTTTCAATCAGCACAGTAGTTTTAATTGTTCCCTGTGGAATACCAATTTCGTTTTGGGCAAAAACAAATACATCATTCCAAAGACGCGCTTCTAAATAATTTTCCATTTTAGGCAAATAAAAGTATGGTCCAGATCCGCTCCGTATTAATTCTTTGGCATTATGGAAAAAATACAATCCAAAATCTACTAAACTAGCAGACATAGGCTCATTTTCAACTTTAATGTGTCGCTCTTCGAGATGCCATCCCCTAGGCCGAACAATTAGTACAGCCGTTTTATCATTCAAACGATATTCTTTTCCCCGGTTATCAAAAAAATCAATTTCTCTTCGAATTGCGTCTTTTAGATTACGTTGTCCCTGCATCATATTCTCCCAAGTTGGAGAACTAGCATCTTCAAAATCTGCCATAAAAGTATTAGCACCTGAATTTAAAGCATTGATGATCATTTTTCTATCTACAGGTCCAGTAATCTCGACTCTTCTATCTTTTAAATCTTTTGGTACTGGATCAATTTCCCAATCTGATTCTCGTATATGTTTGGTTAGTGATAGAAAATTTAACTTTTCTCCATCAGCCAATCTTTTTTGTTTTTCTTGTCTTTCATCAAGTAATTCTTTTCTTCGCTGATTAAAATGTTGGTGTAATAAAAACAAAAACTCTCGCGCTTCAGTAGTTAGAACATCTTCGTATTTTACTTTTGAAGAACTTTGTAGTATAGATACATCATTCATAAAATAACCTTCACCACCTGTATTATAATAATAAATAAATATCAATTTTTGTTATATAACAATTGACACAAAAAAAATTTACTCTGCTTTTTTAGAAAGACAATAATCACATTCTAGTGATGTTTGCTTTGCATCCATCGGAATACCACAATCAGGACACAGCACCTGTTTTTCAGACATTTGAAAACCTCCTTTTATATAACAGTTTAATAATTTATAATTTTGTTATAATACAGTTTATAAAAATATTTTCTATTTTGCAACACTTTTTTGAAAAAAATTTGAAATTTACTCAATAAGGGTGGAAAATAGAAATATTACTTGAATCAATCTCATAAATAACATGGGGCATAACACTAATGAAATTGACTCACTTAGGTAAAGAATGGAGATTTTATAATCGTGAAACTTCGGTCATTTATTGGTAGCAGAGTAATTAAAACTGGTATAGCTGTTCTTTTAACAGCTTATATTTGCAAATGGATTGGATGGTCTCCTGTATTCGCTGTTATCACTGCCATTGTAACCATTGAACCCACCGTTTCTGATTCTATACGAAAAGGGTTGATACGATTTCCTGCTTCTGCAATTGGAGCAGCATATGCAGTATTATTTATTGCTTTGTTTGGAAATTCACCGGTGACATACGCTCTATCTGCAGTTTTCACAATCTCTACCTGCTTTCGTCTTAAATTACATGATGGATTGTTAGTTGCCACGATTACTTCTGTTGCAATGGTAGATGTTATTCATAGTAATTATTTGATGGAATTTTTTATTAGACTATTTACAACAACAATCGGTTTATCTGTATCTACATTAGTAAATATGTTTTTACTTCCACCTGATTATCAAAAAAACATTCAATCTAAAGTAACATCCATTGCTCAAGAATTAGGTGTATTAACAAAAGATATATATCACTGCCATTTACTTACAGATGAAAAAAGTAACGAGAGTAAATATTTAAATAGGTTATTGGAATTAGATAAAATAATAATTAGAGCTGAAATTTTAAGTAGGTATCAAACAAATGATACAAAATATCATTTCACCGAATATAATCAAGAAAAATTTAAAGATTTAAAAACACAGTTACATTTTTTAAGAATTATGCATTATCATATAACGAATGTTATTGACCATCCTAAAGGTCGAATAAACGTAAATGAGAATGAAAAAAATGAACTAATGATTGTATCCTCCTATATTGCACAAGTATTAAAAAAAGAGATTGCTTTTAATAGCAATGATATACAAGATAAAAGAACCCGGTTGAATAAATTATTTTGGAAAGAAAAACATAGAACGCATGAACTGAGCAAAGATATGTTAAATAAACTCCCATTCGAGTTAGTAATGCTTTATGAATTAATTTCTATATTAGAACTAACGGAAGATTATTATATGACAGAGGAACTAAATGAAGAAAACGTCAACCTAAACTAGCGCTGACGTTTTCTTCTAATAAAGATAATAGTAATTACTACAAGTACTAAAATAATAACAATATATACAAATCTTGAATATCCATGCATAAATCCTAATATCTGCTGCCAGTTTTCTCCTAAAATAACACCAAAACTAATTAATATAACATTCCATAAAATTGTACCAACGGTAGTTAGTAAAATAAAAACAGGGAAATTCATCCTCGTCATACCAGCTGGAATAGATATAAGACTTCTTATTACCGGTACCATTCTACAGAAAAAGACCGTCCAATAACCACGCTGATGAAACCAATTATCTGCTCGCTGTACATCTGACTTTTTCAAGCGAATCCAATGCCCATAACGATCTATTATTCTCTCTAATCGAGGTATGTCTAAAACTGTTCCAATACAATAAAGAATCATAGAACCTATTACAGATCCCAAGGTAGCAACAGTTACAACACCTATTACCGTTAGATTTGTATAGGTTGTTAAAAATCCACCAAATGGTAATACAATTTCTGATGGAATAGGTGGAAAAATATTTTCTAATGCCATCATTAAAAAAATCCCTAGGTAACCTAGCTGTTCCATAATAGCCGTAACCCAATCATTCATCTTTCTGCTCTCCTTTATAGCTTGTCCATGTAGTCCATTATATGTCTTCGATAAAAGACGTATGCTATAAACGGAATCTGACGTAGATGCTCAAACTAAAGGAATATGTTAGCTATTCGTTCATATGATTTTTTCCTATCCTGATAATTTGAAGTAATCGTAAGTATCATAAATTCATCACATTGATATAACTGTTGTAATGTTTGTAGTTGTTCTTTTACTTGTACAGGATTACCAATTATCATATTAGAGAACATATCATTATTTTGATTATCTACTTCAATTGATGTAGCTTTTTGATTCCACGTAGATGCTTCCTTAGCTATTTGTAAAGCTTCTTCTTCAGTTTCCCCACAAATGACGGACACAGCAACAATTATAGACTTTTTATTCTCTGTTAAATCTTGATACTTTCTTATGATTTTAGGACCATCACTATCCGTCATAAAGTGTCCAAACACATAAGCAAGATTTTTTTCTGCTGCAAGAACCGCACTTTTTTCACTCGTTCCTAATAGCCAAGGGTGTGGGGGTTCAATTGTCCGGGGCGAAATATCTATTTTTGCATATAAATGGTCTTCTGGAAAATCATCGTACAAAAAATGTAATAATTCATCAATTAAAGTAGGCATATCGTTGACTTTACTCAAAAAATCCCCAGCAAGCGCAATAGATGCTTCTGCTGATCCACCAGGGGCACGTCCAATTCCTAAATCAACTCGTCCCGGAAACATGGAAGCTAACATATGGTATCTTTCAGCAACAGGAAAAGCACGATAATTTGGTAACAGAACTGCTCCAGCACCAATTCGTATTGTTGACGTCTGGCTACCAATTATAGCTAGTAAAATATCTGGTGAAGGGCTTGCTAATTGTGGCATACCATGATGCTCTGCAATCCAATAACGATGATATCCCTTACCCTCAGCTAATTTAGCTAATTTAATTGTCTCCTCCAACGCTTGTTTTGAGCTAGCGCCTTCTAAAACTGGAGACTGATCTAAAATACTAAGCTTCATCTTTATTTTCTTCCTTCCATACAAGATTATCTACCATTTTTTCAGCTGCTTTCCGAAAGAAGTTACTCATCCCTGTGAAACTTAAAATAAGTAATACTTGTTGTAAATAATCTGCTTCAGATACTTCTTTATTATTAATTTCTTCACCAACTGAATTTTGTTGACTTGATATAAATTCTTCAAATAACTCTACATTTTTTTCCATTAATCGTAGATAACTCCCATAAAATTCTCCCAGTTGAATGTCTCCTTCTGAAACTTGATGATTAATACCTTTTAATGTTTTACCAACATCACTTATCGATAGAGCACTTTTCATTTGATAAATCATCGCAATCAATAGTATATGATCTTTGGAGTACTTTTTATTTTTAATTGGGAATAACAACTTTCCTTTAGCGTAATTATTAATCATTGTTTTCGTCAGAACTTTTTCATCATCATTCCGCTTTGATGAACTAAACTTGCTTTCAAAAAGTTGAATAACTTGATCCATATATAAATCAATATTTGGAATTTCTTCTAGCGATAATTGGTTAGATAATGTTAAGTCCTCTAATTGCTTATAAATATCCATTATTATTCTCCTCATTTTGATTTGATACATATTATACTTTCAAAACACGGATATGTAAATATTGACTACATCACGAAATATATGTATTATCATTATATAGTTTTAAAAACTACATAAAGGAATGAAGGTGTTAAAATGAATAAATATATTAGAGAACCTATGAATGCTTTTACACATTTTATTGGCATTGTCTTATCAATCATTGGACTAGTTTTTCTTGTCGTTAAATCAGCACAAATAAGTGCATCTGCTCAAACAATTACTGCAGTTACTATATTTGGAGTCAGTTTAATCCTCTTATATACAGCATCTACAGTTTATCATTCCATCATCGCACAACCACCAGTTATTGCTTTTTTGCGTAAGTTGGATCATTCGATGATATATGTTCTAATCGCAGGTACATATATCCCTTTTTGTTTGATTAGTCTTAAGGGAACAATCGGCTGGGTCTTATTTGCAATTATTACTGGTCTTGCGTTGCTTGGAGTTTCCTTTAAACTTATATGGTTCCACTCCCCTAGATGGTTATCTACGCTGCTATACGTATTAATGGGTTGGATAGTTATCTTATATAGTGGATCTTTAGCTCCTGAGATTGGGTTGCAAGGAATGTTCCTGTTGATTTTAGGGGGGATTTTGTATACTGTTGGCGCAGTTATTTATTGGTTAAAACCAGACTTTTTACGTTTCCGTTATTTCGGTTTTCATGAGATCTTTCACATTTTTATTTTACTTGGAAGCATTTCTCATTATCTATGTATCTATGTTTATGTATTAATTTAAATGAGCAATGACGTATCCATTTTACGGGTGGCTGATGGGCCTTCTCTTTCAATTTTTGAGCTTGGCATCATCTAGCCATACGCGCCCGTAAAATTTACTTTTTATATTAATCTAGACTCAACCATTTAAATCTATACTATCTATATCTTTACATTTCAATCATTTCTGTTTGAATATAATGATAGATTAATTTTTCTGTGTGAATTAACGAAGATTCATGTGTTCGTTCAAAAGCGTGAGATGCATCAATCCCAGGTCCAATTAGTCCATGTATAATATCGTTGCCTGATTGGATAGCTGCTGAAGCATCTGACTGGTAATAAGGGTATATATCTAATTTATAGCCAATATCATGTTGTTTTGCTATATTCACCAGATGTTTACGAAGACCATAATGGTACGGACCTGATGAGTCCTTAACACAAATAGAAACTGTATATTCATCTGTTGATTGGCCATCACCAATTGCTCCCATATCGACAGCTAAATATTCCACTGTTTCAGGAGTAATGTTTGAATTTCCCCCATAACCTATTTCTTCATTATTTGAGAATAAAAAATGAGTTGTATGAGGTAGTTTTATATTTTCTTCTTGGATTTGTTTTATCACTTGTAATAATATACCTATACTTGCTTTATCATCTAAATGTCTAGACTTAATAAAACCATTATCAGTTATCTCTACTCGAGGCTCAAATGATATAAAGTCTCCTACTTCTATTCCTAGCGCTCGTGTATCATTGGCATTATGTACTTCTGCATCAATTCGTATTTCGATATTCTCTTCACTTCTATCTAATGAAGCTGCTTTATGGTAAACATGAACTGCGGTTTGATGCATTAAAATCGTACCTGTAATAGTATTGTCATTAGACATATGAATAGTACAGTATTCTCCTTCAATATAATTAAATGGAAAACCACCAATTCGTTGAATCTTTAAACGCCCGTTATCTTTTATTTCCTTAACCATTGCCCCAAGCGTATCGACATGCGCTGTTAAAAAGCGATGTTTACTATCATTTTCTCCTTTGACAGTGGCAATTAGACCTCCTTTATGATTTCGTTTTGTTTCCACTCCTAACTGTTTTAAGTGATTTTCTACAAAGGATATCGCATTCGTTGTATAACCAGTTGGACTTGGGATTTTTACTAATTGTTCAATTAGTGCTTTTGTTGCTTGAGCGTTTGGATAACTTTTCATTCAAAACACACTCCTTATGTAATCATCTTCACTTAGTTTAACTCAATAATCCTAAATATCATAGTTTTCACACATTAGTATCGTCACGAAAGTGTCATTAGTTTAGAGGTTATATAAGTTGTTTCTGTATGAATTATTTAGTAATCTGTTAACGACATAAAATTTAGGAGGTTATTCTTATGAAAAAAATATCCACGCTACTGTTTGTAGCCACTTTATTCCTTTTTAGTGCACATACTGTATTTGCACATACACATTTGGATTCTTCAAATCCAGAAGATGGTTCAACACTTACAGAGGCAATAGATACAATACAGTTATACTTCGATACTGTTATTGAGCAAAACGCATCATTACAAATTGAGAATAGTGAAGGAGATACGTTTGAAGCCACTGATATTTCCATAACTGATGGTGAGCTTGTTGCAACATTAGAAGAAGATCTAGCTAATGGTTCTTACACAGTGACTTGGGATATTATTGGTGTAGATGGTCATGCAATGCAGGACTCGATCTCATTTGAAATTGATGCTGATGAAGAAGTAGAAGAATCTTCAGAAGAAGATATCGAAGAATCGAATGCTACTGAAGAAGATGAATCAATGACTGAAAATAATCAATCTGAATCGGACGATTCAACTACAGCAGATGAAACTAATGAAGAAACTGCTACAGATTCAAGCTCTAACACCATGATTATTACAATTCTTCTTGTAGCAATTATCGCTATTCTTGCAATTGTATTAATAAGAAAGAAAAAATAAGCTATGTTTTTCTTCACAATATGGAGTGAGACGTTACTTTATTTATGTTTCTCTTTCCTTGCGGGAGCATTTATTCTAAGATGGATTCCCACTAATTCTAAACCAACTATTAAAATATCTACCTCTTTACAATTATTTACGGTATTTAGTATTGCATTATTATCTTTTATTCCTCTGATACAATTAATTATACATGTCGCAGGAATGGAAGGGATTGGATCTGCTGTTGAATCTATTCTACTCACTTTCCGAATCGGAAATGCTTGGCTGTTTACATTTATTATTTGTATAGTGACGGCATTTTATATAACAATTTTTGGGAATGATCATCGGCAAATTTTCATTATAGGAGAGCTATTTCTTCTTTTTCTTCTTACTATTGGAATTGCCTGGTCAAGTCATGCTGGAAGCATAGAAGGAGTTTATGGTATAGCAATCCACACTATGCATGTATTAGCAGTTTCTGTATGGTCAGGGATATTGTTAATAGTAGGTTGGTTCTCATCGAATTCATCGAATTGGCTAGCCTTTCTAAGGTGGTTTCATCCAACTGCAATTGGTTGTTTTCTATTAATTATCGTAAGTGGCATATTATTAATGAACGTCACTACAGCTGGAGCGGATTATACAGATACCTTTTTAGTCTCCTATGGGCAAAGCTTGTTACTCAAGCATTTATTTATTATTCCATTAATTTTATATGCATTGATTAATGGTTTTTGGATGAAACAAAGGATAAAAAAAGATCCCACATATAACCCAAAGCCATGGGTGCGTGTGGAATTCTTTATTATTACTATCATTTTCATTATAACTGGTGCTCTTAATGAACAATCCCCACCGATGAACCTTGAGACTCTCATAGAACATGGAGGATATGCACCATTGTTAAATATGTTTTATAATGGTTCGTTAGAAGGTAGTAAGGTTGCTCTGATTGCTACGGATTCCGGTTTATTCTTTGCAGTAATAGCTTTGATATGCCTTATTGGAAGTTTATATATTTATAGAATGAAAAAAAATGCAACACTTTCGTTCTTAGTATCCGTTATTTTTGTCGTATTGGCTTACTTTGCTATTATCCAAAGCATTGTGATTAGTTAATTACATTACTAAAAAAAGGAGATTGGACAAAAATCCGATCTCCTTTTTTGTACGTTATCTTATAGTTACTTTTACAGTTTTAACTCCCCAGCTACGAGCAGCATTTTTATCAGAAATAAACACATCAATTTTCTTCCCTTTAATGGCACTACCAGTGTCTGCTGCAATAGCAACACCGTATCCTTCTACTTCAACAATACTACCAAGTGGTATAACTTCAGGATCTACAGCAATGACTTTCATATTCGGATTTTTTTTCAAATCAATACCATTATATGAAGTCTTACCCGAACATCCTTTACAGTCTGCTGTATAAGCGGTTGATGTTACTGTAAATGTCTTTTCATCATTATTGGATGTTGGCTTTTCTTCCTTAGCTTTATCATTTGAACTATTACTTTTGTCTTCTTTTTTAGATGTAGAAGTATTTAACACTTCACGCTTAGGTGCTTCTTTCTTTGCTGCTTGTGCTTTCTTTTCAGCCTCTTTTGCAGCAATTGCTTTAGCTCTTGCTTCCTCTTCTTTTTGAATGTCGGTTTGGATATTATTTTCTAGATATGCTAATTCACTATCCGACATTTCTAGTTCTTCCACCATTGCTTGAAGACTGTTTTTCTTATCTTCTAGTTCAGATTGCTGATCCTTTTGTACAACAAGCTTCTCTTCAACTTCTACCTTCATTTGATCTTGTTCATCTTTTAATTCATTTAAATCATTTAACTTTACTACAATTTGTTGCTTATTTTCTTCTAATTGCTTCATGTCTAACTCTTGTTGCTCAATCAATGCAGCATCAGAATCTGTAATTTTATTTACCGCACTTACACGATTAACAAAATCATGAAAGCTTTGAGAACCAAATATCACTTCTAAATATGTGATATCTCCACCAGTCTGTTGCACAGATACTAAACGATCTTTTAATATGTCAAATCGTTCTTCGATTTTTTTCTCTAATTCTTTAATTTCTACTTCTAAATCAGATATATCATTCATTGTGTCATTCATTTTTTGTTCCGTATCATCGATAAGTGCTTCTTTTTCTGCTAATTCTACTTGTAGACTATCAATTTCATTATATAATACATTTAATTCTTCTACAGCGTCCATAACCTTTTGTTGTGAGTCAGACAATTCTTCTTGAATCTTACTTCTTTCATCTTTAACTTCTTTTAAATCCTCTTTGGAATTTGCATAAACAGGATTTTGAAAGATAGATACTATGAAAGTAAGTATAACCACAATTGATAGCAATCTGAGTGATTTTTTCATTATTAAGCTCCCCCTTTGCTTTCTTGGTCTATCTCGAAAAATTGAGTGTACAAATCATTTATGTATTTCTAAATTTTTCATGTTCATCCTAAAATTAGAACATATGCAGTGTAACATCTAGAGATTTCAATGGCATTATCATAGTATTACATTTATGTATCATGTATTGAATAATTAAAATATAACGAATATATAGTCAAGAATAATAGCTGGTAGATCTCAAAAAAAAGAACTATCTCTATGTATAAGAAATAGTTCAATTATTGTTTGAGTCGATTTAAAAATACTAATTTCAATTTAAATAAGTAGTTATATACTACATGTTCATATTATAGAAACAACTTAACTCTAATTGTAATGAAAGATGAAGAACTCCTCTTCAGAATAGCTCGAGCTTGAGGTCCACTTGAAAAGTGTTCTTTTTTTCAAGTTAGCTATAAAACCGATGCCTCTAAAAAGTTCCCCGTTTGTGGATTTCAAACAACATATACACTATGGAACATGATAAAGATATATTTCCCATGGAGATTCTTCTTGTTCAAACCGCTTTTCAAGTACTAGATTAATTTCTTCGGCATTATCAATAGGTACGGCTGAGAGTATATACTCTCCACCTAAGTTCTTTAAAGCTTCTGTGTTAATATCTAATTGTTGAATAGGCTCATTTTTATCTTTTGTAAACATATAATTTTCACCATGATCTGCTACATACATATACAATCTCCCTCCCCAAGTGTCAAAGTAATTCTTTAAGGAAGGATTTTTATCTAGTTCACCAGCTATAATTTCTCGGAATTCATGCTTATATTCTAAAGGAAAGCTATTGTTATATGTGTCCAACGTGTAAAATCCATTATATTGTGCAATTGTTGGATGCATTCCGATACTAACAACGCGATAACTAGATGGATCCTTACCGATGTATTGTTGAATTTCTGTAAACAATTCTTCCGAATAAAAGTCGTTAAATGTTGGAGTTCCAACCTCTCCATATTTTATATCTTCAGTTAACACAAATAAATAAAGACTTTGGGCAATTAATACGAGAATAACGAGATATTTACCTAGCTTTGCATATTTCCAAATAACCGCTAAAGCAACCGCAAATGCGATATACCAAATGGTAGGATCGAGAAAATGGATTCTTGCAAAGTTAAATGTATTAACGATCGATATCTCATCTTTTATTACACGCCATCCTTCCCAATACCAAAATGCATACCAAAAAGAAAGGACTAAATTACTTAAAAATAGCGTTATTAATAATTTGGGCTGAATTTTCTTATATATGGCCAGAAATAAAGCAAAAAGAATGATTGGAACAATAATATAAGCTTGATGTGCTTCATCATGAGTATGTCCATATAAGAAATTTTCCCACGCTAATTCATAACTTCGCTCAAACGAATTATACCCTAAGTCAAGCTCTTCTCGATGAGTAGTAAAATTTGAGTCAAAAAACATCGATGTTATTAATAAGTAGTTCTTCACAAGATACATCGATGTCATTAAACATATTGCTTTAAAAAAACTCCAATTCCATTCTTTTTGTCGAATATAATCAATCAGCCATAATACAACCATTAATCCTACGAAAAATACAAAACTTAAAATAAAATTCGAAAAGAACGGTATTATCACTAATAATATCCAAGCATGTTTCGGTGCTTCGGATTTATATTTTCGAATGTTTAAAAATACATATAAAGCTAAGGGAATACCTGCAATGGATAAAGCTCCTGATGGCCAATAAGGTAACATTGCAAATGCAAGTGATACACCAACGGTAATCCACGGAGTAGTATCTTTTGCTAATACAAACCGTGTTAATAGTAGATACATCCCAAAATAAGCTGCCAGTCGCATAATTGTTTGGCTGATCGTATATGCAGTCATCGGTTCAAATAATACATACAGCCAAACGACAGCATCAAATGGTGACGGTAAAGCGCTGCGGGGCAAACCATCGATTGCGTATGGGAGCATCACATCTTTTAATGTAAATATTTGTCCGCTTTCGGCTAAAACTTTATACCATACAACGTTTGAATCCATATTATCATGTATTCGTATATGTGTATTTTCACCATTAATAAAATAAGGTGAAAGATACACGATAATAATTAATACACCAAGCCATAACCATTTATGCTGAATAAAATTGTTGAATAGTTTGTATGACATATGCGACATCCTTTTTCGTTATTCCGTAATAAAGTGGTAAGCGTAGAAGTCTGCTACTATGAGAAGTTGTATAAACATCTTCACCTGAAAAAGATCCATAGTATTTGCCAGCTTCAGATTGGTGTAATGGAACATAATGGGTTACAGCCATAATTTCTTGTTCCTTTAAGTATTTGATAAGTTCATTTCTTTCTTCTTCTGTTCTTGTTTTAATGTAGAACATATGAGCGTTGTGCTTATATCCAGTCGGTATGGTTGGTAAATCTAGAATTCCCTTCTCTTCTAATGGTTTTAATCCTTTCTGATACAAATACCAAGCAGCAAGACGGTCTTGATTAATAACTTCTGCTTGGTCCAATTGAACAGATAAGTATGCCGCATTTAATTCACTCGTTAAATAAGAAGATCCAATATCTCGCCATGTATATTTATCGACTTCCCCACGAACAAATTTAGAACGATCGGTTCCTTTTTCTTGTATTATCTCTGCACGCTCTACAAAAGCTTCATCATTTATGATAAGTGCTCCGCCTTCTCCACATGTATAATTTTTTGTATCGTGAAAACTAAATGTTCCTAAATGACCAATAGTTCCTAATGGACGGCCATTATATTGACTTTTTAAACCTTGTGCAGCGTCTTCGATCACCCATAATTGATGTTCGTTAGCCAATTTCATGATAGGAACCATATCACAAGCAACACCCGCATAATGTACTACTACGATCGCTTTGGTTCGGTGACTTATTGCTGCTTTAATCGCTTTAGGATCAATATTCATTGTCGTTGGTTCTACATCAACAAAACGGATATGTGCGCCTCGCAATGCAAATGCATTGGCAGTAGACACAAATGTGTAAGATGGCATAATAACTTCGTCTCCCTCTGACACATTTGTCAAAATAGCAGACATCTCTAATGCCGCCGTACAAGATGGGGTTAATATTGCTTTTTTTGCGTCTAAATGATTCTCCAACCATGTAGTACAATATCTACTAAAACGGCCATTCCCAGATAATTTTTGTTCTTTAATTGCCTCAGCAATTGTTTCTTCTTCTCGACCTATATGACAAGGTACATTAAATGGTATCAACTGATCACCTCATTACTATAATTCCTAGTATAATTAATCCAAATCCAACCATTTTTTGTGTACTGATTGGTTCTCCAAAAAATATTGCCGATAGTATAAAAACAAGCACAAATGATAGACTCATAAAAGGATATGCATAACTGATATCAAATTTCGTCATGGCAGCCATCCAACTCAATGCTGCAAGAAAGGCTGCTACAAAACCGGATAAAATCCAAGGATTCCATATCATTTGTACTAGAAATAAAAATTTATCCATCAAACCAGCAGGAAGTTCTCCTTGTTTATCCATCGTCCATTTAATAATTAATTGACCATATACTGTGAAAACAATGGTCCCAATAATATATGCATATGCCATAGTTATTCCCTTTCCTCAATCGTTCCATTTAGTTTGTGATATACATCAATAGCTGGACCAAGACGAAACCCTAAACCAAGAAATACATTTAAGGATGCCGGATTACTAGGAGATATTGATGTTTTCAGTTCGGTATGTCCGGTTCTCTCGAACTGTTCTTTTACACACGCCCCCGCAAAAGCAGTTGCCATTCCTTTTCCTCTGTAGTCCTCATGCATAGCTAACAACAATATTTGATCATCTTTATAAGCAAAGAAGCCCGCAATTTCCCCATTTTGTTTGTATGCTAAAATTAAACGTTGATTAATTAAATCTTTAACCCAATTACGGTATCTTTTATCTGCCATGTTATTTGGTATATTAAAATCACGATGGTATCTGCCACCTTGAAACGCTTCTTCTGCAATATTTAGTATTTCGTCTTTATCAAAGTTCTCTGTAAATGAAGCCTCTTTTGCTCTCTCGAACAAAAAACGATCCTTTTTACAAAATGGTGCAATCAATGTATCAGCATAATAGAATCCATAATCATGTAATAGCTTCGTATTTTCGAACACTCCCACCTTCACGGTAAAATGCCCTTTTACTTGATCCGTTTCTCTTAACGCTGCTTCACTATACTCAGATAGTTGATATGTTTCAACCGGGAAATTGCGTTGATCCCAAGGTGTAGGCTCTAAGTAAGATTTAATCATCTAATCAACCCCATTTTCTTGTTTTTCTCCTATCACATTCCGAACAGTATAAATCGGTCGGTTCTTTGTTTCATTAAAAATTTTACCTAAATACAAACCAATAATTCCAAATTGGAAAAATATTAAACCACCAATAAAGAAAATAGATACCATTACACTCGTCCATCCTTGTACATGTTCATCTAAAAAGAAATATCTTCCAAATAAATAAACTGCATACACAAAAGAGACCAGCGACATCAAAAAACCAAAACTAATCGAAATACGAAGTGGCTTATTCGATTGAGAAACAATAGCATCGGTAGCTAACGAAACTAGTTTTTTAAAATCATAAGATGATTTCCCTTCTTTACGTTGATCATGTTGAACTGGAATTTTAGTCTGCTTGAATCCCAACCACTTGATAAACATCGGATAATATCTATTTTGCTCACTCATTTTCCGATAACTACTTGCAACTTTTGCAGAGATAATACTATAGTTGGCAATGGAAGCATCACTCTCTTGTCCAGCGAAATAATCATATATTTTATAAAAAAGTTTGGAAGAAAGTCGCTTCATCGATTTATCTTGACGTTTAACTCGCTGAGCGAATACAACATCATATCCTTCCATTGCCTTTTCAAATAATACCTTAATTTCCTCTGGTCGATCTTGAAGATCGCAATCCATGACCACAACCCAATCTCCTTGAGCATAGTCTAACCCTGCAGTTATCGCATGATGTTGCCCAAAGTTTCTAGCTAAATCGATACCTTTAATTCTATTATCCTGTTCATGCAAATTTGCAATTACTTCCCACGCTTGGTCTGGACTTGCGTCGTTGACGAGTATTATTTCATATCGAGCTGGAATGGACTGTATCGTCTCTTTAATTCGACTACATAATTCAACAAGGCAGGTTTTGCAACCATAAACAGGAACAACAACTGAAATCAATGGTTCATTTTTGTAATAGATTCCCATTTTCGTATATACCACTCTATTGTTTGTTTCAGTCCATTATCTAATGATTGTTTTGGTTCCCATTGTAGTTCATTTCTTAATTTGCGATCATCAATTGCATATCGTAAGTCATGTCCTTTACGATCTTCGACAAAGGTAATCAAATCTTGAAACTTCTCTATTTCATATTTTGATAACAAGTCCGGACGTAAATCATTTAAGATTTCACAAATCTGATTTGTAATTTCAAGGTTAGTTCTTTCGTTTCTACCACCAATGTTATATGTCTCTTGAGATTTCCCAAAATGATATACTGTATCAATTGCTCGACAATGATCGTCCACATATAACCAATCACGAACATTTTTACCGTCACCATAAATCGGAATTCCTTTTCCATTTAACGCTTTTTCAATAATTGTAGGGAGTAACTTCTCTTCATGCTGCCGAGGACCATAGTTATTTGAACTAGAAGATAAAATCACATTCATACCATACGTATATCCGAAACTTTTCACCATCAGATTCGCACCAGCTTTTGATGCACTATATGGATTTCTAGGATCATAAGGAGTTTCTTCAGTAAACATCCCTTCTTCTCCAAGTGACCCATATACTTCGTCAGTTGATATATGATGAAATCGTCTGCCCTCTAGTTCCCCTTTTTCTTCCCAATCATTACGTGCAGCTTGTAATAAATTCAGTGTACCTACAACATTCGTATCTACAAAAGAACGTGCATCTTTGATAGACCGGTCAACATGTGATTCAGCCGCAAAATGGATTACTCCATGGATATCAAAGTTTTGAAATACTTGCTGCACAACCTGATCATCTGCAATATCACCTTCTACAAAATGATAGTTAGCGTTCGAATCTATTCCCTTGAGGTTTTGAAGAGACCCTGCGTAGGTTAATTTATCTATATTTACAATTGGAACTTCCGGATATATATCCATAAAGTAATGGATAAAATTTGACCCAATAAATCCAGCTCCACCTGTTATTAAAATCGCTGACTTATTCATTTTCTACCAGTCCTAACATTGGATGATGATCAATCGAATCCCAATATTGCTGATGGTGCTTTCTTTCAGCAATTTCCATCAGGTATTGTCCGTAATCATTTTTTTCCATTGTTTTGCCTCTTTCATATAATGCTTCTTTAGAAATATATCCAAGGTAAAATGCGATTTCTTCCAAACATGCAATTTTAAAACCTTGACGTTGTTGTGTTGTTTTTATAAATTCCGCTGCATCAAATAGTGATTCTTGCGTGCCCGCATCCATCCATGCAAATCCTCTTCCTAACAACTCTACATCTAGTTGATTGCACCTCAGATACTCTTTGTTAACATCCGTAATCTCTAATTCTCCTCTGTCAGAGGGCTCTAAATTCTTCGCAATGTTAACAGCTCGATAATCATACATGTATAACCCAGTTACGGCAAAATCAGATTTGGGATCTTCTGGCTTTTCTTCAATAGAAATTGCTTTTTGGTTATGATCAAATTCAACAACTCCGAATCTCTCCGGATCTTTAACCCGGTAACCAAATACCATGGCATGTTGATGTTTTTTAATCGCTTTTCTTAATAAAGTTGTAAACCCTTGACCGTAAAATATATTATCTGCAAGCATCAGTGTGACATCATCTGTACCAATAAAATCTTCTGCAATTATGAGAGCTTCCGGAATTCCTTTTGGTTCTTCCTGCACTCGATAAGTTATAGTAATTCCTAAATGTGAACCATCGCCCAGTAACCTCTCAAAACGAGATGTATCTTCTGGTGTACTGATTATCATTATTTCTTTTAAACCACCTAGCATTAATACTGATAGTGGATAATAAATCATCGGCTTGTCATAAACCGGGAGTAAATGCTTATTTAAGCTATCCGTACTTGGAGACAATCGAGATCCGCTTCCACCTGCAAGTAAAATCCCCTTCATTACCAACACACCTTCCATATCGTAATAGCGTTTAAAGCCTGTTTTATTGCTATCTTGAAATAAATTTTCCTATTCACTTGTTCATTCCCTTTAATTATAAGTTTATAAACTTACATTCTTATTTCAAATATATTTCAACTTGATTATCGTTTACTCTATTAATCATTTGGCTTTAGACAATAATAAAATCATAGACATATCCACAGTTTTTATACTCAAAAACAATAAAAAAGCATGAAGGTAGTCTATACCGTCATGCTTTGTCTAATAATTATTCTCCTGTTTTAGCAAACACTTTTATGCGATCGCCAATTTTATCACGAACCTGTTGGAAAACAGCCCATTTTTCTTCTTGAGTACCTTGCACTTTTGCAGGATCCTCAAATCCCCAATGATCTCTTGTTACTTGTGGAGGAGTCATTGGACATTTATCCTTCGCATCTCCGCATAGGGTAACAACAAGGTCCGCTTTATTTAAAATATCCTTATCAATTTGATCAGAAGTTTGATTTGTAATATCGATATCCACTTCTTTCATTGCTTTTACAGCACTCGGATTAAGTCCATGTGCTTCAATTCCTGCACTATATACATCCCATTCCTCACTTAGTATTTTCTTTGCCCATCCTTCTGCCATTTGACTGCGACATGAATTTCCTGTGCATAAAAAATAAATAATTTTATTCGCCATAATAAAAACTCCTTTATTTTAATTTATAATCATTAACCAGATAAACAATCCTACAAGTGTCATAAATAGAACGGGTATCGTTATTACAATTCCAGTTTTAAAATAAGTTCCCCATGAGATTTTAACTCCTTTTTGCGTTAGCACATGAAGCCATAATAATGTAGCTAAAGAACCGATTGGTGTGATTTTTGGACCTAGGTCCGCACCAACAACATTAGCATAGATTAAAGCTTCGCGTACTATTCCAGTTGTTGAAGTTTCAGCAATTGCAAGAGCGTCAATCATCACGGTAGGCATATTGTTCATAATAGAGGATAAAAATGCAGCAATAAAGCCCATTCCGATAGTTGCTGCAAACATCCCTTGATTTGCAACAACTTGTATCACGTCAGCCAAGACATCCGTTAATCCAACATTTCGTAGTCCATAAACTACTACATACATGCCAATGGAGAAAAAGACAATATTCCATGGTGCTCCCTTTATCACCGCCATCGTATTGACAGCCTGACTATACTTCGCAACAACTAAAAATATAATGGCAATCACACCAGCTATAAATGATACTGGAATACCAACAAACTCACTAACTAAATACCCGATTAATAATAGTCCTAATACAAACCATGATAATCGAAACATGCGATAGTCTTTAATCGCCTTACGTGGTTCTTTCAATTTGGAATAATCATAGGTCCTAGGAATTCGTTTTCGAAAATAAACGAAAAGTACAATAATACTAGAAACAAGTGCAACAATTGTTGGTACAATCATATGTGTGGCGTATTCAATAAATCCGATTCCAAAAAAGTCAGCTGACACAATATTCACTAAGTTACTTACTATTAAAGGAAGTGAAGTTGTATCTGCAATAAAACCACTCGCGATTATAAATGGAAATACTATTTTTTCATCAAAATCTAGAGATCGCACCATTGCTAATACAATTGGTGTTAAAATTAATGCTGCCCCATCGTTTGCAAAAAATGCAGCAACAAAAGAACCAAGCACACATACATAAACAAACATTAGAATGCCATTTCCTTTTGCAAGACGTGACATATGTAGTGCAGACCATTCAAAAAATCCAATATCATCTAATATTAATGAGATTAAAATAATAGCAATAAAAGTAAGAGTTGCATTCCAAACAATCCCTGTTACATCCCATACATCACTAAAGCTAACAACACCAAAAAGTAATGCTACAATTGCTCCCCCACAAGCTGACCACCCAATATTTAAATTCTTTGGTTGCCATATCACTAATATGAGCGTGAGTAAAAATATAACTGATGCAATAATCACTGATGACAATCTAAATTCCTCCCTAACATTCCAGTGGCTTTTCTTTTGTGATTACATTTTTTACTTTTGTATTTTCTGGATTAATTGTTTTAAGAATCTGCTGAACCATTGAATAATAAGGAGATTGTTTGTTCATTGTAAAATACCTCCATTGGCCTTTTCTTGTTTCCGTAATTAATTCTATCTGTTTTAATTTACGTATGTGCTGACTAATTGCCGGCTGACTTATTTCAAACATCTCAACAAATTCACATACGCAGTATGTTTTACTTTGTAAGAAATATGCTATTAAAATTCGAGTAGGATCACTCATTACCTTTAGTAACTTTGTTAATTCTTGAACTTCGAATGTAGTTTCGGTATGAACCATGGTTATCTCCTCCTCGAGTGATTATATAACCACTTGCTTATATAAGTCAATGTTTATATAAAGTAGAGTTTTAGCTTTTTTTGTGGATCAATCCCGCTGGTTGATCAAGAATTCAAATATAATGATGAAAATAGGTGGCATGATGAGTGACCATTTTTTCTATTCCTCAGGATTTTTGGGCACTCATCCACTCTATGAGTGACCATTTTTTCTATTCCTCAAGATTTTTGGGCACTCATCCACTCTATGAGTGACCATTTTTTCTGCTCCTCAGGATTTTTGGGCACTCATCCACTCTATGAGTGACCATTTTTTCTATTCCTCAGGATTTTTGGGCACTCATTAATTTTTTCTTATTAAAGTTCAAGAATATCGTTTAGTTGGTAAATTAGATTTTTTAATTAATCATACTCATCGACTAATTTTGGAAAGAAGCTGCAACATAAAAAAGCCATCAACCAAATGGAAGATGACTTTAAACAAGCATAGTTATTAGAATTTAAATCAAAATAACAAAAGTGTTACCACGACTTTATAAATAATATCACACCAATATTAGTTATGTATTGGTGGAGACGGAGGGAGTCGATTGGACGAGTTTTCAATATGTCTAAAAATGTTCAAAAATGCTGATATATAAACATTTACACCATAAAGGAAAAATGAGGAATAAACATATATTTTTATTAAATGTATACCGTTTTGTATTCCATTAAAAAGAGAGGGTAATCCCTCTCTTTCTTTTTATTATTCTATTCCTGGATGGACATAATAATCATCTGCTACTTCTGAAAAATTATCTATATTGAAGTTTTCCCAAGTTATTTTGTCGTTCGTTTCTTGACTTATCATGATTTGCAATGCATCTTGTTCTGACTCTTTTCCGTATTTGTCTACAAAAGTTTGCTGTATATTGATTGACGCTTCTTTAGTTTGTTCTTCTTCAAAAAGAATTGGGAAAACATCCTGTGCATTGTATAGCATTAATTTTAAAGTACCCTCATCATCAAGACTTTGATCTCCTGCAAGAACAACTTCTATAACACCATCTTCATTTGAATAACTAATTAATCTTTCTTGGTCTTGGTTTGTTTTTTCTCCTAATTTTTCTATGATTTTTTCTTCTGCAGTTAGTTCATTGGGTTCTTCTGAACTTGCTTCTGGAGTTGTCGCTACTGCGATAATGGTTAGTACAAGTGATGCTAATGCAATCCATCCACCTCGATATTTTTTCTTCTTAATAAATCCTAATACAAATAACACCAATCCACTTAATATACCTACAATTCCAATTGCTCCTAAAAATCCACTCATATATATTAACCCCCATATCTTTTTACCTACATGTTACCATATATTTCATATTTGATGGACGACTTTTCACAAAGTTCTTTTAACTTTTTCTTTCTAATTTCTGATAATGTATACCATATTAATGTTGGTCTGTGGTTGTATTGTTGATGGATAATGTATGATAAGTCTTTGTATTTTTTAATCTTTTCTATATTTGTTGCCATAGTTTGCTGATTATCAATTTCTATAAAGTAAAACTCACCATTTCGTTTAAATGTTGCATCCGGTATTAGTTTTTTATCTCCCCAGGTAACAGGACGTTCTTTCCTCCAGTCTTTAGGCAATCCTAATTCAATGTAAAGATCATTTCTCATTAATGCGTGAGTAACCTCTTTCTTGCTTAAAATACCTTGTGCGGACCCGATTAATTGTTTACCTTTATTGGACAGATAGTATATTTTCTTTTCCAGTCGTGCAGATAGTAATAATTTATCTTTTTCCATCCTGGCAAGTATCCGTTGTGCATTACGATCACCACCAAGATTATTAATGATTTGTAATTGTTCTCTTGTGGCATATGTCAATTTATCCAAACTCAACAGTATCTGTTCGTCTCTCTGCTGTCTTTGTAGTTGAGCTAACATATTGCTTAAACCTCCCTTTTATTTCATCATCACTTACATATGGAACTTGTATTAATTGCTTATCATATGTTCGATAAATTGCTCTACCTTTAATATTTATATCCTGTGCGCCCTGTTCATCTATCGCCACACGACTAGCAACTTCTGTAGGTACACGAAAACTTATTTTACAGTCCGCATTTTGCTTTATTTGACGTGGTAAAGTATCTGCAGTTGGATATTGAGTAGCAAACACTAAACGATAACCTAACGCACCGGACACCCTTGCTATATTGGATAAAGCGTACTGACAATAATCTAGTTTTTTTCTTTCTTCTTTATCCATATATTTATGCGGTACAAGTTCAGCTCCTTCATCCACAATAATAAATTTTCTGCGCTTGATATAGGTATTCAATACATTGTTATATCCTTTTTGCTTGAAATGAGCCATATCTAATTCAATATCTACAGCTAAGTCCTTTAATAAGTCATAGGCTTGTAATGGACTACTCGCCACCTTTTTGACTTGCTTGTAATTATGCTGACTAAATTCCAGTCCTCCTTTAAGATCAATAATGTAAAACTCCACATCATCAGGATTAGAATAAATCAAA
>NZ_LSNA01000012.1:0-26173 GCF_001741975.1 Oceanobacillus sp. E9
AAGCGCAGAGTATTAAAAGACCAGAACGAAGAATTAAAACATGTAGTGCCTGTCCTTAAAAGCATGAACGGTAAACTCAAGGATTTAGATACAGCTGTAGGTGGAGTTAGGAAGTCTAAAGAAGGACTTAAAGTTAGGATGTATAGATGTAGAAGGCGTAATGATCTGGAAATGGTTATAAACGGTTCAGATAACAAAGGGAGGTAGTAAGGATGGAGAAAGTAAAAGTGACGAAGGAACAGGCGGGAGAAATAAAAGATCATGTAAGTAGAAATAGTGAGGATTTAGTTTTCAAACTTCATTTAAGTAATCCAAATGGATGGACAGGTACATCAAAAGTGTTGAATGGGATGGATATAACAACGATGGCTAAAGCATTATACATCGGCTATGAAATAGAACCGGAGTTTAAAGTTGGGGATTGGGTGGTTGTGACATTTGATCTCCACAACAGTTATGGGCAAATAAAACAAATAACTAAAGTAGAGAAATCTTGTGCAGTTGGTAGAGATGTTTACTTTGAATTAGATGGAGGAGGTTGTTACTACCCGAATGAAATCAAACACGCCACAACAGAAGAAATAAAACAAGAAAAAGAGCGTAGATGGTGGGCGAAGCATGGTAGGGAAGTTTGGGAGTTGAAAATGGGAGATACGCTAATCAATAAAAATGATCGTTATTCATGTGATGTGAAGTTTGTTGAGGGAAGCGACCCTACTGGAACTTTATTGGTAAACGGGAGAAAAGATGAATTTATTGAACTGATAGAGGATTTAAAAAAGGAATATATAGTCTTTTGTTTCAAAAAAGATAGATTAGATTTATCAAATTAAGCCGGGAGGGTTTTAGGGATGGAAAAGTTTATTGTTCAGAGGTATGACATGTGGACTCCAGAAGATATGCAAAAAGATATGAACGAAAAATATGAAAATGATTATTATCCAAAGGAAATTAAACTAGGAGATTACCAAGATCGAGTGGATTCCACAATCATTTATGAATTGGAGGAATCGGAATGAGTAGGTTGGAAGAGATTATTCAATATGAACACACCACTCCAAAGGGCAGGCACTACGTTGGATTTAAGAGTGAAGAAGATTTTAAACGGCTTATCAACCAAGCACAAAAGGCAGAAGAACTACAAGCTAAGGTGGAGGGATTAATTGGCAATTACAAAATAGCTTACTCTCAAAATGAACATCACAGGAAGTTAGCCGAGCGCTATAAACAGGCTTTGGAGTTTTATGCGGATAGATTTAAATATCATGAAATGTTAGATCAAAGTGGTGTATTAACCGTTATTGAAGATGATTGTGGATTCACAGCACGTCAAGCATTGAAGGGAGTAGAGGGATATGAGTAAGAGATTGTATACATCAAGAAAAGATTCTAACTTTATCAAAAGTATGGATGAAGACGTTCGTAAAGAGTATCTGATCAGAAAAATCGCAATGTTAAATGTGGAACAGCTTGAACCTTATATCGAAATTGTGAGTAATGATAAGAATTTTAGAACCATTGAGTATGCTGTAAACCTACCTATGGAGGGGTGAACACATGGATAAATGCAAATGTAATCATAAATTTATCTGTATTGACTGCTACCTAAAAATCAGAGCAGATAAACCTTGGAGTAGTTGGTTCTGATGCCGAAGAAAAAGCCTTATAAGTCCTATATCTGCAAAGATTGTGAAATTGATTTTATCGTTAGCGCGGAGGTAAAAAGATGTTGCTGTCCAAATTGTGGAGATTCAATCCATGTGGAAGTAATACGTAATATCTGGTTAGAACGACCTTTTAACTACAAGAGACCATGGACAGACGAAGAAGATAGCATGATTCTTGCGGGTAAACAATTAGGAAGAACATACGAGCAAATAGGAAAAGAAATTAATCGAACAGGAAAAGCAGTGAATAGAAGATCGCAACAGTTAAGGAGGATGCTAAATGGATGACTTATACCTCACCAAAGAGCATTACAAAATAGCTGAACAAAACGGAATATCAAAAGAATTAGCATATAACCGATTTAATGCTGGATGGGATGCAATGGATGCAGTCACTAAACCAAAGGCTAGAGCAGTGAATAAAGAGTTACAGGAGAAAGCAAGAGCAAACGGTATTGAGTTACCTATTAGCGTTATATCTGGTCGCAAGATGCTTGGATGGACAGATGAAAAGATTATCACTACTCCGGTAGACGATCATCGAAAGAAAATCAATCACTATATCGAGGTTGCTGCTAAAAACGGTATAGGCAAAAACACATTTTATGCTAGAAGACAACGAGGTTGGACACTGGAAAAAGCTAGTACCGAACCAGTACAGAAGGTTTATAGCAGATATAAAGCTATATAAAAAACAGGGAGTGAATATGTTGATTTTAACCAATTTTGGAAGTGTAAGAATTAATGATTCAGAAAACTTTGTTGATATTAGAAATGTTGAGAATAGTCATATCAGCATCGGAGTAATGCTTACTGCTTACGATTTTGCTAGTGAAATTATTGAAGTGAGAAGAAAAAATCACGAAACAACGATGTTTGTCTTAAAGTATGATGACATTGAAATCCCAGAATATTGGAAAGACGCTGAGATTATTTTCACTAATAGAAAGTAAAGCTATATAAATATGGGGTGTCAATGAGAGTTGACACAAATTGTGAAATAAAGGAGTGATTGAATTGTTTACATTTCAAATAGTAGTACAACAAGGTATGAAATTCGCTGGATATTTATTAAAAGAGGGTAAAGGAATTGGTGGTATTGGCAACGATGAAAATGGTATTTATGTAAGGTTGAGAGAAAAACTTAATGTCTTAGAAATGAAAAAACTAATGGAATTTATTGAAGGTTTGAACGTTGAGTTTCAATACAGAGACTTTGATTTAACTTTTATAAAAGATTAAGTAATTCGCAGTCCGAATAAATCATAAACCGATTGGAGGTTATACAGTGAATAATGAACAACTAGAAAAAGCAATCAGACTAAAAGAAGAAATAAGAGAATTGGATATTTTTATTTCCTTAGCAAAAAGGGATGGTTTTTGGGAAAGGATCGCATTTAAAAAAGAGTTTACATTAATTACAAATGTTCATGGATTCCGTGAAGATAACAACCAATATAGGTTAAGCAAGGAATTATCCCACAAAGTAATTGAGGTATTAGAAAAGCAATTAGATGAATGGAAAAAGGAATTGGAAAATATTTAATCTAAAATTCGCAATTGGAGGTTAAACGATGACTTTGAATGATCTTTTGAAAAGAGTATCAGAAAAAGATAGAGATAAAATGATTATTTACAAAGAAGGTATAGGATGGAGCAATATAAACGTTCATGTAACAGAACACGACATCATAATAACGTCAGATGATAATCAAATATTTTCAGATGATATAAACTAGGAGGTTAAACAATGAATCTAGATAAATTAATGACAATACAAGATGATTTAGATAAACATATCGAAGTTAAAAAAGGCTTACAAGGACAGGACCTACTAGATAAAAAGATACTAGCTTTACAAGTGGAGTTAGGAGAGTTAGCTAATGAGTGGAGAGGGTTTAAGTTTTGGAGTAGTAATCAAGAGCCTAGAGGATATAACCTTTACACAGAAGGTAAGGGAGTAGAACAAAAGAACCCACTACTAGAAGAATACGTTGATTGTCTTCACTTTATATTGTCGATTGGGTTGGAGTTGGATAGAAAAGATGATCTATTACCTCAACCGTATGTTAATAGACCTAATGCTAGTACAGATGAAATAATTGGTCAATTTGGGCAAGTATTTAAAAACACATGGCATGTTCCAGGGGATTATTATCATTTGATAAATAACTTTGTAGAATTAGGTTCAATGTTAGGATTCACCACAGAACAAATAGAACAAGCCTATCTAGATAAAAACAAAGTTAATCATGCTAGACAGGAATCTGGATATTAAGGAGGAAGCACAATGAATAAAGACTATGTAGAAATTGACGGTAAAGAAATTAGAGTGTTTCAAATATGTGAAGGTGATGCAGTAGCTGCTGAATATTTAGAAGATGCTATCGAATGGTATAAGGACTTAACCGGATTTGATGATGACGAATTATATGCATCGGAAGACATTGAAATTTATGATCCAGAAAAATATGTTCGCAAAGATGAAGATGAAGAAGGCAGAATCACAGTAAAAGAAATAGTAAATGAATACTGGGCAGGAAAACCATTTATAGCTGTTACTACTGCTGGATATTAAGGAGGTCTAATATGGGTGAAGTACTAACTACTGGACAGATGATAGATCAATTGAAGGTTGGGGAAGTTGCTAAGAATAATGATGATATGAAAGTTTATAAGAGCGAAGACGGAAGTATACGTGGTGATGTTATGGGTAGAAAAATATTGTGTGATTTGGATTTCTTAGAATCGAAATGGCGCATCCAACCAAACTACGTATCTTTTGAAGATGCTATGAAGGCTTTGAAGGATGGGAAATCAGTTATATTTAGAGGTCCTGATGGAAGTTGGAGTGACAAAGTACCTCCGAATGTTGCTGCATCAATCGCAATAAAGCATACAGAATTGAGGGGTTACGGATTGTTAGATTTATTTAAAGGCAAATGGACTATAGAGGAGTGAAACAATGGATAACACAATAAACAAAACAGATTATGAAAATATAGTGCATCTTGTTAAAGCTCGCAAAGAAACCGGTGAAGGATTCTCAGTGTCTACTATACAACGCAGATTAAGAGCTGGACGGTCATACTCGGAGAAGATAATGAAAAAACTGGAACGGGATGGTTACGTTAGTGAATTTGATGGTACTAAGCCAAGAGAAATATTAATTTAGGAGTGAAACAATGGCTCAACTAGAGAATGAATTGGAGAAACAAAGGAAGAAGCAAGCAGAAGAACAACGAAGAAACGAACTAATGGACATTATTATAGGTTATGGTGTTCATACTCATAACGGTAGACCTTTATCCAATCTCACATTGATAGAATTAGAGAATTTACGTATTAACATCATTAATGATTATTTACGGTAGGAGGTCAATATATGCAGATCATGACAACATATTTAGATATGTGTACGGAAATAGAATTAATAAAGGACCAGATACAAATAGTAAAGCGTGAAATTAACTACTGGTTCGGTATTGACCTAGATACAAATGAGGGTGTTCCGTTAAGCGGGAAAGGTGCTGATAAGTTCGGAGTAATGGCATCACTACACCAGGCAGAAAAGAAGATTGAGAGCTTTCAACTTCTCACTAAGCGATTAACACAACTGGAACGAGAAAAAGGCAAAATGGACGAGCTTATGGATAAGTTTGAGGGGTTAGATTACAAGATAGCTTATAAACGTATTGTGGAGTCAAAAACACACCAAGAGGTAGCAGATGAATTAGGATACTCACATCAGTATATTAAAGAACGTTGGCTAAAAATAAAAACCTACAAAGAACATACAGAAAACCTTGTCAAACTCTGATATTCTATTAATGTACCAAAATATTATTAAAATCAAAATTATGTCAGAAAAGCGCTTATCCATATTGGGTAGGTGCTTTTTTGTTGGGTGGATAGGGACATACGTTTGTTGGTGGGGGCTTACGTAAAAAAGGCGGTGAGATATTGAAGTACATCAAGATACTGCTACTTATATTATCTATAACATTCTTTAACATACATCCAGGTATAGAAAACGATCCATTAAGAACTAAGGATTGGAAATTTATATGCTGACAGAAAGGTAAGGTGATCATTATCTCGTACCACATACGTTAGTGGAATATATTAAGGGAGTGATTATGTGTATATATGGTTTAGTGAATCTGTAATGAAGAACCTATTAAAAAGATATCCTCATGTTTCAGAAAAACAGTTTAATCACCTTTTAGCAAAACACCAAGATAATATAACCAATGAATGCGGGATAGCTACTTACTGGAATATAGGGAAAGATTCATATGTATATAACTTACCAGAAACAATCGAGTTAGAATTGGGAGACGATCTGAAATTACTTCATAGGACTAAACATAAAGAACTTGCAAACTCATTCGCAGTTGAGGTAGAGGAATACATTAAAGAGGTGAAATATATGAAATGCAAAAGTTGCGGAGCGAATATGTTGTTATTTTTAAAGCCTAATTATTGTCCTAAATGCGGTCGTAATTTAAAGAGTGAATCAAAGAACGTGCCAAAATTCACAATACCAAAATTAGACATAGGTGGAATTATTCCAAGCGTAACACATGAATGGTTAAACGCAGGGGAAAAAATACATTGTTACGCAGACGGAAAACTGGTAGCAACCGCAGTTGAACCAACTCCATTACTAACTATCACAGTACAAGATAAAGACTCTATACCAGAGATAACATACAGAGGTAAGAATTACACTAAGCTAAAAGAACTTAATATACAGTGGGATACTATGACAGATAAAGACCTAGGAGGACTTAGTGTATTGATAGATCACTTTGATGAAGATAACAATGTTCACTCTTGTATAAGTGAAAAGTACAGAGGACATTTGTTTAATGACTAAGTGGAAGATAACCAATCCATTCTATCAAACTAAGAAGTGGAAGCGTAAGAGAACTAACATACTCAAACGTGATAAGTATGAGTGCAGAGAATGCAGAAGATATGGGAAGGTAACACCAGCTACTACAGTACACCACTGCTGGACACTGGAAGAATATCCAGAGTATAAACTCAACAGCAATAACCTTATCAGTTTATGTAACAGATGTCATGAGTCTATGCATAAAAGATTTACTGGAGAGCTAACAGACATAGGAGTTAAGTGGAAGGAGAGAGTTAAGAAGAATGTGGTTAAACATGAATGTAATTGAAACGTTACCATGGATAATACTTGGAATTTTTATAGGGCAAGGATTATTTGAACTAATAAAGATAGGATTTAGAATAATAATTAAAATGTTTCGAAAAACTTCGAGAGATTTCAACGAGAAAAAATAATTTAGCCCCCCCTCTTTTATGTTCGTGAAACACTACAGGGATACCGAGGAGAGGGAACTTTTTCCAATAGAGCGAATGTCCAAAAACTTTTTTTGAGGAGGTGGAGCGATGACACGTGAAAATAAAGCTGAATTAACTGATTATGAAGCTCTTTCGATTAAGGATAAGATTGTGAGGGATATGGAAGGATTAGGGACGTACAAGCCGGAATATGATGCAGTAATTACCATTTATGCGGATTTACTTGCCCAATACAATCAAGCGAATCAAGAGTTTATCGAAAGTGGTTATCAATATGAAACTAAAACCGCTGCAGGAGGGACAAAGAAATCTGCGATTGTAGCAACGCTTGAAAATTTACGTAAGGACATAATAGCATACTCCGATCGCTTATGCCTGAACCCAAAATCAGTTGAAACAGTGACAACCGAATCTAAAGGGAAATCAAAACTAGCGAGTGTGTTAAGTGGACTCGAAAACTAAGTTTAAGAATTACGATACAGTAATGGAGTATGCGAAAAGTATTATTAGTGGCAAGAAAGTTGCTTGTAAAGAAACAAAGCAAATGTGCCAAAGATTTATAAATGACACTAAAAATGATGAATATGATTTTAACCCTAAAGATGCTGAATTTGTTATTCAAATCATCGAAAAAACATTTGTGCATCAAAAGGGTGAGGATATGGATGGCTACCCATTACGTGGGAAGCCTTTTTTATTGGAACCATGGCAAAAATTTGTGGTGTATAACCTGCTTTCATTTTTCCACAAAGGCACAAAGCTGCGGAAATACAAGGAAGCGTTCATCATGTTGGCGCGTAAGAACGGTAAAACTCCGTTTAACACAGCGTTAAGTTGGGGTCTTGGGTTGTTGGAGAGGATGTCTGGGGCTGAGATTGTTATCGTAGGCGCTCAACTCAAGCAGGCAATGCAGAGTTTCAATTTTATGACGCACAATCTTAAAAATATGGGTGAAGAAGAAAACTTTCGAATCCTGGACAATAACCAAGAACATAGCATAAGTGGCGATCTAGGAGACGGGTACATGAGAATTGAGACCATAGCAGGTAATAGTGACCGCATGGACTCATTGAATACGCTCATACAAATATTAGACGAGTTGCACCTTTACAAAAGTGCAAGTCAATATAACACGATTAAAGAATCAGGTAAGGCTTATCGTAATAGCTTATGCATCGGTATCACGACAGCAGGCGATAACATGAACAGTTTTTGTTATAACCGAATGAAGTATTGTCAAAAGATATTAGACGGAACAGTAAAAGATGAACAATACTTCGTGTTTATAGCTAAAGCAGATGAGGATGAGAACGGAGATGTCGATTATACTAACCCAGTTGAACACGAGAAAGCTAATCCAAACTATAACGTGAGTGTAAGTGGGCAAGAGTTAATGAATGACGCAATGCAAGCACAGAACGACCCACAGCAACGAAAGGCTTTCCTTGCTAAATCATTGAATAAGTATACGTCGAGTATGAATTCATACTTCAATATTGATGAGTTTAAGACGAGTGATAAACAGTATAGTTGGACACTTGAGGAGCTTGCCAAACTGCCGATTGACTGGTATGGAGGGGCGGATTTAAGCCGTATGCATGACCTGACAGCGGCGGCTCTTTACGGCACATACAATGATATAGATATAGTATTAACGCACGCATTCTTCCCAAGACCAGCGGCGCATTTAAAAGCCGAGGAGGACAACATACCGTTATTTGGCTGGGAAGATGACGGACACCTAACAATGACTAACTCTCCAGTTGTGGACCACCAGGAAATAGTGAAATGGTTTATGAAAATGAGAGATTCCGGGTTTAGAATAAAAAATCTCGGCTTTGACATTAAATTCGGACGCGAATTTTTCCTGGAAATGAAGAAACAAGGATTTAGAATAGAGGAGACTCCTCAGCTTCACTACTTGAAATCAGAAGGGTTCAGGCACATAGAACGGCGTGTTAAAGATGGCAAATTCTACTATCTTCACAGTGACGCTTACGAATATTGTGTACAGAACGTTAAAGCTGTTGAACAAGCAGATGACGCGATTAAATATGAAAAGGTAAAACCTGTGATGCGTATTGATTTGTTTGACGCGTCAGTATTTAGCTGTATGCAGATGCTGAAAAGCCTTAAAAAGAGTGCAAGTGCTAAGAAATGGATTAATAGTTAAATGAAAAGGAGGTGAATGCATGAGATGGTGGGATAAGATACGAAAACGATCCACATCGCCAGCAAGCGCTGAAGCATGGATAAAAGATTTACAGAAGCAAGATATTCAGGATTTACTAAATGTTCCGGGCTATACTCGGTTATCTGATAATCCAGAAGTTAGAACTGCAGTTCATAAAATAGCAGATTTAGTATCTTCTATGACAATTCACTTAATGCAAAATACCGAAGATGGAGATGTGAGGGTTAAAAATCAACTTTCACGAAAAATTGATATAAATCCATATAGCTTAATGACTCGTAAAACGTGGGTGTATAACATTGTTCATACGATGTTATTAGAAGGTAATGGGAATAGTATTGTCTATCCTAGAATTTCTCAAGAGGGATTGATTGATGAGTTAATACCGTTATCTCCTTCATTAGTAAGTTTTACTGATACAGATACAGCTTATGAAATAAACTATAACGGCAAGACATATAACCATGATGAAGTATTGCATTTTATGATTAATCCTGACCCAAACCGACCTTATATAGGGAGAGGGTACAAAGTTGTATTAAAAGATATAGCAGACAATTTAAAGCAGGCAACGGCAACAAAAAAAGGTTTTATGTCTGGTAAATACATGCCAAGTCTTATTGTGAAAGTAGATTCGACATCTGATGAGATTTCAAACAAAGAAGGAAGAGCAGCGGTATATGATAAATATCTATCGGCTCATGAAGCCGGAGCTCCATGGATTATACCTGCTGAACTTTTAGAAGTGCAACAAGTAAAGCCATTATCTTTGACAGATATTGCAATAAATGAAGCGGTGGAATTGGATAAAAAAACCGTAGCAGGCATTTTAAATGTTCCTGCTTTTTTTCTTGGGGTTGGGAGTTATAACAAGGATGAATATAACAACTTTATTAGCACAACCATCCTTTCAATAAGTAAAGGATTGGAACAAGTATTAACACGAGGATTGTTATACGCACCGGATTTGTATTTTAAATTCAATGCACATAGTTTATACGCTTATGACATCAAAGAGTTATCAGACGTATACTCTAATCTCTATGTGCGTGGTTTATCTCCTGGTAATGAAGTAAGAGACAAACTAGGGCTATCGCCACTTGAGGGATTGAATGAACTAGTATTACTAGAAAACTATATTCCTTTAGACAAAATAGGAGACCAAGGGAAATTGAAAGGTGGTGAGGATGATGAGTGACCGAGATAAAAGGCAAATGCGAAGTGTCTCTGTAGATTTAAATACTCGTGCAGTTGGGGATGGTGACAAAGTTATCGAAGGATATTTTGCTGTATTTAATTCAGAAACAGAATTATTCCCAGGAGCATTCGAAGAAATAGCGCCAGAAGCATTTGGTAGCTCTCTAGAAAATGATGTAAGAGCGTTAATTAACCACGATACAGCATTTGTGCTAGGTAGAAATAAATCTGGAACGTTAGACCTCAAAGTCGATAATAAAGGACTGTGGGGGAGCATTCGGATTAATGAAAATGATACCGATGCTATGAATTTGTATGAACGTGTAAAACGTGGTGACGTTGATCAGTGTTCTTTTGGTTTTAATATTCTTGCCGAAGAAACTGACTTTCGGGATGACGGCAGTGTTAAATGGAGGTTAACCGAGGTGGATTTGCACGAGGTATCAGTCGTAACATTCCCTGCTTATGCAGATACTGCAGTACAAGCTAGACAAAAAGATTTGGAAACTATGAAAAAAAGGAAGTTAGATAAAAGAAAAAACCAATTAAAGGAGAGATTGAAGAATGCTAAAACAAGTAATGCTTAAAAAGAAATTAGATCAAAGAACGTCACTTTTGGAAAAATTAATACAAAAGGATGATGACTTTGCAAAACGTTCTGATGAACTTGAATTTGCTATTAATGAGGCAGAAAGTGAGGAAGAAGTTTCCGCCGTAGAGGAAGAAATTGAAACTCATGAAAACGATAAATCAGAACATGATGAAGAAAAGAAAAAACTAGAAGATGAAATTGGTAAGTTGGAAAAAGAATTAAATGATTTGAAAGATAATGAACCTAAAAATGAAGACCGAGGGGGAAAACGTAACATGGGTAAAGATTTGGAAGTAAGAGAAGGTATTAAACAATATGTGCAATCGAAAGGTCAAGTCCGTGATGGATTTACTTCGGTTGAAGCGGGACCGTTAATTCCAGAAGACCTATTACAACCAGTAAAAGCACCAGAGGAAACTGTGAATCTAGAAAACTTAATCACTACCAAAAAAGTAACACGTGGATCGGGGAAATATCCTGTTATTCATAAATCTGGTAGTAAGATGGTTACCGTTGAAGAATTAGAGAAAAATCCGGAATTAAATAAACCAACTTTCACAGAAGTAAATTACGACATTGACACTTATCGTGGATATATCCCTGTTTCTCAAGAGGCGATTGATGATGCGGACTATGATGTTGCAGGTTTAATTGCAGAAGAAATAACTGATCAAGAATTGAATACCAAAAACGCAGCAGTTGCAGCTATTTTAAAATCTGCTACACCAAAAGCAGTTACTGGACTAGATGGGTTGAAAGAAGTATTTAATATTGATATCAAGAAAATTTATACAGCTAAAGCCGTAATATCTTCATCTCTATATAATGAATTAGACACTTTAAAAGATGCTAATGGTCGTTACCTACTGCAAGACGATATCACAGTTGCATCTGGTAAACGTTTATTCGGAAAAGAAGTTGTTGTTCTTGATGATGACATGATTGGAGAAGCTTCAGGTGATTTAGTTGGTTTTATTGGTGATCCAAAAGCATTTGCAACATTGTTTGACCGTAAACAAGCATCTGTAAAATGGGTAGATCACAATGTTTATGGTCAATTATTAGCTGGATTTGTTCGTTTTGACGTGCAATCAACTGATACTGATGCAGGTTACTACGTAACTTATACTCCAGAACCTGAAGATGATGGCGGCGGAGAACCATCAGCATAAAAGGAGGTTTCTTGATAATGAAAGTAAAAGCAATTACGAGATTCTATGATAAAAAAGCCAAAAAGTATCGTGGTACTAAAACGGAAGATGTGTTTGAAGTATCCCAAGAACGTTTTGACGAAATCAACTCCACAAAATACGGTAAATTAGTTGAGGAAGTTAAGGAAGATAATTTCCCCAAACATACTGGTGGAGGATACTACGAACTGTCTAACGGTGAGAAGGTAAAAGGAAAACAAAAAGCTGTCGATGCTGAAAAAGAATTGAAGTGATCTATATGAATGAACAAGCCTTAGAATTGCTAAAAGCACGATTAGGTATATCAACAACTGTGAGAGATAGTTATTTACAAAAGCGTGTAGATGACGTTATTGCTGAACTAGAAAACATTAATGGGCTGGTGTTAGATGATTCTGATACCAGTCATTTAATGTTTATAGTGGATTTAGCAGCTTGGAGATATGAGAACAAAGACAGTGAGAATGCAATGCCAAGACATCTACAATTCCGACTTCACAATTTAATTATTAGCAATGTAGGTGTTGATAATGAGTAGAACTTTCGATCATGAAGTAACCCTTATTAAAAATGTTACTAATTATGACGACTTGGGTAATCCGATTAAAGATGAGGAAAAGACTACTATTCTTTGTGATTTAAAATCAATTGGACGTAGTGAGTTTTACAATGCATCTGTTCAAAACATGAAGCCAGAAATTGCGTTTGTGGTACATGCATTTGAATATGATAACCAAAAGTTAGTTAAGTTCGATGGTATAAGATATTCCGTATTGCGGACATATAGCGATGATGACGAATTTATTGAACTAACTTGCGAGAGAGTGATTGGCAATGATTGACATATCAAAAGAAATCGTTGATGCATTAAAAGAATTTACGACAGAAGTAGAAGAAGGATTGGAAAAGTCTCAAAAAGAAGTAGCTCAGGATACAGCCCAAGACTTAAAAGGAACTAGCCCTAAAAGACGCCCAAAGTATTCAAAGGGATGGAAAGCTAAGAAAACCCGCAATGGGTGGGTGGTCCATAATGCTACTTCTCCACAACTGACACACTTGTTAGAAAATGGACACGCTAAGCGTGGAGGAGGTCGGGTCGGCGCTCAACCTCACATCTATCCAGCCGAACAATCAGCCATCAAAATGTATGAGGATTTAGTTGAGAAGGTGATTAGAGGATGACTTTAGGTGAATTAGTACAAATTTTAAGAGCTACAGGCTATCCTGTGGCTTTTTCTCATTTTGATGATGATGATATGCCAAGCGTCCCGTTTATTACCTATACAACACCGGAGGACGATGCTTTTTATGCGGACAACAAGAACTATATGAAAATAACCAATGTGAATATTGAATTGTACACCAATAAAAAGGATTTGGAAGCAGAAAGGAACTTGGAATCTTTATTAGATGAACATGAGTTACCTTATGTTGGTTATCAAACCTATATAGAAACAGAAAGACTACATCAAAAAACTTATGAAATTGGAGTGATATAAATGGGGAACAAAGTTAATTTCGGTTTAAAAAACGCACATTTTTCACCGATTACAATTGACGAAGAAACAGGGGAAGACGTTTACGGTACTCCTATTAAATTACCTGGTTCAGTTGAATTAAGTCTTGAACCACGAGGCGACATGGTTGAATTCTTTGCAGATGACATGCTTTACTACTCTGCACCTAATAACCAAGGGTATGATGGAACGTTAACGATTGCTAATATTCCAGAGGAGTTTTCTGTGGAAATATTGGGCGAGGAAAAAGATGAAGATGATTTAGTTCTTACAGAAAAAACAACAGCTAAACCTACACGATTTGCCTTCATGTTTGAATTTGATGGTGATGTTAAGGCTACTCGTCACGTACTTTACAATTGTACAGCCAACAGACCTAACGTAACTGGTTCAACTAAAACTGATTCAGTAGAACCACAACCGAATGAACTTACTTTCGTCTCTAGTCCACGTGGTAAAGATGATGCAGTTAAAACGAAGACACTTACTACAACACCTAATGAAATTTACAACGCTTGGTACAACAATGTTTACGAGAAAGCACCAGCTGTATAGGGGGTAAATAATAATGGAAAAAACATTAACTATTGATGATAAACAAGTAACGTTTAAATCTACTGGGTCAACAGTTTTGCGGTATAAATCACAATTCGGTAAGGATTTTTTCGCAGATTTAATGAAAATGTTTCCTGCAATGAAAATGATAGAAAAGCTAGGAAAAGAAAGTATTGAAAATAAAGACATTGATTATGAGACATTACAATATATTGATTTTGAGTTGTTTTACAATATCATTTGGGTATTAGCTAAAACAGCCGATAAGAATATACCAGAACCTATGGAATGGCTAGATGGATTTGAAGAATTCCCAATCATGGAGATTCTTCCAGAATTACAGGAGTTAATGATGCATAGCCTACAAGGTAAAAAAAAGACACAGAGGCATCCGGCGGAGAAAAAATAACTACGGATGCCTTTTTGTATATGTGTAAAAAAATAGATTTAAGTTTTGAAGATTTAGAATATATGACAGTAGGTATGTGCTTGGATTACGTCGAGGAATATATTGATCAAAATAATCCTAAACGAAAGAAAGCAAGAAATGCAACACAAACTGATTTTGATTCATTTTAAGATGGTGATGAAATGGAAAAGGTACGTTGTCATAAATGCAATAAATTGTTGTTTGTTGCTAGTGATGACTTAAAAGGGAAAATAGAAACAAAATGCACACGCTGCAATGAAAAAATAACATTTAGTAAGTAGAGGGTCATCGAACCCCATTTCTTTTTAAAAAGATGGGGGTGAGGTGGTCGTGTCAAAACGTGTAAAGGGTATTACAATTGAAATTGAAGGCGAAACGAAAGGTCTTGATAAAGCTTTACAAGACGTTAATAAGCGATCACGTGATGTTAATAGCGAATTACGTGACGTAGAACGTCTTTTGAAATTTAACCCTGGTAATACTGAATTACTTGCACAGAAACAAAAGTTATTGGGTGATCAGGTTGAAACTACAAGAGATAGACTGGACCAGTTAAAAGGCGCACAGGAAGAAGTAGAACGTCAATTTGCAGAGGGTGAAATTGGCGAAGAACAATATCGTAATTTTCAACGAGAACTTGTAGAAACGGAAAGTAAACTAGCACACTTTGAATCACAACTAGAGGGTACACAAGAGAAAACAAAAACGTTCTCCGAAAAATTAGATGAAGGTGGTCAACGTTTTAAAGATGTTGGCGGTAAAATATCTGATGCAGGCGGAACTTTAACAAAATTTGTTACTGGTCCTATTGCTGCAGGTAGTGCGGGATTATTAGGATTAGCTGTAAACGCAGGTAAAACAGCAGATAGAATATTAGACTTAAGCGCTATTACTGGGTTGAGTACAGATAGTATACAAGAATGGCAACATGTAGCTACGGTAGCAGGAGTTGAACAAGAAGCTCTTACAAATGCTGTAGAAGGTTTAATTCGTAAAATACCACAATTAGAATCAGAAGGCGGAAAAGCAACAGAGTCTTTAGATAAATTAGGGTTGTCATTTTCTGAATTAGAAAACATGACACCGGATCAACAAGTGGATACATTAATCAAGAAGCTTTCTGAATTAGAAGACCCAATGGAAGCTAACGCCATAGGTTCTCAATTGTTTGGTGGAGCCTGGAAGGATATTGCTCCTATTTTAAGTATGGGTTCTGATGCGATAGAAGACGCAAGAAACGAAGCGCATGACTTAGGTAGGGTATTGAGTGAAGATAGTCTTAATGATGCGAATAATTTCCGAATTGAATTGGACAAACTTATTGAAACATTTAAAGCTATGTTCGTTCAGATCGGCGCAAAGTTAACCCCTTTACTTCAAGATACATTAGTACCATTAATTCGTGACCAAATCGTCCCTGCAATAGTTACATTTAGTGAAAAAGTGGCGGAAATAATAGAGTGGTTTACGAATTTGAGTCCTGCAATGCAAGGTGGAATACTTGCATTTGTAGGATTATTAGCCGTAATAGGACCTGTACTTGTCATTATAGGAAAATTAGCGATTGGTATTGGTGCGCTAATGCAATTGTGGGCAACTCTTGGTCCTGTATTAGCAGCTATATCTGGTCCAGTCGGCATTGTAATCGGGGTTATTGTGGGTCTTATTGCAATCGTAACATTATTATGGACAAACTGGGATACAATCAGTAAATGGCTAGCTGATAGCTGGGAGTGGCTTAAAGAAACTGCTGTAAGTGTATTTAATTGGATTAAAGAAGCGATAATTAGTGAATGGGAACAGTTAAAAGAATTCACCTCAACAGTGTGGAATGGGATTAAAACTGTTCTTTCAGATACATGGGACTGGATTAAAACTACTGCAAAAAATGTATTCAATTGGATTAAAGATGCAATTGTTAGTGAATGGAATGCATTAAAAGATTTTACATCAACGATATGGAACGGAATAAAAAGTTTTATAACTGGATTGTGGAATGGAATAAAATCAACCGCATCCACAGTGTTTAATGCAATTAAGTCATCTATTAGTAATGTTTGGAATAGCATAAAAAATACAACAAGCTCATTGTGGAACGGAATAAAAAGCACAGTTACCCGCATATGGGATGGTATGAAATCAACTGTTAAGAATGTATTTAATGGAATTAAAAAAACAATCACTGGTGTTTGGGATACTATTAAGTCCAAAACAGATGATATTTGGACTGGTATTACTGACAGTATCAAAGGAGCGGTAAACGGGGTTATATCTGTTATTAATGGAATGATTAATGGCTTAAATAATATAAAAATCAAACTACCTACTGTGCCGGATTGGGTTCCAGGTATGGGCGGTAAAGGTGGACAAACATTAGGATTTAGCATACCAAACATCCCTAGTCTTGATGTAGGTACAAACTACGTTAAAAAAGACGGATTAGCTATGATTCACGAAGGTGAAGCAGTTGTGCCTAAGAAATACAATCCAGCTGCAGGTGGTGGAGCTGGTCAACAAATGGTAATTAATCCTGCGCCAGTTTATTTAGATGAACAATTAATCGGCGAAATAATATTAAATATAGTTGATCAAAGATTGTCAACTCAATTTTCTATGAATTCATATGTTAAGGGTGATCGTTAATGAGAAATCTAATTAATCTATGGGATAAAGATGGTAAAAAAATAGATTTATCTAAGTATGGACTTATCGGAAGGCGCTTAATTATACCATCACCATCTTATGACAGTACAGAAGAGAAAGTCACAGGTAGACCAGGCACTATCCTACTTGGTAAGCAATTAAACCCTAGATCATTAACAGCTATATTTGTTGTTGAAGCATATGATTACGCAGACATTATCTTGCTTAGAGATGAACTTTACAAGCTATTTAGCGAACCTTTTTATGTAGGGGAGGTAAAACAACCCGGTAAAAGATGGATGGTCGAATGCATAGAAGAATGGGAGCCAGAACGATTAAATATAAATACAGATTCAATTGAAATACCTTTGATTTCCAGAAAAGGCGTAGCTGAATCAATAGGAACAACCCTAACACCATTAGAGTGGGATGTAGATATGTGGCAGTGGGGGATGGGTTTACAATGGGGCGATTATGCGTACGAACAAACGGAAAACGAATTTACTATTTTCAACGCTGGTAATGTCAAAGTTGACCCAAGATATTTTCCACTTAAAATAATCATTAACGCTGAAACATCGGATTATATCGAAATAGTAAACCATACTACAGGCGATACCTACAGATATAATGGCTCTCTACGTCCTACAGACGATTTAGTAATAGATGGCATACGAAGCACGAAAAATCTTGCATCCGTGTTCAGGGATACCAATAAACGATTACTTACGCTTGCATCAGGCGCTAACAAGATTGAAGTTAGAGGAGCTACGGTGGAGCGTGTTATTTTTGATTTTAAATTTTACACCCTTTAGGAGGTTGGTGATGTATGAAGCTAAATAGAATAGATTCACCACTATCAAGAACAGAAAGGAACCAAGTGAATGAGAATTGGGACAGAATAGAGAATGACTTCAACAATGTTGTAAGTGTCATATCGGATGAAGCTTTTGATAAGGTTGTAGACAGTGCTAAATTAAATTGGTTAGATTTTGTAGACACTTACGAAGATATTGCCACAACTTACCCTAATCCGTCCGTAGGGGATGCAGTTATGGCAAGGAAAGATTCTGACGATTATCCCATAAACTCTAATGATAAAAGAATGGCAGGCACTGTATGGCGATTTGATGGTAGTGATTGGGAACCAATTCAGAATATTGATCCGACAGCAATAAACCGCATAGATGAAGAATTAAAACAAGAAATAAAAGACATCGAAATCGGCACAAGAAACTATATAAATAATAGTGAAGTTTATGAATTTGGACAAGCCACTGATGATTATGACTATTGGAAAGCATACGAAGGATTAGAAAAAAACACAGAGTATACGCTTAGTTTTGATGCCGAGTTTTTACAAGGTGGATCATCTGAAATTACTGTTCTTGCTCATTCATCTGATGGATACATGGTTCCTATTCAAATGGTGTATAACTCGAATAGAATGGACGCGACTTTTAAAACGGATGATAATTATATTTATGATCTTTTAATTTATAACGGAAAAAGAGGAGAAACATCCGGAAACCAATTAAATCTAACAAAAATAAAACTTGAAAAGGGTAATAAACCAAGTGATTATACAGTATCGCCAGAAGATATACAAGAGCAATTTACCAAAGTAAATAAAAGAGTAGATGACAATGTAACAAATATAAATAGTTTATTTACACAGATAGAAGAAAAAGAAGAGCTAATCGAACATGGAGAGAATGCTAATGGTGAATATTTTAGATATAAAAGCGGGTTACAAATATGTCTAGGTAGATATGCATTTACGTCTGATTGCGATCTTACGGTTGGTAATTTTGGAATGTATAGAACAGAAACGGAAAAATGGACATTTCCTGCGAACTTTAGTCAAGGTTCTAATACAATGGTTTCTGGTATTGTGACATCATTCGCTAGATGGTTTAACTCCACCCTTATTCCATCCAGAACTGATGTTAGTGTAGTTCAATTTAGTACTACGGAAGGAACATCTTATGGAGCTAGTATAACTGCAATCGGAAGGTGGAAAGATGACATATGATGATATTATACGTACCACAACGAAATGATGAAGTAAGAATAGAATATGAATTCACTGAAACTACTATTACGGCTCGTTACGGAGATACTAAGGACACGCTTGATTTATCCAATTTAACCGAAGGAAAAGTGGTTAAGGATGAGGAAACAGGGGGTTCTATAATTAGTACTTCTTTGCCAATCAACCCATTTTTGGATATAGAAAAAAAAGACGGGATAACATATGTTAAGCTATTATATTTCCACGGAATGAATGCAACTAGAGAAGAAAGGTTCCCAAAATGGACGCACTTTCAAAACTTAGAGGTAGGTGTTTTTAGTGGCTAAATTAACATGGAAAACTGATGACCAAATAAATCAAGAGAAAAAAGAACGAAAAAGGAAGTCAGATGAAATCAAGAAAAGAAAAGAACAATTAAAAACAGCTGCGGAAGATGTTGTAATACAAGGACAACAGTACACTGATTTAGAATTACAATCGATTATACAAGGGCAATATGTGACTGAACTAGAATTGGCTATTGAACAACTGAAGGGGAGGGATGATAATGTTTGAATCATTAAAAGAACGGTATGAAAAAGGTTGGGTAAGAAGAGATCAACTTAAAAAGTACGTAGAACTAACAATCATTACGGAAGCAGAATATGCTTTGATTACCAATGAAAGATATGAAAGAGATGATAGATAATGGCATACGTCGGTCAAGTAGAATATCAAACTTACTCCCATATCGAAAGTAGAATTAAAGCATTTGGCAATTATACCGTTATAGGGAAAGACGAAAGCGGGACATATGACATGTATAAAATAGAATTGGGTTCACCTGGGAAACCTGTTCTATTTTTTTTAGCGTCTTTACACGGCACAGAATGGCATACTACACAATATACTTTATCCTTAGCGGAAATGCTTGAAAATAATACTTTCCCTGATGCAGATTTTAGAAATAATTTATTATCCAGCTATCATTTAGTAATCATTCCTGTAGGTAATCCTTATGGATTGGATAGAGTAACAAACGAATATAATCAATTTGATTCCAACGCTAGAACGAACTCAAACGGTATTGATCTAAATAGGGATTTTTACGATATAACTCAGCAAGAAACAATTAACATAACTAATCAAATATTGAGGCATAGACCGTTTGCTTTTTTGGATTCACATATGTTTCAGCCGAATTATAGTTCAGCTAATGGAATGAACTTAATCTTAGCGAACGGGCAAAGAGAAACAGACTATATTCGAGATAGATATGTAGATATGTGGAAAAAATATACGGGGGAAGGTATTACTGTATGGGTTAATGATTTGTCACCTACATCCGGATTGGCTAGGGCTTTTGCAGCAAAACAGACTAATCCATACACACCCAACACTTTGTCATATATATCAGAAATGAAACGACCTGCCATAATTGATGGTGTGTTGATTGAAGAATTAACTAAGTCTCAGATATATGATTATGGAATAGCCGCCTTGACATTTTTCATCGAATCATCTATTCAATATTTAGATGAATTTTCAATAGAAGAAGCAGTTGTTGAAGCTTTGACGGTAACTGATTTGCTCGGAAATGAGGAAATGTTAGTTGATTTTAAAGAATACACACGCACAAGGAAAGTAAATGGTGAGAAAACTATATCTATGACCGTTGTACCATCAGAAGCGAATAAACATGCTTTCCCTTTGATTGGTGAAGAAGCAACCATTACACATGGTAACGATGAATATATAATTAAAAAGTATTCCGCAAAGTCAATAGGAAACAAATATATAAAGCGTATAGATGCAGTTCATAAATTCTATGTAGATTTAATTAATAAACAGCAGAATAAAGTCCATAATGGCTCTATTACATTCTTTAACTATATGAATCTTGTTTTTGAAAACACAGGTTATACATTTGCAGTGATAGATAGTTTCCCTGCTCTAAGCTTTGAGAACTTGGGTAATGATAATAGGCTATCATTGCTAGAAAAAGGACTTGATCGATTTCAAGCTGAAATGGAAATTGTAGGAAATCAAGTGCGTTTTAGAAAGCGTGTAGGCAATGATACAGACTTCCAATTCCGATATGGTCATAATATCAATAGCATTGAAGAATCATGCGAAACAACCAATTTAGCGACGGTTATACGTGGTGAAGGTGCAGACGGAATAACAGCTTATTACCGAAGCCCTAACGCTGACATATTCGGTGAATTGGATGCACCTAGTGTAATTGATGAAAGGTTTACATCAAAGGAATCACTACTCGAAGAAATGAAATCAAGGTTAGAAGATACGCCACTGTTTTCAACAACAATTGATTTTGCAGATTTAAGAGCAGCAGGCTATCCATACACGGTTCCTAACGAGGGGGATCGTGTTTTTGTTATTTACGAGCCAATGGATGACTTATTAATAGAAGCAAGGATATTGGATATTAATGAAGTATTTGACGCTGATTTAAAGCCAATAAAAACAACGGTTACACTTGCTAATCATAAAAAAAGCTTTGCAGACGTTGTTTTCGATAACACGCAAAAACAATTAGGTAAAATTGTTAATGAAGATGGCGTTGTAAGAAACGATGTATTGTCAGAAGCAATGCGAATAGCCGCGGAGTCGATTAAAAACGCTAGAACAGAGTTACAATTCCCAAATGAAGGTGGGATATGGGCAGTTGAGAAAGACGATCCAAACAAAGTAGTTGTATTTAATTCAGCTGGTTTGGCGGTAAGTACCGATAATATGCAAACCATTAGAAGCGCGATAACAGCAGAGGGGGTCGTTGCCGAGACTATAATGGCTGGACTTATGCAAGGTGTTAACATCGTACAGGATGATGGTGAAGGGGGTAAAATTGAGCTTGTAAATGGGGTTTTGCAAACATATCTGAATAATACTAGAGTTATGCGCGTAGACGACAAAGGTCTTACCATGTTTTCTGCTGACGGAGGAGTTGAAGCAGGTACATTAAGGGATTCTCAATTGACTGGAGATAAAAGCAAGAAAGGAATATCACTCAATTCTGCAAGAGATTTTTTGAATATTGGTTTTGGTTCTGTAGGAGAAACTGCCCGACCTGTATTACATGCACAAAACGGAATAGAAACAAGACTCTACATTGGCAGAGAATTTTCGTTTGAAGCCTTGCCAGGTCAAACTAGACTGTATGTAGATGGACAATCAGTATTCCGCGCAGACCACACAGGAACAACCATATATAACAATAAAAGCGGTATGGCTGGTACATCTATGTTATGGGCTGATCATAACGACGATCGATTAAAACTATATTATAAACTATCACCATTATATAACGGTCGTTTTGAAATGTATGGAAACCTAATGGTTGATGGATACGTATCTGCTGATGATTACCGAAACAACTCATTAATTGAGTTAAAGGACAATATAAAACCAGTAGACTTTAATGCATCTGATTTGTTACGTCATGCCGATATTATGGAGTATATGCTTAAGAAAGACATTGAAAAAGGGTCAAATAAGAAGCGATACGGCTTTATTATAGGCGATGGGTACAACATACCGGAAGAAATATTAGGAGAAGATAAAAAAGGAATTAGTAGTTACGCTCACTCTAGCATAAATTCACTTGCCATAAAAGAACAAATTGAAAAAACAGAAAAACTAGAAAAAGAAAATAAACAATTAAGAGATGATTATAACGCTTTGCTAAAAAGAATAGAAGCACTTGAAAAACGCTGAATAAGCGTTATTTTTATGGAGAAAAACAGGGAGTAGTTGCAGGCTACTCCCCACCCGACTATAGGGAAAATCGGGTTATAACATTATACGTTAATCACTAGAGACGTTAGGGGGTCGAGCATGTCAAATCAAGAGGAGTTGGACAACATGCCTATTTGGCAAGACCATGAGAGGAGAATCACAACCTTAGAAAATACATTCTCCGCCATGTCTCACGAAATGAAGGATGTTAAGTCTACTGTGGAAAAAACAAGTGATGAACAGAAGAAATTACTGAACACTTTAATAGATCATCACTTGTCAACTAACAAATTAAAATTGAGTAATTTTTGGAAGTTGATTTTAAATATAACAGGTGCAGGCGGTTTATTAGCTGCTGTTATTTACGCGATAGTTCAATTCATTAATTAAAGGAGAGGTTATCATGAAAAACATTAACTGGAAAGTACGATTTAAAAAGAAAAGTTTCTGGGTAGCGATATTTGCTCTTGTTGGATTATTAATAACTGACTTAGGATTCCTAGACATGGGAACGTATGAAAGATATGTAGATGCAATCCTGCTTGTGTTAGTTACAGGAGGGGTTATTACAGATTTTACCACTAAAGGAATAGGTGACAGTAAGCAAGCTTTAAATTACACCGAACCAAAAGATGATAGCAAATATTTGTAAGCACCGTAGAAGGTGTTTTTTTAATGTTTAAAAAAGTAAGGAGTGGTTTTAATGGCTAAAGTAGTTGATTTACGTGGTAAAACAATGGGCGGTAAAGATAAGCGAACTAAAGTAACAAAAATAGCAAGGCATCACTCAGCAACAGAACAAGGTAATTATAATTCGTTTGCTAATTATTGGTCACAGAAATGGAATACAGGCGGTTATCATGAAATAATCTTACGTGATGGTACTGTACAACTTTGCTATGATTGGGATACTGTTACAAATGGTGTTTATGGACACAATCAAAACACGTATCATATATGCCTTGTGGGTAATGGCAGTTTCACTGATGCACAGGAAAAAGCATTTGAGGAACGTGCTAGGGCTGCAATAGCATTATTCAGATTGAGAGTATCGGATGTACAAGGGCATAATGAATTTAGCGGAACAAATACTAGTTGCCCAGGTATTAATATGAATACAGTACGATCTAGATTGAATGTTAAAAGTGTGAGTCCTGCACCTAAACCACAGACTAAACCAAGTAAGACAAGCTCAAATAAGGCTAATCTTACGGTTGATGGTAAGTGGGGTAACTCTACTACTACCGCATTACAAAAAGCACTAGGAACTACGCAAGACGGTATCATAAGCGACCAGTTAAGCAATAGCATTACCAATGCTTTCTATGGTACTACGATTGATTTCGGAAATGGTAAAAAGGGAAGTATGGTTGTAAAGGCACTGCAAGGAAAAGTAGGTTCTAGACAAGATGGATTATTAGGACCTAACACAATCGGTGCTTTACAAATATATCTTGGTACAACTCACGACAAAGTATTAAGTCGTCCGTCTGAGGTAGTTGAAGAATTGCAAAGTAGATTAAATACAGGTTCATTTTAAAACAAAAAGCCCTCCTAGTGGGGGCTTACATTCTACACATTGGTGGTTTTGGATCATTCATTATTGTTCACCTCTTTCCTATATAGTTTTATAATAACACCTTTACTTATTATCAGAATAGTAGTAAAATATACCCAAGACTTGAAAAAGTCCTAAAGGAGTTGAACCCTGCCTATGGTGGGGTTATTTTTATCTATTATCTTCGCTATTCACATCCGGTGGTGTATACTTCGTTTCTAAAGGTATGTCCTTATGTTCAATCTCAATCATATTTTCACCATACATATAAGACTGAATAACTTTCTTTGTTCCTTCTCTTAATTCTTCAGAAGTAAACTCCACAATTTCACCATTAACCACATATTTACCTGTGGATTGTTTTCTGATGATTAATTGATGATCTTGAATAATTTCACGTTTTAACTTATAGAAATCTTTTTCAATGGCATTAATAAGTGATTCATGTAGATTTAAATAAAGTGGTGCGATTTTAAATTTTTCTTGATCGTATAATTTTTCATTATGTTTTAAAGTGTTAATTGCTAATGGCATGCAGATATATTTTAGTACAAGCTCATTCATTATTATCATCCTCAAACAAATCTTCTAATTTGCAGTTTAATATTTTAGATAATTTAACTGCTTGATCTAATCGTATCATGCTTTTGTTTTTTGACCAATTAGTAATAGTATCTTTATTGACTCCCATTTTCTCAGCTACATACTGCTTTTTATATCCCGATTTTTTAATTAATTCATCTACTTTTAATTTCATTATTATCACCAATTAATTAATTCGATACAAGTATAGTAAATCCCTTTAATTGATAACTTACATAAAAAAATCGGAAACTTTTCGGATTTTATAACATAGACTTTACTATGCACAGTATATAGATGTTTATTTAGGTTACTTCAAATACTGGTGCATCAACAAACGAATATACGCACGAATAGGTAACACTACGAACACCAAAGCGTATATACGTACGAATAGGGGTGCGAATATGGAATTACTTATAGGTGGGTGCTTGTCTGCTTTTACTCTTTATGCAGCTACAAAATGGAATAAATCAGACAAAGATAAAATTAAGCATACATTCCGAAATTTAAACTATAAAACAAAAGATTATGAACCGAAGCATTTTAAAACACATCGTACTGATGACTACACTTTATACAGCTACCACGTACCTTATGGATTAGTAGACGATGACAAATTACAGGTGCTTGAAAAGGTATTAAATAAGCCAGTTAAAATCACATTTGCTAAGACTAAACTACACATCAAGGTATATAAATATCAAATACCCACCAATATTGCTTACAATTGGATCCAATCGGATGGCTGGACTTTACCTATTGGTCAATCATTAGATGGTCCAGTAATGCATGATTTTGATAAGATACCGCACATGACTATAGCAGGGATGACCAGACATGGTAAAACTGTATTGTTAAAATTGATTTTATCTCATTTGATTTATTCTAATCCTGATGATGTGGAGTTTTACATTATTGATCTTAAAGGAGGA